>NZ_JBHVRS010000014.1:128824-260204 GCF_042885595.1 Kitasatospora sp. NPDC058046
CTGGTAGTACCGCTGACGCCTGACGAGGAATCATGTTCCTCGCGACATCAGGAATATTAGCAGTTCAGTGCCGGTGTGCCGAATCGCGGTGCCACGAGGCCGGGCGGGCAGGCTCAGGGGGCGACCGCGTACTCGGTGAACCCGCCGCAGGACTGGAATCCGAGGCGGCGGTAGACGGGCTCACCGTCGGAGGAGGCCTGGAGGACGGCGGTGCGGTAGCCCGCGTCGTAGGCCGTGCGCAGGGTGGCCAGGGTGATGGCTCCGCCGTAGCCGCGCCGGCGCTCGGAAGCGAGGGTCGCGATGTTGTAGATCCCGGCGACCCCGGCGAAGAGGAAGACCTCGGCCGAGCAGACCGGTCGCCCGGCCACGTACCCGACGAGGTAGCGGGCGGGGCAGTCGGGGGAGAGGGCGTACTCGGTCGCGTCGGCGTAGAAGCGGCGGACCGTGGCGGCCGGCGGGTCCCAGTTCGCCGCCACGATCGTCGCGTAGTCGGCGAGTTGTTCGGGAGTTGTCGCGAGGCGGATGTCCAGGTCGTCGGCGGACGGCTCCGGCGGGGCGGTGTGCAGGTCCAGGCACATCCCGGTCTCGGTCTCGGAGGCCTGGAGGCCGGCGGTGGAGAGGAGGGTGGGGAGATCTGGGGGAGTGGTGGCGGGGCCGACCCACCAGGAGAAGGGGCGGCCGGTCGCGGTGAGCGTCCGGACGGTCTCCGCGAGCCGGGCGGGGGCGGTGCCGGCGGTGAAGCGTGCCGCCGCAACGATGTTGAAGGTGTCGTCGTCGAGCCCGCTGTCGGCGACGACGAGGTCGGCGGTTTCGGTGACGGTCGCGTGCTCCAGGCGGCGGTGCAGGTGGCAGGCGTGCTCGGCGAGGTTCCGCTCCATGCTGACGGGCAGGTCGGAATCGTCGGGAGCGGTTGGTCGCGTCTGGTCCATGCCCGCCACGATGTCAGTCGGGGGAGGAGATGCCGAGTGATTAACTGATCGTTTCGGAATGACTTCGAAGGTGCCGGAGGCAGACGATGCTGCAGGCCAGGCCGCCGATCCGCTGCTGCACCTGGTGTCACAGGTCATCGCTAGGTTGGTGTTCCTTGCAGGCCGATTGTGCCGGTGACCGGACGCAGCACGGGGGTTGGGATGGGTGTCGGAGTCGGAGGCCGGGCGAGCTGGCTACTGGAGCCGCTGGTGGGGGTGGGGCCGCTGCGGTTCGGGATGTCGCCTGAACAGGTAAACGTGGCGCTGGGCGAGGATGCTCCGGCCGGTGTCCTCAGCGGCGCTCTGCGGTCGTGGAGCTGGTACCGCCGGCATGGAGTGAGCGCGATCTTCGGACCGCGGGAGCAACTGGTGGCCGTGGGGATCAATGCGAATAGCGGGCCGCTGGTGCTGTTGGAGGGCGTGGTGCTGGTCGGCCGGGCGCCTTCCGAGGTGCGCGCGGACATCAGCCGCCTGGCGCTGCGGTGCGGGGTGAAGGAGGTGCCGAACGCCGAAGGGGAGCAGGACGTGCCGGCGTGGGGTGTCTCGGTGGGTGCGGTCCAGCAGTGGCTGCCGGATGCCGAGGGCTTCCGGCGACAGCGGCTGGATGCCATGGTCACCGACCTGCTGGTGACCGGGCCCGGCCTGGCCGAGAACCCGTACGGCGACAGGACCGTGGCGAGTTGGCGTAGCAACTTCCGGCGCCCCGACCCCGAACCGGGGCCGTGGACAGTACGGCCCGAGCGGGAGCGGCCGCAGTGGGAGTGTGTGCCGCTGGAGCGGGTGGGGCCGCTTCGGTTCGAGATGACGCCGGAGCAGGTGTCGGCTGCCCTGGGCGGGGAGACGGCTTCTTCGCGCGGCATCTACCATCCCTTCCCCGCAGGCACCCCTTGGGCGACCCAGGGTGACCCTGAGGAGGAGCGACTGGTGGAGGAGCGATTCGAGGCCGCCGGCGTCCGCGCGCACTACTCGGGGTGGGAGCAAGGCCGCGGCCCGCTCCTTGTCGCGGTCACCGCCCTTGGGCGATCCGGCCCCCAGATCCTCCTCGACGGCATCCCGCTCGTCGGCCGGCCGGTCACCGCCGTCGAAGCCGACATCGTCAGGTACATCGCGGACAACGACCTCGGCCTGCGGCTTCCCGTCAGCGGGGACATGGAGATCTACGGCCTCGGCGTGTTCGTGCGTGCCGCCCGTGTCGGTGACGCCGCCATCAGCGAGGCCCGGCTCGGGGCAGAGCAGTGGTACGAGGAGTGATCCTGCCCCTGCTGACCGCTTCAGCATGAGTTGAGCTGCCCTCTTGTACTCGGCGGTCTCGGTCGGCAGGGTACCCGGGGTGCGTGTTGCTCCCGTCCCGGATGACTTGTGGGAGCGGGTGGCTCCGCTGCTGCCGCCCGCTCCCGGACGACGCCATCGACCGAGGCCAGCGTGTGGCCCCGCTTGCACGCCGCACTGCTGACCGAACTGCACCGCGCGGACCTGGCTCCAAGCGCCATGTGATCGTGGACCGTCGCGGCATCCCGATCGCCGTGACGTTCACCAAGTGCCGGGGGGGAATGCGGAAGGGTCCGGCACCTGTGTGGTGCCGGACCCTTCCGGTGATGGAGCGCCAGGCCCGGGTTGCACGGACTCTTCCTACTGAAAGTAGGACGTGCTCTGGTAGCACCGCTGACGCCTGACGAGGGCTCATGTCCCTCGCGCTGAAAGAAATATTAGCAGCTCAGTGCCCGTGCGCCGAATCGGGGCCGCCGGGGCACCGGCCGGAGGGTGGAACGGGCCGGCCGGTGCGGCGGGGGAGGCGTCAGACGTCGAACTCGCCCGCGCGGATGGCGGAGACGAGGTCACGCCATTCGTCGGGGGTGAGTTGGGCGACGGCGTCGGGCAGGAGGCTGCTGCGGACGTAGACGGCGTCGGGAGCTACGGCAACTTCGGGGCAGTTGTTCGCGTTGGGGCATGACGTGGGCCGCGTCCAGGCGAGGTTCTTCATCGAACTCCCTCCGTAGTCGGGTGCTACAGGTCGAACTCGCCCGCGCGGATGGCGGAGACGAGGTCGCGCCATTCGTCGGGGGTGAGCTGGGCGATGGCGTCGGGCAGGAGGCTGCTGCGGACGTAGACGGCGTCGGGGGCTATGGACACCTCCGGGCAGGAGTTGCCGTCCGGGCAGGCCTCAGGACGCTTCCAGTGAAGGTTTTCCATGGCTCAGAGCTCTTTCTTGATTAGCCTGATGGCATCGCGAGACTGGCTCTCGGTCAGGGACCGCTCAGTCATCACGTCGATAATGTGTCGGTAGTTTTCCAGGTGCTTCTGCTCGTGCAGGAACGCGGGGCCGCCAACCGCATCGAGCTGAACGGTGTCCAGGCGGGGGACTGGGCCTCTCGCGTAGCAGATCCCCTGACCTGCACCCATGAAGCCGTTGGTGCTGAAGCTGATCACCCGGAGTGTCACATGGGGCAGTTCCGAGTACTCGAGCAGCTGGTCCAGCTGTCGCCTTGCGGCATCGCGGCCGCCGAAGAGCATGCGAAGAGCGGCTTCGTGGACCAACGCCGAGTACGGCTCGGCTCCGTCTCGAATCAAGACTGCCGCACGTTGCACTCGGTGTTCAACGCGCGCTTCAAGCAGGCGCGGTGAAAGCGGAGGGTAGACGTCTTTGAAGATCGCCCGCCCGTACTCCTCCGTCTGCATAACGCCGGGAACGTGCGAGACCTGGTACGAGCGAGAACCCTTGGAGAAGTACTCCATCTCCGCAATGTCGAGGAAGCCGACTGGCACGGAGCCGCGAAATTCCTCCCACCAGCCTCTGTGGCGCTCCTCGGCCATGGCGCCAAGCGCCTCGATGTAAGCGGCGTCGCTCTCCTGGAAGTCGCAGGCGAGCATCCTCACGCGCTCGGCGCTGATCGGGTACTGCGCCTTCTCGATCTGTGTGATCTTCGTGCGAGAGAACCCAAACAGCGCGGCAGCCTGGGCCGTTGTGCGTCCCGCGCAGTCGCGCATCTTCCGCAGCTCGATGCCGACTCGTTCCTGCCGGGCAGAAGGGGTGATTCCTGGTGGCATGCCCCAAGCATCCATCGCGATCCCGCGAGGGGTCCAGCAATCCATCGATCGAGTGAAGGATTGGGTAGAAGTGCCGGTACATGTGCCACACGTGCCCTACAGTCGGTGACGCACCGACCACCGATGCGGGCGTCAGTAACGCTGCCTCGCACCGCAGAGCACCCATGCCCGGACTGGCTCACGGTGACAGCTCGCTCGGTTCATCCTTCCATCCCCCCTGGGAGAAACTGTGCGTAACATCAACTCCCCCTCCCTCACCCTCTCCCGCGACGCCCTCCGCGACGGCATGGCCAGCGCCGGCTGGCCGCCCTCCCTCATCGCGGACGCCGAGCTCGCCATGGTCGAACTCATCGTCAACGCCTGGCGCCACGGCGAGACGACCTCCCCGGTCATCCTCATCGACCACCGCGTCGACACCCTCCGCGTCGCCGTCTCCGACCGCAGTCCACTCCCCCCGACCCTGGGCCCCCACGCCCTCCTCTCCGAGACCGGCCGGGGCCTCCAGCTCGTCGCCGGCCTTACCCACCGCTGGGGTGTCGACCCCCAGCACCTCGGCAAAACCGTCTGGTTTGAGCTGCGGCAGGACGGTGCCGCGTGAGCGCCCACCACCCGATCCACCCCGCCGACCCGGCCCTGCTCCACCTCACCTCGCGCCAGGTCACCGAACTCATCGTGGAACTCCGCACCGAGGGCCGTGAGTTCGGCCTCCT
Source organism: Kitasatospora sp. NPDC058046 (assembly GCF_042885595.1). NCBI lineage: Bacteria > Bacillati > Actinomycetota > Actinomycetes > Kitasatosporales > Streptomycetaceae > Kitasatospora > Kitasatospora sp. NPDC058046. The sequence goes on from NZ_JBHVRS010000014.1 coordinate 133,548, forward strand.
CTGGCCGTCCGCCATCCCCGGTGACATCAACCTCCACGGCCGCCGCCTGGTCGACATCGGCAACGTTCCGGCCAGCACTCTGATCAACCTCCTCGCGCTCATGCGCGAGTACAAGCGCAACCGCGACGTCCGCCATCGGCTGGAGTGACGACACCTTCCCGGGAACAGTCCCGCTCTGTGATCCTGTTCGCATGCTGCTCCCCGACGTCGCCTCGCAGACCGTCCTCATCGAAGTGGTCCGGATCGCGGATCCGAGGAGCGCCTACGGCTCGGACTCCGTCACCGGCGAGGTCCTCACCGTCTGGGATTCCGAGCACCTCCGGCAGGCCCTCGACCTGATGGGCGAGCTGCCGGAGGGCGAACTGCGCCGCTGTTTCGCGCCCGGGTACGGGATCCGGGCGCACGGCCCCGGCGGGCTCCTCTTCGAGGTCTCCTTCTGCTTCAGCTGCCACGGCGTCTGGCTCGCCGGCCCCGGGGTGCCGTCCGACCTCCACGGCATGCAGGCCTTCGACGCAGACAGCCCGCCCGCCCGCGAACTGCTCCACCGCTTCCGTACGTCCGCCGGAAATCCGGCGTGACACCTCACCTCTGACCTGACCGACCGCACCCCGAGGAGCCGCCATGCCCGTACCGCAGCAGCCCGCCGACCCGTACGCGGCGATCGGCGTCGTGGGCCCCGCCCCCGAAGGGGTCACCCTGCCGCTGCCGCCGGTGTTCGACTCGGTGGAGGAGGAGCGCCGGTACCGCAAGGAGCAACTCGCCGCGGGCTTCCGCCTGTTCGGGCGGTTCGGCTTCTCGGAGGGCGTCGCCGGGCACATCACCGTCCGCGACCCGGAGCACCCGGACCGGTTCTGGGTGAACCCGTTCGGCATGAGCTTCAGCCAGATCAAGGCCTCCGACCTGATCCTGGTCGACCACGAGGGCACCCTGCTGCACGGCACCCGCCCGGTGAACCGGGCCGCCTTCGCCATCCACTCCCAGGTGCACGCCGCCCGCCCCGACGCGGTCGCCGCCGCCCACTCGCACTCGCTCCACGGCAAGGCCTTCTCCAGCCTCGGCATCCCGCTCGCCCCGCTGACCCAGGACGCCTGCGCCTTCTTCGAGGACCACGGCCTGTACAGCGACTACCGGGGCGTCGTGACCGACACCGAGGAGGGCAAGAGGGTTGCCGCCGCGCTCGGCAGTCACAAGGCCGTCATCCTGCAGAACCACGGCCTGCTGACCGTCGGCCAGTCCGTGGCCGAGGCGGTCTGGTGGTTCGTCACCATGGAGCGCTCCTGCCAGGCGCAGCTGCTCGCGATGGCGGCCGGCACCCCCAAGCCGATCGACCGGGAGACCGCGCTGATCACCCGGGGCCAGGTCGGGACCCCGCTGGCCGGCTGGTTCCAGGCCCGCCCGCTGTGGGACCAGATCACCGCCTCCGACCCCGACCTCTTCGACTGACGGTCCCCGCCTTCCCCGTCCGCCTTCCCCGTCCGCCCACCCCTCGGAGAAGCCCCCCGTGCCCGCCACCCCCGCCCAACGCAGGCTCCGGATCGCCGTGTTCGGCGCCGGCTCCATCGGCTGCCACCTCGGCGGCATGCTCGCCGCGACCGCCGACGTCACCCTGATCGGGCGGCCGGCGGCGATGGCGGCGATCGACGCGGCCGGGCTGACCCTCACCGGCCCGGGCGGGGCCCGCCGCGAGGTACGGGGCCTGACCGCCGCCACCGACCCGGCGGCCGTGGCCGGCGCCGACCACGTCCTGGTCACCGTGAAGTCCGCCGACACCGCGACCGCCGCCCGCGAACTCGCCCCGCACCTCGGCCCGGACGCGGTGGTGGTGAGCTTCCAGAACGGCCTGCGCAACGCCGGGGCGCTCGCGGCCGCGCTGCCCGCCCACCGGGTGCTGGCCGGCATGGTCCCGTACAACGTGGTGCGGACCGGGTCCGCCGCCGTCCACCAGGGCAGCGGCGGGTCGCTGATGCTGGCGGCGGGGGAGGGGGCCGCCGCCCTCGCCGGGGCGGCCCGGGCGAGCGGGCTCCGGCTGGACCTGCGGCCGGACATGCCGGCCGTCCAGGCGGCCAAGCTGCTGCTGAACCTCAACAACGCCGTCAACGCGCTCTCCGGGCTTCCGCTGCGCGAGCAGGTCGGGCAGCGGGCGTACCGGCGGTGCGTGGCGCGCTGCCAGCGGGAGGCGCTGGCGGCGTTCCGGGCCGCCGGGGTCGCACCGGCGCGGCTCGGCCCGGTGCCGCCGGGGCTGATGCCCTGGGTGCTCGGCCTGCCCGACGCCCTGTTCCAGCGGCTGGCCGGGGCGAGCCTGCGGATCGACGCCACCGCCCGCTCCTCGATGTGGGAGGACCTCCAGCGCGGCCGCCCCACCGAGATCGACTCGCTCCAGGGCGAGATCGTCGCCCTCGCCGAACGCCACGGCCTCACCGCCCCCGCCAACGCCCGCCTGATCACCCTCGTCCGCCGGGCCGAGGCCGCCGCCCCCGCCGCCACCCCCGCCTGGACCGGCCCCGCCCTCCTCGCCCAACTCCCCCCGGCCCGCTGACGGGTGGCGCCCGTCGGCCTGGTTGGATCGCCGCATGACGGACTGGTCACGCCTCCACCACGCCTACGGCTCCGCCGAGGACGTACCCGCCCTGCTGGACCGGATCGCGGCGGAGCCCAGCGCCGAACTCTGGAACGACCTGTGGTCGGCCCTGTGCCACCAGGGCAGCGTCTACCCGGCCAGCTTCGCGGCACTGCCCTGGCTGGCCGACCTGGCCGCGCGCGGGGACCGGGACCAGGCGGTCAACGCCGTGGTGCTGGCGGGCGCGATCACGGCCGGCGCCGACCAGCTGCACGAGGCGGGCGACGTCCGCGCGGAGCACGCGGCGGAGATCGCCGGGCTGCTGGAAGCCGCGAACCGGTACCTGCGGACCGCCACGGACCGCGGAGAGTACGTCCACCTCCTGGAAGCCGTGTTGGGCTTCGAAGGCGTCGCGGGGTGGAGCGAGGACCTGGCCTGGGGGCTCGGGAGCGAGGAGTACGAGGTCTCCTGCCCGGGCTGCGGGGCGGGCCTGTTCATCGTCTTCGGCGAACGCGGCCACTTCTCCACCGGCGAGGACTACGCGCTCACCGACGGGGACATCGAGACCCGGCCCCTGCGGCCGGCCGACCCCGCGGACCTGGACGGCATCGGGCGGCGCCTCCACGACCTCGCGCTCGCCGACGGACAGCGCGAGGTCGCGCACGCGCTGACCCACGTGTTCGGCGGTGCGACGTGCCCCGACTGCGGGACCGACTTCCCGGTCGCCGACCGGATCCGCGCCGACGGCTGAGCCGGCTGCCGAGCTGCGACCGCCGGGCGGCGGGCGGCGCTTGCGGGCGGGCGCCGCTCAGTAGTCGAACCAGACCACCAGCCGGACGTTGTCGTCGCCGTGCTGCGAGGCGAGGGCCTCCATGACCGTCCAGACCGGCTTCCACTCGCCGTCCTCGCGGACGGCGTCGCGGCGGTCCATCCGCTCGGAGCGGTAGACGACGTCGTCGACCACCCACTCGCTGCCCTCGGGCCAGGTCCGCACCTCGCCCGGCTCCGACCCCGGTCCCGGTGTCGGCACCGGTTCGGGAATGCCGAGGGTCTCGCCGAAGCGCCGGTTCCAGGCGCTCTTGCCGACGAGCGTGAGCCCGTCGGGGGTCCGCCGGTACTCGTGGAGCCGGCTGTCGGGTGCCTCCGCCGCCTCGGCCCAGTCCACGGCCCTCACCTCGGCCCAGGTGATCCAGGTGGTGCCGTAGAAGGTGGTCCCGTAGGTGTCCACCGCCGCCCGCACGGTCTGCGAGGCGTCCGGCGGCAGTCCGCGATCGGCGGCCAGCGGGCGGAAGTTGGCGTGGTTGCGGACCCCGAAGAGGCAGCCGAAGGCGTCGTAGTTCCTGGTGGTGTTGAGGAGGTCGAGGGCGACGGCGGCCTGCCAGGCCGGCTTCCCGTCCTCGTCGCGCGGGAACCATGCCCGGCACTCGATGAATCCGTTGATGTCCGTTCCCATGCCGGGCATTCTCCAGGCCGCCCCGCGCGAGAAGTCGGCCCCGCCGACTTCCCGTGCGCTCCCCTGCCGGGCCGACGTCCCGCGCGGCGCCCGCGTCGGCTCAGTCGCGCGGCCAGGGGCGGCCGTCGAGCCGCTCGATGCCGGTGTTGAAGCGGCGCAGGAAGCCGGCGAAGGAGGCGATGTCCTCCTCCGGCCAGTCCGTCATCACGAGGTTCAGCGCCCGTACGTGCGCCTCGCGTTCCGCGTCCAGCCGGCGGCGGCCCTCCTCGGTGAGGCGGAACTTGCGGGCGATGCCGCCGTCCGGGTCCGGGATGCGTTCGAGCAGTCCCGCGCTCTTCAGGGCCGCCGTCTGCCGGTTGAGGGTGGAGACGTCCAGGGCGAAGGCGTCGCTCAGCTGGCCGATGGACATCGGCCCTTCGGCGTCGACCCGGCTGAGCAGGATGTAGGCGCTGCGTTCGAGCTGGCTGCCCTCGGGGCGGGCGTTGACCTGGCTGAGGTCGCGGTGCCGGGCGAACACCAGGAACTCGAGGGCGACCTCGTGCGTGGGGCTGGTCATGTCGAAGTCCCTTCATCACCGCTTCGACCTGCGGGTTCTCCGTGGATCACCCTTCAGTATGCCAGAGGCATGCGCGGCACACATGATGTGCATCGCGCACATCCTGTGTAAGCTGACCGTCTTGTGTTTCATGCACATCGTGTGTTTTGTGCATGTTTCCGCTCTCGAACGCTCTTCGAACGTTCTTCGACTGCTCTTCGACCGCCCGAGGAGGCCCGTCATCAACGGCCCCGCCCCCACCCCCCGCACCGGTCCGATCGTGGCGGTGCTCGCCTTCACCGGCACCGTCGCCGCGATCATGCAGACCCTGGTCACCCCGCTGATCAGCCAGCTCCCGCAACTCCTGCACACCACCGCGTCCAACGCCTCCTGGGTCATCACCGCGACCCTGCTCTCCGCCGCCGTCTTCGTCCCGATCAGCGGCCGCCTCGGCGACCTCCTCGGCAAGCGGACGATGCTCATCGCCTCCTGCGTCCCGCTGCTGCTCGGCTCGGTGCTGTGCGCGGTGGCCGACTCCGTGGTGCCGATGATCGCCGGACGGGCCCTGCAGGGCATGGGCATGGGCCTGGTGCCGATCGGCATCAGCCTGCTGCGCGACGTGCTGCCGCCCGAGCGGCTCGGCTCGGCGATCGCCCTGGTCAGCGCCTCCATGGGGATCGGCGGCGGCCTCGGCCTGCCGATCGCGGCCGGCGTCGCCGACTACGCCAGCTGGCGCGTGCTGTTCTGGGGCACCGCCGTACTGGCCGTCGTCATCATCGGCCTGCTCTGGGTCATCATCCCGGCCCCGGCCGCTTCCGCTTCCTCGGACGGCCGCCCCGCCACCGGCGGGCGCTTCGACTACGTCGGCGCGATCGGCCTCAGCGTCGGCCTGGTCTGCCTGCTGCTGCCCGTCTCCAAGGGCGGCGACTGGGGCTGGGGCAGCACCCGGACCCTCGGCCTGTTCACCGCCTCCGCCGCGATCCTGCTGCTCTGGGCCCGCTGGGAGCTGCGCGTCACCGAGCCGCTGGTGGACCTGCGGGTCACCGCGCGCCCCCGGGTGCTGCTGACCAACGCCGCCTCCGTCCTGGTCGGCTTCGGCATGTACGCCCAGGCGCTGATCGTGCCGCAGCTGCTCCAGCTGCCGGAGGCCACCGGTTACGGGCTCGGGCAGTCGATGCTGGCGATGGGCCTGTGGATGGCGCCCGGCGGGCTGATGATGATGGTCGTCTCCCCGTTCGGCGGCAAGCTGTCGGCCGCGCGCGGACCGAAGTTCACCCTGGTCGCCGGGGCGCTGACGATCGCCGTCGGGTACGGGCTGGCGCTGCCGCTGATGGGCTCCACCTGGGGCGTGCTGATCGTGACGATCGTCTGCAACAGCGGCGTGGGCCTGGCCTACGGCGCGATGCCCGCGCTGATCATGAGCGCGGTGCCGCTGACCGCGACGGCCTCGGCGAACAGCTTCAACACCCTGATGCGCTCGCTGGGCACCTCGGTGTCCGCCGCCGTGATGGGCGTGGTGCTGTCGCAGATGACCGTCACCCTGGGCGGCCACACCCTGCCCTCGGAGGGCGGCTTCCGGGTCGGCCTGGTGATCGGCTGCGGCGTCGCGCTGATCGCGGCCGCCGTCGCCGCCGTCATCCCCGCGCCGCCCGCGTCCCGGCTGCGCTCCGTTCCCGTGCCGGCGGGGGCCGGCGCCGAGGAGGCGGACCAGGCCAAGGCCTGAGCTCCGCCGGTCCTCGAAGCCCCGCCCCGGGCGCGCCGTGCTCGCGCGCCCGGGGCGGTTCGTCTTTCCCGAGTCCGCCGTTCCGCCGGGGGCCCGGGCCACTCGGACGGGTCAGGAGCTGTCGCTGTGGAGCGGGATGTTGCCAAGCATGGGGACGTACGGGCCCCTCGGCCGCCGAACACCGACCAGGAGAGGGATCCCTCGGTGCGTGAACTCCACAGTCCCCCCAGCCACCGCCGACCGGGCCGGAGGTGGACGCCGCAGCGGACGGTCGCGCTGATCGTGGCGGCCTCCGGCGTCGCCGTGCTCGCGGCCTGCAGCAGCAGCTCCTCGGGCACGGCGGCCGGCTCGGCGACGGCCACCCCGCCCAACGCGGGCGCCTTCTCCGGCGAGCCGCCCTCCGCCGTCGCCTCCGCCGCCGAGTCGCTGCTGGCCTCGGCGTCCGCGGCCATCGCCTCGGCCTCGGAGGCCTCCGCGGCGTCCGTCGCCTCCAAGGCCGCGGCGGCCTCCGCCTTCGAGGCCTCCGTCTCGGCGCAGCAGGTGACGACCAGGGAGAAGGCCGCCTCGGTGCTCAGCGGGGAGCCGGACGGCGGCAACGCGGTGAACGACGTCGCGATCACCGGCATCAACCGGCAGAACACCGGCGGCCTGCACGCCGTGGTCGTCACGATCCGCAACCGGGGGCTCGAAGCGGCCTCCTACGCCGTCCAGGTCGACTTCACCGACACCAGCGGCAAGACCGTGGACAGCGCCGTCGTCGGCGCCGAGAACGTCCCGGCGAACGGCACGGCCGAGCCCGTCGCCTTCAGCAGGCAGCCGGCCGACCGGACGCTGCTGCCGGTGGTGGTCAAGGCCGTCCGGTACTGACCCCCGGCCTAGCGGAAGTCCGCCGCGTGGTCCCGCACCCAGCTGCGGACATCGCGCGGCGGACGCCCGAGCACCTCCCGCACGGTGCCGGTCACCCGCTCCGGCTCCCGGGTGAACGACTCCCAGGCGCGCAGCCGGGCCGCCACGAACGCGGCGTTGCCCCAGGCCGCCGTCAGCTCCTCGCGGGCCGTCTCCGGCGGCAGCTCCTCCCACCGCACCGCGACGCCCAGCTCCTCGCCGATGATCCCGGCCGGCTCGGCGTGCGAGAGCGACTCCGGGCCGGTGAGCACGTACGCGGCGCGGCCGTGCCCGTCCTCGGTGAGCGCCCGCACCGCGACGTCCGCGATGTCCCGCTCGTGCACCAGTGATCGCCGCGCCCGCCCGTACGGCCGGCGGACCACGCGCTCCCGCGCCTGGTCGGCCCAGGCCGGCAGGTTGCCCGCGAAGTCGATCGCCCGGACGAAGGTCCACTCCAGGCCCGAGCGCCGGATCAGCCGCTCGATCTCCTGGTGGAAGACGACGGCCGGCTCGTCGTCGGCGAGGTCCGCCACGTCCGTCGACAGGTAGACGACCCGCCGGGCGTGCCGGGCGATCAGCTCCACCACCCGGGGCCGCACGGGCAGCCCGGGCCACATCAGGTAGACCGCCTCCACCCCGCCGGCCAGCGCCGGCTCCAGGCTCTCGGGCCGGGGCAGGTCGCCCTGGACGGCCTCGACGCCCGCCGGGAGCCGGGATGCCGCCTCGTCCCGCACCAACGCCCTTACCTCGTGGCCGCCTTCGACCAGCGAGGCCACAACGTGCCTGCCCACACTGCCGGTTGCGCCGATCACCAGAACCTTGGTCATGCCCGCCCCCGACACCGGTGCGCCCGGGGCTATGCCCGGGCGGCTACCAGCCCGACTCCACCAGCCCGACTCCACCGGCCCGGTTCGCGGGCGCATCCCGGGTTACGTCACGCCGCCGGGGGGTTACGTGACGCCGTCCGCGCGTTCCCGCTGCCGGGTGCGGTAGGCGCGGGAGCGGCAGCGGGGCGAGCAGTAGCGGGGCGGGCGGCCGCCGGGGCGCGGGCCGGCGGGGGAGGGGGCGGGGGCCGTCAGCGGGCCGCCGCAGGCGGGGCAGGCCGGGGCCGGTTCGGGCTCCTCGTCGGGGGCCGGGGCGTCCGGGACCGGGTGCGAGGTCAGGCCCAGCCGTTCGGCGACCACGCCGGCCTGGAAGCGGCTGTGCGCGCCGAGGCCGTCCAGCAGGTCCGAGACGTGGCGGCGGCAGGTGCGCAGGGAGATGCCGAGGCGGCGGGCGATGGACTCGTCCTTGAGGCCCTTCGCGAGCAGCACCAGGATGCTCTGCTTCATCGTCTTGGTGACGTCGTGCGCGGCCTGCGGGCCGCTGGCGAACGGGGCCGCGTTCTCCCAGTCCCGTTCGAAGACCGTCAGCAGGTAGGAGAGCAGGTCGGGCTCGCGGATGATGAGCGCGCCGCCGGAGCTGGCGGGCAGCAGGGCCAGCGAGCCGTCCACGATGATCAGTTGTGGCAGCACCTCCGGCAGCGTCCGGATCTCGGCGCCGACCTCGATGAGCTGCTCGGCGTGCACCCGGGTGGGCTGGTCGAAGCGGGTCGCGTGCTGGTAGAGGCTGCGCATCCGGACGCCCCGGTCGAGCAGCGCCAGGTCGCGCGGCAGCGCCTCGCGCAGGGCGGCCGGGGAGAACGAACCGCCGTGCTTGGAGACCAGCACCTCGCTGCGGCAGGAGTCGATCACGTCGGCGAGCAGCGAGCGCACCGCGAACTTGTCCGGCAGGCGGTCGATGGTGCCCTGGGGGAAGGCGTGCTGACGGGCCTGGAGGTAGACGGGCACCAGCGCCGCGAGGCCGTCGCGCTGCTGCTGGACGATCCGCCGCTGCTCGCGCAGGGCCTCCTCTCGGGCGCGCAGGGCGGTGTCGCGGGCGGAGAGCAGCTGGGCGGTGGCGGCCTGGGGGCTGACGGGCTGCCAGGCGACCGGGGGCGCGTCCGTACGGTTCCCGTCCGTACGGCGGTCGTCGGGGAACAGTTCCTGGAGGAGGCAGGCCCCGGTGAGCTGCCGGACGGCCGCCTCGCACTCCGGCAGGGTCAGGTCGGTCTCCGACGCCGCCTGCGCGAGGGTCGCCGGGGTGAGGCGCTCGTGCACCACCGTCCACCGGTAGAGCGTGACGGCCGCGCTGTCGAGCGCGGGCACGTCGGCGGTCGGGTCGGGGACGGTCGGGTCGGGGCCGGTCACGGGGTGCATCGCATGCCTCCTAAAGCTGCCAGGCAGGCTCATGATCCCCTGCGGGGGATGCCGTGGCCATCCGCCGCCTGGCAGGGTGACGAGCACGGACCGGGCGATGCGGCAGGAACTGCGGAAACGCCCGGAACGTGTGGAACCGTCCCCGAAGTGATGGGAGTTGTCGTCATGCGAGGAATCGTGACGCGGACACTGGCCGTGGTCGCGCTGGGTGCCGCCGCCTGGTTGGGCGGGGTGGCTCCGGCCGGCGCCTCCGTGTTCGACGGCGCGACGCTGACGGAACCCGGCGGCGTGCACGACGGCCACCACTGCGTCCAGACGACGGCCTGGGGCGACGCCTGGTGCCCGGGCAAGCCGCTGAGCTGACGCGTCGTCGCCGGCGACTCCCGTCCCCTCCTCATCGAAAGGGAAGTCCTGTCATGCACATGGCTCTGAAGCGTTCCGTCCGTACCGCGCCCACCGCCACCGGCCGGGCCGGCTCCGCGCCCTCCGCCCCCTCCGCCGGGGCCTCCGCCGGGTCCGCGAGCTGATCCGCCCGGCGAAGTGACGTAGCGCGCCCTGCACGGGAAGTCGGCGGAGTCGACTTCCCGTGCAGGGCGCGTTGCCGTACCCGCGGGTGCGGGATCAACCGCCGACGCGCACCACGTACTTGCCGGTCGCCCGGCCCTCCTGCATGGCGTCGTGGGCGGCCGGGACGGCGTCGAGGCCGGGCAGTTCGGTGACCGGCAGGTCCAGGCCGCCGTCGGCGAGGAGGCGGAGGACCCGGCGGACGGCGCGGGCCAGCCGCTCGGGGGCGGTGGCGGCCAGGCCGCGGTGGCTGAAGCCGGTGACGGTCAGGTTGCCCGCCATCAGGCGGCCGAGCGGGGGCAGGTCGGCGACGGCGCCGCCGCCCGCGTTGCCGAACAGCACGATCCGCGCGCCGGGTGCCGCCACGGCGAGGTCGAGGTCGAGGGCGGCGGTGCCCAGCGGGTCGAGCACCAGGTCGACGCCCCGGCCGCCGGTGGCGGCGCGGATCGCCTCGGCCGGTCCGCCGCCGCTGCTTCCGTCGGTGCCAGGTCCATCGGCGCCCGGTCCGTCGGCCGCGCCGCGGGCGAAGACGTGGTCGTAGCCGGAGGCGAGCGCCGCCGCGGCCTTCTCCGGCCGGCCGACCGTGCCGATCAGCCGGCCGCCGCCGAGCAGCGGGACGAGCCGGGCGACGGCGTTGCCGATCCCGCCGCCCGCCGAGTGGACCAGGACGGTGTCCCCGGCGGTGAAGCGGCCCGCGTCGGTCAGCAGCAGCATCGAGGTGGCCAGGCCCAGCGGGACGGCGGCGGCCTCGCGCAGCGCCACCCCGTCCGGGAGCGGCACGGTGAGCGCGGCCTCCGCGACCACCACCTCGGCCAGCCCGGCGCCGACCGGCGCGGCGACCACCCGGTCGCCCACCGCCAGGCCGGTGACCCCGGCGCCGAGCTCGCGGACCGTACCGGACACCTCCTTGCCGGGCCGGTACGGCCACTCGGCGGCGTACGCGGCGTCGCCGCGGCGGGTCATCACGTCCACGAAGTTCAGTCCGGCGTGGGCGACGTCGACCGCCACCTGGCCCGGTCCGGGGTGCGGCACCGGGACCTCCCGGACCTCCGAGTTCTCCGCTCCACCGGGTGCGGTCATCACCAGCGCACGCATGTCGGGCCCCCTCGACTACGATGTTCGACGAACGACGAAATTGGCGCGGGACAGTGGTACCACGCCATTTCCATGGATGTCGAACATCGCAGATCAGGGAGGTCGACCCATGCCCCGCAGCACCCGCCGACGACCGGCGCTCGCCCACCCCGCGGCCGAGGAGATCGACCTCTTCGACGTCCTGCACGCGCTCTCCGACCCCACCCGGATGACCATCGTCCGCGTTCTGCGCACCGAGCCCGAACGGGCCTGCGGCACCTTCCCGGTGGACGTCGCGCCCTCCACCCTGAGCCACCACTTCAAGGTGCTGCGCGAGTCCGGCCTGATCGTCCAGCGCGAGGAGGCCAACCGGCGCTTCTCCGCCCTGCGCACCGTCGACCTGGAGCAGCGCTTCCCCGGGCTGCTCGACACCGTCCTCGCCGCCCACGCCGCCGCCGCCCACGCCGCCGCCGTCGCCCACGCCGGTACGGCGGGTTAGGCGACACCGGAGCGCTCAACGCCGGTGCCAGACCGCCCAGTTCTGCCGGGCGTCGAAGCGCTCGACGTACCAGTCGGCGGGGTGGCCCGGCCAGTACGCCTCCGGCGGCCTCCCCTCCCCGGGCAGCGGGAGGACCATCACGTTCGCCTCCGCCGGGACGGGCTGCCAGCGGGGGTCGCGGGACCAGACCCGCCCCCGGTAGACCTCGAAGGTCTGGGCGGCGCGCAGCGACCAGTCGACGTCCCAGGCGAACACCACGTTGTCGTCCGCCGTGATCCCGGCGGCGCGGGTGAAGCCGGTCGCCAGGCCCTCGCGGCCCTCCGCGTGCGGCCGGGCGACCTGTGCGGTGATCGTCGTGGTGGCGAAGGCGGCGAACAGCGCCAGCGAGACGCCGAGCGCCCCGAGCACCCGGTGGCCCCCGGCGTGGCGGACCAGGACCGCCGCACCGAGCAGGACCAGCACGGCGGCGCAGGTGCGGGGCAGGTCGATCCGGCCCCAGTCCGCGGCCAGGAACGAGACGTCGGGCAGGGTCCAGGGGATGAACATCGACGTCCGCAGCCGCTCGCCGGCCGCCAGCGCCACGACCCCGGCGAGCAGCAGGACGAGTCCGGCCGCGATCGTCGCCGTCCGGACCAGCGCGCGGCGACCGTACCGCGCGAGCACCGCGACGAAGGCCGACGGGACGAGGTAGGAGGTGTACCGGGCGTACACCCAGTCGTCGACCCGGCCGTCCAGCGGCAGGGCGGCGGCGGAGGCCACGGCCGTGCCGAGCAGCAGGGCCACCAGCACGCCGCCGGTGGTCCGCAGGGCGGGCGGCCGGCGGCGGTCGAACACCGCGCACAGGCAGGCGACGACGGCGAGCCCGCCGACGCCCCAGGTGGAGACGGTGAAGTACCAGATCTGACCGGCCGCCCGGGCGAGGGTCTGCACGGCGGCGCCCGGATCGGTCAGGCCCTTCCAGAGCGAGCCGCCGACGTCGCTGTCCGGGACGGTGAACCGCGCGTGCAGCCAGGCCGACAGCAGCTCGGCGCCGAGCACGCCGAGGCCGAGCGCCGCGAGCCCGGCCGCCGTGGCGCGCCACGGCGCCCGGCGCAGCAGCAGGACGCCGAGCAGGACGGCGGCGGTCAGCGCCACCACCACGCCGCCGCGGTCGTGCACCGCCATCGCGTAGCCCGCCGACGCCCCCGCCCCGACGGCGTGCCAGGTGCGGCGCCGCGGCGGGCCGTCGGCGAGCCAGCCGTGCAGGCAGAGCAGCCAGGCGAGCACCAGGACGGGCAGGACGGCGTCGGTCAGCACGAACTGCGAGTAGAAGACCACCGGCGGCAGCAGCGCGGTCGCGGCGGCGAAGGCGTACGAGAGGCGGCGGTCCAGGCCGAGGCGGCGCAGCGCGACGTGGGCGAGCGGGAAGACCAGGGCGTTGACGGCGGCGTTGACGCCCATGACCAGGTGGTAGGCGGTCGTCGGGTCGTCGGCCAGGCGCAGCGCGGGGGAGATCAGCAGGGGGTAGCCGCCGGGGATGACCACGCCGACCGGGATCTCGGTCGCCGAGCCGCCGGCCAGCACCCGGGCCTCGGCGAGGTAGGAGTCCTCGTCGGGGTGGACGGACGGGAAGTCCATGGACCGGACGAGGACGAGACGGAACAGCAGCTCGGCCAGGTAGCCGACGAGCAGCACGACGGCGGGCCGGGTGGCGGCGGTCCGGACGACGGCGGCGCGGACGGTGGCGGCTGTGGCACGCACGGCGGTTCGGGCGGTGCTTCGGGCGGTGCTTCGACCGGTGGCGAGCGGAGTCGGGTCGGGCCGGGTCGGGTTCGGCCGGGTCGTGGTGCGGGGTGGCATGGGCGCGCCCCCTTCTGTCGACTGTCGGACGACTGTATATGTCGTTGGACTGCATATGTAGTCCGACTGGTTCCACGGAAGGGGGGGTGCCTACGGGCCGGGCCGGGTCATTTCGCCGGCGGGGTCGGGTACAGGCTCGCCAGCGGGTTGACGTACTCCTTGGCCGGCATGCAGGAAGGGCCCGGGGACTTCATCAGTCCGGCCTGCATCTCGCGGGAGCTGTTGGCCGGCGAAGTCCTGGCCAGCGGCAGGTAGATGAAGATCTCCGTGCCCGCCGGGAGCCGACGGGGGTGGACGGTCAGCACGAGCGGCTCCCCGGGCCCGTGCTCGATGTCCCACCCGGCGGTGAGGTCCACGTGGGAGGGCTGCTTCGGCTCGCGGGCCTTGCAGCCCGGCTCGCCGGGGTAGACCCGGGCGCGGATCCCGAACCGGTCGATGTCGCGCTGCAACTGGTCCACGTCCACCGGCTTGTAGTCCTCGAGGATGGTCAGCCGGACCACCTCCTCCTCACTCTCCAGGGTGTACGCGACACCGCTGCTGCTGCCCAGCGACCGTCCGCTGTCGTCGCCGCCGGGGGTGGAGCCGTCGGTGCCGGTGGTGAGCAGGACCCCGGCCAGCGCGGCGGCCAGCCCCAGCGGGAGGGCGGCGCCCAGGAGCAGGCCGCGCCGACGGGTGGTGCGCCGAGGGGTGTCGGGGGTGCCGTCCGGGTCGGTGATGCTGTCCAACAGGTGCTCCTTGAGCAGGAGGTGGCGGCTCCGGGGGAGGACCGGAGCGGCCGGGGCCGGCAGCAGCCGGGCCAGCTCCTCCCGATCGGCCTGTTCGGACCGGTGCCGGGGGGTGGCGCTCATCGGATCGTCTCCTTGGTCGGCCGGACCGCGGGGGTGCGGTCACCTGGTACCTGTCCGGTGCTGCCCGGGCGTTGCGAGGTCTCCGCCGCCCGGTGGCCGGCCTGGTGGCCCGCCGGCGGCGCGCCCCGCTGCTCCGCCCGCGCCGAACGCGCCGCGGCCAGCTCCCGCTCGGTCAGCTCCCGCAGCCGGGCGCGGGCACGCGAGAGCCGGGAGCGGACCGTACCCACCGGGCGGCCGAGCGCCTCGGCGACGGCCGCGTGGTCCAGCCCCTCCCACACGTACAGCGCGAAGACCTCCCGCTCGGCCGGCCGCAGCCGCTCCAACGCGGCCTTCGCGGCGGCCAGTTCCTCGGCGTCGGCGATCCGGCCCGCCAGCTCGCCGGAGAAGTCCGGCACCACCTCGCGCGGCGGCAGCTTGGCCATCGCCTTCTGGTGCCGGCGGGCCGCCCGGCGGGTGTTGCGGATGACGTTCCCGGCGATGCCCAGCAGCCACGGCGCCAGGCTCTCCGCGCCGTCCTCCCGCTCGGGGGCGATCCGGGCGCGCAGCCGCCAGGCCTCCAGGAAGGTCAGCGAGACCACGTCCTCGGCGACGGTCCGGTCCCCGGTCATCCGTACGGCGTGCCGGTACACCGCCCGGGCGTGATCCTCGAAGACCTGCCCGAACGCCTCGGCGTCCCCGGCGCGGATCCGCGCCCGTATCGATTGCTCCACACCCGGTCCTGTCCGGCGGGCCCCGGGCGCTGCCGTGATTCGCGTCACATGCCTGCCGACTGTGCTTCAGGCCGCCCGAGGGAGCGTCATCACCACCGATGGCGCCCGGTGGCGGCGGTGGTACGACACGGTGACGGCCGCCAGCAGCGGCGCCCAGGCGACGGTCGGCAGGTAGAGGAAGCCGACCAGGGTGTGGCCGAGCGGGGTCATGCCCGTACCCGGCAGGGCCCACCAGCCGACGAACGGCGTCCACAGCGGGGCCAGGCCGACGGCGCCGAGCGAGGCCGCGAGCACCACCGCACGCGGGCGGACCGGGCGGCCGCCGAGGAACGGCACCCAGCGCGGCGGCACCGTGCCCCACGGGCGGACCAGCCCGATCGTGAGCAGCGCCAGCGCCTCGGTGAACAGGCTCAGGAAGACCGGCCACACCGCGCCCCACCCGGTGAGGCCCATCGCCCGGTAGCCCGCCTCCGTGTACCCGCCGTGCCAGCCCGCCACCAGCCCGAGCCGCCACAGCCCGGCCGGCAGCGCGGTGACGGCGGCGAGGTGGGCGGCGCGCACGGCCCAACGGGGCGCGGCGGGAACGGCGGTGGAGGCGGCGGCAGCGGGCCGGGGCGTCGTCATGCCCCCACCCTTCCGCGCGGCCCCGGCCCGCCGCGTCCCCCCGGCGGCGGGCCCGGCGCCGGGGGCTCCCCCGGGCGGGGGAGGGGCGCCTCGGCCCCCGGGAGCAGGGCGCCTCGCCCCGTCACCCGGTGGCCGGGGCGCCGCCCGGATCAGCGCAGCCGCGAGGAGGACAGGATCGACGCCAGGTGCGCGACCACCATGCCCCAGGTGATCGCCGTGATGCCCGCGAGCGTCCACCGGGTGGCGTCCAGGTTCCCGAGCCCGGCGTCCACCGCGGCCGCCGCCAGCAGCACCAGCGAGGCCTCGATGCCGTTCGTCACCCGGTGGATCTTGAACAGCGAGGCGACCTTGCGGGCCGTCGCGATGCCCTGGGAACGCGGCTGCGTCGACTCCTCGGTCGCCGGCAGCTGCCCGCTGCGGGCGCGGGCCACGTCCACCAGGTCCGTCGAGGCCTTGAGCAGCACCACGCCCAGCGCGGCCGCCAGACCTGCCGACACCCACAGCTCCGACCCGCCGCGCGCCGCCCGGACACCCGCACCGATCATCAGCGCGGCGTCCGCCAGATAGGCGCCGAGCCGGTCCACGTACACCCCGGCCATGCTGAACTGGCGCTTCCAGCGCGCCACTTCGCCGTCCACGCAGTCGAACAGCAGGAACAGCTGGAACAGCACGACGGCCAGCACCGCACCGGCCGGGCCCGGGATCAGCAGGGCCGCGCCGCCGCCGACCCCGCACACCACCATCACCCAGGTGAGGGTGTTCGGCGACACCGAGGTGCGCACCAGCTGCCGGGTGGTCCGCAGCGAGATCCGCCGCATGTACATCCGGCCCGCCCAGTGCTCGCCGTTGCGGCTCTGAAGCTTGGCCTGCGGCTGGCACACCTCGCGCAGCTCGGCGAGCGCCGGAGCAGCCACCATGACGACATCCCTCCACCTGTCCCGAAAACGATCACCACAGGCTACGGCCTCCGGGGGAACGCCCGGACCAGGCGGCATGCCGCCGGAGGTACGGGAGGTGTCCGTCGTCGGAACGTCCGGTGCTCAATTCGCGCGCGAGCGTCGCGGACGTCCGCCGGAGCGCCCGCGGTGAAAACCGGTGGGCCGCCCGAGCGCCCCCGGGCTAGGCTGCGCGGGTTCGCCGGAACCCGAAGCCCCGGGCCCGACTGCCCGCCCCCGCACGCCGGTTGACGCGGTCCGCGGTCCCGGCGCGGAACGAGGAGCGCAGACCCATGGTGACCACGGGCGGCCCGTCCCAGAGCCCCGACCCGGCCCGACTGCTGGCCGACCACCGTCCGCGCGGCCCGGTGGAGACCGCCGACCACGAGCGCGCCCGCCGCCTCCTCGGCGTCGCCGACGCCTGGAACAGGGGCACCTTCCCGCTGCACTTCACCGCCTCCGCGCTGATCGTCCACCCGCCCACCCGCCGCGTCCTGCTGCGCTGGCACGTCCGCCAGCAGGCCTGGCTGCACGTCGGCGGCCACGGCGACCCGGGCGAGACCCTCCCGCTGGACATCGCCCTGCGCGAGGGTCTGGAGGAGACCGGCCTGACCGACCTCGCCCCCTGGCCCGGCCCCGCCCTCGTCCACCTCGCCGTGGTGCCCGTCCCCGCCTCGCCCGCCGAACCCGCCCACGAGCACGCCGACCTGCGCTTCCTGCTGGCCACCGCCACCCCGGAGCAGGCCCGGCCGGAGAACCCGGCGTCCCCGCTGGAGTGGCTCACCGTCGAGGAGGCCAAGCGGCGGACCACCGAGGACAACCTCCGTGAGACCCTCGACCGCGCGGCCCGCCTGCTGCCGTCCGCCTGACCCCCCTTGGAGAGCGACCGGATGCACACCGACCAGACCCTGATCTTCGACGCCGACGACACGCTCTGGGAGAACAACGTCCTCTTCGAGCGGGTCATCGACGGCTTCCTGGACTGGGTCGCCGCCCCGCAGGAGCAGCAGCGCACCCGGGCCCTGCTGAACGAGATCGAGGCCGTCAACTCCGCCACCCTCGGCTACGGCGCCACCGTCTTCCGGCAGAGCCTCGCCGACTGCCTCCAGCGGCTCAACGACCGCACCCCCACGGCCGCCGAGCAGGCCCGGATCGACGACCTGCTCACCCCGCTGACCAGCCGCGACGTCGAACTGATCGCCGGCGTCGCCGACACCCTGGCCGCCCTCGCCGACCGCCACCAGCTGCTCCTGCTCACCAAGGGCGACCAGGGCGAACAGCAGCGCAAGGTGACGGCGTCCACCATCGACCACCACTTCCGCGGCGTCCACATCGTCGCCGAGAAGTCGGTCGACACCTACCGGCAGCTCACCGCCGACCTCGGCCTCGACCCGGGCCGGACCTGGATGATCGGCAACTCGCCCAAGTCCGACATCGCCCCCGCCCGCCGGGCCGGCCTGCGCACCGTCTTCATCCCGCACGAGCACACCTGGGTGCTGGAGCACGCGGAACTCGGCCCGGACGAGGCGACGCTGCGGCTCGGGGCCTTCCCCGAGCTGCTGCGCCACTTCTGACGGCCCCTCCGGGCCCTCAGCCCATCATCGCGGCCGCCGGCACCGGCGTCCCGTCCCGGTACAGCCAGGCCCGCTCGGCGGCCGACCAGACGCCGGTCGTCAGCAGGTAGAGCACGGCGGCCACCGGGACCAGCGCCGCGAACAGCACCGACCCGAACGACAGGTACGGCAGCAGTCCCGCCCCCGGCTGCGGGGCGGGCTGCGCCGTCGCCGCTGTAGCCGCCGCCGCCGCGGCAGTGCGCCGGGCCCGGCGGAAGTTGACGACCCCGACCGCCGCCAGCCCGGCGAACAGCACCCCGAACACCGCCCACTGCCCGGCACCCTGCGCGCCCGTGACGTGCAGACCCAGCGGCACCCCGAACAGGGTGTGGTCCAGCAGGTCGTTCGGAGTGGTGAACAGGCGGTACATCACCGAGAAGAACGGGATCTGCACCAGCACCGGCAGGCACCCCGCGAACGGCGACACCTGCTCCTTCCGGTACATCTCGGCCAGCGCCTCCCGCAGCCGCTCCGGGCGGTCCCTGTGCTTCCTCTGCAACGCGGCGACCTTCGGCGCCAGCCGCGCCCTGGCCCTCTCCCCGCGCGCCGCCGCCCGCGCCAGCGGGTGCAGCGCCAGGCGGACGGCGACGGTGAACAGGACGATGGCCAAGGCGGTCGGCACCAGGTGGGCGACGGCGGCGACGACGGCGTGCGCCACGGCGACGGCAGGGTCGAGAACAGCGAGTACGGACATGGTGGAGCGAGCCCTCCGGGGTCTCAGGACATGAGTGATCGGCGGAGGACGGCCACGGGGAACGCCTGGAAGAACGTCCGGCAGGAACGATCGGAAGAACGCCTGGAAGGACGTCGGACGGAACTACGCGGCCGCCGGGGCCGCTCCCGGCGCCCTGGGGCGTCGCCTGCCCCGGGCGTCCGGATCACGCTGCGGAAGGAACGCCGTACCGAACGCCCGGCGCCGCAGCACCCCGCTGCGCACCGCCGCCGGCGCCCGCGCCCCGAGGAGCCGTGCCCCGGCCAGCGCCCCGGCGACCGCCCCGGCCACCAGTGCCACGGCCGCGACGGCGGCCACCGACGCCAGCGTCCCGCTGTCGGCCACCAGCTCCCCGGTCAGCACCCGGAGCAGGCCCAGCAGCATCGCCACAACGGCCACGACGCGCTCCCCCTCCCGGTGTCCCATCGGCTTCCTGACGTACCAGCAGGACGATCCTACGAGCCCCCGGGTTCCCGCCTGTGTCGGGGAAGTGCCCCACGGCGCTCCCATCTGGTCCCGCCCGATTTCGTTCGTACCCGAAGGTCCCCTCCTCGGAGCGGCGAAAAGCGGTCGTCCGGGGTGTAGCCGCCGGGGCTACACGGGGCTACCGTGGAGAGGTGAAGACGATTACCCAGCGGGAGTTCCGGAACAACTCCGCCGCCGTGATGGACGCGGTGGAGGCGGGGGAGACGTTCCACATCACCAGGAACGGGGTCGAGGTCGCGGAGCTGCGGCCGGTGCCCGGGCGTCGGCGGCTCACGGCGGAGGAGCTGGTGGCCCGGCACGTGAAGCTGCCGCGCGTGGACTACCAGCAGATGCGCAAGGAGGCCGAGGAGGACTTCGGCCCCGAGGAGCTGGTGGGCGACGACGGCGACGACCCGTTCGAGCGGCGGCGTGGCTGAGCGCCGCAGAGCACCTCGGCGGCGGCCGGCCGGGGTGCTGGACACCTGCGTCTACATCGACCTGGCGCTGCTCAGCCCCTCCGACCTGCCGGCCGTGCCCGAGCTGACCGCGATCACCTTCGCCGAACTGCAGCAGGGCGTGTCGATGGCCCGCGACCCGGCCAGCCGGGCCGCCCGGCTGGAGGTGCTGGGCGCGGCGATGGCGGACTTCGACCCGCTGCCCTTCGACGCGGCCGCCGCCGCCCGCTACGGGACGCTGGTCACCCTCACCATCGCCGCCGGACGGCAGCCGCGCCCGCGCCGGATCGACCTGATGATCGCCGCGGTCGCCTCGGCCCACGGGCTGCCGCTGTACACCCGCAACGTGGCGGACTTCCGGGGGCTGGGCTCCGCGGTGGAGGTCATCGGGGTGTGAGGGCCGGGCGGGGGCGATGGTCGGGGGGGCCCGAGGGCCGGGCGGGAGCGGCGGTCAGGGGGCGCCGAGGGCGGCGGCCCCGTCCCGCTCGACCCGGTCGGCCAGGGCGGCCGCGGCCTTCAGGGCCTCCGCCCGGTTCCGGGTGCGCAGCAGGACGGTGTTGCCCCCGCGCTTGCCCCGGTCGCCGCCCGCCTTGGCGGCGACGGCCCAGCGCGGTCGGCGGAGCAGGGCGAGGACCAGCCAGTGGAGTCCGAAGTTCAGCCCCAGGACGGCGGCGATGGGGACGAGCAGGAGGACCCCCTCGCCGTCGGCTTCGCCGCCGACGTGCCGCATGGGGTCGTAGGCGTGCAGGGGCCTGTGCGTGGCCCCGAGGCGGCCGAGCCACACCACCGCGATCCGTACGGGGCGGCGGTCGGGCCCGGTCACGTCGACGTAGCCGATCGACCCGTCCCGCTCGCCGCGGGCCCAGGCCGTCCGCTCCCTCGTGGTCGACAGGCTCTCCTGGAGCTCGCGGTCCTCGGCCTCCCGGGCCTTCCGGCGCTGCTCGAACTCCTCCGACCAGGCCTTCTCGCGCTTCTTCTGCTCGGTGGACCACGCCTGTTCGCGCTCACGCCGCTCGTCGGCGGTGACCCGCCGTTCCCCCCGGTTGCTCATGGCGGCCATCGTAGGAGGCTAGGTCAAGGGAGGGTAAAGCGGGCCGTATGGCGTCAGCCCGGGCGGACCGCCGTCCCGGTGGCGGCGGAGGTGCGGGCGGCCTCCAGGACGGCCAGGGCGGCCACCGCGTCGCGCGGGTCGACCGGGGGCGGGGTGCCCGGGGTGGCCAGGGCGGCGGCGATGCCCGCGTAGAAGGCGGGGTAGTCGCCCGGGTTGGTCGGCAGCCGGATCGCCGACTCGTCGGTGCCGAGGGTGCCGTAGTGCGCGGGTTGGTCGGTGCCCCAGGGGCGGGTGCCGTCCGGGCGCAGGCCCGCCCGCAGGTCGGCCTCCTGCGGGTCCATGCCGGACTTGACGTAGCCGGCGGTGTCGCCGAGCACCCGCAGCCGGGGGCCGATCAGCGGGGTGATGGCGCTGGTCCACAGGTGCGAGCGGGTGCCGCTGGTGTGGGTGAGGGCGAGGAAGGCGTCGTCGTCCACCACCGCGC
The DNA here is from genome assembly GCF_042885595.1 of Kitasatospora sp. NPDC058046. NCBI lineage: Bacteria > Bacillati > Actinomycetota > Actinomycetes > Kitasatosporales > Streptomycetaceae > Kitasatospora > Kitasatospora sp. NPDC058046. The sequence goes on from NZ_JBHVRS010000014.1 coordinate 154,811, forward strand.
CGTCGCGCCGCACGTCGATCTCCGCGTACACCGTCTCGACCGGCCCGAACAGGGTGAGCGCCTGGTCGACGAGGTGGCTGCCCAGGTCGTACAGGGTGCCGCCGACCTCGGCCGGGTCGGCCAGCTCCCGCCAGCCCGGCTTGGGCTTGGGGCGGAAGCGCTCGAAGCGGGACTCGAAGCGGTGCACCCGGCCGAGCGCGCCGCCGCGCACCAGCCGGCTCGCGGTGAGGAAGTCGCCGTCCCAGCGCCGGTTGTGGAAGACCGAGAGCAGCACGCCCTGCTCCTCGGCGAGCCGGCACAGCTCCAGCGCCTGGGCGGCGGTGCCGGCCAGCGGCTTGTCCACCACGGTGGCCAGGCCGGCCCGCAGGGCGGCGCGGGCGAGCGGGGCGTGGGTGCGGTTGGGCGAGGCGATGACGACCAGGTCCAGGGCGTCCGGGTCGGCGAGCAGCTGCTCGGGCGTGTCCACGGCGCGGGCACCGGGGTGCTCGCGCGCCAGCTGGGCGCGCCGGTCGGGGTTGGCGGTGACCACGGCGTCCAGCCGCAGCCCCGGCGTGGTGGCGATCAGCGGCGCGTGGAACGCGGAGCCGGCCAGGCCGTAGCCGATCAGGCCGACACGGAACGGACCGGGAGTCGTCTGCGGGTTCATGCGCCCACTCAATCACGAGGCGCCCGGTTGCTCCCGGTTTCGGCGGACGGGACGGCGGGCCCGCCGCCGCGCCCTCGTACGGGTGAGGCTGCCGCCGCGGCCCGGAGCGCGGTGATACGTGTACGCGGCGATACGTGCACGTATCACCCCACGGACTGCGACGGAGGATCACATGGCCGCCAACGGCTGGACCGACGACCTGCTCGACCGGATGCGCACCGTCGGCGACCCGCTCGGGGACGCCGCCATCGCCGAGACGTACGAGCTCGGACAGCAGGACCAGGTGCGGCAGACCCTGCTCGGCTTCGGCCGCAACAGCGACGCCGTCCCGGCCGGGCTGCCGCCCAGGCTCCAGGCGTACTTCGAGGAGTCCGCCGTCCTGCCGTCCTGGGCGGACCGGGCGCAGATGGCGCGCGGCCACGAGCTGCTCGGCCGCTACCAGCCGCTGATCGCCTCGATCCTGCTCTGCGGCTCGCTCCCGCTCTGCTACACCTGCGGCAACGGCGCCGAGGTGCTCGTCCGCTCCCAGCGCCTCACCTCCGGGGTGTACCGGCGCCTGATGGAGACCTCGCAGTTCGTCGTCGACGTCCTCGACAACGACGGCCTGGGGCCGGGCGGCCGCGGGCTCCGGTCGGCCCAGAAGGTCCGCCTGCTGCACGCCACCATGCGCTACCACGTCTCCCAGCTGGGCGACTGGGACGCCGCCGCCCTGGGGGTGCCGGTCAACCAGGAGGACCTGGCCGGCACGCTGATGAGCTTCTCGGTGCTGATCCCGCTCGGCCTCGCCGAACTGGGCGTCGAGCTGCTGCCCGAGGACCGGGAAGCCTACTTCCACATCTGGCGGGTGGTCGGCCACGTCCTGGGCGTCGACGAGCAGCTCAACCCGGCCAAGTTCGGCGACGGCGCGGCCCTGAAGGACGCCATCGTCCGCCACCAGCAGCGGCCCTCGGAAGCCGGACGGGTGCTGACGAAGGGCGTCCTGGACTTCATCCGGGAGGTGCTGCCGGTCCCGTCGGGAGCGGGCCCCACCCTGATCCGGCGCCTGATCGGCGACAAGTCCGCCGACGTCATCGCGGTGCCCCCGGCGGACAGCCTCACCAAGCTCGGGCTGAGCGCCGCCGCCCTGCCGAACTTCGGGTACGGCAGGACGGGCGACACCCTGCCGCCGCTCGCCGAACTGGCGAGCCAACTGGGGCTGCTGGTCTTCAAGGAGGGGCTGCTGCTCACCAACAAGGGCCGCCGCCGGGAGTGGCAGGTCCCGACCGGCCTGACCGACTCGTCGTCCTGACCGGGGCGCCACCGCGCGGCCACGGGGCCCGGCCCGTGCGGTCACCGGGCTCGGCCCGTACGGCCACCGGCCCCGGGGTGTGCGGCCACCGGCCGGGCGGGGGCCGCGCGGTGGCGGTGCGGGCGACTACGCTGGTCGGAGTTGGGGCAGCCTGTGGCGCCCGACCGGCCGAGGGTGTCCGGTCTGGGCATGTGCGAGAACGTTCAGACCTGTGCAAGACCGAGGAGACACCTACGTGGCAGAGCGCAAGCCCATCGAGTCCTGGCTGACCGACATGGACGGGGTCCTCATCCACGAGGGCACGCCGATCCCCGGGGCGGAGGAGTTCCTGCGCAAGCTGCGGGAGTCCGGCAAGCCCTTCCTGGTCCTCACCAACAACTCCATCTACACCCCGCGCGACCTCAGCGCCCGGCTGGCCGGCATGGGCCTGGAGGTGCCGGAGGAGTGCATCTGGACCTCCGCCCTGGCGACGGCCAAGTTCCTCGCGGGCCAGCGCCCCGGGGGCACCGCGTACGTGATCGGCGAGGCCGGCCTCACCACCGCGCTGTACCAGGCCGGTTACGTGCTGACCGACAACAACCCCGACTACGTGGTGCTCGGCGAGACCCGCACCTACTCCTTCGAGGCGCTCACCAAGGCGATCCGCCTGATCAACCAGGGCGCCCGGTTCATCTGCACCAACCCGGACGAGACCGGCCCCTCCACCGAGGGCGTGCTGCCAGCCACCGGCTCGGTCGCGGCCCTGATCACCAAGGCGACCGGGGTCGAGCCGTACTTCGTCGGCAAGCCCAACCCGCTGATGATGCGCGAGGCGCTGAACACCGCCGGCGCCCACTCCGAGACGGCGGTGATGATCGGCGACCGGATGGACACCGACATCGTCGCGGGCATGGAGGCCGGCATGGAGACCATCCTGGTGCTCACCGGCCTGACCTCCGCCTCCGACGTGGAGCGCTTCCCGTACCGGCCGACCCGCGTGGTCCAGTCGATCGCGGACCTGGTCGAGCTGGTCTGACGTCCGCGTTCTCCCCCCGCGTTCTCGTCGTGGGCCCCGTTCCGGCAGGTCGCCGGGGCGGGGCCGCTCCGTGCCCGGGGTGCGGGGCCGCCTGGTGCCCGCGGGGAGGCGGCCGTTGTCGGTGGGGCTGTGTAGCGTTCGGGGTGAAAGAGGGCGTGCGGCGCAACAGCCGCGGTGTGGGAGGTAGATGTCGTGACGGACACGGTCGAGGCGGGCGTGGTCGAGGCCGGCGAGGGCGGCGGGCTGGAACTGCCCGAGTCCTGGCGCGGGGTGCTGGGCGCCGAGACGGAGAAGCCGTACTTCGCCGAGCTGGCGGCCTTCGTGGCGGCCCAGCGCGCGGAGCACGAGGTGTTCCCGCCGAGCGGCCAGGAGTTCGCCGCACTGGAGGCCACCCCGTACGACAAGGTCCGGGTGCTCGTGCTCGGCCAGGACCCGTACCACGACAACGGCCAGGCCCACGGCATGAGCTTCTCGGTGCTGCCGGGCACCAAGACGCCGCCGTCGCTGCGCAACATCTTCAAGGAGCTGGACGCCGACCTGGGCGTCCCCGCCCCGGACAACGGCTACCTGATGCACTGGGCCGAGCAGGGCGTGCTGCTGCTCAACGCGGTGCTCACGGTCCGCGCGCACGAGGCCAACTCGCACAAGGCGAAGGGCTGGGAGAAGTTCACCGACGCGGTGATCAAGGCGGTGAGCGACCGCGACGAGCCGGTGGTCTTCGTGCTGTGGGGCAACTACGCGAAGAAGAAGCTGCCGCTGATCGACACCGCCAAGCACGTGGTGGTGCAGGGCGCGCACCCGTCGCCGCTGTCGGCGAAGCTGTTCTTCGGCAGCCGTCCGTTCTCGCAGATCAACGCCGCGCTGGACTCCTTCGGCGCCGAGGCGATCGACTGGCAGGTGCCGAACCTGAAGGAGGCCTGAGCCTCCGCCCGGAGCGCCTGCGGGCGTTCCGGGGTGCTGGTCGGCGGGCGCCGGCAGCCGGTGGTGGCCGTGGTTCGGACGGGTTCGATGTCCCGTCCGCCCACGGCCACTTGGCGTTCACCACCGGTGGCCGTCGGCCGGTGCCGGGTGTGCTTAGCTGGTGCCGACCGGTCGCCGGACCGGGGCCGGGGAGGGGCGGTACGTGCACGGGCTGGGGCGGACAGGGACGTTGCGGGGCGCCGTCGGGGCGCTGCTGGCCGGGGTGGTGCTGGCGGTCGGGTCCGGCTGCACCGGTTCGGACGGCGGGAAGCCGGGAGCCGGGTCCGTGTCCTCCGCCGCCGGGGCGGGCGCGGGGGCGGGTGCCGGTGCGGGCTTCGCCCAACTGCCCGGGCAGGCCTTCTACGTCTCCGACCGCACCAACGCCGCCCAGCAGGTGACCGCGCTGCGCGGCCAGGGCCGGACGGCGGAGGCCGACGCGCTGCTGCGGATCGCCGGCCAGCCCTCCTCGCAGTGGCTCGGCGAGCAGGGCGCCCAGACGATCGCCGAGCAGGTGAGCCGACGGGCCGCCGAGGCCGGCCGCACGGCGGTCTTCGTCGCGTACGACATCCCGCACCGCGACTGCGGCCAGTACTCGGCCGGCGGCGCCCCCGACGCGGCCGCCTACCGGGCCTGGATCACCGGCGTCGCCCAGGCCCTCGGCGACCGCAGGGCCTGGGTGGTGCTGGAGCCGGACGCCGTCGCGCACACCCTGGACACCTGCGGGATCAAGGGCGACCTGGCCGCCGAGCGGTACGGCCTGCTGGCCTTCGCCGTCCAGGAGTTGAAGAAGAACCCCAACGCGCGGGTCTACCTGGACGCGGGCAACCCCGGCTGGGCACAGGACCCGGAGGAGATGGCCACCGCCCTGCGCAAGTCGGGCATCGCGGCGGCCGACGGCTTCGCCGTGAACGTCGCCAACTTCTACGACACCGAACGGAACGCGGCCTACGGCGCCAGGCTCTCCGCGGCCCTCGGCGGGAAGAACTACGTCATCGACACCAGCCGCAGCGGCAACGGGGCGCTGGGCGGCGCCGCCTGGTGCAACCCGCCCGGGCGCGCGCTCGGCGAGCGGCCGACCACCGAGACCGGCCGGCCCGGGGTGGACGCCTACCTGTGGATCAAGAACCCGGGGGAGTCGGACGGCGACTGCGGCCGGGGCGAGCCCCGGGCGGGCGAGTTCTGGCTGCCGTACGCGCTCGGGCTGGCGCAGGCGGCGCGCTGAGGCCGCCTGCGCCTGACCTCGGGCCCTGTGCGTCGTGCGGTTCACACGGCGCGCGGTCTACGCGGTGATCTGGATCCAGCGGGCGACCGACGGGGTGCCGGCGGCGTCCGTCAGGAACAGCATGTACCAGCCCGGCGGCAGCAGGTTGGGATTGCCGGGCAGGGTGAGCGAGACGCCGTCCGCCGTCCGTCCGGCGACGTCCAGGGCCACCGAGCGCTGCTCGACGTCCGTCACGTGGGTGACCGAACTCGGCCGGATCAGCTTGGCGGTGGCGACCGCCTCCGGGCGCGCCGTCCCGACGGCGAGGGTGCCGCCGAGCCGGGCCGCCTGCGGAACGGCGCCGACCTCCGGACGGTCGCCGTGGTACAGGTACGGCGGGGTGTAGATCTCGATGCGCTGCTCGAAGCCGCCCGGCTGGGTCTCGGCCTTGTCCGCGAAGAGCGGGTTGGAGCCCAGCACGGCGACCCGGCCGTCCGGCAGCAGCAGCGCCTCGGAGTGGTAGTTGCGGCCGACGGTCGGCTCGGCGGCGGTCGTGAAGCCGTTGGTGTCCGGGTGGTACACCTGCGCCTTGAGCAGGTCGCTGTCGCCGCGGCCGCGGTAGCCGCTGGAGCCGCCGGTGGTGAAGACGGTGTCGTCCGGCAGGATCACGCTGTTGAGGTAGCGGGTGCCGCCGGCCGGCAGGTCCGGGCCCGGGGTGAAGGCGGGAGCGGCGGAGGAGAGGTCCGCGATGTCGGTGCGGGCCGTGGACAGCGGCGACTCCCCGACACCGCCGCCGCCGAGCACCATCACCTTCTGCGCCTGCGCGGGCGGCAGCAGCACCGAGGAGGAGGTCTCGGTGAGGCCGGGGTCGCGCAGGCCGGGGACGGGCTGGAAGGCCCCGCTCGACAGGTCCCACACGCCCGGCTCGCGGCCCTTGTCGCCGGGGCCGTAGCCGCCGTTGGAGCCGGAGTAGAAGAGCTTGCCGGAGGCGGTCAGGAAGACCGCCGGGTAGGTCGGGAAGTAGTGGTCGGGGCCCTTGGACCAGGACTTGGTCCTCGGGTCGTAGATCTCGTTGTCGTTGCCGCTGAGGATCTCCCCGGTGTCGTCCAGCCCGGAGACGGTGACCACCCGGCCGTCGCCCAGCCCGGTCAGCGTCGGGTACCAGCGGGCGTGGGCCATGTCGGTGACCGGCTCGTACAGCTCGGTGTCCGGGTTGAACTCGAAGGCGGAGCGGATGCCCTGGTACTCCTGCTTGTCCAGGGTCAGCTTCTCGCTCTGCCCGTACAGGTTGTGGGCGTCGGTGCCGCTCAGGCCCTTGATCCGGTACTGGGCGGGGGAGTCGGAGACGAAGTCCTGGCCCGGGCCGACCGCCTCCACGTACACGTGCTGCTCGCCGGCGGTGACCACGGTCTGCTTGCCGGAGCCGGTCTTGGTCGCGGCCGGGACCGTCACGGCGGCGGTGCTGGCGTACTCGTGGCCGTTCGGGGAGACGAAGACGGTGCCCTTGGGGAAGGTCCGGTCGCGCTCCGGGCTCTCGTTGCGCACCCGCATGATGCCGGCGGCCTTCTTCACGGCGCCGGCCAGCTTCTCGTAGCGCTGGGTGCCGCCGGCCACCAGGACGCGGCCGTCCGGCAGCGAGGTGTGGCCGCCGCAGAACATGTCGGCCGGGGTGGGGACCAGCTTGTAGGTGTTCCGGGCCGGGTCCCAGAGCAGGCTCTTGAAGGTGCCCGCGTTGAACTGCTTCTCGTCGTTGCCGGAACCGGCCACGATCAGGACCTTGCCCGTGCGCAGCACGGTCGCGTGCACGGCGTTGACCCGGAACTCGGTGGGCAGCGACAGGGTCTGCCAGTGGCCGTACTGCGCCTTGTACTCGGGGCGGTTGATCACGTAGTGGTGGTACTGCTGGGAGGCGAAGCCGAGGACGGCCGGCGCGTTCATCCCGGCCACGGTCAGCGCGACGGTGCTGCCGAGGGCGAGGCGCTTGGTGCGGCCGGCCTTGTGGATCTTCACGGTGGGTGCTCCCCTCGGGAGGCGGTCGGGGGCTCTGGTCGGTGGGCGGCTCTGTTCGGTGGGTGGTGCTGTTCGGCGGGGCGGTGCTGGTCGGTGGGTGGTGCTGTTCGGTGGGTGGCTCTGGCCGGTGGGTGGTGCTGGTCAGGCGGCGGTGCTGGTCAGTGAGAGGGTGCCGGTCAGTGGGAGGGTCTGCCGCTGTCGGCGTGGTCGGGTGAGGTTCGTCCGGGGCGGGGGGCGGGAGGTGCGGGCTGCGCCGGTCCGGCGGTCCGGACGGCTCGGGGGTCGCGGGCGTGGCGCGGGCGGCGCTTCTCCAGGACGACCTGCGGGGCCGCCGTCGGGTCGCCGGTGACGGTGAGGGTGGCGGTCGGGCGGGTCCGGCGGCGGCGTACGGCGTCGCCGGCGCTGATCAGGACCGGCAGGAGGGTGAGCAGCAGGGCGATCCAGGCCCAGGTGCGCATCGCGACGTGGTCGTAGCCGGTGACGTAGGAGGCGGCGATCGCGCCCCCGAACACCAGCGTCCAGAACAGGTGGAAGCGGAAGGTGCCGAGCCGGTCGGTGCTGGCCGAACTGCCCTTGGGCGTCACCACGAAGCGGCTGCGGCGGCGGACCAGCGCCTGGAGCAGCGAGGCCGCGTAGACCGGACCGCAGAGCGCCGACATCACAATGCCGGCGACCCCGGAGGAGCCGGCCGGCTCGTGCGGGCTCACGTTGTGCTTGCGGTTCCAGGTGTAGAGCAGGAGCTGGAGCGCGGCGGCGTCGCTGTAGAGCATCATCCAGATCTCCGAGGAGACGTGCACGCCGGAGGCGCCGAAGCCCAGGTAGAGCACGCTGGACAGGCCGCCGAGCAGCCAGGTGAGCGCCGCCATCGGGTAGAAGCCCACCATCAGCGAGTAGTTGAGCAGCCGGCCGGGCGACAGCCGCCACAGCACCCGCCAGTACTGGGTGAACAGGGTCTCGTAGGTGCCGCGGCTCCAGCGCAGTTGCTGGGAGAAGAAGTCGGTCCAGGAGGACGGGCCTTCGCCGACCGCGAGCACGTCCGGGGTGTACACGGACTTCCAGCGTTCTCCGGTCTCCGGGTTCCGGCTCCGGTGGAACTCCAGACCGGTCGCCATGTCCTCGGTGATGGAGTCGTACAACCCGCCGATCGACTGGAGAGCGCTGATTCTGACGGCGTTGTTGGTGCCCACGAACATGGGCGCGCCGTAACGGTTTCCGGCGCGTTGGATGAGGGCGTGGAAGAGGTACTGCTGGCTCTCGGAGAATTTGGTGACGGCCGATCCCGAGCTGCGGTAGTTCCCGTACACCTGGGGGCCGACCACGAATGCCACGTCGGGGTCACGGAAGTAGCCGAGCATCCGCTCGCAGAAGTCCGGCAGCGGAACGTGGTCGGTGTCCACGGACACCCAGAACTCGTAGTCGTCGCCGTGGGCCTGGAGCCAGGCGTTGTAGTTGCCGTGCTTGGTCCCGGCGCGGAACCGGCCCTTCGGCCGGTTCCAGTGCGGCCGGCCGGCGCGGGTGAAGTGGCGCACGCCCAGCTCGGCGCAGAGCCCCCGCATTGCAGGATCGTTTCCCTCGTCCAACAACCAGACGTCGTACGGTCCGTTGTGCCGGACGGCCCGCGCCGCCGTCAGCGTGGCCCGGACCATCTCCGGCGGCTCCTTGCCCGGCACGCAGGTGGTGAGGAAGGCGACCCGGGTGCCGGGCTCCGGCGTCACCGGGACCGGGTCGCGGGCGACCAGCGTGGCGTGGGTGTTGGAGACGACGTTGACCAGCCGGAACACCTCGACGACGGCGATGATGCCGATCATCACCTTGTCGCCGAGCAGCACCAGGGAGTTCGTCTCGTCCAGCCGCTCGGGCCAGTGCTCCGGCAGCAGCAGCCAGACCAGCAGCACCGCCTCCACCACGGGGGCGGCCATCAGCAGCAGCGCGGCGCGGATCCGGTGCGGCTCGCGGCGCAGCAGGCTGCGGTACCGGACGCGGTAGGGGGCCGCGGGGGGCGGCTCGTACGGGGCGGCTGTCGGGGCGGGGTTCTGCGGGGTGGCCGTCGGGGCGGGGCCGTACGGGGTGGGGCTGTATGCGGTGGGGTCGTGCGGTCCGTCGGGGGAGGGCGGGTGCGGTGCGACCGGTTCGGGCCAGTAGACGCCGCCGCCGAGGTCGTCGTCCTCGTCCGGGTCGTACGCCGGGCCCGCGAGACGGCTGAAGTGGCCGTAGTCGTAAGGGGCTTCGGGTATGGGAAGGGCGCGCAGGGCGGCCTCGTCCAACTCCCCGGCACCTCGCCCGTGGGCCGTTCCGACGCCCTTGCGTCGTGAGAACGGCGGCGTGGTCATAGCTGCTCCCCCCGGAGTTCGCGCCTTGCGCGGCTCGCTCGGTTCACTCGGCTCGCTCGGCTCTTGCGTGGGTCTGCCTCGACTCGGAGCCGTCCGGGTGGAACAGGGTGGAACCGGCCGGAATCAGCTGGAAACAGCTGGGAACAGCCGGAACCGGCTGGAACGAGACCCGGCGAACTGCGGTTCTCGGGCAGTTCCCGGGCCGTCCGGCAGATTCGGCGTGTGCGACCGGTTCGGTTGTGCGTCGGTACGGCGGCCTCGAATCCGGGATCCCGATGCACTTTCCAGCTTCCCCTCCGGGTACGTCGGGATCCTTGGCCGCCTCAACTCTCCCTGAGCGCAACGGTGATCGCAACCAGTCCGGGAGATCGCCGTCGCCCAGGCATGAAGATGCCACGGTTTCCGGCCGATCCGGCGGGCGTTGGTGCTAATGCGGTGAATTCGCTCCGGCCCGGGCGGTCCATGGAACTCGGCTGCGGTGGAGGGCTGTTGCGGAGTTGCCCGTGGAGCCGCTCGCGGGGTCGCTGTCGTGTGCCGGTGGGGGCAGCGGAACGGCCGGACCGCCCCTCGGGGCGATCCGGCCGTCCGTACGGGGCCGGGCTGGTCAGGCAGGCTGGTCGGCGGGGCTGGTCAGGCGGGCTGGTCAGAGCGGGGGCAGCAGGGGCGCGCCGGTCGCGGCCTGGACCTCGGCGAAGTCCACGCCCGGCGCCGTCTCCACCACCCGCAGCCCCTCCGGGGTCACGTCGACTACCGCGAGGTCGGTGACGATCCGGTCCACAACTCCCAGGCCGGTCGCGGGAAGTGACAGCTCATCGACGATCTTCGGCGAGCCGTCCCGGGCGGTGTGCTCCATCACCACGATCAGCCGACGGGCCCCGTGCACCAGGTCCATCGCGCCGCCCATGCCCTTGACCATCTTGCCGGGGATCATCCAGTTGGCGAGGTCCCCGGTGGCCGACACCTGCATCGCGCCGAGCACCGAGACGTCGATCCGCCCGGCCCGGATCATGCCGAAGGAGAAGGCGGAGTCGAAGTACGAGGCGCCGGGGGCGACCGTCACCGTCTCCTTCCCGGCGTTGATCAGGTCGGCGTGCTCGGCGCCCTCCTCCGGGTACGGGCCGACGCCGAGGATGCCGTTCTCCGAGTGGAGCACCACCTCGACGCCCGGCGGGAGGTGGTTGGGGATCAGGGTCGGCAGGCCGATGCCCAGGTTCACGTACTGGCCGTCGCGCAACTCGCGGGCGGCGCGGGCGGCCAGGGCGTTGCGGGGATCGAGAGCGGTGGTGGTGGTGGCGCGGACTGCGGTCTCGGTGGGCATCGGCTCAGGCCTCCTGGAGTGCGGGGCGGACGGTCCGGCGCTCGATGCGGCGGTCCTCGGGGTCGGCGGCCACCACCCGGTCGACGTACACCCCGGGCAGGTGCACCGCGTCCGGAGGGAGCTCGCCCGGTTCGACGATCCGGTCCGCCTCGACAAGGGTGATCCGGCCCGCCGCCGCGCAGAGCGGGTTGAAGTTCCGGGCGGCGGCGTGGAACACGCAGTTGCCGTGCCGGTCCGCCACCTCGGCCCGGACCAGCGCGAAGTCCGCCGTGATCGCCTCCTCCAGCAGGTAGCGACGGCCGCCGAACTCCCGGACCTCCTTCGGCGGGGAGGCCAGGGCCACCGAGCCGTCGGCCGCGTAGCGCCACGGCAGCCCGCCCTCCTCGACCTGGGTGCCGACCCCGGCCGGGGTGAAGAACGCCGGGATGCCGGCGCCGCCCGCCCGGAGCCGCTCGGCCAGCGTGCCCTGCGGGGTCAGCTCGACCTCCAGCTCGCCGGAGAGGTACTGCCGGGCGAACTCCTTGTTCTCCCCGACGTACGAGGAGGTCATCCGGGCGATCCGGCCCGCCCGCAGCAGCAGGCCCAGCCCCCAGTCGTCCACCCCGCAGTTGTTCGAGACCACCCGCAGTCCGGTGGCGCCGGAGTCCACCAGGGCGCCGATCAGCGTGCTGGGGATGCCGCAGAGGCCGAAGCCGCCGACGGCCAGCACCGCGCCGTCGGGAACGTCCCCGACGGCGTCGGCGGGGGAGTCCAGGACCTTGTCCAAGGGGTCACCTCGTGAGGGAGTGGGCGGAGGGGGTGGAAGAGGAAGGGGCGGAGCGCGGCCGGGGTGGTGCGGCGGCCGGGGAAGGTGGGACGGGCAGGTGGGACGGGCTTGTGGGAGGGGCGGCCGGCGGGCTCGGCCGCCGCGCGGAGCCCGTGGCCGTACCAGGCCGGGCTGGGGTCCTGCCTGGGCCGGACCGGGGTCGGGCACGCCGCTGGGGTTGGCTGCCGTCGGACGGGCTCCGCGCCCCTCCACCGTCACCGGGCAGGGGTGGGCGCAGCCATGGCGGCCACCCCCATGGGTGGGCGCGGAGCCGTGTCGGCGGGCCACACCCGGGCGCCCGGGGGACGGCGGCGGGCCGACGGTATGTCGACCGGAGCCACATCCCGACCGACTGATACGTCGACCAGGCACATGTCGCCGTTCCCACCGCACACCTACGGTTCCCGCATCCACCCGCCGCACTTCAGGAGTCGGTCACCATGCGCAGCTCGACAAACCCCTCCAGGACCGCCTCCGGCGTTCGCCTGGGCGACTCCCTGACCGGCGGCCCGGCCCGGAAGCTCGCCGCCCTCGCGGCCTGCGTCCTGCTGGCCTCGGGCTGTGCCAAGGCCGGGACGGCCGGGACGAGCGCGGCGGACGGCGGATCGAAGGGCCCGATCAAGGTCGGCCTGGTGTACTCCAAGACCGGGCCGCTGGCCGCCTACGGCAAGCAGTACCTGGAGGGCTTCAAGGCCGGGCTGAGCTACGCGACCAAGGGCACCGGCGCGGTCGACGGGCACAAGATCGAGTTCGAGGAGCAGGACGACGCCGGCGACCCGGCCAAGGCGGTGTCCGCCGCCAAGGACCTGATCGGCAAGGGCTACAAGGTGCTGGCCGGTTCCACCGCCTCCGGTGTGGCCCTCCAGGTCGGTCCGATCGCCGCCCAGAACAAGGTGCTCTTCATCAGCGGCCCGGCCGCCGCCGACAAGGCCACCGGTCTGAACAAGTACACCTTCCGTTCCGGCCGCCAGTCCTACCAGGACATCAAGACCGCGGCCTCGTTCATCGGTGACGCCAAGGGCAAGAAGGTCACCGTGCTCGCCCAGGACAACGCCTTCGGCCAGGCCAACGTGGCCGCCGTGAAGGCGCTGCTCGGCGCCGAGGGCGCGACGGTCGACCAGGTGCTCGCCCCGCCGAGCGCCACCGACCTCACCCCCTTCGCCACCCAGGCCAAGACCGCCAAGCCCGACCTGCTGTTCGTCGCCTGGGCCGGCGACACCGCCTCGGCCCTGTGGACGGCGCTCAACCAGCAGGACGTGTTCGCCGACACCAAGGTCGTGACCGGCCTCGACCTGGCCGCCTCCTACCCGCTGTTCGGCCCGGCCGCCGAGAAGATCTCCTTCCTGAACCACTACTTCGACGGCGCCGCCGGCACCCCGGTGGAGAAGGCCATGACCGATGCCGTCACCGCCGCCGGAGGGAAGACGGACATCTTCACCCCGGACGGCTTCACCGCCGCCCAGATGATCGTGCACGCCGTCGAGTCCAACCACGGCTCCGCCGACGACACCTCGGCCCTGGTCAAGGCCCTGGAGGGCTGGAGCTTCGACGGCGTGAAGGGGAAGACCACGGTCCGCGCCGAGGACCACGCCCTGCTCCAGCCGATGTTCCAGGTGCGGCTGACCGGCAGCGGTGCCGCCGCCAAGCCCTCGGTGGAGAAGACCCTGACCGCGGACGAGGCGGCACCCCCGGTCACCCCGATGGCGGGCTGATCCCGATGCCCGCCCGCACCACGTCGACTCCTTCCGCCTCCTCGGCTGCCTCCGCCGCGTCCACCTCGTCCGCGGGGTCCTCCGCGTCCTCCTCTCCGGTGCTGCGTCTGGACGGGCTCGGCTGGGCCGTCCGCGGCGTGCCGATCGTCGAGGACGTCTCCTTCTCGGTCGGCGAAGGCGAGTTCATCGCCTTCATCGGGCCCAACGGCGCCGGCAAGACCTCCCTCTTCAACCTGATCTCGGGCATCTACCCGGCGACCCACGGCAGCCTCCACCTCGACGGCGCGGACATCACCGCCGAGACGGTGCACGCCAGGGCCCGCCGCGGGCTCGGCCGCACCTTCCAGACATCCTCGCTCTGGCCGGGGATGACCGTCGCCGACCACGTCCGCCTGGCCGCTCAGGCGGCAGCCGGACCGGGTGCCTCGTACCGGCTCTGGCGCCGCGCCGACCGCTACGAGCAGCAGCTGGCCGACACCCTGGAACGCACCGATCTCACCCACCGCGCGGACACCCTGGCCAGTGCGCTCTCGCACGGGGAGAAGCGCAAGCTGGAGCTGGCCGTCCTGCTGGTCTCGGAGCCCCGGCTGATCCTGCTGGACGAGCCGATGGCCGGAGTCAGCGCGGAGGAGGTGCCCGCCCTCACCGAGCTGATCCGTTCCGTGCACCGTGACCTGGGCCGGACCGTCCTGATGGTCGAGCACCACATGGACGTCCTGCTCGGCCTCGCCGACCGGCTCGCGGTGATGCACCACGGCACGCTGCTCGCCCTGGACACCCCCGAGGCCGTGATGGCCGACCCGACCGTGCAACAGGCCTACCTGGGTGAGGCGTTGTGACCTCCTCTCCGTTCTCCGCTCAGCGCCCCGCTCCTTCGGCGCACTCCGCCTCCTCTCCGTCGTCCGCGTCCTCGCCGTCGTCCGCTGCCGAACCCCTCCTCTCCGTCCGCGATCTGCGGGTGGTCATCGACGGGCTGCACATCCTGCACGGCGTCGACTTCGACGTGGCCCCCGTCGGGGTGACCGCGCTCCTCGGCCGCAACGGCGCCGGGAAGACCACCACCGTCAAGGCCGTCATGGGCCTGGTGCCGCGCACCGGAAGCATCCGGCTGTCCGGCTCCGAACTCTCCTCCCTTCCCACGCATCTGGTCGTTCGTCATGGCATCGGCTACGCGCCCGAGGACCGGGGGATCTTCGCCGGCCTCACGGTCGCCGAGAACCTCCGCCTCGCCGAGCGCGCTGCCGGGAGCGGGAGCGGGAGCGGGAGTGGGAGTGGCGGCGAGGCCGGTGAGCCCAACTACGCACTCGTCCATGAGCTCTTCCCCGAACTCAAGCAGCGGGCCGGGCAATTGGCCGGAACGCTCTCCGGCGGCCAGCAGCAGATGGTGGCGATCGGCCGGACGCTGCTCAACCGCAACCGGTTGATCATCGCCGACGAGCCCACCAAGGGCCTGGCCCCGAAGATCGTCGCCGAGGTGGCCGAGGTGCTGGCGCGTGCGGCCGAGGCCGTGCCCGTCCTCCTGGTCGAGCAGAACCTCGCCCTCGTCCGCCGACTGGCCGGCACCTGCGCCGTCCTGGCCGACGGCCGTACCGCCCACCGCGGAGACACCGCCGAGCTGTTGGCCGACGAGGAGGCCGCCCGCCGCCTGCTCGGCGTCGGCTCCCGTCACCCGCTCGCCGGCGGGCCCCGGCCCGCCGCCGCCCCGGCCTCCCCGGCCGCCCCTGTCGTCACCGCCGAGGTGAAGCCCTGATGGACACTGTCGTCCTCCTTTTCTGTACCGGACTCGGTCTCGGTGCGCTGTACTTCCTGGTCGCCTCCGGTCTGTCGCTGATCTTCGGTCTGATGGACGTGCTCAACTTCGCGCACGGCGCCCTGCTCTCGATCGGCGCCTACGCCACCTGGTGGGCCGGTGCCGAGGCTGGTCTCTCCTTCTGGCTCGCGGTGCCGTTCGGCACCCTGGTCGGAACGGCCGCCGCCGTCCTGCTGGAGCTCTTCCTGATCCGGCCGCTCTACAGCCGGCCGCGCGACCAGATCCTTGCCACCGTCGGGGTCGGGCTCGCCGTACCCGCCCTGCTGATGGGGATCTGGGGCGCGGACTCCCGCCCCTTCCCGCAGCCGGAGCTGCTGTCCGGCACCTGGCACGTGCTCGGGGCGACCGTCCCGGTCAACCGCTTCGTGCTGGTGGCCGCCGCCGCCCTGCTGCTGCTCGCTCTTCGGTTGTTCCTCGCCCGCACCCGCTACGGGCTGATCGTCCGGGCCGGCGTCGAGGACCGGGCGATGGTCACGGCGCTCGGCATCGACGTCCGGAAGGCGTTCACCCTCGTCTTCGCCCTCGGCGGGGCGGCCGCCGCCCTCGGTGGCGCCCTCGGCGGCCTCTACTTCGGTTCGGTCAATCCCGGCCAGGGGACCGGCCTGCTCATCTTCGCCTTCGTCGTCGTGGTGATGGGCGGCATGGGCTCCGTGACCGGAGCCGCCGTCGCCTCGGTGGGCGTCGGCCTCGTCCAGCAGTTCGCCAACTACTACACCGGCGCCGGGCTCGGCGACCTCTCGGTCGTCGTCCTGCTCGCCGTGCTGCTTCTCGTCCGACCCCGTGGACTCACCGGGAGGCTCGCGTGAGCGCCGAAACACCGATCACGAGCACCGGTGGCCCCGCGGCCGGCCGCAGCGCCGCCGCTCCGGCAGGGGGGACTGACGCCAGCCCTGCCGTGACCACCATGTCAGCAGAGGGGACTGACACCAGCTCCACCGACACCGCCACTGTGGCAAGGGGGACTGACACCGGCCTTGCCGAGACCCATTGTGAACACAGGGCCGAGTCCGGCGCCATCCCTCGAACGGGTGATCCAGTCACTAATCGCTGGACTGGCGTGCACAGAGCGCTACGCTGGTGGCCGATCGCTCTGCTGATCACGCTCCTTGTCGCCCCATACAGTGCGCTTCCCGTCCCGGGACTGCTCGACGGCCCGCTCGGCAGCCCCGGAAGCCTCCAACTGCTCGCCCTGTGCCTCCTCTACGGCGGGCTCGCCACCGGTTACGACCTCCTGCTCGGTCGGACCGGACTGCTCTCCTTCGGCCACGCGCTCTACTTCGCGACCGGCCTCTACGCCACCGACCTCGGCATGCTGGAGCTGCGACTGCCGTTCGCCGCCGCCGCGGTGTTCGGCGTCTCCTGCTCCGTCCTGCTGGCCCTGCTGCTCGGCTCGGTCAGCCTGCGCGTCACCGGCATCGGCTTCTCCATGGTCACCCTCGCCTTCGCCCAGGCCGGCTCGATCCTCGTCCAGCGCAACCCCGGTGGCGCCACCGGTGGTGAGGAGGGCCGGTCCGCCCCGGCCGACCTGCTGCCCTCCGGCCTGCTCGGGATCGAGAACACCGCCAACCTCTACTGGATCGCCGTCGGCTACCTGGTGCTGACGGTCGCCGCGGTCCACTGGGCCGTCAAGTCCCCGATCGGCCGGGTCTGGGAGGGCATCAAGGAGAACGAGCGCCGGGTCGAGGTGCTCGGACTGCGGCCGTACGGCTACAAGTTGGTCGCCTTCGTGCTGGCCGGCGGGCTCGCCGGGCTGGGCGGGGTGGTCTACCTGCTGCTGACCGGTGGCGCCACTCCGCAGGCCACCACCTCGGACGCCACGCTCGCGCTCCTGGTCATGGTCGTCCTCGGCGGCTCCGGCACCCGCTGGGGGCCGCTGCTCGGCGGTGTCCTGTACACCTGGGCGAGCCACCGGCTCGGCGACCTCGCCAACTCGTCGGCCGTCGCCGACCTTCCGGCGGTGCTGCGCGTGCCGCTCTCCCAACCCCTGTTCCTGCTGGGCGCCCTGTTCGTCGCCGTGGTCTACCTGCTGCCCGGCGGCCTGGCTAGACTGCCTGCCCGCATCCGATCCGCCCGCACCGGCCGTTCCGCCCCGGCGCCGGCCGGCCTCGGAACCGCCCACCCCACCGGAGGTACCCCCGCGTGAGCCAGTCGCCGCTGAAGCCCGAGGAGTTGACCGTCCCCGTGCCCGGTGGGGACCTGGCCGTCCTGCGCTGGCCCGCCGAGGACCCGCAGGCCCCGACGGTCGTGGCGGTGCACGGCATCACCGCCAACGGCCTCGCCTGGTACGAGGTCGCCCGCCGGCTCGCCGGCCGGGTCACCCTGCTCGCGCCCGACCTGCGGGGCCGCGGCGCCAGCCGCTCGGTCACCGGACCGTACGGACTGGCCCGGCACGCCGACGACGTGGCCGCGCTGATCGGCGCGCTCGGCTCGGGGCCCGTCACGGTGGTCGGCCACTCGATGGGGGCCTGGGTCACCGCCCTGGCCGCCGTCCGGCACCCCGACCTGGTCCGCCGCGTCCTGCTGGTCGACGGGGCGGTGACCTTCCCGCTGCCGCAGGGCGTCCGCGAGGAGGACGCCCTGGCCGCGGTGCTCGGCCCCGCGCTGGCCCGGCTGTCCACGACCTTCCCGGACCGGGAGGCCTACCGGGAGTTCTGGCGCGGGCACCCCGCCTTCGCCGGTGAGTGGACCGAGGGGATCGACGCCTACACCCAGCGCGACCTGGTCGGCGCTGAGCCCGAACTGCGCTCCTCCTGCGTGCTGGAGGCCGTGCAGGCCGACGGCGCCCAGGTCCTGCTGGACGAGGACGCGGCCGCCGCCGTGCACCGGCTGCCCTGCCCGGCCGACCTGATCTGGGCCGAGCGCGGCCTGTTCGACGAGCCGCAGGGCCTCTACGACCACGAGCGGATCGGGCTGGCCGGACTGGACCCGGAGCGGGTTCCGGCCTCGCCGGTGCCGGACACCAACCACTACTCGATCCTCTGGGGCGAGGCCGGGGCGGACCGCATCGTCCGCATCCTGCTCGCGGACGCCCTCACCGCCGGGTAGCCGGTCCGCCCCGGAACGCCGACGGCCGGCGGGGGCCCGCACCCCCGCCGGCCGCCGCCGGTGCCCCGTCCCGCCGCTCCCCGGCGGGTCAGCCCGCCGTGCCGAGGAAGCTCTCCCAGCCGCCCGCCGGCGCCTGGCCGACGTTGAGCGAGCGCAGCTTGCGCAGGGTGGACTGGTCCTGCACCTCCAGCCACTCGACGAGCTGCTTGAAGGAGACCAGTCGGACGTCGGGCTTGCCCGCGATGGTCTTGAGGGTCTCCTCGACGGCGTCCATGTAGATGCCGCCGTTCCACTGCTCGAAGTGGTTGCCGACGAAGAACGGCGCGCGGTTGCCGTTGTACGCGCGCTCGAAGCCCGCCAGGTAGGAGTTGGTGGCCTGGGTGCGCCAGTCGCCGTACTTGGCCGGGTCGCCCTTGGTGCTGCCGGCGGACTGGTTGGCCAGGATGTTGTAGTCCATCGACAGGACCTGGAAGGTGTGCCCGGGGAACGGGATGGACTGCAGCGGGAAGTCCCAGACCTTGCCGTCCTGCACCTTCTGCGGCCATATCTGCAGGCCGCCCGAGGAACTGGCGTCGTACTTCCAGCCCAGCTTGGCGATGGTCGGCAGCAGCGCCTTCTGGCCCTCCAGGCACGGGGTGCGGCCGCCGATCAGCTCCTTCTTGTAGTCGAAGGGGAGCGGGTCGACATCGGTGAAACCGGTGTTGGTCCGCCACTGGGTGACGAAGCCGATCGCCTGGTCGATCTCGCTCTGCCAGTCCTCCGGGGTCCACACGTTGACCCCGTTCTTGTCCGGACGGCTGGAGCAGAAGTGCCCGTTGAAGTGGGTGCCGATCTCGTGCCCGGCCAGCCAGGCCTGGCTGACGAGCTTGAGTGTGCTCTTCACCGCGCCGTCCGACAGGTACGGGATGTCGGAGGCGCCGACCGAGTGCTTCGGCGGGTGGTAGAGGTCCGCCTTGCCCTTGGGCAGGGCGTAGATGCCCGAGAGGAAGAAGGTCATCGTGGCCTTGTGCTGCTCCGCCAGCTTCAGGAAGCGGGGGAACTGGCCGTCCTCGGTGCCGCCGGCGCCGTCCCAGGAGAAGACCACGAACTGGGGCGGCCGCTCGCCCGGCTTGAGCTTCTCGGGCTTGGGCTGGTTCGGCTGCGGGCCGGTGTCCGCGTTGGAACCGTCGCCGATCGGGGTGCCCTTGGGCACCACCGCCTGGGTGGGGTCGCCGCTGCCGCCCTGGGTGGTGCTCGCGCCGCCGGGGCCGGGGGAGGGGGAGCCCTGGCCCGAGCCGGACCCGCCGCTGGAGCAGGCCGCGACCGCGCCGAGGGCCGCGGTCGCGGCGGTTGCGCTGAGCACCGTCCTGCGCGAGATGCTGGTCATGGTCTCCCCTGGGTGCCGATACCGGTGGTGAGGGCGGCCCATGGCCGCACCGGTCAAATCGGGCAATTGATGAATATTCCGCCGTTAGCATGTCATGTCGCCGCAGCGGCCACCAAGGTCGCCGAGCGCTGACGACTCTCAACACGCCGGGCGCGTACGGCTGGGCTGCGGGGATGCCTCGACTGTTGCCGTCCTGTGACGCTTCCCGCCCCGTGCGGTCCGGTCAGTACGCTACCGCCGGTCGGTCCGCTCCCCGCCGGAGTTCGTCAGCGTTCGGCCCGGTTGGTCGCCCTTTTGGGAAAACTTTTGCCCCTTGCTGGGCCGGGCAGCCCGAAGCCCGCTATGGGGCCGCTCCGGGCGGGCCGGGCGGGAGGGGAAAGGAGGGAGAGAAGGGGGAGGGGCGGTCGGGCGGGCCGTCAGAGCGCGGCGAGTCGCCGGGTGCGGCGCACCATGCGCGCGATCGCGGTGCTGATGGCGGTGGCCGCCGCGCAGGAGACCACGAGGCTCAGCCAGGCGGTGTTGAACCAGTGGCTGTTCAGCCAGCCCAGCGTCACGATGTAGGCGGCCCAGACCAGTGCCGCCAGTGCCGACCAGTGCAGGAACCGGTGCGGATGGGCGGGGGAGTGGCCGATGGCCAGGTCGAGGACGGTCCGGCCGGCCGGGACGAACCGGGCGACCACCACCATCGCGGCGGCCGCTCCGTGGGGGCGTTCGATCAGGGCCTCCTGGACCCGGGTCACGCTGGCCGCCAGTTTCGGGCGCCGGGCGAGTCGGCGGTGCAGCACCGGGGCGCCGCGCCGGGCCAGGTTCAGCAGCAGGAGGTCGCCCAGGAAGGAGGCCACCGCCACGCCCAGTCCGAGCATCAGGGGCGCGCCGTTGATCTGCGAGGTCTTGAGCACGGCCAGGATGACCAGCGTCCCGCTGGGGATGAACGGCAGGAGGGCGTCCCCGAGCACGGCGACGAGCGCCAGCGCGCAGATCCACGAGGATCCGATCGCGGCCACGAAGTTCAAGACCCTTTACTCCCTCCGTGCCTCCCGGGGGAGCAGGTGGCTGCAGGGGTCAACGCTAGCGCCTCGACTTTTCATGCCATGAAGCACCCCGGTATGGCATGGATCACGAGTGCTGATTCCGGCCGTGCCCCGAGGCTGCGGGCCGTGCGTCCGGGCCGTATGTCCGGGTCGGCCGGGGTGAGGGGTGCCCGGGCGGCGGAGGGCCGCCGAAACCGAACGAGCCCCCGGGGCGGGGTGCCGCGCCGAGGGCTCGCAGTGATCGTCCGGTGCTGGTCCAGCCCGACGATCTTGCTGGTGGAGTGCGGATCCCGCTCCGGCGGTCCGCCTCTGGGCCCAAGCCTGCCGGACGCCGGCCCCCGGTCGCGAGGGCCCGGGCTGGCGACTTCCGGCGCTGGCGGGAAGTCGCCAGCCGTGTTCGCCCACTGGCTCTCCGTCAGCCGAACGGTCGGTCGGACGCCCGTGCGAAATGGCCGAAACCCACTCGGACCGTGGCCGGACGACATCCCCGAGGCGGGAACAGCGAGCCCCCGGCCGTGGTTGACCCCGGTCGGCGACAGCGACCGGCGGACCACCCGGGCCCGCGCGGCCGGCCACGACGGCCGGCACAAGGACGGCAGCCAGGAGGGCGGACGGGATGACCACCGAGGACCAGCAGGAGCACGGAGCCGAACCGGCGGCCGACACGGCGATCCGGGGCACCGTCCGGGGAACGGCACCCGCCCCGCTCTCCATCCTCGACCTGGCCACGGTCGGCGTCGGCCACACGCCCGCCGAGGCCCTCGCCGCCACCACCGAACTGGCCCGCCAGGCCGAACAGTGGGGCTACCACCGCTTCTGGGTGGCCGAGCACCACGGCATGCCCGGAGTGGCCAGCTCCACCCCCGCCGTCCTGCTCGCCCACCTCGGGGCCAACACCACCACGCTGCGGCTCGGCTCCGGCGGCGTCATGCTCCCCAACCACGCCCCGCTGGCCATCGCCGAGCAGTTCGGCCTGCTGGAAGCCCTGCACCCCGGGCGGATCGACCTCGGACTCGGCCGCGCCCCCGGCACCGACCAGGCCACCGCCCGGGCGCTGCGCCGCGGCCTCGCCGAAGGCGCGGACGACTTCCCGCAGCAGCTCGCCGAGCTGACCCACTTCCTCGACGGCGACTTCCCGGACGGCCACCCGTACGCCCGGCTGACGGCCGTCCCCAAGGGCGAGGGCCGCCCGCCGGTCTGGCTGCTCGGCTCCTCCGGCTTCAGCGCCCAGCTCGCGGGCCGCCTCGGCCTCCCGTTCGCCTTCGCCCACCACTTCAGCAGCGCCAACACCGTCCCGGCGCTGGACCTCTACCGCTCGTCCTTCCGCCCCTCCGCCGTGCTCGCCGAGCCGTACGCGCTGATCGGCGTGAGCGCGGTCGCCGCCGACGACGAGCCCTCGGCCCGGCGCCTCGCCCGCTCCGCGGCCCTCGGCATGCTCCGCCTGCGGCGCGGCAACCCCGGCCCGATCCCCACCCCGCAGGAGGCCGAGGAGTACCCGTACAGCCCGGTCGAGGCCGACTTCATCGACAGCTGGCTCGACAACGTCGTGCTCGGCGACCCGGGCCGGGTCGCCGACGGGCTGGAGGCCCTGCGCAAGCGGACCGGCGTGGACGAGCTGATGGTCACCTCCCACATCCACGGCCACGAGGCCCGGCTCCGCTCGTACGGCCTGATCGCCGAGGCGTACGGCCTGACGGCGACGGTGTGACGGCTGCGGCCTGACGGCTGTGGCGGGACCGACGGCCTGCGGTCCTGCTACAGCCGTGACCGCCGCCGGGAGGTTCGACGCCCCGGGCTGGCCGGGGCGCGGGCCGAGCGCCACGCGGTGGTGGGCCACACCACCGCGGGCCGGGCGGACCGACCCGTCGGCCCGCCGGCCCGCGGCTGTTGCTCACTGCGACCGGTTCGGCTTCGCCGGGGGCAGGCGAAGTGCCGGCTCCGGGCGGGCGTCGGCCGAGGCCCCGTCTCGTTCCGGCCCGCCCCTGCGGCTAGCGGCCCTGTAGGGCGGGGCGGCCGTCGCGGAGTATGGCCGCGACGAGTTCGGCCTCGCCGGGGCGGGCGAAGTACCAGCCCTGGGCGGTGTCGCAGCCGGTCAGCCGCAGGCGTTCGGCCTGGGCGGCGCTCTCGATGCCCTCGGCGGTGACGGTCAGGCCGAGGGTGTGGGCGAGCTGCACCATCGCGCCGACGATCTGCTCGTCCGCGTCGCTGCGGCGGGAGCCGAGTTCCGGGCGTCCGGGCCGGTCCGTCGGGGAGGGCTCGCGGAAGCCCTCGATGAAGGTGCCGTCGAGTTTGAGCACGTGCACCGGCAGCCGGGAGAGGTAGGCCAGGTTGGAGTAGCCGGTGCCGAAGTCGTCGATCGCGATCCGCACGCCCATGTCGGCGAGCGCCTGGAGGGCCTGGAGGGGCCGGCCGCCGGGGCCGAGCAGGGCGCTCTCGGTGATCTCCAGTTGGAGCAGTCGGGCCGGCAGGCCGGTGCGTTCGAGGGCCCGGGCGACGTCGGCGACGATGTCGGAGTCCCAGATCTGGCGGGCGGCGAGGTTGACGCTCACGAAGGTCTCGGTCTCGGGGAACTCGGCGAGCCACTGCCGGGCCTGGCGGCAGGACTCCTCCAGTACCCAGGTCCCGAGCGGCACGATCGCGCCGGTCTCCTCGGCGAGCGGGATGAAGCGGTCCGGGGAGAGTGTCCCGTAGCGGGGGTGGCGCCAGCGGACCAGCGCCTCCGCGCCGTGCACGGTGCCGTCGGCCAGGCCGACCAGCGGCTGGTACTCGATCGCGAACTCGCCGCGTTCCAGGGCCGGGCGGAGCGCGGTGGCGAGCAGCTGCCGGGTGAGCTGGTGGGCGCCGCGGTCCGGGTCGTAGAGGGTCCAGCGGGCGCGGCCGTCGGCCTTGGACCAGTAGAGCGTGGCGTCGGCGTCCTTGACCAGGTCGGTCGAGGTGGTCTCGTGCACGGACCGCTCGACCACGCCGACGCTGGCGGTGACCACCAGCCGGTGCCCGGCGACGTCGAAGGGACGTTCCAGCACCTCCAGGATCCGGGCGGCCAGTTCGGTCAGCTGCTCGCTGCCCAGGCTGTCGGTGACCAGTACGGCGAACTCGTCGCCGCCCATCCGGGCCACCAGGTGGGTGTCGCGCCCGTCGAACCCGCGCCGCAGCCGGGTGGCGACGGCGATCAGCAGCTGGTCGCCGATGTGGTGGCCGAGCGCCTCGTTGATCGCCGCGAAGCCGTCGAGGTCCAGGTAGCAGACCCCGACCCGGCGTTCGTCCGGGGCGCCGACCGGGCCCGGCTGGTCGGCCGGCGCGAGGCAGGCGGCGTCGAGCCGCTCGAAGAAGTAGGTCCGGTTGGGCAGCCGGGTCAGCGGGTCGTGCAGGGCCTGGTACTCCAGCCGGTCGCCGAGCCGGCGCTGCTCGGTGATGTCCTCGACCAGCGCGAGGGTGTAGAGGGGGTCCCCGGCGCCGTCCCGGATCAGAGAGACGGTGACCTTGCTCCAGACCGTGTGGCCCTCGCGGTGCTTGAGCTGCTTCTCCACGCGGAACCGTTCCCGCTCGCCGCGGACGAGTTCGGAGAAGAGCCGGTCCGGCATGCCCTCCGGGTCGATGATCTCGTGCAGGTGGGTGCGGACCAGGTCGCCGACGCCCTGTCCGATCAGGGCGGCGAAGGCGGGGTTGACCTCGATGATCCGGTCATCGGCATCGATCAGGGCCATGCCGATGACGGCGTCGCAGAAGGCGGCCCGGAACCGGGACTCGCTGGCCCGCAGCGCCGCCAGCAGCCGGTCGGTGTCGATGCTCTCCCGGCCGCTGCCACGGGTGAGCCCCCGCTCCCGGCGGGCGTCGCCGCTGAGCGGGGCCGCGCAGGTGGGGCAGAGCAGCGGCTCCGGCTCGGTCAGCGTCCCGCAGGCGGTGAAGGAGGTGACGGGCCCCGCGGCCGGCCCGGTGACGGATCCGGAGACGGGCCCGCCGCCCGTTCCGCCGGTCGATCCGACGACAGGTCCGACGACAGGTCCGACGACAGGTCCGACGGCTGATCCGGCGGTGGGTCCCAGGGTCGGTTCAAGGGCCGGATCGAGGACCGGTTCCAGGACCGGAGAGGCGAGGTGGCGGTGGCACGGTGACTCCTCGTGCCGCCCGCCCGGGTGGTGTGCGTCGGCCCCCTCGTTCTGGCCCGGCACGGCATGCTCCCGTCCGCTGCTGACGCTTGACGATGTCCGGCCGGCCAGTCGGGACCCGGCGGTCGGCTCCGCACTCTGTCGTGGTCCTCGGAGTCGGTCCGCTGCGGGGCCGCCCGTCGTGGGGCGCCGGTGCGCGGGGACCCGCCTGAAGGACAGGGCGCTGCGGCCGATCATAGGCCGCGACGGCAACACGCGGTGACCGCCGCCAGGGTGATTCGCCCGCTTTGTGATCATGAATGGCGGTACGTGCAGACGCCCCCGGTGCACATCACATGATGTGCGCCAGGGGCGCGTGCGCTGAAGCCGCGCCCCTGGGCGCCAACCGTGCGCCGGACGCGGACCGGTCGCGCGCCGACCGCGGGCCGGACACCGGCCGGGAGCCGGACGCCGGCCGGTCCCCGAGGGGCGCGGTGAAGAAGAAGAGGAGAAGAGGGGTGCGGTTCAGGCCAGCTTGGCGGTGAGGGTGATGGTGGTGCCGGTCAGGGCCTGGCTGACCGGGCAGTTGGCCTTGGCGTCCTCGGCTGCCTTGACGAAGCCCGCCTCGTCCAGGCCCGGCACCGTGCCGGTGACGGTCAGGTGGATGCCGGTGATGCCCTCGCCCGGCTGGAAGGTGACGTCGGCCTGGGTCTCCAGCGTGGTGGGCGGGGTGCCGGCGCCGGTGAGGCCGTGGGAGAGGGCCATCGAGAAGCACGCCGAGTGGGCGCCGGCGATGAGCTCCTCCGGGCTGGTCTTGCCGTTGGCCTGCTCGGCGCGGGACGGCCAGGACACCGGGTACGTGCCGATGCCGGACGATTCGAAGGTCACCTGGCCCTGGCCGGCGACGAGGTTGCCCTCCCAGGCCGTACGGGCGGTGCGGGTGGTTGCCACGATCGGTTCCTCCAGTGCTGAGGGAGAGTGTTCGAGCGGTCACTTCCGGTCATGCGTGCCCCAGCCTACGGGCAGGGACCTCCCCGCTCCGGCGTGTCACGCCGCAGCGGGGAGGCGGTGCGCGGTGCCGACGGGCGGCTCCGGGGCACTGTCCGGATCGTGGACGGTTCTGTTCGACGGTGCGGGGCCGGAGCGGGGGCCCTGTTAGATTTGCCCGGGCCCGAGCCCGGCCGGCGTACGGTCGGGCGCCCACTCCAGACACCGGGAGCCGCCCCGATGACGGACCACTCCACGACCCCCGACGCCGCTCTGCCCCAGGGGATCGACGACGCCGTACGGGCCGAGCTGACCAGCCTGCGCGAGAGCATCGACAACATCGACGCCGCGGTGGTCCACATGCTGGCCGAGCGTTTCAAGGCGACCCAGCGGGTCGGCCGGCTCAAGGCCGAGCACAAGCTGCCGCCGGCCGACCCGGCGCGCGAGCGGGACCAGATCAAGCGGCTGCGGGAGCTGGCGGCGGGGGCGAAGCTGGACCCGGTCTTCGCGGAGAAGTTCCTGAACTTCATCATCGCCGAGGTCATCCGCCACCACGAGGCCATCGCCCGCGCCTGACCGGGCCGGAGCCCGCACGCCCGGAGGCCGGAGGCCCCCACGCCCGGAGCCCGCACCCCACCCGGAGACGGAGACGGAGCGGACCGCCGGCAGCGGGCCCCGGTCGTGCCCGGCCCCTCCCGGCCGTTCCCAGGTGACCCCCGGTGATCCCCGGTGCGACCCCCCGGGCTCCTCCGGCACACCCGGCGATGTCGGCGGCGGCTAAATGACCGATTTCGTCAGGCTCCACGGTTGGCGTAGCGTGCAGGTTTCCCCAGCCGGAGAGGTGGAGCAGCGACGATGGCGGTGAACCTGCCCGAAACGCCCAGCGGGGCCGGAGCCCCCAGCGGCTCCGCGTCGAACGTCCACGAGGTGTCCGGCGGCCGCGCCGAGGCCCGCCGTCGGGCGCGCGGTTCGCGCGGCCGTACGGACCGCCGCGCGGGCCGGCGTCCCCGGCCGTGGTGGATCGAGCTGCCGGTGATGGCGGCGGTCGGCCTGGTGGTCGCGCTGCTGATCAAGACCTGCCTGTTCCAGGTGTTCACCATCCCGTCCGGCTCGATGGAGAACACCCTGCGGATCGGCGACCGGGTCGGCGTGAACAAGCTGGCGCCGCTGACCGGCTGGGAGCCGGAGCCGGGGCAGCCGGTGGTGTTCAAGGACCCGGGGGGCTGGCTGCCGCCGCAGCCGACCGACCCGAACCCGGTCACCAACGCCGTGAGCTCGGTGCTCAGCTTCGTCGGCCTGGTGCCGCCGAAGGACGACAACTACCTGGTCAAGCGGGTCATCGCGACCGGCGGCCAGACCGTGCAGTGCGAGGGCACCACGCTGACCGTCGACGGTCGGAAGGTCGACGAGCCGTACCTGCATCCCGGGGACGACTCCTGCGCCGGGCTGGACTTCGGGCCGGTGAAGGTGCCCTCGGGCTACGTCTGGGTCGAGGGCGACCACCGCAGCGACTCCGCGGACTCCCGGTACCACCAGCACGGCCCGGGCGGCGGCGCCGTGCCGGTGGACAACGTGGTCGGCCCGGTGTCGGCCGTCGTGTGGCCGCTCAGTCACCTCGACTGGTTCGGCTGGACCGGCCGCTGATCCCGCGCTCGGCGGCCACCCGGTCGGGGGCCCCGGGCCCGGCGGCTCCAGGGCCGTCGGCCCCCGCGTCTGAACCCGTTCCCGAACCCGTTCCCGAGCCCGTCCCTGAACCCGTCCCCGAACCCGCCTCCGCGGGCTTGCTCGCCTGCGCCGCGAAGGCGCCGGTCAGCACCAGCAGGCCGCCCGCGATCTGCGGCACCCCGAGGTGCTCGCCGAGCAGCACCCAGGCCGTCACGGTGGCGACCACGGCCTCCAGGTTGGCGACCACCCCGGCGATCGGCGGCGAGAGGTAGCCGACCGAGATCACCCCGGTCAGGTAGGCGAGCACGGTCGCGATCAGGACCATCCACGCGGCCGGGACGAACGCGGGCAGGGTGTGCCCGTTCATCACCACCGACCCGCCGAGCCGGCTCCAGTCGGCCTGCCACGGCCGGGTGAGGACGGTGAGCAGCACCGCGCCGACGAGCAGCCCGAACGCGCTGACGGCGAGCGGGTCGACCGGGCGGTCGCCGTGCCGGCCGGCGTCGGCGAGCACGAAGTAGCCGACCTGGCAGAAGGCCGCGCCGAGGGCGAACAGCACGCCCAGCGCGTCGAAGCTCAGACCGTTCCAGACCTCGACCACGCAGGCCAGCCCGGCCACCGCGACGCCGGCGCCGATGGCCGCGCCGCGGGTGATCGGCTTGCGCTGGACGAACTTGACGTAGCCGATCAGCAGCGGCGGGCCGAGGTACTCGATGAGCAGGGCGACGCCGACCGGGATGCGGGAGATCGCCGCGAAGTAGCAGGCCTGGACGCCCGCCACGGCGAGCAGGCCGAAGCCGAGCAGCAGGCCGGGGCGGCGCAGGACGGCGTCCCGGTGCCGGTAGGCGATCGGGAGGAGTGCCACCGCCGCCCCGGTGACGCGGAGCCACACCACGTGCAGGGGGGAGAGTCCGGCCTCTATCAGCGGCTTGGCCGCGGTGCCGGAGCCGCCGAAGGCGAAGGCGGAGACGAGCGCGAGGCCGAGGCCGAGGGTTCTGCCCGAAGGGAGGGTGGGCGAGGCCGTTGATCTGTGCACGGCCGCATTGTGACAGTCATACCAATGATCGGGTAAGGCGCCATTCCGTCATTCGGTCCTGCCCTTCACCGTACGCAGCGGCGAAATCACTCGGCCCCGGCCGCCCGGTCTCAGCTGAGAGCGGGCGGCCGGGGCCGAGTGAACGGGCCGGGGTGATCGGACCCCGTCAGCCCCCGGAGCGGGACGAGGCGCCCGTCCCCGTGAGCGCGTCCGTCCCGCCCGTCCCGCCCGTGGGCTGGCCGGTCGGCTGGCTGGTCGGGGGCGCGGTCGGCTGGGTGGTCTGCGTCGGCTTCGAGGTGGGCCGGGGCGGCCGGGTGGGCTGGGTGGTGGGCTGGCTGGTCGGCGGGGCCGTCGGCGCGGTGGTCGCGCCGCCGTCGGTGCCGCCCGACGGGGTCGAGCCCGAGCCGTCGCCCGGCGCCGTGGTGGGGCCGGTGCTCGGAGCGCCGCTGGGGGCGCCCGTCGACGGGGCGCTGCTCGGCGTGCTCGGGGCGGTCGGCAGGTCGGTGGCGCCCGAGGAGTCGCCGCCCGCCGGGGTGGCGAAGTCGCTGACCGGCTGGCCCTTGAGCGCGGACTTCATGTAGCTGGTCCAGATCTGGGCCGGGAACTGGCCGCCGGCCGCGCCGTCGATGCCGCCGACGCCGCTCAGGCTGACCTGGGAGCCGTTGCCCGGGTCCTGGCCGAACAGGGCGACCGAGGTGACCAGCTCGGGGGTGTAGCCCACGAACCAGACCGACTTCTGGTCGTCGGTGGTGCCGGTCTTGCCCGCCACCGGGCGGCCGAGGCCCTTGGCCCGCCAGCCGGTGCCGCCCGGGTCGCTCACCACGCCCTGGAGCATCGAGGTGACCTGGTTGGCGGTGTCCTCGCTGATCGCCTGGGTGGTCTTGTGCGCGGGCAGCGCGACGTTCTCGCCCTCGCGGTCCACCGACTGCACCAGCCACGGGGTGATCTGCTTGCCGCCGTTGTCCAGCGTGGCGTACACGCCCGCCATGTCGAGCACGCTCGGGGTGGCCGCGCCCAGCGGGATGGACGGCACCGGGTCGAGGCCCGGGGTGTTGCCGGGCAGGCCCATCGCGACGGCGGTGTCCTTGACCTTCTGGAGCCCGGTGTCCTGCGCGAGCTGCGCGAACGCCGAGTTGACCGACCAGTCGGTGGCCTGCTGGAGGGTGATCTGGCCGTAGCTCTTGTCGCCCTCGTTCGGCGGCGCGTACGGGGTGCCCTTGCCGCCGCGGACCTTCCGGCCGCTGGTGCCGTCGTAGACCGTGCGCGGGGTGACGGTGCGACCCTCCTGGGTCTTGGCGTTGTTCTCGAAGGCGGCGGCCAGCGCGATCGCCTTGAAGGTCGAGCCGGCCTGGTAGTCGCGCCGGGTGGCGTTGTCGACGTAGTGCTTCACGTAGTCGACGCCGCCGTACAGGGCGACGACCGCGCCGGTCTTCGGGTCCACCGAGGCGGCGCCGGCCTGGGCGGCCGCGTCCTTCTTCCGCTTGTCCGGGTTCAGGCTGTCGTGCAGCTGGGCCTGGACGGAGTCCTGGAGGGCCTGCTGGCGGGCCGGGTCGATGCTCAGCTTGATCGTGTAGCCGCCCTTGGCCAGCTCGGTCTCGTTGATCACGCCGCTGGAGGTGAGGTACTGGGTGGCCGCGTCGACCAGGTAGCCGGCCTGGCCGGACAGGCCCGGGTTCGGCTGGGGGTCCCGGACCTCCGGGAAGGCGGTCCTGGCCCGCTCGTCCGCGGAGAGCCAGCCCTCCTTGACCATGCCGTCGAGCACGTAGTTCCAGCGGTTGACGGCGTTCTGCTTGCCCGCCGCGGTCGCGGTGGCGACGTCGTAGGCGCTCGGGGCGTTCAGCAGGGTGGCCAGGTAGGCGCCCTGGGCGGGATCGAGGGCGGACGCGTCGATGCCGAAGTACGCCTGGGAGGCGGCCTGGATGCCGTAGGCGCCGCGGCCGTAGTAGGAGGTGTTCAGGTAGCCGGAGAGGATGTCGTTCTTGCTCTCGGTGGCGTCCACCTTGATGGCGATGAACAGTTCCTTCACCTTGCGGGTGACCGACTGCTTCTGGTTCAGGTACGTGTTCTTCACGTACTGCTGGGTGATGGTGGAGCCGCCCTGGGTGCCCTGGCCCTTGGCGGTGTTGACCGCGGCCCGGGCCAGGCCCTGGACGTTGATCGCGCCCTCGTTGTAGAAGTTCCGGTCCTCGGCGGCCAGCGCGGCGTGCTGGGCGGCGGGGGAGACCTTGTCCAGGGAGACGTTCTGCCGGTTGGTCTGGCCGGTGCGGGTGAGCACCGAACCGTCCGCGTAGAGCCAGGTGTTGCTCTGGGCGGTGGCGGCGGCGTGCGCGTCCGGCACCTTCACCAGGGCGATCCCGAGGGCGAACAGACCGATGCCGAGCAGCAGCGCGGAGCCGAAGCCCAGCAGGGTCATCCGCCAGGTGGGTATCAGCCGGCGCCAGCCGGTGCGCTTCGGACGTCGCGGCTTCCTGCCGCCGGACCCGCCGGACCCGCCGGCCGGGCGGGTGGAGCGCTTGAGCCGTTTGACCGGCCGGAGACTGATCGACGGCGTGCGACGGCCGCCCTGGGCGTTTCTGGACAAAGCGCGGCCTTTCCTGCGGGCGCATCGAGGCAGCCCGGCACGGACGGGGACATCGGCGGTTGGGGACCTTTGTCCCGATTCCGGTTTTACTGCCCTGGACGAGCAGAACGGGCCGGATAGCTCCGGCGGATCGCCAATCGAGACCGACATCACACGCAAAACGGACGTCGGAGGCCAAAAAATCGGGGAGCCCCTCGCTGCTGCGAGAGGCTCCCCAAATGTCTGTGCGCCGCCAGGGACTCGAACCCCGGACCCGCTGATTAAGAGTCAGCTGCTCTAACCAACTGAGCTAGCGGCGCCTGCTGACCTGGAAAACAATACACGGTTCCGAGGGGTGCCTCGAACCATCACCGAGCCATCACCGAACCGTCGCCGAGCCGCCCCCGAGCCGCCCCCGGGTCGTCCCCGGGTCGTGCCCGGGGCACCCGCGAACGACCCGGGCGGCGGCCGATCGATCCGTCCCTTTCCTTCCGGTTGGTCCGGAGTTCGCCGCTGGTTAGGGTGGAACGGTGCCCCGCCCCCAGCCAGGCCACCGCGCCGCGCGGACGACGGTCGCCACCCTGCTGCTGCTCAGCGCCGTGGCGTACACCGCCTGGGTGCTGGAGGTCGTGCTGAGCACCGGACTCGACCCGGTGCAGGCGTACATCAGCGAACTCGCCGCCGAGGACCAGCCGCTGGGCGGCCTGTTCCGGGCCACCGACCTGGCCGCCGGACTCTGCCTGCTCGCCGCCGCAGGCGCCGCCCTCGCCACCGGTCGGGTCGGGGCCTCGCGGCGGCGGCGCTGGGCGCTGGCCGGCTGGTCCGCGCTCGCCCTGTTCGGCGCCGCGACCGCCGCCGACTCCCGGCTGCCGCTCAGCTGCGCCCCCACCAGCGACGAGATGTGCGCCGCCCGGGAGACCGCCGGGCTCGTCCCCGCCACCCACACCGCGCACGCGGTCACCAGCAGCCTCGCCATGGCCGGGGCGCTCACCGCGCTGGTCTCGCTCACCGTGGCCGCCCGGCGCTACCACTGGTGGCCGCCGGTGCGCCGGTTCGGGCCCTGGCTGCTGGGCGCCGAGCTGCTCGCCACCGGCTGGAGCCTCGCCTCGATCGCCGCCTTCCAGGCCGGGCACGGCACCTGGGCGCTCGGGGCCGGGCAGCGGCTCCAGGTGCTGCTGGTCGCGCTCTGGCTCGGCCTGCTGGCCCTGGGCGTCGCCCGCTCGGACGGTACGGATGAGGACGCCGAGGACGCCGAGGTGAACCAGGGGGACGAGGGGCGGCGCCGACCGACCGAACCGTCCCCGGGACGGAGGCCGACATGAGCACCGCCGGACCGGAGGCCGTCGACCGGGCGCGCTTCCTGCGCGTCGACGGCGTCCCGCTGCACGTCCGCACCGAGGGCAGCGGCCCGGTCTGCCTGCTCTCCGGCGGCCTCGGCAGCAGCTGGTTCGACTGGGACCTGGTCGTCCCCTTCCTCACCCCGTACCGCACCGTGGTCCGCTTCGACCGGCCCGGTTACGGGCTGAGCGCCGGGGAGCCCGCCACCGGACGGCCCGCGCCGACGGCGGCCGGCGAGGCCGGGCGGATCCGGGCGGTGCTGGACGGCCTCGGGCTGCGGGAACGCTGCACCGTGGTCGGGCACTCGCTCGCGGGCTTCCACGTCGAGGCCTTCGCCCGGCTGCACCCCGAGCGGACCGCCGGACTGGTGCTGGTCGACGGCAGCGTGGAGGCGGCGGCCCGGCCCTACCCGGCGCCCGCCGCGCGCGACCTGGTGGCCCGGGCGGTGGCCGGCGCCGCCACCGCCCTCGCCGTGCCCTACCTGCTGGGCCCGACCGCCCGCCGGGCCATGGCCCGGCTGTCCACCGTCCGCCGCGAGGACCTCGCCCCGGCGCCGCTGGTCCGGCACTGCTACCGCACCGGGCGGGCGCTGCGCGCGCTGCTGCGGGAGAACGGCCGCTACCTCGACACGGCCGCCGAACTGGACGAGCTGCGGCGCACCCGGCCGCTGGCCGAGGACCTGCCGGTGACCGTGCTGGCCGCCGACGACGGCTGCCGGACCCGCCGCACCGAGGACTGGCTGGCCAGGCAGCGGGAGCTGGCGGCGCTGCTCGGGGCGGACTTCCGCACCACCGCCCCGGCCGGGCACCTGGTGATGTTCGACCGCCCGGACGCGGTGGCCTCGGCGGTGCTCGACACCCACTGAGCGGTCGGCCCGGGTGCCGGAGGCCGCGAGGGCGGGTGCCGGAGCACGGATCAGCCCCCGGACTGGGACCTCCGCCGGGTGATCTCCCGCTTCACGGCCCGGGGGACCGGCAGGTCGCGGGCCAGCTGCCGGACGGCGTGCCGGGTCTCGGCGCCGTCCGGACCCCGGTAGAGCCGGCGCTCCAGCCCGGCCGCCCCGATCAGGCCGGCCAGCTGCCGGTCGCGCTCGTCGGCCGGATCGGTCGGATCAGCCGCACCGGTCGGGCCAGAGAGACCAGAGAGACCAGTCGGACCAGAGAGCCCGGAGAGCCCGGAGAGCCCGGCGCGCGCCAGCGTGGCCGCCGTCCGGGCGGCGATCAGCGCTCCGGCATCCGGCCGCACGGCCGTCCAGCGGCGGTAGGGCAGCCCGAGGAAGCGGTGGCTCCGGACGGTCAGCACGCCCTGCCCGACCATCCGGTCCAGGTGGTGGTGGGTCGCCCGGCCGTGCGGGTGGGTCAGCGCGCGCAGCGCGTGTTCGAGGGTCCGGGGCCGGCCCTCGCCCGCCTGCCCGAGGTCGGCCAGGACGGCGGCGGCGAGTTCGTCCTGGTCGCCCGGCGGCCGGTGGCCGGTGATCCGGCGCCCGTCGACGGTGATCGTGCCGGCCAGCTGGAGCTCGGCGAGGACGGCGCCCGCGACCGCCGTCGAGAGGGTGAGGGCGGGGATCCGAAGGCGTCCGTCCGCTGGGTCGGCGCAGAGCAGCAGCAGTTCCTCGGCCAGGGGCCGGGTGCCGGTGTCGGGGGAGTTCATGGGGAGAAGGCCTACCCGGCCCGGAAACGCCTCAGGCCGCCCACCGGAGTGGACGGCCTGAGACCTTGCCATGTGCGCCGCCAGGGACTCGAACCCCGGACCCGCTGATTAAGAGTCAGCTGCTCTAACCAACTGAGCTAGCGGCGCTTGCTGACGTCGAAGACTTTACACGCCGCCGACCGGATCCACCGAATCGTGTTCGAGTGATCACCGATTGTCACTGCCCCCGGGTCGTCGGCTCCGGGTGGTGGCAGGCCGCCTGGTGGTCCGCCCCGGGGGTGCCGAGCAGGGTCGGCCGCTCCTGTTCGCAGCGGGCCCGGTCCGCCGGGGCGGTGAGCGCGGCGTAGCGCGGGCAGCGGGTGCGGAAGACGCAGCCGGTGCGGCGCTCGGTGGGCGGGGGCGGGTCGCCGGCCAGCAGGATGCGGTCGCGGGCGCGCTCGGCGGCGGGGTCGGGCAGCGGGACGGCGGAGAGCAGGGCGCGGGTGTACGGGTGGCGGGGGCGGTCGAAGACGGCGGAGACCTCGCCCTGCTCGACCGTCCGGCCGAGGTACATCACGCTGACCCGGTCGGCGAGGTGCCGGATCACCGAGAGGTCGTGCGAGACGAACAGGTAGGAGAGGCCCAGTTCGGCCTTGAGGGCCTGGAGCAGGTTGAGCACCCCGGCCTGGATGGAGACGTCCAGGGCGGAGACCGGCTCGTCCAGCACCAGCAGCCCGGGCCGGACGGCGAGTGCCCGGGCGATCGAGACGCGCTGGCGCTGGCCGCCGGAGAACTGGTGCGGGTAGCGGACGGCGTGCTCCGGGTCGAGGCCGACCTGGCGCAGCAGCTCGGGCACCCGGCGGGCGATCTCCTCGCGCGGGGCGCGCTGGGCGAGCAGTGGTTCGGCGACGATGTCGCCGATCGGCATCCGGGGGTCGAGGCTGGCCATCGGGTCCTGGAAGACGATCTGCACCCGGGCGCGGAGCCGGTGGGCCTCGGCCCGGGTGAGCGTCGCGGTGTCGTGGCCGAGCAGTTCGATCCGGCCGGTCTCCGGGGCGCCGAGCCGCAGCAGTTCGAACAGGGTGGTGGACTTGCCGGAGCCGGACTCCCCGACCAGGCCGAGGGTCTCGCCCTCCCGCAGGTCCAGGTCGACGCCGTCCACCGCGTACACCTCGCCGACCTTGCGCTTGAACACCGTGCCCTTGAGGAGGGGGAACGTTTTTTCCAGGCCGCTCACCGACAGCACCGGCGTCCGGGTGGAGCGGTCGACGGGGCCGGCGGCGGCCGGCGGCAGCTCCGGAACGGGGTAGACCTCGGCCGGCGCGGGCCGTCGCTCGGCGAGCTCCGCCGACCGTACGCAGGCGGACAGGTGCTCCTCCGTGCCCTCCAGGGCGGGCTCGGCCGTCGTGCAGCGCTCCTCCGCGAGCGGGCAGCGCGCCGCGAAGGGGCAGCCCGGGGGCAGTTCGGCCATCGGCGCCGGGGTGCCGGGGATCGGTACGAGCGGACCGCCGCGCCCGTCCAGCCGGGGCAGCGCGCCGATCAGGCCGAGCGAGTACGGGTGGTGCGGGGCCGCGAAGAGCTCGTCCACCCCGGCCGTCTCGACCACCCGTCCGGCGTACATCACCGCGACCCGGTCGGCCGCCCCGGCGATCACCCCGAGGTCGTGGCTGACCAGGACGAGCGCCGCGCCGGTCTCCCGCTGGGCGGTGCGCAGCACGTCGAGCACCTGGGCCTGGATGGTGACGTCGAGGGCGGTGGTGGGCTCGTCGGCGAGCAGGATGTCGGGATCGTTGGCGACCGCCATGGCGATCATCGCGCGCTGCCGCATGCCGCCGGAGAACTCGTGCGGGAAGCTGTCCAGGGCCCGGTCGGGTGCCGGGATGCCGACCAGGTCGAGGAGTTCGGCGGCCCGGCGGCGTGCGGCGGCCCGGTCCACCCGCTGGTGGACGCGGACCGCCTCGGCGATCTGGTCGCCGATCCGGTAGACCGGGGTGAAGGCGGACAGCGGGTCCTGGAAGACCATGGCGATCCGGCGGCCGCGGATCGCGGCGAGCTCCCGGCCCGGCAGCCCGACCAGTTCCCGCCCGTCCAGCCGCACCGAGCCGCTGACCCGCGCCGTGCCGGGCAGCAGCCCGAGCACGGACAGCGCGGTCACGGACTTCCCGGAGCCGGACTCGCCGACGATGCCGAGGGTCTCGCCGCGCCGCAGGGTGAGGTCCACCCCGCGGACGGCGGGGACCGGGCCGTCGGGCCCGGCGAAGTCGACCCGCAGGTCCCGGACGGCGAGCAGCGGGGTTTCGACGGTGGTGGTCACGGGAGCTTCCTACGGCTGGCAGGGCGGTGGGAACGGCGGGTGGACCGGGAACGGCGGGGCGCCGTCCCGGAGGTGGGGTCGAGGGCGTCGCGCAGCCCGTCCCCGATCAGGTTGACGGCGAGGACGAACAGCACCAGCAGCCCGGCGGCGAAGTAGAACAGCC
Source organism: Kitasatospora sp. NPDC058046 (assembly GCF_042885595.1). Taxonomy (NCBI): domain Bacteria; kingdom Bacillati; phylum Actinomycetota; class Actinomycetes; order Kitasatosporales; family Streptomycetaceae; genus Kitasatospora; species Kitasatospora sp. NPDC058046. Next base: position 191,125 of record NZ_JBHVRS010000014.1, read on the forward strand.
AGGGGAACACCGGGGCCTCGCCGGTCCCGGCGGCGAGCAGGGTGCCGAGCGAGACGTCCGGCGGCTTGACCCCGAAGCCGAAGTAGGAGAGCGCGGTCTCGCTCATCACGGCGCCGCCGACCGCGATGGTGGCGTCGATGATGAGGAAGGAGGCGACGTTCGGCAGGATGTGCCGGCTGATGATCCGCAGCGGCCGTACGCCCATGAACCGTGCGGCGCGGACGAATTCGCGCTCGCGCAGGGAGATGGTCATCGAGCGGACCACCCGGGCGGTGATCATCCAGTTGAACAGAGCGAGCAGCAGGACGAAGGCGATCCAGCCGGCGCTCTTCAGCCGGGACGAGACGATGGTGATGATCAGGAAGGCCGGGAAGACCAGCAGCAGGTCCACCAGGAACATCAGCGCCCGGTCGGCCCAGCCGCCGAAGTAGCCGGCGCAGGCGCCGACCACGGAGGCCAGCACGGTGGAGAGCAGCGCCACCAGCAGTCCGATGACCAGCGACTTCTGCAGGCCGCGGACGGTCTGCGCGAAGACGTCCTGGCCGACCCCGTTGGTGCCGAACAGGTGCTCGGTGGACGGGGGTTGGTGCAGGGCGGAGAAGTCGGGGGTGGCGTAGTCCCAGGGCGTCAGGTACGGCCCGCCGAAGGCGAGCGCGAACAGCAGCAGCACCATGACGGCGCCGACCACGGCCCCGCGGGCGGCGAGCAGCCGGGCGAGGACGAGCCGGCCGCGGCCGGTGGCCCGGGGCGGGCGGCCGGCGGGTGCGGTGGGTTCGGCGGGGCCGGTGGGTCCGGCCGGTCCGGCGGTGGTGGCGGTGGTCAACTCGGCTCTCCTCCGGTCAGGACCGCACGCGCGGGTCGAGGGCGGCGTGCAGGGTGTCGGCGAGGAGGCCGGAGACGAGCACGACGACGGCGGTGAACAGGTTGATCGCCACCACCGAGTTGACGTCCTGTTCGTTGATCGACTTGATCAGCCACTCGCCCATGCCGTGCCAGCCGAAGATCGTCTCGGTGAAGATCGCGCCGGTGAAGATGCCCAGGAAGCTGTAGGCGAACATGGTCGACATCGGGATCACCGCGGTCCGCAGCCCGTGCTTGAGCAGTGCCCGGCCGCGGGTCAGGCCCTTGGCCTCGGCGGTGCGCAGGTAGTCGGAGCCGAGCACGTCGAGCATGGTGCCGCGCTGGTAGCGGCTGTAGGTGGCGAGGCCGCCGAGGGCCAGCGAGATGGTGGGCAGCAGCAGGTGCAGCGCCCAGTCGGCGAGGTGGGCGCCGAGGCCGCCGGCGAGCCCGGGGGTCTCGTAGCCGGTGAACGGGACCACCTCGTGTCCGGCCGCGTCCTTGGCGGCGATGGCGCCGTTCTTGAGGAACAGCGCGACCAGGAAGACCGGGGTGGAGAGCAGCACGAAGGACAGCACGGTGAGCAGCCGGTCGGAGATCCGGTACTGGCGCACCGCGCTCCACGCCCCGGCGGCGACGCCGAGGACCATGCCCAGCAGGCTGCCGAGCAGCAGCAGCCGCAGCGAGACCCAGACCCGGCGGCCGAAGTCGTCGGTGACCGGGGTGTCGTGGATGGTCCGGCCGAGGTCGCCCTCCAGCAGCCCGCCGGCCCAGTGGCCGAAGCGCTCGACCACCGGGGTGCGGTCGTTCAGGTTGAGCGCGGTGAGCTGGCGCTCGACCGATTCGACGGACGGCCGGGGGACCTTGGCCTCGAAGTAGGTGCGCGGCTGCAGGGCGGTCGCGGAGATCGCGTACGCCAGGAAGACGGCGGCGATCAGCAGCACCGCGTAGTAGCTCAGCCGTTTCGCCAGGAAGCGGAGCATCAACGGCCGCCCGTCGCGGTGCGGGTGGGGCCGACGCGTCTGGTGGGCATCGGGTGGTGGCCTCCGGTCCGGGCCCGGTGGGGGCGTCGGGTGGCAGGGTTCGTCGGGGTTCGTTCTGGTTCGTCGGATCGTCAGATGGCGTGGTTCGTCCGGCAGTTGGGAAAACGCAGGTCAGAGTGAAGCACCCGGGCGCTGAGGCAGTGTTGCGCCCGTGTTGCCGCGTGTGACTTTTCGATCAGGTGTGCCCTCCTCCCCCTGGTGGCGGATCTGATCCGCTGTTACCTTCTGCTCGCCCGGTGCCGAATTGGCTGCCCACGCTCAAGCCCCGTCACACCTCTCGCGCCCCAACTCCCGTCATCGATCCCAGGGGGACCCTCATGGACGCTTCCACCACGGCCCGCCGCCTCGGCCGGGCCGCCGCGCTCGCCGTCGCCGTCGCGCTCGCGGTCACCGCGTGCACCTCGGGCGGGGCCGGCTCCGCCGACAAGGTGGCCAAGAGCGAGCCGCCGAGACAGGACTCCGAGGACGTCAACCCCAAGGCGCCGGACCAGATCAAGGACGGCGGGGAGGTGCGCTTCCAGCTGGACCAGTGGATCACCCAGTGGAACCCGCTCCAGGTGGACGGCGGCTCCTACACCGACACGGTGAACCTCATCCGCGCCCTGGAGCCCTCGCTCTTCCGCACCGACGCCTCCGGCGCCTTCCGGGCGGACCCGGACTACCTGGTGGGGGCCGAGGTCACCTCGACCTCGCCGCAGGTGGTCACGTACAAGCTGAACCCCAAGGCCACCTGGTCGGACGGCAAGCAGCTGAGCTACCTGGACTTCAAGGCCGACTGGCAGGCGGGCAACGGCAAGGACCCGGCGTACAACATCTACGACCCGTCCGGCTACGAGCTGATCTCCGCGGTCGAGCAGGGCGCCGACCCGAGCGAGGTCAAGGTCACCTTCTCGGAGCCGTACGCGGACTGGCAGAACCTGTTCCGCCCGCTGATCCCGGCGGCCGGCATCGCCACCCCGGACGACTTCAACAAGGGCTGGGTGGAGAAGGTCCCGATCACCGCGGGCGCGCTGAAGATCGGTGTGGCGGACAAGACCGCGCAGACCATCAGCCTGGTGCCGGACCCGGCCTGGTGGGGCACCCGGGCCAAGCTGGACAAGATCACCTTCCGGGTGATGGACAAGGCCGCGAGCATCCAGGCGTACCTCAACAACGAGATCGACTTCGCCTCGGCCGGCACCGCCGCCGCGTACGGGCAGCTCAAGAACGCCAAGGACACCGTGATCCGGGCCGCCAGCCCGTGGGACGAGGTGCACATCTCCTTCGGCGGCACCGGCGCGCTGGCGGACCGGACGGTCCGCCAGGCACTCGGCAAGGCGCTCGACCGCTCGGCGCTGATCAAGATCGCCAACAACGGGGTGCCGGTGGAGTTCAAGCCGCTCGGCAACCACATCATCATGCCCAACCAGACCGGCTACCAGGACAACTCCGGTGAGTGGGCGACCTTCGACCTGGCCGCGGCCAAGAAGCTGCTCGACCAGGCCGGCTGGAAGGAGTCCGGCGGCGGCCAGCCGCGCACCAAGGACGGCAAGCCGCTGGAGCTGCATTGGGTGCTCAGCGACGGCACCGCGCAGGCCCAGCTCGACCTCGCCACCGCGGCGGCGGCGATGTGGCAGGCGGCCGGGGTCAAGGTCGACCTGGACAAGGTGGCGGCCAACGACTACTTCGCCAAGTACGTCACCCCGGGCAAGTTCGACATCGCGAGCTGGCGCAACACCGACTCGTTCCCGAACTCCAAGAGCCTGGCCAACTTCCGCCTGCCGGTGGGCGACAACACCTTCAGCAACCCCTCCCGGCTGGGCACCCCGGAGATCGACGCGCTGCTGAAGAAGGCGGCCGGGACGGTCGACCCGGCGGAGGCCGCGAAGCTCTACAACCAGGCGGACGCGAGGATCTGGGAGCTCGGCCACACCGTCGAGCTCTACCAGCGGCCCGCCGTGGTGGCGACCCGCAAGGGGCTGGCCAACTACGGCGCCTTCGGTCTCGCCCAGGAGGACTACAGCAGGCTCGGCTGGGAGAAGTAGCCGCCGCCGGGGCGGGGCGGGCCGCACGGCAGGCGCTGGCGAGCAGCGCGGTGATCACGAGGCCGGTGGCGCGGACGCGGGGGGATCGGCTCCGCCGCCCCCGCAATCCCGCCACCCGCCTTGACCTTCCGCGTTGCCCGCACGCCACCCGTGTCGTGGGGCCCGGCAGGGCCCGCGCTCTTCCAACCGGGGAAGAATCTAGCGGCGCTCCGGTCGCTCGCGACGCAGCGCGCGGGGCGCGCCCGGAAACCCGCCGCGCTGTCACCCGGTTCGCGCACCGGAGCGTCAACTACGGCTGACGGCAAGGAAAAAAGGGGACATACGGGGCCATCGTACCCGGGGGCGCGCGGACATTCCGGGCCGCGCCGGAGCGTGCACAGCTGTTGCGCCCGCGTGCACAGCCGTCGCGCCGGTGCGTGCGCCGGGCCGGGGCCGCTGCCAGGATGCGCGGGACGGTCCCCCCGCCCTCCTCCCGACTCCCCGGAGCAGCTCCGATGGCCAGTGACCCCGCCGCGACGGCACGCCCCAGCCACCCCGTCGATCCGCCGCCGGTGCGCCGGATGGTCCCGCGCGACCGGAACGAGCCGCACCGGGTCGCCACCCCGCTGGAGCTCTTCTTCGACCTCTGCTTCGTGGTCGCGGTCGGCCAGGCCGGGCGCGAACTGGCCGGCTCGCTGGCGGCCGGGCACTACGGCGACGGCCTGCGCGGCTACGTGCTGGCCTTCTTCGCGATCTGGTGGGCCTGGATGAACTTCACCTGGTTCGCCTCCGCGTACGACGTCGACGACGTGCCGTACCGGATCACCACGCTGGTGCAGATCGCCGGGGTGCTGATCCTCGCCGCCGGCGTGCCGCGGATCTTCGCCACCCAGGACCTGACGCTGGGGATCGTCGGCTACCTGGTGATGCGCCTGGCGATGGTCACCCAGTGGCTGCGCGCGGCCGCCGGCGAGCAGGGCCCGGCGCGCCGGGTCGCGCTGGGCTACGCGGCGGGGATCACGCTCTGCCAGGCCGGCTGGGTGGTGGTGCTGTTCCTGCCGCAGGACGTCCGGCTGTACGTCATCCCGGTCGGGGTGCTGTGCGAGCTGGCCGTACCGGTGGTCGCCGAACTGCGGGCGCGGACCTCCTGGCACCCGCACCACATCGCCGAACGGTACGGGCTGTTCACCCTGATCGTGCTCGGCGAGACGGTGGCGGCGGCGACCGTCGCGGTGCAGTCGGCGGTGGACGAGCACGAGGAGCTGGGCCGGCTGGTGCCGGTGGCGGTCGGGGGGCTGCTGATCTGCTTCGCGGCCTGGTGGATCTACTTCGCCCGGCCCGTCCACGAGCACCTGCGCTCCAACCGGCAGGCGCTGGTCTGGGGGTACGGGCACTACCTGGTGTTCGCCTCGGCGGCGGCGATCGGCACCGGGCTGGAGGTGGCGGTGGAGTCGGCGGTGCACCAGGCGCACATCTCCGAGACCGCCGCCACCGCGACGGTCACCGTGCCCACCGCGCTCTACCTGGTCACGGTCTGGTTCCTGCACTCCCGGCACACCAAGCGGGGCGCGGCGGCCCAGGCCGTGGCGCCGGCGGGGGCCGCGCTGGTGCTGGCCTGCACCGCGCTCGGCGGCTCCGGGGTGTTCGCGGCGGGCCTGGTCTGCGCGCTGATGGTGGCGGTGGGCGTGCTGGTCCACGGCCGGGAGAGCAGGCGGGCGGGCGCCCGCCGGGCGTACTGATCCGCGGGGCGTACCGATCCACGGGGCACGCCCAGTCCGAACCGCCCAGTTCGAACCGCCCTGCCCGCCCTGCCCGTCAGCCGACCCGGCCCAGCAGCACCGGCTCGTGCCGCGCCAGCCAGTCCAGGTAGGCCGGGTTGACCTTGGCCAGATCCAGGTAGGCGGCCCGCAGTTCGCCGTACAGCGCGTCCAGCGCGGGCGGGCTGAGCACGCGCGGACGCCAGGTGAACAGCAGCCGGACGGCCAGCGGATCCCCGTGCACCGGGCGGACCACCGTGCCGGGACCGGGCAGCGAGGTGGGCTGGCAGGGGCGGACGGCCTCGCCGGAGGCGACCAGCTCGGCGGCGGTGGCGTTGTCCCGCACCTGCACCACCCGGGGGTTGAGCCCGGCCTCGGTGAACACCCGGCGCATCGCCGCGTACTCGTGGTCGGCGGTCGGGTCGACCATCCAGGTGTCCTCGGCGAGGTCGGCCAGGTGGACGACGTCGCGGGCGGCGGCCGGGTGCCCGGCGGCGAGCGCGACGAACTGCGGCTCCCGGGCCATCAGCACCCGGTGCTCGGCGTCCGGCGGGACCCGCAGCGGGAAGCCCTCGCACTCGTGCACGAAGGCCACGTCCAGCTGGTCGGCGGCGACCATCCGCAGCAGCGCGCTGGCCGAGATGTCCACGTGGATGGTGGTGTCGGTGTCCGGCAGCCGCTCGTGCACCCGGCGCAGCCAGGCCGCGACCGCCCGGCTGCCGACGCTGCCGATCCGCAGCCGCCGCTGCCGGCCGGGTCCGGCCGAGTCCCGTGCCTCCTGGCGGGCGGCGGCCACCAGGGCGGCCATCTCGGTGATCACCGGCCGGGCCCGGGAGAGCACCGAGTGGCCGAGCGCGGTGGGCCGGCTGCCGGTCTGCTCGCGGGTGAACAGGGTGCCGCCGATGGCCCGTTCGATGCGGTGCAGCTGGGTGGTGAGGGAGGGCTGGGTCATGCCGAGCTGGAGCGCGGCCTTGCGGAGGCTGCCGCTGTCGGCGATCGCGCACAGCACCCGGAGGTGTCTCACGTCGAGCTCCACGTCGGGAGCATAGACGCCGTCGCACCCCTTCGCCAAGGACATGACAGGCATTCAAGGCATGCCGAAGGGCCGGCCGACGGACCGACCGGCTGAACGGCCGACGGATCGACCGGTGCGCCGCACGACGGCACCGGGCCGCTATGCGGTGGTGCTATCGCCGGTTGGCATCATCCGCGACGGCCCCGCCCGGGTCGAAGCTCGGGGGCAGCAACCCGCCCCTCGGCCACCGCCCGGGGCGGCCCCCACCGTGCGCCCCGGCCGGGCCCGGCCCCCATCGGGCCCCGGCGAGCCGGCGCACCGCGAAACCGGAGTCCCCACATGAAGCGATCCGTGCTGTCCGCAGCCCTGGGCCTGACCCTCGCGGCCGGCCTGGCGGTCCTGCCCGCCACCGCCGCGAACGCCGCGCCGGCCGCTCCCGCCGCCCCGGCCGTCCAGGGCTACACCCCCTCGACGTACGCCGGTTCGGCCGCGGAGGCGGCGAACAACCAGGCCTTCTTCCAGGCCGTGATGGCCTCGGCCAAGGCCAAGCAGGCCGCCAACCCCGGCCTGGCGACCGTCACCGTCACCTACGACACCGCGAACGCGCCCTCCTTCACCAGCCAGATATCCCAGGCCGCGCAGATCTGGAACAGCTCGGAGACCAACGTCCAGCTCCAGGCGGCGAGCGGCAGCGGCGACTTCTCGTACTACGAGGGCAACGACAGCCGCGGCTCCTACGCCAGCACCGACGGCCACGGCCACGGCTACGTCTTCCTCGACTACCAGCAGAACCAGCAGTACAGCTCGCTCCGCGTGGTGGCGCACGAGACCGGCCACGTGCTCGGCCTGCCCGACGACTACTCCGGCCCGTGCAGCGAGCTGATGTCGGGCGGCGGCCCCGGCCCGTCCTGCACCAACCCGTACCCCGACGGCAACGAGCGCAGCCAGGTCGACTACCTCTGGGCGAACGGTCTCGCGGCGCGGAACTGACGCGAGCGGCAAGCGGGTTCGGGGTGGCGGGCCGCTCGGCCGGAATCGAGCGGCCCGCCACCCCGGGTACTTCCCCGGACCGGAGCCTAGCCGCCGCCGGAACGGAATGCCAGGGGCACGATTGAGTCAAGGCGAGGAAAAGACAGCTCAAATCGACTCCATAGCAGGGGTATTGAACGGTGCTATCGCGGGTTGGCATCATCCGCGCACGCGCCGGGTTGCCCGAAGCTCTGGGGACACCACCCGTTGACCAGGTGTTCCCCCCGGCCGGCCCCCAACCGGCCACGTCACCTCAGGAATCGGAGCCCCCACATGAAGCGATCCGTGCTGTCCGCCACCCTCGGCCTCGCCCTCGCGGCCGGCCTCGCCGTGCTGCCCACCACCGCCGCCGCGGCCGCGACGCCGACCGCCCCGGCCGTGCAGGGCTACACCGCCACGACGTACGCGGGTTCGGCCGCGGAGGCGGCGAACAACCAGGCCTTCTTCCAGGCCGTGATGGCCTCGGCCAAGGCCAAGCAGGCCGCCAACCCGGGCCTGGCGAGCGTCACCGTCACCTACGACGCCAGCTCCGCCCCCTCCTTCCGCAACCAGATATCCCAGGCCGCGCAGATCTGGAACGGCTCGGTCGCCAACGTCAAGCTGCAGTCCGGTTCGGCCGCCGACTTCCGCTACTACGAGGGCAACGACAGCCGCGGCTCCTACGCCAGCACCGACGGCCACGGGCGCGGCTACGTCTTCCTCGACTACCAGCAGAACCAGCAGTACAGCTCGGTGCGCGTGGTGGCGCACGAGACCGGCCACGTGCTCGGCCTGCCGGACCACTACTCCGGCCCGTGCAGCGAGCTGATGTCGGGCGGCGGCCCCGGCACCTCCTGCACCAACCCGTACCCGAACACCACCGAGCGCAGCCGCGTCAACTCGCTCTGGGCGCGCGGCTGACCCGGGCGCTGAACCCCGGGCAGTGAACCCCGGACGGTGAACCCCGGACCGGCCGCCTCGGCGCGGCCGGTCCGGGGCCTCGTCGCTCCCCGGCGTTGTCGGTGCCGCGTGCGAGCATGCGGCCGAGACCCGTACGCCCCGACCGCCAGGAGCCATCGCCATGCCCCGTTCCGCCCCCGACCGGCTCGCCGACCTCCCGTACGCCGAGCTGCTGCGCCCGCACACCGGGCCGCTGCGCGCCGACGAGCGGTACGACACCGCGCACTTCGACGGCGGCGAGCACACCGACGAGTCGGGCGCCGGGGCGGCCTTCCTGGAGTGCGCCTTCACCGGTGTCGCGCTCAGCGGGGTCAAGCTGCGCCAGGCAAGGTTCAACGAGGTGTGGGTGCAGGCCGGCCGCTGGGTCGCCTGCGACCTGAGCGACTCCGAGTGGCAGGACAGCTCCTTCGTCGGCGGCGTGCTCGCCGGGGTCGCCGGGTACGGCTCGGCGCTGCGCCGGGTGGTGTTCCGGGGCTGCAAGCTGGAGGCGGTCAACCTGCGCTCGGCCGTCCTGCGGGACGTCGTCTTCGAGGACTGCCTGCTGCGCGACGTGGACTTCGGCGAGGCGAAGCTGACCGGGGTGTCCTTCCCCGGCTCCACGCTGGAGGAGGTCCGGCTGCGCGGCGCCACGCTGAGCCGGACGGACCTGCGGGGCGCCGTCCGGCTCGGCCTGGTCGACGGCCACCAGGGGCTGCGCGGGGCGGTCATCAGCTCGCTCCAACTGATGGAGCTGGCCCCCCAGTTCGCCCACGCGCTGGGGATCGAGGTCAAGGACCGCTGAGCACCTGAGCCCCTCCGCGCGTTCAGCCGGGCGTCGCTCGGTGACGCCCGGGCGAACAGTCCGCCAAACCTGCCGTCGGCACCTGGTGGGCCGGTCGGGCCGAGGTGGAGACTTCTCCGCGATCGATGGCCCCGACTTGTGCACACAACATCGCCAGCGAAGGGACGGACCGGTCTGATGGCCGAGTTGAGTCGTAGGAAGTTCGTCACGCTGTCCGGCGCCGCCGCGGCAGGCCTCGCCGTGGCCGGCACCGGAGCGGCGGGGCCCGCGGGGGCCGCCCAGGGAAGTGGCGCGGCTCCCGCTTCCACCGCCGCGCTCAGCGCGACCGGCACCATCACCGACGCCCGGCACGTGGTGATCCTGATGCAGGAGAACCGCAGCTTCGACCACTACTTCGGCACGCTGCGCGGCGTGCGCGGCTTCGCCGACCGCAGCGCCATCCAGATCTCCGGCGGCTACAGCGTCTTCAACCAGCCGAACGGCCTGCTCGCCCGCCAGTACCCGTGGCAGTTCAGTCAGACCAAGCCGGCCGGCGGAGCGGACCCGGAGCGCCTCGCCCAGTGCAACGGGGACCTCAGCCACGGATGGGGTGACCAGCACAAGGCCTGGAACGGCGGCAAGATGGACTCCTGGGTCGCCGCCAAGGGCAACGTCCGCACGCTCGGCTTCCTCACCCGCCAGGACATCCCGTTCCACTACGCCCTGGCCGAGAACTGGACCATCTGCGACGCCTACCACTGCTCCGTGCTCAGCGCGACCGGCCCCAACCGCACCTACCACTGGTCCGGCCAGATCGACCCGGCCGGCACCGCGGGCGGCCCGGCCTACGACGGCGGCGACGAGAAGGGCCTGCGCTGGCAGACCTACGCCGAGGCGCTGGAGAGCGCCGGCGTCAGCTGGAAGGTCTACCAGAACGCCGCCGACAACTACGGCGACAACGCCCTGGCGTACTTCACGAACTTCACGGGCGCCCAGGCCGGCAGCCCGCTGGCCGTCAAGGGCATGGGCTCGGTGCCCAAGGTCACCGGGCGGACCCCGGACGACATCGCCGCCGCCATCAAGGCCGACGTGCTGGCCGGGACGCTGCCGCAGGTGAGCTGGATCGTCCCCGACCAGGCCTCCTCCGAGCACCCGTACGCCACCCCGGTGGACGGCGCGCACTTCGTCCACATGGTGATCGACGCGCTCAACGCGGACCCGAACGTCTTCGACTCGTCCGTCCTGTTCATCAACTACGACGAGAACGACGGCTTCTTCGACCACGTCCCGCCGCCCGCCGCCCCGGCCGGCACCCCGGGCGAGTTCTACAACGGCACCAACATCGGCCTCGGCTTCCGCGTCCCGCTCATCGCCGTCTCGCCCTGGACCCGCGGCGGCTGGGTCAACTCCGAGACCTTCGACCACACCTCGGTGCTGCGCTTCCTGGAGACCTGGACCGCCGCCCTCGGCAAGCCCGCCACCTGCCCGAACATCAGCGACTGGCGCCGCCGCGTCTGCGGCGACCTCACCAGCGTGTTCGACTTCGCCAACCCGGTCTACGGCCTGCCCGCGCTGCCCGACACCTCGCAGACCATCGGCCTGTCCGCCTGCGGCCCGCTGCCCAACCCGGCCCCGGTGAACAACCAGCTCCCGGTGCAGGAGTCCGGCACCCGCCCCGCGCGCGCCCTGCCGTACCAGCCGAACGCCAACCTGGACCACCTGGAGTTCGGCTCCGGCGGGGTGATGAAGGTCTGGATCGCGATGGACAACGGGGGCGCCACCGCCACCAAGTCCGCCCACTTCGCGGCCTACGCCAACGCCTACCGCGGCGGCGGTCCCTGGCAGTACACGGTGGACCCGGGCGGCAGCACCAGCGACTTCTTCAACTGCGGCACCAACTTCGGCGGCGGCCCGTACGACCTCACGGTGGTCGGCCCCAACCGCTTCCTGCGCCGCTTCAAGGGCGACGCGACGAAGGCGGGCAAGAACGCTGCTGTCACCGCCTCGTACGCCGTCGAACCGGGCACCGGCAAGCTCGCGCTCTACTTCAAGCTCGCCAACTCCGGCAGCACCCCGATCACGTTCACGATCGCGTCCAACAACTACCGGACGGACGGCCCCTGGACGTACCAGGTCCCGGCCGGCGGCAGCGTGAGCGACTTCTTCAACGCCGTGGCGTACAGCAACGGCTGGTACGACTTCACCGTGACGGTGGATGCGGACAGCACCTGGTCCCAGCGCTTCACCGGCCACCTGGAGACGGGTGCGGCGAGCATCACCGGCTGACCGTCGTTCCCACCGCGCCGAACGGGGCCCCACTCCTCCGCCGAGAAGTGGGGCCCCCGTGTCACCGCCGCCAGAACAGGTGGTGCGCCACGCCGCTCGGGCTGGGGACGACCTCCAGGTGGAACCGGTCGAGCAGCTCGTCGGGGGAGTCCCAGAGCTTCAGCCCGGTGCCGAGTTCCAGCGGGGAGACCGCGACGTGCAGGGTGTCCACGAGGTCGGCGTCGAGGAACTGGCGGATGGTGGTGACCCCGCCGCCGAGGCGGACGTCCTTGCCGTCGGCGGCCTCCCGGGCCTGCTTGAGGACGGTGGCCGGATCGCCGTCGACGAAGTGGAAGGTGGTGTCGGAGAGCGTGAACGACGGCCGGGTGTGGTGGGTCATGACGAACACCGGCGTACGGAACGGCGGCTCGGCACCCCACCAGCCAAGCCACTCGTGGTCCTGCCACGGGCCGCGCTGGGGCCCGAACTTGTTGCGGCCCATGATCTCGGCGCCGATGTTGCGGTCGAAGTCCCGGGTGAAGTAGTCGTCCAGGCCCCGGCTGCCGCCGGGGTCGGTGCGCATCGGCCAGCTCGCGGTGGCCCCGGCCCAGGAGAAGAGCCGCTCGGGGCGGTCGAGGCCGAACGGCAGCTCGAAGCTCTGGTGCTCGCCGGCCGCGACGCCGTCAGCGGAGACGTTGAAGTTCATCACTCTGAGTAGTTGGTCCATGACTGGAGCTCCTGTCCTGTGATCGTGCGGCGGGGTGCCGCACACCGGGACGTCGGAGCGGACCCGGCGGGATTGACATCGGGCCCGGGATTCTTTCGAGGACTTTTCTCGGGGGCGGTCCGGGCCCGTCAGGCGAACGGGCCCCGGGGGAACCACGGGTCGTGGACCTCGCGGGGCCCGTCCGGGGTCAGCAGGGTGAGGCCGAGCGCGCCGGAGGCGTACTCGGCGAGCTGCACCGAGCCGTGCCGGGTCTCCAGTTCGGCCTGCACGGGCACCGGCAGCTTGGTCAGGGCCCGCCGCAGCTGCAGGGCGTCCCGCCGGCTGATCGGCTGCGGCGCGCGCAGCACCAGCCGCAGCGGGCTCATCGGCCCGGCCACCGGCACGCCGCTGCCCAGCTCGTAGCCGACCGCGCCGATCGGGCCCCAGGGCAGCCGGTGGTCCGCGACCAGCCGGCCGACCTCGGGCAGCAGGGCCAGGGCCGGGATGCCGGCGAGCCGTTCGGGGGCCAGATGCCCGCGCCGGTCGGGGAGCTGTTCGGGCCGCAGGGTCCGGGCCACCGCCGCCCAGGGGGCCAGGGCGTCCAGCCGCTGGCCCGGGCGCGGGCCGCGCACGGTCACCGGGAACCACAACTCGGGCGCGGCCTCCGGGTCCCGGGTGCAGCGCTGGGGGTGCGGCAGGTCCACCGGGTTGCCGACCACGGCGGGCGCCCGGCCGACCGTCACCCAGGGGTGCGCCCGCAGCACGGCCCGTGCCCAGTCCGGCAGTTCGCCGCCCGCGAGGGGCCGCAGCGAGCTGGGGCACTGCATCAGCAGCAGGTCGTGGGCGCCGGGCAGCCGGCCGTCCAGGGCGGCCAGCGGGCCGACCCGCCGGCGCGGTCCGTCGTGCTGGTCCTCGGCGGTGCGCCGGGCGGGGCTTCCGGGGTGTACGACGGTCACTGCGGGCTCCAGGGGGTGGCGTGGATGTCGCCGACGGCCACCACCCTCCGCCCGTCCGGTGGCTCCCGGCTACGGCCCTTGGACGCGTTCACCAGGGACCAAAGGCTCAAGGTGCGCCCGTCCGTGCCCGGTGTGAGAGTGGGGGACAGCCCGGCATTCCGTCGTTCCCCCCGGAGGAGGAGCCATGGGCATCTTCGACAGGTTGTTCCACCGGCCGCAGCACGAGTCCGCCGGGCAGGAGTCCGCCCAGCGGGCCGCCCTCGCCCACGACGAGGCCGCCGACGCGTACGGCGACGACATCGAGCGCACCCGGGAGCAGCAGGAACGGCTCGCCCAGGAGGAGGCCGACCGGCGCGCCGCCGAGAACATGACCGCCGAGGGCGACCCCTGGGGCTGAGCCCGGAGCTCAGGCCGTACGCGGCGGCAGCGGCGGGCGGCGCAGGTCCGGCCGGGGGGTGTCGGCGGACGGCGGCTCGGCGGCGGGGGCGTCCTCCAGCAGCTCCAGGGCCAGCTGGACGGCGGCGACCAGCTCCGGGTGGCGCCCCCGGGCCCAGTCGCGCGGGGTGCGCAGCACGTGCACGTCCGGTTCGACACCCCGGTTCTCCACTGTCCAGCCGAGCCCGCCGCCGAACCAGGAGGCGTTCTTCGGCACCGAGATCTGGGTGCCGTCGCCGAGGGTGTGCCGCCCGCTCATCCCGACCACCCCGCCCCAGGTGCGGGCGCCGACCACCGGGCCGAGCCCGAGCAGCTTGATCGCCGCGATGATCACGTCGCCGTCGGAGCTGGTGGCCTCGTCGGCCAGCGCCACCAGGGGTCCGCGCGGTGCGTGCCGGGGCCAGCGGACCGGGCGGCGGTCCCGGGTGAAGTCCCAGGCCAGGACGTGCCGGGAGAGCTTCTCCAGGACGAGTTCGGAGACGTTGCCGCCGGCGTTGCCGCGGACGTCCAGGACCAGCGCGGGCTTGTCCAGTTCGCGCCGCAGGTCCCGGTTGAACTGTGCCCAGCCGGAGCCGCCGAGGTCCGGGATGTGCAGGTAGCCGCACCGCCCGTCGCTGAACTCGCGGACCAGGGAACGCCGTTTGGCCACCCAGTCCTGGTAGCGGATGGGCCGCTCGTCGACCAGCGGGGTGATCACGATCCGCCGCACCGGGCCGTCCGGGGCGCCGCGCAGGGCCAGTTCGAGCGTCGTGCCGCCGGTGCCGGCCAGCAGCGGCAGCGGTCCGCGCAGCGGGTCCACCGGGCGGCCGCCGACCTCCAGGAACTCGTCGCCGTCCCGCACGCCCTGGGCGGCGAGCGGGGCGCGGGCGCGCGGGTCGGAGGTCTCGCCGGGCAGCACCCGGTCGACCAGCCAGCGGCCGTCGGGGGAGCGGTGGGCGTTGGCGCCGAGCAGGCCGAGCGGCTGCTGGGCGAGCACCGGGCCCTCGGCGCGCCGGGAGGGGGTGACGTAGGCGTGCGAGGTGCCGAGTTCGCCGAGGAGTTCGCGCAGCAGGTCGGCGAAGTCGTCGGGGGAGCAGACCCGGTCCAGCAGCGGCTCGTACTGGGCGACCAGCGCGGGCCAGTCCAGGCCGGACATCCGCTCGTCCCAGAACTGGTCCCGGACGATCCGGGCCGCCTCGTGGTAGGCCTGGCGCCACTCGGCGGCCGGGTGCACGGTGTGGGTGATCCGGCGCAGGTCGACGGTGGTGCCGGCGGTGGGGGCGGCGACCGGGACCACCCGCAGCGTCCCGGCCGAGTACACCGCGATCGAGCCGCCGTCCCCGGAGACCGCGTAGCCGTCCAGCTTGTCGACCAGCGTGCTGCGGGTGCCCCGGGCCAGGTCGAAGTGCTCCAGCGAGGGGCGCCCCGAGGTGTCCTCCGGGCTGGCGAAGGTCTGCCCGAGGGTGCCGGAGATCGGCCAGCGCAGCCAGACCAGGCCGCCGCGCACCGCGTCGGTGGCCGAGTACTTGGAGGCGATCACCGGGAACTGGAGCAGCCGCTCGCCGATGCCCTCCGGGTCGACCTGGACGGTGCCGTCGCCGCCGTCGCCGTGCGCGGCGCCGTCCTCGGGCGGGGCGGTGAACGGTGAGGGGGTGTCGGCGGCGAGCGGGACGAGGTACGGGCGGCAGCCGACCGGGAAGGAGAGGTCGCCGGTGTGCACGTCGTGGACCGGGTCGAAGCCGCGCCAGGACAGGAAGGCCAGGTAGCGGCCGTCCCGGGTGAACACCGGCTGCTCGTCCTCGAACCGGCCGTCGGTGACGTCGGTGGTCGCCGCGGAGGCGTCGGCGCGGGTGAGCCGGATGCGGCGCAGCGAGCGCCCGGCGACCGGCTCGGACCAGGCGGTCCAGTGCGAGTCGGGGGAGAAGCGGGCGCCGGTGACCGGCCCGTAGCCGGAGGCGGCCAGTTCGCGCACCCCGCCGTCGGCGGCGGAGACCAGCAGCAGCCGCCCGTCCGAGGTGGTGGCGGCGAGCCGGCTGCCGTCGGGGGAGGCGGTGAGCTCCAGGACGCGGCCGATCCGCCCGGCGGCGAGCACCCGGTGGCGGTGCTGCTCCGAGCGGGGGTGCCCCGGCAGCGGCACCACCTCGATCGCGTCGGCGCCCTCGGCGTCGGTGACCCAGGCCGCCTCGCCGGTGTGCCCGAGCAGCACCGGCAGCCGGGTGCGCACCCCGGGGGTGTCGGCGAGCGCCCGGGCCGGGCCGTCCTTGTGGGTGAGCCAGTACTGGCTGCCGCGCACGGTGACCACCCCGGCCCGGCCGGTCTGGTCGCAGGCGAGATCCTTGACCTGGCCGGCGGCGCTGACCTGGTACGGGCGGCGGCCGGCCCGGGCGCCGCCGAGCGGGACGTGCAGCCGGCGCGGGGCGGGGGCGGCCAGGTCATCCAGCAGCCAGAGGTCGCCGGCGTGCTGGTAGACGATCCGGGTGCCGTCGGTGGCGGCCTCGCGGGCGTAGTAGGAGGCGTGGTCGGTGTGCCGGCGCAGGTCGGTGCCGTCCGGGCGGCAGGAGTAGACGTTGCCGATGCCCTCGTGGTCGGAGAGGAAGGCGATCCGGTCGCCGAGCGGGCCGCCGACCGGCATCGGCGCGGCGAGGTGCCCGGTGTGCCCGGGCAGGATCCGGTCGCCGTCCACCCAGAGCCGGCCGGTGGCGCCGCCCCGGTAGCGCTTCCAGGCGGCCGGCCCGTGCGGGGCGGCGCCGGTGAGCAGTACGGTCCGCTCGCGGCTCATCTGGGCGTCGCCGACCGGCCCCCAGGGCATCCGGCGGCCGGGGGAGCCGTCCGGCGGCAGGGCGTGCGCCCAGGTGTAGTGGCCGAAGGGCTCGTGGTAGGAGGTGACGGCCAGCACCTCGCCGTCCGGCAGCCAGCCGCGCACCCGGGTGTCCTGGCTGCCCCAGAAGCTGAGCCGGTCCGCCGGGCCGCCCTCGACCGGGGCGGTCCACACCTCGGGGGTCAGGGCGAGCCAGCTGGTCCAGGCGAGGGTGGTGCCGTCGGGGGAGAAGCGGGGGTGGCTGACCCGGGTGCGGTCGCAGCCGACCCGCCAGGCCCGGCCGGTGCCGCCGCCGTCGGCGTCCAGCGGGGCGATCCAGACGTCGTCCTCGGCGGTGAAGGTGAGCAGGCCGCCGTGCAGGTGGGGGTGGCGGAGGTAGCCGGGCGGGGTCACGCCTCCATCCTTCGACGGGGTGTCACCTCCGGCAACCGGAGGCAACCGGGGGTGGCCGGGGGCGGCCGGGCGCCAGCGGGCCGGGGCCGCCCGAACCGGTCTGGACCATTGACACCTCCCGGCCGGATCCACTTCAGTGGTCTAGTCCAACTTGGGTGCCAGGCCGGGCCGTTCCCCCCACTGGCCCGTGCTCCGGCGTGCCCTCGGACGTCCCCCACGACCGCGCCATCGCAGGAGCACCCGCATGCGC
Source organism: Kitasatospora sp. NPDC058046 (assembly GCF_042885595.1). NCBI lineage: Bacteria > Bacillati > Actinomycetota > Actinomycetes > Kitasatosporales > Streptomycetaceae > Kitasatospora > Kitasatospora sp. NPDC058046. The sequence goes on from NZ_JBHVRS010000014.1 coordinate 208,310, forward strand.
AGAACCCTTCCCGGACAACGCCGCGCCACCATCGCGGCCGGCACCGCCTCCGCCGTCGCCGCGGCCACGCTGGTCGGCGTCACACTCGGCCTGGCGCCCACCGCCTCGGCCGGCGAGTTCCTGGTCAACGGCGGCTTCGAGTCCGGCTCACTCGGCCCCTGGAGCTGCTCCGGCAACTCCGGCAGCGTCGTCACCAGCCCGGTGCACGGCGGCAGTCGCGCGCTCGCCGCGGCCGCCACGGCCGGCGACACCGCCCAGTGCGGCCAGACCGTCACCGTCGCCCCGAACACCACCTACATGCTCAGCGCCTACGTCAACGGCTCGTACGTCTACCTGGGCGTGGACGGCGGCGGCCCGAGCACCTGGACCCCGGGCACCGGCGGCTCGTACCAGAAGCTCAGCCTCAGCTTCACCACCGGCGCCACCCAGACCAGCGCCACCGTCTACACCCACGGCTGGTACGGCCAGGGCACCTACTACGCGGACGACATCTCGCTGGACGGGCCGGGCGCGCCCAGCCCGACGCCCACGCCGACGCCCACCGGGACGGCCTCGCCGACCGCCTCGCCGACCGCGACCCCGACGGGCACCCCGACCGGGACGCCCACCGGCACCCCGACCAGCACGCCCACGGGCACCCCCACGGGGACGCCCACCAGCCCGCCCGCCGGCAGCCACGCCCTGGTCGGCTACCTGCACGCGAGCTTCGCCAACGGCGCCGGCTACACCCGGATGGCCGACGTCCCGAACTCCTGGGACTTCATCAACCTGTCCTTCGGCGAGCCCACCTCCGTCACCTCCGGCGACATCCGCTTCAACCGCTGCCCGGCCACCGAGTGCCCGACCGTCGAGTCGGACGACGAGTTCAAGGCCGCCATCGCCGCCAAGCGGGCCCAGGGCAAGAAGGTGCTGATCTCGATCGGCGGCCAGAACGGCCAGGTCCAGCTGACCAGCACCGCCGCCCGGGACACCTTCGTCAGCTCGGTCTCGGCGATCATCGACAAGTGGGGCCTGGACGGCCTGGACATCGACTTCGAGGGCCACTCGCTCTCCCTCAACACCGGTGACACCGACTTCAGGAACCCGACCAGCCCGGTCATCGTCAACCTGATCTCCGCGGTGAAGACCCTCAAGGCCAAGTACGGCCCGGGCTTCGTGCTGACCATGGCGCCGGAGACCTTCTTCGTCCAACTCGGCTACCAGTACTACGGATCCGGCCCCTGGGGCGGCCAGGACCCGCGCGCCGGGGCGTACCTGCCGGTCATCCACGCGCTGCGCGACGACCTCACCCTGCTGCACGTCCAGGACTACAACTCCGGCTCCATCATGGGCCTGGACAACCAGTACCACTCGATGGGCGGCGCCGACTTCCACGTCGCGATGACCGACATGCTGCTCAAGGGCTTCCCGGTGGCGGGCAACGCGAACAACGTGTTCCCGGCGCTGCCCGCCTCCAAGGTCGCCATCGGCATGCCGGCCACCACCAACGCGGGCAACGGCTACGTCGCCCCGGCCGAGGTGAACAAGGCGCTCGACTGCCTCACCAAGCTGGCCAACTGCGGCACCTACGTGCCGCGTTCGGGCGCGCAGCCGAACCTGCGCGGGCTGATGACCTGGTCGATCAACTGGGACCGGTTCGGCGGCCAGGAGTTCTCCAAGAACTTCAACGGCTACTTCGGCCGCTGAGCAGCCGAGTCCCGGCCCGGCTGATCCGCTGACCCGGCCGCCCGCGGGACCGTGCTTGAACCTGACACCGGTGTGAGGTCCAAGCATGGTCCCCATGGCGACCACACAGCTCACCACCCCGGTACCCCCCAAGCCCTTCCCGCTCCCCGCCCTGCTCGCCCTGGCCACCGCCGTCTTCGTCACCGGTCTCACCGAGAACCTGCCCGCCGGGGTGCTGCCCGGGATGAGCGAGGCACTCGGGGTCAGCGAGTCCGCGGCCGGGCAGACCGTCACCGTCTACGCGATCGGCTCCGCCGTCACCGCGATCCCGCTCAGCGCGGCCACCGCCGGCTGGGGCCGCAAGCGGCTGCTGCTCACCGCGATGGCGGGCTTCGCGGTGGCCAACACCGTCACCGCGGTCTCCACCAACTACCCGCTCACGCTCGCCGCCCGCTTCCTCGCGGGCGTCGCGGCCGGCCTTGCCTGGGCCCTGCTGGCGGGGTACGCGCGCCGGCTGGTGCCGGTCGACCAGCAGGGCCGGGCCATGGCGGTGGCGATGGCGGGCGTGCCGGTCGCGCTGTCGCTGGGAGTGCCGGTCGGCACCTTCCTCGGGCAGGTGCTCGCCTGGTGGGTGCCCTTCCTGGCCATGACGGCACTGGCGGTCGCCGTGATCGGCTGGATCGCGGCGCTGCTGCCGGACCAGCCCGGGCAGCCGGCCGGTGAGCGGACACCGGTCCGGGACGCGCTCACCGTGCCCGGCGTCCGGCCGGTGCTCACCGTGACGGTGCTCTGGGTGCTCGCGCACACCATCCTGTTCACCTACATCGCGCCCTTCCTGGACCGGGCCGGCCTCGGCGGCGCCACCGGCACCGTGCTGCTGGTCTTCGGGCTGGCCTCGCTGGCGAGCGTCTGGCTGGTCGGCGCCCACATCCACCGCCGGCTGCGGCAGCTGACGATCGGCGGCGCGCTGCTGGTCGCCGTGACCGCGGCCGTCCTCGCGGTGGCGTCCGGCAGCACGCCGCTGGTGTACGCCGCGGCGCTGTTCTGGGGCCTCGGCTGGGGCGGCGCCCCGACCCTGCTCCAGACCGCCCTCGGCGACGCGGGCGGGGAGCGGGCGGACGCCGCCCAGGCCGTCCTGGTGACCCTGTGGAACGCCGCGATGGCGGGCGGCGGCGTGCTCGGCGGCCTGGTCCTGAGCGGCCTGGGCACCGGCGCCCTGCCCTGGACGGTGCTCGCGCTGATGCTCCCCGTCCTCGCGGTGGCCACCGCCGCCCGCCGGCACGCCTTCCCGTCGGTCCGGAGTTAGCCCCGCATCAGCCGGTTCACCTCCTCGACCACCTCGGGGGACGCCTTCGCGAGCGCGCCGGAGTCGTACGGCGGCTGGGGGTCGTACTCGATCAGCAGCTGGATCGCCTGGGCGACGGTGTCCCCGGCGATCCGGCCGGCCAGCGTCAGCGCGAGGTCGATCCCGGCCGAGACCCCGGCGGCGATGGCGTACTTGCCGTCGATGACGACCCGCTCCGTCCCGGTCGGCTCCGCCCCGTACCCGGGCAGCCGGTCGAGGACGCCCCAGTGGGAGGTGGCCCGGCGGCCCTCCAGCAGTCCGGCGGCGCCCAGGATCAGCGAGCCGGAGCAGACCGAGGTGGTCCAGGTGGTGGTCGCGTCGATCCGGCGCACCCAGTCGAGCACGGCCCGGTCCTTCAGTTGGGCCTCCGTCCCGGGCCCGCCGGGCACCAGCAGCAGGTCGGCCGAGTCGACCTCGTCCAGGGCGGCGTCCGCGGTGAGCGCCAGGCTGTGCAGGTCGTTGCGGACCGGCCCGCGTTCGGCGGCGGCGAACACCACCTCGGCGCCGGGGAGCCGGGACAGCACCTCGTACGGGCCGACCGCGTCCAGGGTGGTGAACTCGGGGTAGAGCAGGATGGCGATGCGCATCAGTGACCTCCAGTGGGTTCGGGTCGGAAGCGGCGTCGGTACTCGGCGGGCGGGGCGGCCAGGGCCCGGACGAAGGCGCGCCGCATCGCCTCCGGGGTGCCGTAGCCGCAGGAGCGCGCGATCTCCTCGATGCCGTGGTCGGTGTCCTCCAGCAGCCGCCGGGCGGCCTCCAGCCGGACCCCGTCCACGTACCGGCCCGGGGTCACCCCCACCTCGGCGGCGAAGGCCCGGGCGAAGTGCCGCGGCGACAGCGCCGACCGGTCGGCCAGCGCCTCGACCGAGAGGTCGGCCTCCGGGTGCTCGGCGATCCACCGCTGCACCTCGCGCAGCGGCTGCCGGGCCGCCACCTGGGCGGCCAGCTGGGTGCTGAACTGGGCCTGGTTGCCCGGCCGGCGCAGGAAGACCACCAGGTGGCGGGCGACCAGCAGGGCCGTCTCGCGCCCGAGGTCCTCCTCGACCAGGGCCAGCGCCAGGTCGATCCCGGCGGTGACCCCGGCCGAGGTGGCGATCCGGCCGTCCCGGACGTGGATCGGGTCCGGGTCCACCTCGACGTCCGGGAACCGCCGGGCCAGCTCCTCGCCGTAGGCCCAGTGGGTGGTCGCCCGGCGCCCGGCCAGCAGTCCGGCCTCGGCGAGCAGGAAGGCCCCGGTGCACACCGACACCACCCGCTCGGCCGCTCCGGCCAGCTCCCGGATCCGCTCCACCAGGGCCGGGTCCGGGCGCCCGGTGTCCATCCCGCCGGGAACCAGCAGGGTGTCCACCGGCCCGACCCCGGCCAGGTCCGCGTCCGGCAGCAGCCGCAGTCCGCTGTGGCTGCGCACCGGCCCGCCGCCGGGGGAGGCGGTGGTGACCCGGTAGGCCGCGGGCTGCCCGGCGGCCCGGCCCGCCCCCGCGAACACCTCCAGGGGGCCGGTCACATCGAGGCTCTGCACGCCCTCGAAGAGGACGATGACCACGCTGTGCGCTCTCATGCGGCCAGCCTCCCAACGGGGAGCGGTGGCAGCAATGACCTGCTTCCCACCTTTCCTGCCATCCGGCGCGTGCGGGAGCGAGGGTGGGGGCGCGTGCGGCGGCGCGGGACCGGAGGGGCGCGCGGGCGGACGGCGGGACCCGTACGGGCGTACGGCGGAAACCGCGCGGGCGTACGCCGAAACGCCGGAAGGCCCCCCGCTCTCGCGAAGGGCCTTCCGGCTGTCTGTGCGCCGCCAGGGACTCGAACCCCGGACCCGCTGATTAAGAGTCAGCTGCTCTAACCAACTGAGCTAGCGGCGCCTGCTGACGTGGAGAACATTACCTGGTCAGCGGCTGAAACTCACAATCGGCCCGGGGCGGGGAGCCCGGCGCGCTCACATGGTCAGCACCACCTTGCCCCGGACGTGCCCGGAGCCGACCAGCCGGTGGGCCTGGGCGACCCGCTCGATCGGGAACGACTCCTCGACCTCCAGCCGCAGTGCGCCGGCCTCCCAGAGCTTCACCAGCTCGGCCAGCCGCCCGGCCGTCCGCTCGCCCCGCAGCTGCCGGACGCCCAGCCGCTCGGCGCCCGGGTAGTCGACCACGGTGCCGATCCGGTCCCGGTCGGCGACCAGTTCGACGGAGGCCTCCAGGGCGCCCCGCCCGGCGGCGTCGAAGGCCGCGGTCACCCCCTGCGGCGCCGCCGCCCGGACCCGCTCCACCAGCCCCTCGCCGTACGTGACCGGTACCGCGCCCAGTTCCCGCAGGTACGCGTGGTTGCGCTCGCTCGCGGTGCCGACCACGGTGGCGCCCCAGGCGCGGGCCAGCTGGACGGCGACCGTGCCGACCCCGCCCGCGGCGCCGTGCACCAGCACGGTGTCGCCCGGGCCGACGCCCAGCTCGGTGAGCGCCAGGTGCGCGGTCTGGCCGGAGGCGGAGAGCGAGCCGGCCTGCTCCCAGGGCATCCCGGCGGGCTTGGCGACCAGCCGGCCGGCGTCGACCACGACCCGGTCGGCCTGGCAGCCCAGCATCCGGAAGCCCAGCACCTCGTCCCCGACCCGCCAGTCGCCGGCGTCCGGACCGAGGGCGTCCACCACCCCGGCGAACTCGTTGCCGAGGACGAACGGCGGCTCGACCGCCAGGCCCGGCGGACGGAACCCCTCCCGGATCGCGAGGTCCACCGGCTGCACCCCGGCCGTGTACACCCGTACCCGTACCTCGCCCGGCCCGGGCTCCGGGTCGGGCACCTCGGTGACCCGTAGGACCTCAGGACCGCCGCTCCCCGTCACGGTGACCGCTTTCATGCCTTTTCCCGCCCCTTCTCGATCCTTCTCGAACCTTCGTGAGCCTTCTTGATCCATCCGTTGTCGACGATCCTCGGGCCTGAAGTGCGCTTGAGGTCAAGCTTTTGTTCAGCGTGTCGACACTGATGGGCGCATTGTCAGATTTATCCTGGACGGCGCTCAGCCGTCCGTCGTCGAGAGGAACCTCCCCGTGGGCCAGCTGCCCCTGTTCTTCCTGGTGCTGCTCGCCTCCGTGGTGACCATGCCGCTCGGTCGGAAGACCGGAGTGCCACAACCGGTGCTGATGACCCTGCTCGGCATCGTCATGGCGCTCGTCCCGCAGATCCCGGACGTCAGCATCGAACCCGAGCTGATCCTCCCGCTGGTCCTGCCGCCGCTGATCTTCGCGGTGGCCCGGCGCTCCTCGGTGCGCTACTTCAAGGCCAACGCCCGCTCGATCCTGCTGCTGGCGATCGGCCTGGTGGTGGTCACCACGGTCGCCGTGGCCGGTGCCGTGCACTGGCTGCTGCCCGCCCTGCCGCTGGCCGCCGCCATCGCGGTCGGCGCGCTGGTCTCCCCGCCCGACCCGGTCGCCGCCGTCGCGGTGGCCGGCAGCGTCGGGCTGCCCCGCCGCCTGGTGGCGATCCTGGAGAGCGAGGGGCTGTTCAACGACGTCACCGCGATCGTCATCTACTCGCTGTCCATCGAGGCCATGGTCAGCGGCGACTTCTCGGGCGGCGACGCGGTGCTGCGCTTCGTGCTGTCCGCGGTGCTGGCCGTGGTGGTCGGCGTCGCGCTCGGCTGGGTCAACACCAAGCTCGCCGAGCGCCTGGACGACCCGACCCAGCAGGTCGCGCTCAACCTGCTGGTGCCCTTCGCCGCCTACACCCTGGCCGAGGAGATCCACGGCTCCGGCGTGCTCGCCGTCGTGGTCTGCGCGCTCTACCTCGCCGAGCGGGCCTCCGACGCGGACGCCGTCGCCTACCGGCTGGTCGGCAACGCCTTCTGGGAGGTGGTCGAGATCCTGATCACCGGCGTCGCCTTCGGACTGATCGGCCTGGAGCTGGCCACCGTGCTCAAGGAGGCCGGCCGCGGCTGGACCGGCTTCATCGGCGACGCCGCCGTGGTCATCGCGGTGGTCGTGGCGGTCCGGCTGCTCTGGCTGCTGCCGGCCGGCTGGCTGTCGAAGCGGCTGCGCTCCGGCGACGAGGAGGACACGCCGTTCAGCTGGAAGGAGAGCGTGATCCTCTGGTGGTCCGGCATGCGCGGCGTGGCCACCGTCGCCCTGGCGCTCGCCATCCCGCTCACCCTGCACTCCGGCGAGGACTTCCCCGAGCGCGGCCGGCTGGTCTTCATCGCCTTCAGCGTGGTGCTCTTCACCCTGTTGGTGCAGGGCCTCACCCTGCCCTGGCTGGCCAAGCGGTTCGAGCTGGACATCGACCAGGACAAGCACGAGCAGGCGGTGCGCCAGCTCTGGTGGCGGGCCGCCAAGGCCGGGCTCAACCGGCTCGGCGAACTGGAGGAGCAGGACCGGCTGCCCGCCGAGGTCGCCGACCGCCTGCGGGACCGTCAGCACGACCGGCTGGCCCGGCTCTGCCCGGAGAACTACGCCGAGGAGGAGGCCGCCGAGGCCAAGCTGCGGATGGCCCAGTGGCGGGCCGCCCGGGACGTCGAGCAGGAGATGATCGCCGCCTCCCGCCGCGAGATGCTCGCCGCCCGCAGCGAGCCCGGCGCCGATCCGGAGCTGGTCGACGAGGTGCTGCGCGGACTCGACCTGCGCTCCGAACGGAAGTGACGGGGCGGCAGCCGGGGCCGGGCGGAATGCGCACGACCGGCCCCGGGGTTGCATAGGCTGAACCCGGGCAGGCCGTCAACGGAGTCGGCGCACCACCAGTACCCGCACGACCTCGGCGAACCCTCACGCCTGGCCCTGCCGGTTTCTGCACCCAGATGAATCGAGGACCCACCGATGTCGGAGACCCGCGCCGACGCCCGCACCCCGCTCGACCGCACCCCGCAGTGGGCCGCCCTGGCCAAGCACCGGACCGAACTGGGCGCCACCCACCTGCGCGAGCTGTTCGCCGCCGACCCGGAGCGCGGCCGCCGCTACACGCTCCAGGTCGGCGACCTGCACGTGGACTACGCCAAGCACCTGGTCACCGACGAGACGCTGGGGCTGCTGCGCGAGCTGGCCGCCGCCACCGGTGTCGCCGAGCTGCGGGACGCGATGTTCCGCGGCGAGAAGATCAACAACACCGAGCACCGGGCGGTCCTGCACACGGCGCTGCGCGCCCCGCGCGGCGCCGTGGTCGAGGTCGACGGCGAGAACGTGGTGCCCGCGGTGCACGCCGTCCTCGACAAGATGGCCGCCTTCGCCGACCGGGTCCGCAGCGGCGAGTGGAAGGGCCACACCGGCAAGCCGATCCGCACCGTCGTCAACATCGGCATCGGCGGCTCCGACCTCGGCCCGGCGATGGCCTACGAGGTGCTCCGCTCGTACAGCAAGCGCGACCTCGACGTCCGCTTCGTCTCCAACGTGGACGGCGCCGACCTGCACGAGGCGGTCCGCGACCTCGACCCGGCCGAGACGCTGTTCATCGTCGCCTCGAAGACCTTCACCACCATCGAGACCATCACCAACGCGGTCTCCGCCCGGGACTGGCTGCTCGGCGGCCTGGGCGCCGGCACCGAGGCGGTGGCCAAGCACTTCGTCGCGCTGTCCACCAACGCCCGGGGCGTGCAGGACTTCGGCATCGACACGGCCAACATGTTCGAGTTCTGGGACTGGGTGGGCGGCCGCTACTCCTACGACTCGGCGATCGGCCTCTCGCTGATGACCGCCATCGGCCCGGACGCCTTCCGCGAGATGCTGGACGGCTTCCACCTGGTCGACGAGCACTTCCGCACCGCCCCGCCGGAGCAGAACGTCCCGCTGCTGCTCGGCCTGCTCGGCGTCTGGTACGGCGCGTTCTTCGACGCCCAGGCGCACGCGGTGCTGCCCTACTCGCACTACCTGTCCAAGTTCACCGCCTACCTCCAGCAGCTGGACATGGAGTCCAACGGCAAGTCGGTGACCCGCGACGGCACCCCGGTGGACTGGCAGACCGGCCCGGTGGTCTGGGGCACCCCCGGCACCAACGGCCAGCACGCCTACTACCAGCTGCTGCACCAGGGCACCAAGGTCATCCCGGCCGACTTCATCGGCTTCGCCAAGCCGGTCGCCGACCTGCCCGCCGGCCTGGTCGCCCAGCACGACCTGCTGCTGGCCAACTTCTTCGCCCAGACCCAGGCGCTGGCCTTCGGCAAGACCCCGGAGGAGGTCGCGGCCGAGGGCGTGCCCGCCGAGCTCGTCCCGCACAAGACCTTCCAGGGCAACCACCCGACCACCACCCTCCTGGCCGGCGAGCTCACCCCCTCGGTGCTCGGCCAGCTGGTCGCCCTCTACGAGCACAAGGTGTTCGTCCAGGGCGCGATCTGGAACATCGACTCCTTCGACCAGTGGGGCGTCGAGCTGGGCAAGGTGCTCGCCAAGCGGATCGAGCCGGTGCTGCTCACCGGCGAGGGCACCGAGCAGCTGGACAGCTCCACCGCCGAGCTGGTCGCCCGCTACCGGGCGCTGCGCGGCCGCTGAGCCCGTCGTCCCGGGCCGTCCGCTCCGGCGGGCGGACCGGGACGCTCCTCCGGCCGTGGAAACCCGGAACGCCGGAACGCCGGAGCGTTGGGACGCCGAAACGCCGGAAGGCCCTTCGCTCTCGCGAAGGGCCTTCCGGCTGTCTGTGCGCCGCCAGGGACTCGAACCCCGGACCCGCTGATTAAGAGTCAGCTGCTCTAACCAACTGAGCTAGCGGCGCCTGCTGACAGAGAAGACTCTAGCAGCGCCGTGCGGCCGAGCCAAAATCGAATAACGGACGCCCCGCGTTCACCCCCCGGTCACGACGGCCGCCCCGGCGGCAACCGGCGCGCCCGGCTCGCGCGCCGCCCGGACGCAGGCCCACAGCACCACCGCGGCGCCGGGCAGCCGGGGGGCGCGCCGCTCCGGCGCGACGATCCACCGGCCGGCGCCCTGCCCGGGGGAGTCCGGGCTGTTCACCATCCGCTGCAGGGGCGGCACGGTCACCGCGTCGCCCTTGCCGTGGCACAGCAGCGGCGGAACGTCCCGGGCCCACTCCTCCCAGGCCAGCAGCCGGCGCAGCCGGGGCGCCGCGCCCGGCTGGACGAACAGCAGCAGCCGCCCCCGGTGGACGGCCACCGGCCCGCAGCCCGGCCCGGACGCCCACAGCTCGTCCAGCACCCGGCGGCCGAACAGCGCCGGCATGCTGATCACATCGAAGGCGCGCCCGCAGGGCAGTACCGAGGGCGCCCAGGGGCGGCTCTCCCACAGGGCGCGCATGCTGCGCGGGTACTCGCTGGCGGAAGCGAGCCAGGCCTCCCCGGCCGCGCCGACGCACTCCACCGACGGGTGCATCACCGACGGGTACGACACCGACTGCTGCGTCACCGATTGCTGCGTCCAGATCTCCACGGAGAGCAGCCTGTGCGGCGCACGCCCCCGGTGCGACGGAAAGCGCGGTTCGCCGGACAGCGCGGCGGGGACGGCGTACCCTTCCCCGCCGCGCATATGCCAGGGGCCCGTGTCGGCCGCGGGCGCTCAGTCCTCGTGCCGGCGCGGCTGGAGCAGGGTGCGGCCGTACTCGATCATCTTCGCGGCGTAGTCCGGGGTCCAGTCCGCCCGCCGGGCGACCTCGGCGTCGGACAGCGCGTCGAACCGGCGCGGGTCGGCGAGCTGCGCGGCGGCGACCGCCTGGAAGTCCGTGGCCCGCTCGGCGGCGGCCCGGAAGGCCAGGGCCAGCTCCGTGGAGCGGCGCAGCAGCTCCGCCGGGTCCTCGATCGACTCCAGGTCGAAGAATCGTTCCGGCTCGGGTTCGGCGGACTGCGGCTCGAACAGCAGCTGCACCGGACGCAGGCGCCTGGTGGGCTCGGACGACTCTGGGGAGTCGGGCATGGACGGACACCTCCGGGTTTCGGGTGGGGGTGGGGGAAATCTGCTCCGGGCTGCGCCGCCCGGTCGTGGCCGCCGTCCATTGTCTCGCGGCGGGGGCCCGTAGCGGAACGGTGCGCACGCGAGCGCTATTCCCCGGCGCACGCCGGGCGCGCGACTCGTGCGCCGCGCTTCCGGATCGCATGCGAACCGGTTGTCCGGGTGCGCCCGGTGCACCCGGTGCGCCCGGGCTGCCCGACGAAGCCGAGGCAGCCGATGAAGCCGACGAAGCCGACGAACCGGAGAGAACCCCCATGCGTGTGAGAAGAGGCCTGACGGCCCTCGCCCTGTCCGTCCTGTCCCTGCTGGGCGCCCTGCTCGCGGTCGCCGCCTCCGTCGCCCCGCCCGCCGCGGCCGCCGAGACGGCGCTGGTGGTCACCGGGGAGCCGAGCGCCCCCGGCGGCGCCTCGACGGCGACCTGCCCGGCCGGCACCCACCTGACCGGCGGCGGCTACCGGCTCCAGCCCGACGCGGACGGTCCGGTGCGCGCCGACGGCCCCACCGCCGACGCGCGCGGCTGGAGCGCGCAGGCGGAGCGGGGGTCGGTGGTGGCCTACGCCGTCTGCGAGACCGAGGACTGACCTCGGCGGCCGGCCGGACGGGCCTCAGCGCAGGTGGACCCGGTGGCGGCCCAGGTGCTCCAGCACCTCGTGGTTGGCCTCCCAGCCGTCCGGAAAGGCCACCGGGACGCCCAGCTGCACCGGCTCGGTCGCGGGGTGCTCGTCCAGCAGCTCGGCGATCCCGGCCCGGGCCACCACGATGCAGGCGTGCCGGTGCCGGGAGGCGAGCACGCAGAGCCGGCCGGTCTCCAGGTGGAAGGCGGTCGCGTCGGGGCGCCCGGAGAGCGGGTGCAGCACCACGGTGACGTCGTACTCGCGGCCCTGCAGGCGGTTGGCGGTGTCCACGGTGACGGCCGGACCGGCCGCGCCGTCCACCGGCACGCCCGCCTTGAGCAGTGCCGCGCGCACGGCCGCCGCCTGGTCCCGGTGGGCGGTGCCGACGGCGACCCGGTCCGCGGTGAGCGGGGCCTCGCCCTGCTCGGAGTGGGCGGTCAGCCCCCGCTCCAGCAGCCGGCGGACGGTGGCCGCGACGGCCGCCACGGCCTGCGGGTCGGTCCGTACGGTGTGCCGGGCGGGCAGCTCCAGCAGGGCCCAGCCGTGCTCGGCGGCCCGGTCGATCACCGCGTCCAGCGCCGAGCCGTCCGGGCGGACGGCGGCCGTCAGCCGGCGGTCGTCCGGGCCGGTACCGGAGCGGAACGGCGTGTACGGGTAGAAGGCCCGCGAGATCAGCGGCGCGGCGCTGGCGGGCAGCCGCCAGGAGACCGGCAGCCGGTGCGGCTCGATCTCCGGGTTGTGCGCCAGCATGGTGACCACCGCGCTGCCGGACGGGTCGTACGACAGCCCGGCCCACTGCTCGGTGCCGACCACGGTGAACGGGTCCAGCTGGCCCGGGTCGCCGACGAACAGCGCCCGCTCGAACAGCCGGGCCACCGCGAGCAGGGCGTCCGAGCGCATCTGGTACGCCTCGTCGACGATCGCGTGCCGCCAGGGCGCCTCCGTCCGCACCCACTGCCACTTGGCCGAGGTGGAGATCACCACGTCGTGCTCGACCAGGTCGGCGACCTTGTCGGAGGGCGTGACGTTGGCGTGCTTCAGCACCTCCGGGCCGGGCCGGGAGTCCGCGGCGTGCAGCCGGCCGATCGTCAACTCCGGCGCCTTCTCGGCCAGTCGGCCCACCAGGTCGTCCACCTGGCCGTTGGTCTGGGCGACGATCATCAGCCGCTCGCCGGCGCCGACCAGCTCGCGGGCGGCCCGCACCACGAGCGTCGACTTCCCGGCGCCGGGCGGGGAGTCCACCACCACGCCGCGCGGGGCGCCGGCCGGCGGACGGACGGTGGCCGTCAGGATCCGGGCCACCGCGGCGTCGGCGGCCGCGCCCGGGGCCTGCTCGGGGATCGAAGTGGTCATCACTCCCACTCCTCGGAGACGGACGGGGCGGGTACGGGCGTGGCGCCGGGCGGGCCGCCGTGGGTCCAGGGGGTGTCGTCCGGCTCGGGCAGCGGCGCGGACTGGCGCACCGTCAGCTCGAACAGGGTGAAGGTGACCGGCTCGCCGGGCTCGGGCAGGCTGCCCGGCTCCGGCTCCTTCCTGCGGCCCATGCCGGAGAGCACCCGCAGGGTGAGGGTGCCCTCGGCGGTGTCCACCGCGACGATCTCGGCCTTCTGCGGGCTCGGGCCGTGCACCCGGTGCACCTCCCGGCCGAGGTCCGCGTGCGGGCGGTCGGCGGTGCGCAGGGTGACCAGCGGGCGCGGCTTGGGGGAGCGGCCGGTGGTGTCCCAGTCCGGCACCACCTCCGTCACCACGCCGCTGAACGCCTCGCCGGACAGCCGGTGCTCGGCCATCGCCAGCGGGTCGTCCAGCGCCTCCTGGACGTCCAGGCGGGCCTGCTCGCGCTCGCGCTGGGCGAGCTTGCGGGCGGCGGTGACGGCGTCGTCCTGCCGGGGCTGCGGCGGCTCGCCGGCCGCCAGCCGGTCCCGGTGGCCGGTGTAGGACCAGCGGTCGCCCGTCCAGCGCTCCGCCAGGTGACCGGCCGGCGGCAGGGCGCGCAGCAGGTCCAGGCCCTGCCAGACGTCCCGCCAGGTGGGCAGCAGGACCGACGCCAGCGCCTCCTCCAGCGCCGTCACCGCCGCCCGCACGGCCGCCCGGGCGCGCGCGGCGGCGGCCTCGTCGCGCTGCTCGGCGCTGTGCTGCAGGGCGCCCACGGCGGAGTCGTAGCGGGTGATCGCCGGGGCCAGCACGAACTCGTCGAAGCGCGGGTCGGTGGCCGGGCCGGCCGGCGGGTGCAGCAGCTGACCCCGGTCGTCCCGGGCGGACTCGGCCAGCTCGGCCGCCCGCGCGCCGGTCAGGCCGTCCGGCGGGCGGTGCCAGGCGAGCCGGGCCGCCAGGTGCTGGTCCTCCAGGTGGCTCTGGCCGGTCGCCCAGTGCCGGGCCAGCAGGCCGGTCATCGGCAGCAGCAGCGAGGAGCCGGGCACCTGGGCGCGGTCGGTGAGGTGGGTCAGCCAGCGGCCGAGCAGCGGCACCCGGACCGGCGCCGGGTACGGGCCCGGCTCCTCGTCCTCGGCGGTGCGGCGGAAGCGGGTCGAGCGGCCGATCAGGGCGAGGTGGTGCACGCCCGCGCCGTTCGGCACCACCAGCTGCGGGGCGTCCGCGCACAGCTCGCGGAACACCTGGGTCTTCTCGCCGGTCTCCGGGTCCTTCTCGGAGCCCTCGATCTGCTCGACGTCCTCGGCGAAGGACTCCAGGTAGGGCAGCAGGTCGGCGGCCAGCTCGGCCAGGAAGTCGAACCGCAGGGTGCGGTTGAGCGGCTGCGGCACCAGGTGCAGCCGGGGCGCGTCCCGGTCGGTGCCGAGCATCACCGCGAGCGGCGCGCCGGACTCGCCGGCGGCCGTCAGCGGGACCAGCACCATCGGGCGGTCCGACAGGTGCCGGTGCCGGACGGTGGCCAGCGGCTCGGCCCGGCCGCTGCGGACGGCCTCCAGCCGGGCGAGGGTGGTGAGCAGGCTCATGCGCGAGCCCCTTGGTTTTCCGCCCCCACGGCGCCGGCGCCCAGGGCTTCGGCGCGCAGGGCGGCCGCGTAGGCCAGGCGCTCGGCGGCGTCGTCCGCGCCGTCCAGGTCCTCGCTCTTGGTGCCGGCGGCGGCCAGCGCCTCGGCGACCGTACGGATGCTGCCCAGCTCGCCGCGCACGCCCCGGCCGAGCTGCTCGACCCGGTCGTCGCAGCGGGCCCGGGCGCGGCAGTGGAAGCCGAGTTCGCAGGTGGAGAGGCAGTCCGGGCTGTAGGCGGCGGGCACCGCCTCGACCGAGGCGGCCAGCTGTTCGGTGGTCCGGGCCGGCGCGCCGTCCTCGTCGGCGGCCAGGTCGAAGTCGGCGTCCGGCGGCAGCGCCGCCAGCAGCCGGCCGATGCCGGTCATCCGGCCCAGCTGGCGGCGGGTGGTGGCCAGTTCGCGGCGGACGTCCACGGCGACCGCGGTCGGCCGGTTGCCGAAGTCCTTCGGGCAGACCAGCAGCACGCTGGTGCGCGGGCTGCCCGGCAGCCGCTGCTCGGTGTACGGGTCCTCGGCGAGCGGCTGCCCGGCCGCCGCGGCGGCGAGCCGCTGGAGCGCCAGCACGTACACGGCGGCCTGCCGGGCGGCGGCGCCGACCTTGGCCGGGTCGGCGCCGCCGTCCAGCACCGGGAAGGACTTGATCTCGACCACGGTGCACCGCCCGCCGTGCACCACCAGCGCGTCCGGCTCCAGGTAGGCGGTGCTGCCGGCCACCCCCAGGCGCAGCATCGGGTGGTCCAGCAGCGTCCAGGCCTCCGGGTCGGCGGCGGCCAGGGCCAGCGCCTCGGCCGTCCGGTCGGCGCGCACGGCCGGGCCCGAGCGGTGCAGCAGGTCCGGCACCAGGAGCGGGGCGTGCCCGTCCGCCGGGAGGCCCAGGTGGTGGCGGAGCGGCTCCAGCAGCGGGGCGAAGCCGTCGGCCTTCAGCCGGGACTCGAAGATCACGCCGCGGGCGATGGCGAAGGGGGACTGCCCGAAGGGGGCCGGGCGGCCGAGCCGGGCCGCCAGCACCGACTTGTCCACCCCGGCCGCGTCGAGCACGGCGCGGCGGTGGCAGCCCGGGTTGGCGGCCAGCGCGGCGAGGGAGCGGGCGTTCAGACTGCGCTGCGGGGCCGGTCCGCGCAGCTCCGCGAGCCGCTGGGCGAGCGGCTCAGCGGGCCCGCGCGGCGGGACGTTCGTCGAGACGTTCATGGTGCGGCCCAGTGTCGCATCCAGGTCCGACAACGCGGTGCGGACCGGCCGTTGGAGAGGCGGTCCGCAGCCGGAACCGGACGTCCGCCGCCCCCGGTCCGCGGCCGGAACCGGACACCTGCCGCCCCCGGTCCCGCGGCCGCCGGGACGGGCCCCTCGATCGTGGTCGCCGCCCGGGTGGGGGATCATGGAGCCCGGTGCTCAATGGTGAGACCGACCGACCGTTGCCACCGCCCCGTCGCTAGGAGTCCCCATGCCCGCCCGCATCGTGCTGGTCCGCCACGGCGAGACCGAGTGGTCCGCCACCGGCCGCCACACCGGCCGCACCGACATCCCGCTGACCGAGGAGGGCCGGGCGATGGCCCGGGCCCTCGGCGCCCGCCTCGCCAAGGCCCCCTGGAACGGGCTGCCGGACGCGCTCGTCTACACCAGCCCGCTCGGCCGGGCCAAGGAGACCTGCGAGCTGGCCGGCTTCGGCGACCGCGCGGTGGAGCGTCCGGAGCTGATGGAGTGGGACTACGGCCGGTACGAGGGCCGCACCGGCGCGGACATCCGCTCCAGTGACCAGCCCGGCTGGCTGATCTGGCGCGACGGGGTGCCCGGCGGCGAGAAGCTCTCCGAGGTGGCCGCCCGGGTGGACGCCTTCCTGGCCGGCCTCAACGAGGAGCACGGCGTCCCCGCCCCGGACACCACCGTGATGCACTGCGCCGACCGGGACGTGATCCTGTTCGCCCACGGCCACCTGCTGCGCATCCTCACCGCCCGCTGGCTGGGCCTGCCGCCCGAGTACGCCCAGCGGTTCAAGCTCGGTACGGCCGCGCTGTGCGTGCTGTCCTGGGAGTACGGCGCCCCGGCGGTGGAGGTCTGGAACGACCTGTCCCACCTGGAGGGCCTGGCCGCCGGGCACTGAGCCCGCCGGCCGGCCGGGCGGCTCCGGGACCCGTCGCGGCCAAGCCCGGCGGCGGGGCTCAGGCGGCCGCCGCCCGGTCGTAGTCGGTCAGGAACCGGCGCACCTCGGGCACCGCGACGTGCGGGCGCAGCCGCCCGGCGGTGTCCGCGAGCATGCTCCGGATCCGGGCCGAGCGGACGGCGCCGAACAGCGCGACGGCGGCCGAGCCGTGGTGCGCCGCCCCCGCCAGGTCCCCGCGGCCGAGCCGGTCGTGGGCCAGCTCGGCGGTGTACAGCACCCGGTTGCGGACGAAGTGCGGCTTCTGGAGCGCTATCGCCAGCCCGGCCTGCTCGCTCGCGCGGTCCCAGTCGCCGAGCGCCGACCAGCACTGCGATTGGAGGCCGGCGATCTCGGCCTCGCCGAAGAAGGACATCCACTCCGGGTCCCGCCCGCCGGGGCCCCGGTCGAAGAGGGCGTACGCCCGGCCGAGCGCGCGCTCGCAGGAGACGCGGTCCTGGAGCAGCGCCCAGGCGCCGGCCTCGCGCATGGCCAGCAGGGCGAGCAGCCGCTCGGAGCCCAGGCCCCGGGCGGCGACCTGCCCGGCCTGGGCGGCGCGCAGCGCCTCGCGCGGGCGGCCGGCGTCCCTGGCCAGGAAGGCGCTGTTGCAGAAGACGTGCGCCTCCAGGGCGGAGTCCCCGGCCATCCGGGCGGTGGCGAGCGCCTCGGAGTAGAACGAGCGGGCGTCCGCGAGCCGGTTCGAGTCGTGGGCCAACCAGCCGACGGAGATGGCGAGTTCGCCCGCCCCGGTCTGCAGCCGGCGTTCCGTCTCCGGGCTGTACTCGCACTCGTTGAGCAGTACGTACGCGTTGCGCAGCGACCGCCCGGCGAGCTCGTACAGGGCGTCGGCGCCGTGCGCGTCGTCGGCCAGCCGGATCTCCCGGACGGCCTGTTCCACGCCGAGCACCTCGGCGGCGCCGACCCGGCGCAGCGGCCCCACCGGCCCGGGCCGGCCGGGCACCAGCGGTTCGCCGCCGAGCAGCGACGGCGCGGTGAACTCCGCACCGGGGAAGGCGCCTTGGCCGGCGAGCGCACCGGGGGCGCCGTCGGCGCCGTCGGCGCCGGCCTGCCGGCCGGCCGCCGAGGCCGGTCGGTCGATGCCGATCACGGAGGCCAGCGCGGTGGTGCCGCCGGCCAGGAACGTACGGCGACGCACGTCGTCGTTCTCCTCGTCGAGATTGGGCGATCCATCGGGCCCCCTGGGCACCGTCCCGCGGCTCGGCCACGGGGGCCCGTCCGGTGCGGCTGGATCCGTGTACGGCGAGGCAGCGTACGGGAGTTGAGTGGAGAGAGGTGAGCGCGGGGCGGGCGGGGGCGGGAACGTCGGGTGGAGCGGAGGGGGTTCGCTCCACCCGACGGACCGGTCCGCCGGGCGGCGGCGGACGGAGGTCCGGGGGGCGAAGCCGAGGTCGGTGAGCGCGCGGTCCGGCCACATGTGCCGGAACACCCGCTCGTAGGCGTAGTTGGGGCAGCGGATCTCACCGGACTCGACCCGCCCGACGTACCGGGCGTCGCAGGACACGTGCTCGCCGATCTCGCGGGCGGCCCTGCGGACGGCCGTGGCGAACTCGCCGGGAGAGCGGTCGCCGCGCAGTGCGCGCATCACGGCGTTGGGGGACGGACGGTTCGGCTCGGCCGGTGGGGTGGCTGCCATGGCGCCGAGAGTACTCGGAGTCACCGAGCGGACACATTCGGTTGGTGGGACATATCGTGTCAATCCCGGGTAAAAAGGGCGATGTTGCGGGGTATCCGCCATGAAATGCCATGCCTTGCTGTAATGCGCCCCGTGGCCTGCGCCACGACCCCCGCGTTGTCCTGGTACGAGGAAGAAGCCCACGCCGTCGCCCGGCCCGTCCCAGCCGGGTGGCCCCTCCCAACGGCTGTGCTTCCGGACCCGACGAGGTACAGGAGAGCCCATGATGGCCACCGGACTGCCGCAGTACCGACCCGTCCCCGGGGGAGTGCTCGCCGGCGCGGCCCCCGCCCTGCTCCCCGAACCCGCCGACGACCGGCTCTCCGGCCGGGGACCGGTCGAAGGCGGCCGCCTCCCCCGCGGCGGCCACCGGCGCGAGCGCACCGTCCCCGAGGAGGGCGCCGTCGTCAGCGCCTGCGACACCGTGACCGTCGCCCTGCGGCACGGCCTGGAGGCCGTCGACATCCTGAGACTGCGCCGCGCCTGCGGAGTCGTCCTGCAGAGCCGCAACGGCAGCACCGTCTCCTTCCTCGTCCCGGCCGGCACCTGGGAGACCTGGCACCTGCCCGGCAGCTCCTGTACCGCGGGCGCCCTGCTGCCCGCCGCCACCGACCCGCGCTGGGTGATCCCGCCCTCCGGCACCGGCCGCACCGCCCGCCCCACCGACGCCTGGGTCCTCCGATCCGCCCTCTGCGAGGCCGCCTGCACACTCACCGCGGGCGGCCTCGGCCCGTTCTAGCGGGCGTGCCGCGCGGACCCCGCCGGGCCAGTCGACCTCCGGCCGGGCCCCCGTGGCACGCCCCTGACCAGCGGACGTCCCCCGGCGGCGGCGATAATGGCCGCCATGGGACGAAGCAGCAGAGCCGCACGCGGACCGGAACCCGAGGCCACCACCGGACCGGGCGGACGCACCCACGCCCAGGGCCCGCTCAGCCGCCCCGTCGGCTCCGGCCTCGCCGAGCTGCGCCCCGACCGCGACCGCCCCGCCGCCTGGTCGCTGCTGATCGACGGCGCCCCGCAGTCCCTCGTCGACCTCGCCGACCCCACCCGCCTCGGCTTCGAGTACCAGCGCCGGCTCGGCCACCTGATCGACCTGGTCGCCCCGCCCGGCCGCCCGCTCACCGTCCTGCACCTCGGCGGCGGCGCCCTCACCCTCGCCCGCTACACCGCCGCGACCCGGCCGCGCTCCCGCCAGCAGGTCGCCGAGATCGACACCGCGCTCACCGAACTCGTCCGCGCCGAACTCCCCCTGGAACGCGGCTGGCAGATCAAGGTGCGCGGCGCGGACGCCCGCGGCGTGCTGGAACGCACCCCCGAGGACAGCGTCGACCTGGTGATCACCGACGTCTTCTCCGGGGCCCGCACCCCGGCCCACTGCACCACCGTCGAGTTCACCACCCTCGCCGCCCGCGCCCTCGCCCCCGGCGGCTGGTACGCCGCGAACATCGCCGACGGCGGCGCCCTGCCCTTCGCCCGCTCCCAGGTCGCCACCCTCGCCGCGGTCTTCCCCGAGCTCTGCCTGATCGCCGACCCCGCCGTGCTGCGCGGCAAGCGCTTCGGCAACCTCGTCCTGGCCGCCGCCCACACCCCGCTGCCGATCGCCGAACTCACCCGCCGCGCCGCCTCCGACCCCGCCCACGCCCGGGTCGAACACGGCCGCGCCCTCACCGACTTCGCGGCCGGCGCCGTCCCGGCGACGGACGCCACGGCGGCCCCGTCCCCGGAACCGCCGCCGGGGGTGTTCCGCTGACGGGCCGCTCGTCGCGGTAGGGGGTTCGGCGGTCCTGCGGGTGCTTCTCCGCACCGCTTCTCCGCGCCCGCTCCGCCGGCCGTAAAACCGTTTGCCGACGACCGAGTCGCGGTCGACAATGGCGCTGCCGTCCGGCCAGCGACCCGAGGGGGCGTCATGGAGATCAGACCGGCCCGGCCGGAGGAGGCCGCGCTGCTCACCGGCATCGCGCTGCGGTCCAAGGCGTGCTGGGGCTACGACGAGGCGTTCATGGCCGACTGTCGGGCGGAGCTGACCGTGGACGCCGGTGTGATCGAGCGGTCGGCCACGGCGGTGGCCGAGGACGACGGGCGGGTCCTGGGCTTCGTCTCGCTCTCCGGGGCGCCGCCGACCGGGTCGCTGGACCTGCTCTTCATCGAGCCCGAGTCGATCGGCCGTGGCGTCGGCCGCGCGCTGTTCGAACGGGCGAAGGGCCTGGCC
Organism: Kitasatospora sp. NPDC058046; assembly: GCF_042885595.1. Taxonomy (NCBI): domain Bacteria; kingdom Bacillati; phylum Actinomycetota; class Actinomycetes; order Kitasatosporales; family Streptomycetaceae; genus Kitasatospora; species Kitasatospora sp. NPDC058046. The sequence goes on from NZ_JBHVRS010000014.1 coordinate 228,818, forward strand.
GTGGCACTCGGCCTGTCTCGGCTCATCATCGAATCCGATCCGAACGCCGAGCCGTTCTACCTCGCGATGGGCGCCATCCGGATCGGCGCCGTCCCGTCCGGTTCGATCCCGGGGCGCGAACTCCCGCTGCTGGCCGTGGACCTGGCCACGCCTTAGGCGGGGGCGGAGCGCTGCCGCCCGGCCCTGGGCCCGGTGGCCGGAGGTGTCCCGCCGCCTTCTCGCGGCTGCGCAGCGTCCCCATGCCTTACGGGGCGGTCCACTGCGGCCGGGGCCGCTCAGTGGCCGCGTGGCAGTCCGCGGTGCTTGCACATGGCCGCTCCGGTGAGCAGGAGTCCGGCGGCGATGGGGACGAGGACGGCGGTCGCGGTGGCGGAGCCGTCTCCGGAGCCGGCCGCCGTGGCGGTGTCGGCGATGGCCGTCGTCCCGGGCGTGCTGCCATGGTCCGGCGCGGGGGTGGCGGTGGAGTCCGCCGTGCTGCCGGCTTCGGTGGTGGGTCCGCCCTCGTCGACGGCGGTGGCCGCCTCCTGGAGCAGGGGTTCCGTCGCGGCCTCGCGCTGCCGGGGGATGGTGGAGGGGGCGCCGCCGCGGTGCCGGGTGGCGGAGGGCGGGTCGGCGGGTTCGCCCTCGCGGGAGGCGCGGGGGCCGTCGGGCCGGGCCTGGGCGGGGACGGTGCCGAGCAGGCCGGAGGCGAGCGCGAAGGCGTCGGGGACGGCCGCCCGCTGGCCGGGCAGGGGTAGGCCGCCGGCCCGGATGCGTTCCTGGAGGGTGCCGCCGACGGCCCCGGCGACGCCGGTGATCCCGCCGGCGGGGCCGTTGCCGGTCGGCTCCCCGGCGGGCCCGGGGGAGCGGCCCGGCGGTCCGGACCCGACGGGACGTTCGGCTGACTGCCCGTCGAGGGCGGGTCCGTCGAGCACCGGCCTGTCGAGCACCGGCCGGTCGAGTGCCGGTGCGGCCTGCAGCGCGCGGCGGACGGTGGGCCGGGCCGGGTCCGGTACCGGGTCGGCGGTGGCCGCGTACGCCCCGGGGGCGCCGAACCCCCAGAGCTGTGCGAGCAGGGCCCCGGCGGCCGCGAGGACCCGGGGGCGGGGCAGCCGCCGGGCGATCCCGCGGCGGGCGCCGGCGACGCCGCGCGGGGCGCCGCGGGGGACGGGTTCCTGGGGCTTGGTCGCGTGATTGGCTCGCACGTGAATCGAGAACGAGCGGCCGGGCGGTGAGGTCACGCCCGCCGTCACGGACAGTCATCGTACGGGTGGCCCCGGGCCTGTTCTCCCGGGGCCACCGACCGGGTGGCGGTCAGGAGTTGGGGCGCAGGGTCCAGGTGACCGTCATCACGCCGGTGACGGCGCCGTCGGCGCGGGTGATCTCGACGGTGACCGGGAACTCGGGGCGGCCGCCGGCGTCCAGCTCGGCGACGACCTCGGCGGCCGGGCGGCCGAGCAGTGCGGTGGCGGTGACCTCGCCCATGGCCAGCTTCTTGTACGCGATCTCGGCGTTCACGGCGAGCGGCACGGCCCGGGACAGCTGGTCGCCGAAGGCGGCGAGCACGATGCAGCCGCTGGCGGACTCGGCCAGCGTGAACATCGCGCCGGCGTGCGGGCCGCCGACGTGGTTGTGGTACGCGGGCTGGTCCGGGAGGCGGAGCACGGCGCGCTCCGGGGTGGTCTCCAGGTACTCCAGCTTGAGGGTGTGCGCCATCGGCACGGTGGAGTCGAGCATCTGGCCGATCGTGGGAGTGGTCATGGCGACGATGTTACTAGTCGGTAGCTTCCGAGGGCAGGGGTCGCCGCAAAGCCGATCCGGCGGGCGCGTGTGAGGGAGCGCACACGCGGACGAGGGGGCGCGTGCGCAGCTGAGGCCGTGTCCGGCTGAGGCGGTGTTCGACCGAGGCCGTGTTCGACCGAGGGAGGCGAAAACGCCTGAGGGGCCGATCTCTTGAAGAGATCGGCCCCTCAGGCTCTGGGGTGAGTGACGGGACTCGAACCCGCGGCCACCTGGACCACAACCAGGTGCTCTACCAACTGAGCTACACCCACCATCTGTCCGGCCCGTTCCCGCTCTCGCGTTCCCGTTCCGACAGGAAGAACTCTACAGGATCCGAGAGGGTGCTCGCGCCAGGGTTTCGCTCCGGCGAACGCGGGCACCTTCCCGGTCCCTCCGACAGGGGTCCGCCGGGCGGTTCCGGGCGGTTCCGGGGTGGGCCGCCCGGGGCGGGCCCGGGCTCAGCCCGCCGGGGCCTGGTACTTCCCGGCGATCGCCCGCGCGGTGTCGGCGTCCGGGCCGGGCTGCGGGACGAACACCGCCTCGCGGTAGTACCGCAGTTCGTCGATGCTCTCCCGGATGTCGGCGAGCGCCCGGTGGTTGCCGCCCTTCTGCGGGCTGTTGTAGTACGCCTTCGGGTACCAGCGGCGGGCCAGCTCCTTGATCGAGGAGACGTCCACGATCCGGTAGTGCAGGTGCTTCTCCAGGGCCGGCATGTCCCGGGCCAGGAAGCCGCGGTCGGTGGCCACCGAGTTGCCGCACAGCGGGGTCTTCCCGGCCTCCGGCACGTGCTCGCGCACGTAGGCGAGCACCCGCTCCTCGGCCTCGGCCAGGGTCACGCCCTGCTCCAGCTCCTCCAGCAGCCCGGAGGCGGTGTGCATCTCGCGCACCACCTCGGGCATGTTCGCCAGCGCCTCGGCCGGCGGCCGGATGATGACGTCCACGCCCTCGCCGAGGATGTTCAGCTCGGAGTCCGTCACCAGCACCGCGACCTCGACCAGGGCGTCCTGGTCGAGGTCGAGGCCGGTCATCTCACAGTCGATCCATACCAAACGGTCATTCACACAACTCACCCTACGGCGCGATCACGCGCCGCGGGGACCGGTGGAGCCGAGCGGGGTGCCTCGGCCTGGTGCTCCTCCGGCCCGTCGTGCGTGCCGTGGCCGTCCGGGTGCTCGCCCTCCCGGCCGGTCAGGACCGTGTGGCCGTCCCGTCCGGTCCGGACCTCGCGCGCCGCCCGGGCGCCCTCGGGCGCGGGTCGGCCGGCCTGGCCGCGGACCTGCGGAGCCCGGGCCTGGCGGCCGCGGAGCTCGCCCGGGCCGGAGCCCGGCTGCCCGGCCGGGGCCGGCATCCGTCCGGTGGCCGCGCCGTGGCCGCGCCCGGCCGAACCGGGGTCGTCCGCGGGCCGCTCGGCCGCGCTCCGGTGCCCCTGGCCCTGACCGCGCACCCCCGGCTGGGGGAGGCCGTCCTCCGCCGCCGCGTGTTCGGCGGTGCGCGGCGGACGACCGGTCCCCGACCCGGCCTGCGGCGGAACCACCGGCGGCCGCAGCGGACCGCGCCCAGCCGCACCCTGCTGCCCGGGGTGCGACTGCTGCGAGGCCTGCTGGTGCGGGTACGGCTGACCGCCGCGGGCGTGGAAGGCCTGGCCGGTCGGCGTCCCGACCTGGCCCGGACCGAACCCGCCGGGCTGGCCGTGGCCGCCCGGCTGCCCGTGCGGCACCGGCTGCCCGTGCGAGCCGACCGGGAGCGGCGCGCCCGGACCGGCCGGGAACGGCTGCCCCGACGGCATGCCGTGGGCCCCGCCGAACAGCGGACCGCCCGCCGGGACGACCGCGCCCGCCGGGTGCGGGATCGCTCCGGACAGCCGCAGGTCGCCGAGCGCACCGGCCGGCGCGGTCGGCTGCTGACCGGGACGGCGGGCCCGGTAGCTGGTCCGGTACGCGGCCGGGGAGACCCCGAGCTGGCGGCGGAAGTGCCCGCGCAGCGCCACCGGCGAACGGAACCCGCACCGGCGCGCGACGTCGTCCACCGACAGTTCCGAGGTCTCCAGCAGCCGCTGCGCCTGGAGCACCCGCTGGGTGATCAGCCACTGCAACGGCGCGCTGCCGGTGAGCGTGCGGAACCGCCGGTCGAAGGTGCGCCGGCTCATGTACGCGCGAGCCGCCAGCACCTCGACGTCGAACTGCTGGTTGAGGTTCTCCAGCGCCCAGGTGACCACCTCGGCCAGCGGGTCGTTGCCGATCTCTTCAGGTAAAGACTGATCGATGTACTGGGCCTGTCCTCCGCCGCCGCGGCGGCTCGGCACCACCAGGCGGCGGGCCAGCGCGTTGGCCGCCTCGGCGCCGTGGTCGCTGCGCACCACGTGCAGGCACAGGTCGATGCCGGCGGCGGTACCGGCCGAGGTGAGCACGTCGCCGTCGTCGACGAACAGCTCGCGCGGGTCGACGTGGACCCGCGGGTAGCGCTTGGCCAGCGTCGGCGCGTACATCCAGTGGGTGGTCGCCGGGCGGCCGTCGAGCAGGCCGGCGGCGGCCAGTACGAAGGCGCCGGTGCAGAGCCCGATGATCCGGGCGCCCTCGTGGTGGGCCTTGCGCAGGGCGGTGATCGCCTCGACCGGCGGGGGCTGGGAGATCGAGCGCCAGGCCGGTACGACGATCGTGCCGGCCCGGGCGAGCGCCTCCAGGCCGTACGGCGCGGAGAGGGTCAGTCCGCCGGTGGTGGCCAGCGGGCCCTCCTCGCCGGCGCAGACCAGCAGGCGGTAGCGGGGCACCCCGGCGTCCTGGCGGTCCACGCCGAAGACGGAGAGCGGGATGGAGCTTTCGAAGATCGGGGCGCCGCCGAAGATCAGCACCGCGACGGTCTCCCGGCGGCGCCGGCCGGACAGCTTGCGCGGGGCGGAGGCCGTCACCGGGGTCGGGGAGCCGTTCGCTCCGGGCCCGCCGTGGCCCAGCGGGCCGTGGCCGGAGCCGAGCGCGAGGCCGCCGAGCGGACCGCCGCCCGGCCCGGCGGCGACGGTGCCGCCGCCGTTCGGGCCCGGGGTGCCGCCGCCGTAGCCGGGGTGGCCGGAATGACCGGGGTGACCGAGCTGGCCGCCGTAGCCCGGGTGGCCGGAATGGCCGGGGTGGGCGGGATGTCCCGGGTGGCTGGAATGGCCCGGGTGCTCGCCGCCGTAGTTCTGGCCGGGACTGACGGGTCCTCGGCTGACGGGTTGTCCGCCGAAGGACTGTCCGCCGAAGGCCGGCTGGCCCCCGTAGGCGGGCTGTCCTCCGTAGGATGCCGCCGCGCCGTGGTCCGCCGTGGCCGGCGCCGCGCCGGGGCCGATGCCGGTGCCCGCCCCGGGGGAGGGCACCGCGGAGTACGAGGAGTGCGAGGCGGCGCCCGGGGTGCCGGAGGTGCGGGTGGTGGCGATCGCGGCGGTGCCAGTGCTTCTCGCGGACCGACCCGAGCTGCCGGCCGCCGCCTGGCCGCTATCAGGACCCGCGTCGCTCCTGCTCACCCTGCTCAAGGCGCTCAAGCCCCCTCGGTGGTGTGGTGTGGGTGGTGCGGCACTGCTGGCCAAGATCGAAATCTATCGGGTGGACCATTGCCGTTGTGACAAGTTCACCATCCGACGCTATGTCGACATGGCAATTTGGCGTGATGCATTCGATCACGAAGCGTGGCACCCGTCGACCTTTCTGGGAAGAGGGCCGGGGCAACGGTGGCTGGTTGTCGCGGGACGGTTCCTGGGGCGTCCGGCTCCGGTGCGCCCGGCCGGCTGGTCTGGGCTGCGGATTTGCCCAAGCGGGAGGGATCGGCGCGAAATTGACCGAAAATCGGCGGTGCACGAGGGGGCGCACGGGGAGAAGTCGTGCGCCTCCCAGGCTTCATCCGGCCAAGCCTGGGACGGCGGAACCGGGAACCGGAGCACCGGGTTACGGTCCTGCCGTGAACACCAACAGCCGGCTCGAACGGGCCAACGACAACGCCGCCGCCTTCTGGCTCGCCCAAGCCCGCGTCCACGGCTGGCAGTCCCGCACCCGCCCGGGGCTGACCGCGGTCCGGTGCGCCCGGACCCCGGACGACGCGCACCGCATCGTGGTGACCCGCCCCTACGACGAACCGGCCGCCGTGGCGCAGGAGTTGGCGGAGCTGATGGCCGATTGGTCGACCATACGCTGCACCGTGGAGGACCCGTACGACGGGCTCGACCTCACCGGCCTCGGCGCCACCCGGATGCCGCTCATGCCGGTGATGGTCCGGGATCCGGGACCGGTCGAGGGAGCGACCACCGACCTGCCCGTGGTCTCGGAGGCGCACGGGGGCGGCGTCCTGACGGTCGATGAGGCGCGGGACGGCGACAGCTTCGCCCTGGTCGAGCGGACGATCGTGGAGGGCTTCCCGCTGCCCGCCCGACAGCCCTGGGTCCGGGGCGAGGCCCTCCCGGAGCGACTGCTGGACGTACCCGGCTGGCGGGGCTGGCTCGGCCGTGTCGACGGCGCGGTGGCGGGCACCTGCCTCACCTATGACGACGGCCAGGCAACCGGCGTGTACTGGGTCGCCACCCTGCCCGAGCAGCGCGGCCGGGGCGCGGCCCGCGCCGTCCTCCGGACCGCTCTGGCCCACGCGCACCCGGACCGCCCGGCCACCCTGGTCGCCACCGCGCTCGGCGAACCGCTCTACCGCAAGCTCGGGTTCGTCGAGCAGGCCCGCACCTGCTGGTGGACCCGTACAGCGGTGGCGGCGACGGCGTAGCCGGGGCGGCGGGTGGAGTCGGTGGGGCGGGCGAACGGCTGACGGCGGCGCGGGGGCGGGCAGGGGCGGCGGGGGAGCGGGGGAGCGGGGCCGGAGTGGGGCAGGGAAGTAGGGGGCGGGGAAGCGGAGGGGGCTCGGGCGGGGTGTGGCCGAGGCCTTACTGGGCGGCCGCCACGGCGGTCGCGGACGACGCCGCGGACGAGGCCGCAGGGGGCACGGCGGCAAAGGCGGTCCGGGCGGGGACGGCGCCGTCGGGCCCGCTGCCGAGGGGCTTCGGACGGACGGCTCCGGCCGTGACGGTGGCCGCGGCGCCGGCCGCGGTCGGTGCGGGGCGGAGGCCGTCCGCGGCCGGACCCGGTCTGCTCCCCGCCCTGGTCCCGGAGCCCGGGCCGGTCTCCGGACGGGCCTCGGCGATCAGGGCAAACCCGCCGGATCGGTTTCGGACACCCGGCCCACCTGCGGCGGTGGCCTGGCCGGCGGTCCCGGCGGTCGCGGGAACGGATGCACTCGGGCCGTCCACGGCGGCCACCGCGGGACGTGCGCCGGACCGTGCGCCGACCAGCGCCGTCGCGTGAACCGGTGCTCCCGCCGCGGCCTTCCGGAGCGGCCCGCCGGAGCGGACGTCCGGCCGCGGCGAGGGCGCGTTCCGCGCGGCGAGGACCTGGCCGACGGCCTCCGGCAGACCGGCCGCCTTCAGCGTCGGCCGGTAGCCGCTCTCCGCCCAGGGTCGGCCGTGGTGCAGCCAGACGCTGCGCAGTCCGGTGAGTTCGGCACCGGCGATGTCGGCGGGCGCGTGGTCCCCGATCATCCAGGTGTGCTCGGCCCAGTCCCCGGTGGGGGCGATGCCGCACCGCTGAGCCGCCATCTCGAAGATCAGCGGGTCCGGTTTGACGCAGTCGGCCTCCTCGGAGATGACCCAGCCGTCGACCAGGGGGCCGAGCCCGGTCCGCCGGATCTTCTCCAACTGCGGCCGGGTGCCGCCGTTGCTGACGATCCCCAGTGTCCACCCGGCGGCCCGGGCGACCCGGAGCGCCTCGATGTGCCGGGGCGGGCAGTGGATGTGGGAGTTGATGCCGCGTCGGTAGTGAGCGGTCAGGAAGTCGGCGGAGACGTCCAGCCCGTAGCGCCGCCGGACTGCCGACAGTACGGTGCTGCGCGGTACGTAGCCGCCGCCGTCGAGGGTGACGAACCAGTCGAGGTCGACCGGCGGGAGGTCGTGCTCGGACAGGAAGTCCTGCGCCCAGGCCCGGTAGGCGGCGTCCCGGGGCAGCAGGGTGTTGTCGAGGTCGAACAGGAGCAGGGACATGCCGAGCATGGTGCCAGCGGCCGCGCCTATGCATATGGCAAATGCCAGACGGCGTCGCGAAGCCGTACGCGTTGGCTGAAACGGCCTCCGCACCCCCGTGGCGGGCGGTGAGGCGCGGGCTCACCGGGACTGTCGGGGCAGGTCGGACGTCACGGTTCGCGACGCGCCGCAACGGATCGTCGCCGATCCATGACAGTCCGGTCACGGTGTCCCGTGGGGCTGTTGCGCCGCCCGGTCCGCTCAGTCAAGCTCCAGGGAACCTCCTTTCCGGAGGGGGCGCGATCGCCTGTGGGCGGGGCGCACAGCCTCGGCGGGCGCATCCCCCTTTCGCGGGAACAACGTCGCTCCGGGGCTTCCTCGCTGGGCGGGGCCCCAAGCCCGTCGTACTCTGAAAGGAACAGGTCACATACGGTGCTGCGCGGCGCAGACCGACGTCATCCCGTGGGCGGGCCTGCTGCCCGGGCAGCGTTGTCCTCCTCTCCTGTCGGCCCCTCTCCATCGAAGAGCCGTGAGCCATGGCTGGTTTTGAGCCTCCCCGACCGGTTGAACCGGACACGTCCCGCAGCATGGACCCGGCCCGCGGGCCTGCCGCCGATCGTTCCGACGGCCGCGCCGAGCTGTGCGCCGACCAGCGCGGCGAGGACGGCCGTGACCACCACAGTGACCACCTTGGCGACGGCCACGACGACCAGGACGGCAGTCACGGTAGTTACGGCAGCCACGGCGACGAACGCGACCGTGGCCATGGCGGCGAACGCGACGGAGGCCGCGGGGACGACAGCGCGGGCGGGTCTGTCGACGGGCCTGCCGACACTGCCGACGAACGAGCCGACGCGCGCGCCGAGGCCTCGGGCCGCATCCCGGGCGTGCGGACGGGCCACGAGCGGGTCGACGACGACAGCGGCGTCGCCGACGACGCGGAAGGGTTCGAGGCGGCCGGAGCGGCCCGCGCGGCCCGGCCGGCGGCCGACGTGCCACAGCCCGCGGAGCCAGGGGAGCCCGGCCCCGGGCGCGACGGCCCGCTGGGCTTCGCACGCGCTCTGCGCGGCCTCGCCCGTCGGGGCAGCCTCGCCCGCCGTGACCGCCCGGGGCCCCGCCAGCGGCGTGGCGAGCCTCCGGCCGACCCCGCCGGGGTTCCGGTGACGGGCCGCCTGGGCCCGGGGGCCGAGTACCCGGAGGCGGCTTCCGGCGCGGCCGGCCCGCTGGGCGGGCCCACCGAGCCGTCCGGGCAGGACACCCCGGCGCCGTCCCTCGACCCGGTGTTCCAGCACGGTGTGGTGGTCGGCTTCGACGGCTCGCTGTCGAGCGAGCGCGCCCTCGCCTACGCCGTCGGCATGGCGCGCCGCTCGCAGTGCGGCCTGGTGATCGTGCACGTCGCCAACCGCCTGCCCGCCACGGTCTGGGCGGGCTGCGAGCCGCCCGTCTTCGTCGACCTCCCCGACCACCGGACCGAGGTCCTCGGCCTGGAGCTCGCCTGCGCGGACTTCCTCACCGGGGTGCCGTGGATCCTGGTCGAGCGCGGAGGGGACATCTGCCACGAGATCGAGGAGGTCGGCCGTGAGTACGCCGCCGACGCGATCGTCGTCGGCACGACGCACGGCCTTCTCGGCAAGATCTTCGGCTCGGTCTCCGGACGGCTGGCGCGGCGGGCCAACCGCCCGGTGATCGTGATCCCCTGAGGCCCTGTTCCGGCGGCTTCTCCCGAAGCCGCCGCGACACCTCCTCCTACGCCTCCTCCTGCTGTTTCCTCCTGACGCCTTCCCCTGACGCCTCCTTCGCCGTGGCGCTCCCCAACTCTCGTCGCGGAGCGGTGTGTTGACCGGTGTGCCGGCCCGGTGGGCGTGGTTCAGGAGGCGACCGTCAGGATGCGGTCGTCACGAACCGACGCCGAGCTCCCGGGCGATGAGCATGCGCTGGACCTCAGACGTGCCCTCCCCGATTTCCAGGATCTTGCAGTCGCGCCAGAAGCGGGCGACCGGGAATTCGTTCATGAAGCCGTACCCGCCGTGGATCTGGGTCGCCTCGCGGGCGTTGTCGACGGCGGCCTCGGACGAGTACAGCTTCGCGATCGCGGCCTCCTTCTTGAACGGTTCGCCGTGTAGCAGCCGGGAAGCGGCGTCCCGCCAGGCCAGGCGGGAGGTGTGGGCGCGCAGCTCCATGTCGGCAAGCTTGAACTGGATGGCCTGGTTGGCGCCGATCGGCCGGCCGAAGGCCCGGCGCTCGCCGGAGTACTTCACGGACTCGTCGACGCAGCCCTGGGCCAGGCCGGTGGCCAGGGCCGCGATCGCGATGCGGCCCTCGTCGAGGATCCGCAGGAACTGGGCGTAGCCTCGGCCACGCTCGCCCAGCAGGTTGGCCGCGGGAACGCGGCAGTCGGTAAAGGACAGTTCGCGGGTGTCGGATGCGTTCCACCCGACCTTCGAGTACTTCTTCGAGACCTGGAAGCCGGGGGTCCCGGTGGGCACGATGATGGAGGAGATCTCCCGTGCAGGCGAGCGGAATTCGCCCTCTTCACTCGAACGAGCGATCGGTTCGGTGAGCGCGGTGACGGTGACCAGGCCGGTGATGTCGGTGCCGGAGTTGGTGATGAAGCACTTGGTCCCGTTGATGACCCACTCGTCGGTGGCCTCGTCGTACCGCGCCGTGGTCCGGGTGGCCCCCGCGTCCGACCCGCCCTCCGGCTCGGTGAGGCCGAAGGCGCCGAGGAGTTCGCCCGAGGTCAGCCGGGGCAGCCACTCGCGCTTCTGCTCCTCGGTGCCGAACCGGTAGATCGGCATCGCTCCGAGCGAGACGGCGGCCTCCAGGGTGATCGCCACCGAGGAGTCCACGCGGGCGAGTTCCTCCAGGGCGAGGCCGAGGGCGAAGTAGTCGCCGCCCATGCCGCCGTACTCCTCCGGGAAGGGCAGGCCGAAGAGGCCCATCCGCCCCATCTCCCGGACGATCTCGTACGGGAACTCCTCCCGCTCGTAGAACTCGCCGATCTTCGGCGCCACCACGTCCTGGGCGAATTCGGCGACGGTGCGCCGCAGTTCCTCGTACTCGCTGCTGAGCCTGTGGTCGAGCATGGTGATCCTCCTGGCGCCCGGCCGGGTCGGCCGCGGACGTGAGCGGGGTGACCGGCGTCCGTCGGACGGTGTGACGGTCGCACGGTGCGATTGAGGGATGGACTGTCGATCGGTGCGGGTGGTGCGGGGCGTCGGCCGGATGGTGCGGGCGGCCGGCGCCGGGGACGGGAGCGGGTGGTCAGCCCCCGGCGGAGCCGAGCAGGGCCTGGACGGTGCGGGACGGGCTCGGGCGGCCGAGGCGCCCGGCCATCCACCCGCTGGTCGCGACGAGGGAGCGCAGGTCGACGCCGGTCCGGATGCCGAGCCCGTGCAGCATCCAGACCAGGTCCTCGGTGGCCAGGTTGCCGGTGGCGCTCTTCGCGTACGGGCAGCCGCCCAGGCCGCCCGCCGAGGCGTCCACCGTGGTGACGCCCTCGCACAGGGCCGCCAGGGTGTTGCTGAGCGCCTGGCCGTAGGTGTCGTGGAAGTGCACGGCGAGCCGGTCGACCGGGACGCCGGCCCGCGCGAAACCCGCCAGCAGGGCGGTGACCTGGCCCGGGGTGGCGACCCCGATGGTGTCGCCGAGGCTCAGCTCCGCGCAGCCCAGCTCCAGCAACTGCACGCCGTACCGGACCACCTGGTCGACCGGGACGGGGCCCTCCCACGGGTCGCCGAAGCACATCGAGAGGTAGCCGCGGACCGCGACCCCGGCCTCGGTGGCCCGGCCCACGACCGGGCGGAACATCGCCATGGCCTCGTCCGCCGAGCGGTTGAGGTTGCGGCGGGCGAAGGTCTCGGTGGCGCTGGCGAACACCGCGATGTCGGCGGCGTGGTGGGCGAGCGCGCGGTCCAGGCCGCGCTCGTTGGGCACCAGCACCGGCAGCCGCAGGCCGGGGTGGAGCTCCGGCAGACCGGCGAGCCGGGGGACCAGCTCCTCGGCGTCGGCCAGCTGCGGTACCCATTTCGGGTGAACGAAGCTGGTGGCCTCGACGGTGCGCAGCCCGGCGGCCGCGAGCCGGGCGATGAACTCGGCCTTGACCTCGACCGGTACCAGGGACTTCTCGTTCTGCAGGCCGTCGCGCGGCCCGACCTCGTGGATCCGGACCTCCTCGGGCAGGCCGGGGGCGCGGACCGGATCGGGCAGGCCCAGGTCGAGGGCGTCGGGCTCGCGGGCGGGGGTGGGGGTGGTCACGACCGCACCTCCGCGGGCCCGGCGGGGACGGTGGCGGCGGCCGGCCCGGCCGGGGCGCCCTCGATCGACGCGTCCTCGACCGGGGTGACCACGACCAGCAGGTCCTCCATCGCGACGGTGGCGCCGGCGGTGGCCCGCAGCTCGGCCACCACGCCGTCGTGCGGTGCGGCGATCACGTGTTCCATCTTCATGGCCTCCAGCACGAGCAGGGGCTGTCCCTTGCGGACCGTCTCGCCCGCCGTGGTCTTGACGACGGTGACGGTGCCGGGCATCGGGGCGGTCAGGGCGCCGTGGTGCGCGCCGGCCCCGGTGGCGCTCTCGACGACCGGGTCGTAGGCGTGCAGCGGCCAGGCGTCGCCCTCGACGCCGAGCCAGGTCGCCGGTCCGGCGGCGGGGCCGGGGGTGGCGTCAGTGGCCAGCGAGAACGTGGTCCGGAGGCCGTCGACGGTCAGGTGCAGCCGGTCGCCGGCCAGGCTCGCGCGGGCGCGGTGCGCGGGGCCCCCGTCGAGCCGGAGCTCCAGCTCGCGGGCGGGCCCGGCGGAATTGTCAGTGGCATCGGCTACGTTGCCCGCAGTGATCGAACGGATGCTCACCGCTACCGGGTCCTGGCCGGGGGTGCGGAGTCGGTGGGTGGTCCAGGCAGGGGTGCCGCCCAGGCGCCAGCCGGAGGGAAGGGAGAACGGGTCGGTCCAGCCGCCGGGATCGGCGGGCGGAGTGAGTTCCAGGTGCCGTGCCAGCGCGGCCGCGTAGTAGAGGAGGTGAACGGGCGACGGCGGTTCGGCCGCCGAGGCCGCGTCGGGGTCGGCCACGTCCGGGTCGGTCGCGTTCGTGGGGGAGTACGGCGAGGTGAGCAGGGCCGGCTGCTCCTGGGCCGTCCGCTCCACGAGGCCGGTGTCCAGCCGGCCGGCGGCGACCTCGGGGTGGGCGAGCAGTCGGCGCAGGAAGCCGGTGTTGGTGGTGACACCCAGGATGCGGGTGTCGGCCAGCGCCGCGCGGAGCCGGCGCAGCGCGGTCGGGCGGTCGGGCCCGTACGCGATGACCTTGGCGAGCATGGGGTCGTAGGCGCTGGTGACGACGGTTCCGGGGGCGACCCCGGAGTCGACGCGGATGCCCTCGCCCCGGGGCTCGTCCAGGGTGAGGATGCGGCCGCCGGTGGGCAGGAAGTCCCGTTCCGGGTCCTCGGCGCAGATGCGGGCCTCGATGGCGTGGCCCAGGAAGGAGATGTCGGACTGGGCGAAGGAGAGCGCTTCGCCGGCGGCGACGCGCACCTGCCACTCGACCAGGTCGAGCCGGGCCGCGTCCGCGCCGACGGCGACGGCGAGCTCGGTGACGGGGTGTTCCACCTGGAGGCGGGTGTTCATCTCCATGAAGAAGAAGTCCCGCACCCCCTCGGCGGCGGAGGCGGGGGCGTCCGGGTCGATGCCGGGAACGATGAACTCCACGGTGCCGGCACCGGTGTAGCCGCAGGACTCCGCGGCGCGGACGGCCGCGGCGCCCATCGCGGCACGGGTCTCGGCGTTGAGGAGAACGGAGGGAGCCTCTTCGATCAGTTTCTGGTGGCGGCGCTGCAGGCTGCACTCGCGCTCGCCGAGGTGGACGGTGGTGCCGTGGGCGTCGGCGAGCACCTGCACCTCGATGTGGCGCGGCCGGTCGACCCAGCGCTCCAGCAGCAGGGTGTCGTCGCCGAAGGCGGTGCGGGCGACGCGGCGGGCGGCGGCGATCTCGGTGGGCAGGTCGGCGCGGTCCCGCACGAGGCGCATGCCCTTGCCGCCACCGCCGGCGGACGGCTTGAGCAGCACCGGGTAGCCGATCTCGTCGGCGGCGGCGACGAGGTCCTCGTCGGTGGGCGCGGTGGCCTGGCTGCCGGGGACCACCGGGACGCCGGCGGCCCGGACGGCCTCCTTGGCGTTGATCTTGTCGCCCATCAGCTCGACCGCACCGGGAGGTGGTCCGATGAAGACGAGGCCCGCGTCGGCGCAGGCGCGGGCGAAGCCGGCGTTCTCGGCGAGGAAGCCGTAGCCGGGGTGGACGGCCTGGGCGCCGGTGCGGCGGGCGGCGGCCAGGATCTGGTCGGTCCGCAGGTACGTCTCGGTCGCCGAGCTGTCGCTGCGGTCGGCCGGGCCGAGCCGGACCGCGACGTCGGCCTCGCGGACGTGCGGCGCGTCGGCGTCCGCGTCGCTGAACACGGCGACCGAACGGACGCCGAGCCGTCGCAGGGTGCGGATCACCCGCAGGGCGATCTCGCCGCGGTTGGCGACCAGAACTGTGTCGAACATGGGAGGCGTTCCTCCGGGTCGAGGGGAGCCGTACGAAGGAGGTGGCGGTGGGCGGTCGGACGCCGGCCCGGGTGGGCCGGCGCCGCGGGGAGTCACACCCGGAAGGGAGGATTCACGGACGCGGGGGTGACACGAGGAGGCGTCACATGCGGAAGACGCCGTACGGAGCGGGCGGCGCCAGCGGGGCGTTGGCGCAGGCGGTGAGGGCGAGACCGACGACGGTGCGGGTGTCCATCGGGTCGATCACGCCGTCGTCCCAGAGCCGGGCGGTGGCGTAGTAGGCGTTGCCCTGGCGCTCGTACTGCTCGCGGACGGGGCGCTTGAACTCCTCCTCCGCCTCGGTCGGCCACTGCTCGCCGTGCGCCTCCAACTGGTCGCGGCGGACGGTGGCGAGGACGGAGGCCGCCTGCTCGCCGCCCATCACGGAGATCTTGGCGCCCGGCCACATCCACAGGAAGCGGGGTGAGTAGGCCCGGCCGCACATCGAGTAGTTGCCGGCTCCGTACGATCCGCCGATCACCACGGTCAGCTTCGGGACGCGGGTGCAGGCGACGGCGTTGACCATCTTGGCGCCGTGCTTGGCGATGCCGCCCGCCTCGTACTGCCGGCCGACCATGAACCCGGTGATGTTCTGGAGGAAGAGGAGGGGGATGCCCCGCTGGTCGCACAACTCGATGAAGTGGGCGCCCTTGAGGGCGGACTCGGCGAACAGCACGCCGTTGTTGGCGACGATACCGACCGGGTGGCCGTGGATCCGGGCGAAGCCGGTGACCAGGGTGGCACCGTACTCGGCCTTGAACTCGGCGAACCGGCTGCCGTCCACCAGCCGGGCGATCACCTCGCGCACGTCGTAGGGCGTGCGCGGGTCGACCGGCACGGCGCCGTACAGGCCGGCCGGGTCGACGGCCGGCGGCTCGACCGGGGTGAGCGGCCACGGCCTGGCCTCGCGCGGGCCGAGCCCGGCCACGATCGTGCGGACGATGGAGAGGGCGTGGGTGTCGTCCTCGGCCAGGTGGTCCGTCACGCCCGAGGTGCGGGAGTGCAGCTCGCCGCCGCCCAGCTCCTCGGCGGTGACCACCTCGCCGGTGGCGGCCTTCACCAGAGGCGGACCGCCCAGGAAGATCGTGCCCTGGTTGCGGACGATCACGGCCTGGTCGCTCATCGCCGGGACGTACGCGCCGCCGGCCGTGCACGAGCCGAGCACGGCGGCGATCTGCGGGATGCCCGCGGCGGAGAGCCTGGCCTGGTTGTAGAAGATCCGGCCGAAGTGGTCGCGGTCCGGGAAGACCTCGTCCTGCATCGGGAGGAAGGCGCCGCCGGAGTCCACCAGGTAGACGCAGGGCAGCCGGTTCTCCAGCGCGACCTCCTGGGCGCGCAGGTGCTTCTTCACCGTCATCGGGTAATAGGTGCCGCCCTTGACGGTGGCGTCGTTGGCGACCACCACCACCTCGCGCCCGGCGACCCGGCCGATGCCGGCGATCACTCCGGCCGCGGGGGCCGCGCCGTCGTACATCCCGTCGGCGGCCAGCGGGGCCAGCTCCAGGAAGGGGGAGGCCGGGTCGAGCAGGGTGTCCACACGGTCGCGGGGCAGCAGCTTGCCGCGTGAGGTGTGCCGGGCGCGGGCCTTGGCGCCGCCGCCCAGGGCGGCCGCGTCGAGCTTCGCGCGCAGCTCGGCGACCAGGGCGCGGTGCGCCTCGGTGTTGGCGCGGTACGCCTCGGAGCCCGGGTCGGCGGAGCTGCCGAGCCGGGGTGCCGGTGCGGCTGCCGCGGACGGGGCGGCGCCGGGCGCCGCCGCCGTGCCCGTCGCTGCGACGAGCCGGACGCCGGTGGGTGTGCCGGCGGTTGAGTTGACCATTCCCAAGAGCTCCCTTGCCCTCGGACCAGGTGGGCAGCCGGGTGCGGTCCGCCCGTGATCGCCACGTTAATTAACGTTAACTTACGCGCCCAGGTTAACGGCCGATAACCCGACTGTCTACGATGGACGGCATGCCCAACGTCCCCGCCGCCTCCGCGCTCCCCCGCCGTGACCAGATCCGCCGGGAGGCCGCGAGGCTGTTCGCCGCCCGGGGCTTCCTCGGCGTGGGCGTGGACGAGATCGGCAAGGCCGTCGGCATCAGCGGCCCCGCGCTCTACCGCCACTTCGCCGGCAAGGACGCGATGCTCGCGGACCTGCTGATCGGCATCAGCGAGCGCCTGCTGGACGAGGGGCGCCGCCGCGCGGGCGGCGGCGAGGGCCCGGCCGCCACGCTGGACGCGCTGATCAGCGGCCACGTCGACTTCGCGCTGGGCGACCGGGACCTGATCACCCTGCACGACCGCGAGCTGCTGAACCTCAAGGAGGAGGACCGGCGCACCGTCCGCCGGCTCCAGCGCGGCTACGTCGAACTGTGGGTGGACGTGGTCCGGCAGGCCTACCCGCCGCTGGCCGACCCCGCCGCCGAGCCGGTGGCCCGGGCCGCCGTGCACGCCGTCTTCGGCCTGATCAACTCGACCCCGCACAGCCTCGGCCCGAACCCCGATCAGGGCGAGCGCGCCGCCCTGCAGCGCGACGGCATGGCCGCCCTGCTCCACGCCCTCGCCCACGGCGCGTTCGCGGCGGCCGCGGGCTCGGCCGGCGGCCCCGGCGTCCCTGTCGTCCCCGGCGCCGTTGTCGCTCCCGTCGGCGGTCCGGCGGCCGCGGAGGCCTGAGCCCGCATCCCCGGCCCCGGCTCCGGCTCCGACCACGGTTCCGGTTGCGCCCTCGGCTCCGTTCCCGGCTCCGTTCCCGGCTTCGTTTTCGACGAAGAGCGGTCCGGCGGAGAATGGTCGGGAGCGAAGGTCTGCCGGTGAACGTCCCCATCGGTAGCCCGCCCGGAGCCCGCCCGGAGCCCGCCCCGTTGGCCCGTCCGGAGGCCTAGTCCCAAAGGACGGCGCCCGTCCGCCCGTGGCCGCTGGGTGTCGCGAGGGTCGTCGGCGACTCTGGAAATGCCCGGGCGGAGTGGGCCATGTGAGTGTTCGGCCGGGAATCACCGCAGGCCATCGACTGTTGGCGAGTCCGCCGGACCGGATGATCCGGGCTGTCAGGGCCCGTTCCGAACCCGTCCGGGGCGGAAAACGCCGTGGCGACCACCCGACGAAATGGTTAGCATCCCTAAATATGCCTGAGACTCACGGATCCACGGTGGAGCAATCCCCGAGCGGCCCCCCGGCCCCCGGCACGACCCCGGAGGCCCCCGTCGACAGCCCGCAGGCCGCCGTCGGGAACACCGGGCCGGCCGCCGAAGACGCCGAGCCCGCCCCCGACAACGTCCGGCCCGCCGCCAAGAGCGCCGAGGCTTCTGAGCCCGCCCCCCAGAGCGCCGCCGAGTCGGCCGGCTGGCTCAGCCGCCTGGTCGGCTACAGCTGGCGGTCCCGCCGCAGCCTGCTCTTCGCCTTCGGAGCCTCGCTCCTCGGCATGGCCGTCACCGCGCTGGTGCCGCTGGTCACCAAGCTGATCATCGACGACGTCATCGTCGCCCGCACCCGTTCGCTGGTCCCCTGGGCGGTGGTGCTGCTGCTCGCGGCCCTCGTGGTCTTCGGCTGCACCCAGGTCCGCCGCTACTACGGCGGCCAGCTCGCGGTGGACGTCCAGCACGAGATGCGCAGCGACCTGTTCCGCTCGCTCGGACGGCTGGACGGCCACCGCCAGGACCGGCTGGACACCGGGCAGGTGGTGGGGCGCGCGACCTCCGACCTCCAGCTGGTCAACGGCCTGCTCTCGATGCTGCCGATGATGACCGGCTACCTGCTGATGTTCGTCATGTCGCTGGTCGTGATGGTCTGGCTGTCCCCGCCGCTCACCCTGATCACCGTGGTCATGGCCCCCGCGCTGTGGTGGGTCTCGGCGTTCAGCCGCAAGCGCCTCTTCCCCGCCACCTGGGCCGCCCAGCAGGAGGCGGCGGCCGTCGCGGGCGTGGTGGACGGCGCGATCGGCGGCGTCCGCGTCGTCAAGGGCTTCGGCCAGGAGGCCCAGGAGCTCGACAAGCTGGAGACGGCCTCCCGCAACCTCTTCGCGGCCCGGCTCCGGTCGATCCGGCTCAACGCCCGCTACAACCCGGCGATGCAGGCGATCCCGGCGCTCGCCCAGGTCGGCGTCCTGGCCTTCGGCGGCTGGCTGGCCGTCGACGGCAGGGTCACCCTCGGGACCTTCGTCGCCTTCTCCACGTACGTCGCCCAGATGACCGGCCCGGTGCGGATGCTGACCATGGTCATCACCGTCGGCCAGCAGGCCCGGGCCGGGGTGGAGCGCGTCCTGCAGCTGATCGACGAGCGCCCGCTGGTCCAGGAGCGTCCGGACGCCCGCACCCTGGACCTCGCGCACGGCGAGAGCCCGGAGAGCGCGCCGCAGAGCACTCCGGGAGGAGCGCTCGTCGGCCCGCGGACCCCCGACATCGCCCTGGAGTTCGACCGGGTCGAGTTCCGCTACGACCCCGAGCACCCCGCCCCCGTCCTGCACGGCCTCAGCCTGAAGCTGGCCCCCGGCGAGACCCTCGCCCTGGTCGGCGCCTCCGGCTCCGGCAAGTCGACGGTGGCCCAGCTGGTGCCCCGCTTCTACGACCCGGCCGCCGGCACCGTCCGCCTGTACGGCCACGACCTGCGCGACCTCACCCTGGACTCGGTCCGCGCGACGGTCGGCATCGTCCCCGAGGAGAGCTTCCTCTTCTCCGAGACGGTCCGCACCAACATCGCCTACGGCCGCCCGGACGCGACGGACGAGCAGGTGGTCGCCGCCGCCCGCGCCGCCCAGGCCGACGAGTTCGTCCGCGCGCTGCCGGACGGCTACGACACCAAGGTCGGCGAGCAGGGCCTGACGCTCTCCGGCGGCCAGCGCCAGCGCATCGCGCTGGCCCGGGCGATCCTCACCGACCCCCGGATCCTGCTGCTGGACGACGCCACCTCGGCGGTCGACCCGCAGATCGAGGCGGAGATCCACGACGCGCTGCGCTCGGTGATGACCGGCCGCACCACGCTGCTGATCGCCCACCGCCGCTCGACCCTGCAACTCGCCGACCGGATCGCCGTGCTGGAGCGCGGCCGGCTGCTGGACCTCGGAACGCACGAGGAACTCGAAGCCCGATGTCCCCAGTACCGGGCCCTGATCACCGATCCCGAGGCCGGTCACGCCGACCGGCAGTCCGCCCTCGAAGCGGCGTCCGACGAGCCGGCGTCCGCAGAGGCACCCGGAACCCCCGTAGCCGGCGGAACCACCGCAACCGGCGCAACCCCCGCAACCGGCGCAACCCCCGGAACCGGCGCAACCCCCGGAACCCCGGCGACCCCGGCCGCCCCCGCCCTCCCCACCCCCGCCCTGGCCAAGGCCGCCCGCACCGCCGACCCCGACCTGCTGGACAAGGTCGCGGCCCTCCCGCCCGCCTCCGACGTCCCGGCCGTCCCCCGCGCCGAGGCCGAGGCCGGTGACCCCGACTTCAGCCTGAGCCGCCTGCTGCGCCCCTTCCGCACCCCGCTGCTCATCGCCCTCCTGCTGGTCGCCCTGGACGCGGCGGCCGGGCTGGTGCTGCCGGTGCTGATCCGGCACGGCATCGACGAGGGCGTCCGCAAGGGCCTGATGTCCGGCGTCGCGGTGGCCTCGCTGGCCGCTCTCGTCGTGGTCCTGCTGGACTGGGTGGTGCAGAGCGCCGAGAACCGGGTCAGCGGCCGTACCGGCGAGCGGGTCCTCTACACACTCCGGCTCAAGATCTTCGCCCACCTCAACCGGCTCGGCCTGGACTACTACGAGCGCGAGCTGACCGGCCGGATCATGACCCGGATGACCACCGACCTGGACTCGCTGACCTCCTTCCTCCAGACCGGCATGGTCACCGCCGTGGTCAGCCTGCTGACCTTCGCCGGGATCTTCGCCGCCCTGCTGATCATCGACGCCGGCCTGGCCCTGGTGGTCTTCGCGGTCCTGCCGCTGCTGGTGATCGCCACCCTGGTGTTCCGCAAGAAGTCCAAGGACCAGTACGAGCGCTCCCGCGACCTGATCAGCACCGTCAACGCCGACCTCCAGGAGAACGTGGCCGGCATGCGGATCGTCCAGGCCTTCCGCCGCCTGGACACCAACACCGACCGCTTCGTGGCCCGCGGCATCGCCTACCGCGAGGCCCGGGTCCGGGCCCAGCTCTACATCTCGCTGTACTTCCCGTTCGTCCAGTTCCTCTCCAGCGTGGCCGCCGCGCTGGTGCTGATCGTCGGCGCCTCCCGGGTCGACGCCGGGACGCTGACGGTCGGTGCGCTGGTCGCGTACCTGCTCTACATCGACCTGTTCTTCGCGCCGGTCAACCAGCTGTCCCAGGTGTTCGACGGGTACCAGCAGGCCTCGGTGGGCCTCGGCCGCATCCGCGAGCTGCTGCGCACCCCGACCGCCACCGCCGAGGCGGCCGACCCGGTCCCGGTGGCCGGGGGCCTGCGCGGCGAGATCTCCTTCGAGGGGGTCGGCTTCGCCTACAACGGCGGCGCGGACGGCGCCCCGACCGTGCTGAGCGGCGTGGACCTGCACATCCCGGCCGGACAGACGGTGGCGCTGGTCGGCGAGACCGGCGCCGGCAAGTCGACGCTGGTGAAGCTGGTCGCCCGGTTCTACGACGCGACGGAGGGCACCGTCCGGGTGGACGGGGTCGACCTCACCCGCTACGACCTGGCGCAGTACCGCCACCGCCTGGGCGTGGTGCCGCAGGAGGCGTACCTCTTCGCGGGCACGGTCCGCGAGGCGATCGCCTACGGCCGGCCGGGCGCCTCGGCGGCCGAGGTGGAGGCGGCGGCCCGGGCGGTCGGCGCGCACGACATGATCGTCCGGCTCTCGGACGGCTACGACCACGAGGTGGCCAGCCGCGGGCGCAACCTCTCGGCGGGCCAGCGCCAGCTGATCGCGCTGGCCCGGGCCGAGCTGGTCGACCCGGACATCCTGCTGCTCGACGAGGCCACGGCGGCGCTCGACCTGGCCACCGAGGCGGCCGTCAACCAGGCCGCGGACCGGCTCAGCGGCGGCCGGACCACCCTGGTCATCGCCCACCGCCTGACCACCGCCGAGCGCGCCGACCGGGTGGTCGTGCTGGACCACGGCCGGGTGGTCGAGGACGGCACGCACACCGAACTGCTCGCCCGGGGCGGCACCTACAGCCGGCTCTGGCAGGCGTTCATCGCCGACGGCCACCCGGTGGCCGAGGCCGTCGCCGCCGGGTAGGGCGGCCCCGCACCCGGAGGCCCGCACGCGTGGCCCCGAACCCGGAGCCCGAACACTCCGAACTGCCTGACGGTCCCTCCCGCGCGGACCGTCAGGCAGTCAGGCGGTGATCAGCGCGGCCAGCAGCTCCGAGGCGTCGATCCCGCGCGGCAGGTCGCTCACCTGCCCGTCCCCGACCTCGACCACCCGCCAGCCGGAGCCGTCCGCCCGGCTGGCGAGGTCGGTGGTCACGAAGCGGCAGCCGAGCCGGCGGACCAGCGCCGGGACGTCGGTGAGGTCGGGCTCGACGGCCCGGCGCGGGGCGTCCGGGTGCGGCCCGACCAGGACGGGTCGGCCGTCCAGCCACCACACCCGGGCCTCCACGGCCCGCCCGCCGCTCCCCGGCGCGCCGCCGTCCGCCCGCTCCGGCCCGGCCGCACCAGCCGTACAGGCCGCACCGCCCGTACGGCTCGCACCGTGCGCGCCGTACGCGCCGACCGGTCCCGCCGCCGGGAGGTCCGCGCCCTTGAACTCCTCGTACCGCCGCAGCACCACGCCGCCCGCCAGGAACTCGCCCTGTAGTTCGACGAACCGTCCGACCACCCGGCCGACGGCCGCCAGGTCGGCCAACTCGGGTACGTAGCAGGCCTCGTACCACTCGTGCTTGCGCGACTTCACGTAGTCCTTGACGATCGCCGGCCCGCGCCCGCCGAGCCGGGCCGCGGCCTCCGCCAGCTCCGCCGGCCCGGGCGCCACCGGTCCCTCGGACGGGATCCACGCGCTGGCCGGGGTCGCGCCCTCGAACACGCCGTACCAGCCGGGCAGTTCATGGGCGGCCGCGTACCCGGGCGCGCTGGTCAGCAGGGTGCCGCCGCGGGCGGTGAGCGCGGCGGCGAAGTCGGCGTACCGGGCGGAGGGCAGCATCCAACCCCGGTACCAGAGCGGGCCGCTGTCCCGCGGCACCCGCAGCACGGCCTCCTCGGCCCGCCCGGCGAGCAGCCCGTCGTGGTCGACCAGGTGCAGCTCGCCGCCCAACTCCCGCAGGGTCCTGGCCTCCCAGGCGAAGTGCGGGTCGGGCCGGCGCGGGTTGAGCGGATCGGCGGGGAAGATGATCGCGGGTGCGGGCATGGCCGCCAGGGTACGGCGGACCGGTGGGCCCGGCGCCCGCCACGACGGACCGGCCGGCTCGTGCACTCGACCGGAGTGCCGAAACCGCTCGACGGCCCCGGATGGTCGCTGGGAGAGTGACCCGATGCGAAATCTGCTGCGCCCCCGCAAACGCAGGCCGAGGCAGGCCGCCCGCACGGTGGTCCTGGACGGGAACGGCTCGGTATTCCTGCTCCGTTCGGACAACGACGAGGTCGGCGTGCACTGGACCATGCCGGGAGGTGGCCTGGAACCGGGCGAGACCCCATGGGACGGCGCCCGGCGCGAGCTGTGGGAGGAGACGGGCTGGAGCGACCTCGAACCCGGCCCGCTGCTCTGCACCTGGGAGCACGACTTCACCTGGCACGGCACCCCGGTCCGCCAGCACGAGCACATCTACCTCACCGGCGGCCCGCACCGCGGTCCGGTCGGCGACGTCAGCGCGGTGCACGCCGTCGACCGGATCCTGGACTGGCGCTGGTGGACCCCGGCCGACCTCGCCGACGAGAACGCCGACGCGCTCTGGCCGCCCGCGCTGCCGGAACTGCTGGACGCGGTCCGGACGGGCTGGGCCGTGGACGGGCGGCCGCCGGTGCCCGTCGACCTCGGGTACATCCCGAACGCCCCGGCCACCCGCTAGGCCCGCCGAGTCCGCCAGACCTGCTCGGCCCGCCTGGCCGGCCTGGCTGGCCAAGCCCGCCGGGCCCGCTCGGCCAGTCGCCGAACGGGCCCGGCGGAGCGGTCAGGTGCGCCCGCCGCGCCGGGGCCGCCCGGCCGGACCGGGTTCCCAGCCGTGCAGCTCCAGCTCCCGGTCGTGCAGTGCGGCGGGGTTCATCAGCACCGTCAGCTGGGCGCCGGCCAGCTGCTCGAGGTCGAGCCCGGTGGCGGACAGCAGCTGCTCGGTCGGCACCGAGACGGCGATGGCGGGCCGCCAGGAGGGCAGTACCACCAGGCAGGTGCCGCGGCCGACCCGGATCGGCTGGGCCGCCACGCGGACCGGTGCGCGCTCCTCCGGGCGGCCGAGGGCCTCGGCGGGCCCGGGGCTGCCGCCGATCAGGATGCCGAGCGGCGGTTCGGCCCACGAGACCGCTGCGGCGGACCCGACGGCAGCGGCGTCGACGGCACCGGTGTCGACAGCAGAAGGGGCGGCAGCGTCGGCCCCACCCCCGATGCCAGTCCCGAACGACGGCGTCCGCGCCGCGACTTCCGCCGCATCGGCGGGTTCGCCCACCCTGTCAGGGGCCCCCGGCAGGGCCGGCCCTGCCGGGCCGGACGCGGCCGTCTCCCGTGCGGTCGCCTCCTGCCCTGTCCGGGAGGCCTGCGGGTGCATCCGGCGCAGGCGCCGGGAGGGTGACGGCCGCCGGGATCCCAGGATCCGCGGCTCCTCGTGCGCCGGGCGCTGCGCCGGGACGGACGGGCCGCCCTCCGCCGTTGCGGTGGCGGGCCCGAACCGGACGAACCCGTCCTCGGCCTCCGCGTCGAGGCCGAGCAGGGCCCGCACCTCCGCGACCGGTCGGCGGCACGTGGCCGCCAGCTCGGCGACGGAGCGGCCCTGGAAGTGCGCGGCCCGCAGCCGCTCGGCGAACGCCGCCCGCAGCCGTGCCGTGGTCGGATCATCGTCATGCGGGTCGCCGTCCGTCCGGTCGCCGTCCGCCGGTCCGCCACCGGCCTCCGGAGCGGCCGCGGGCAGGACGGGCGGCGCCTCCGCGTCGTACCGGCTGCGCGGCTGCGGCACCGAGTCGGGGCGGGCCGTCGCCTCCGGGCTGCCGGGCGCGGCCGCACCGGGCTCGGTGGCGGTCGCGATCGAGCACATCGGCACGGCCGAGCCGGGCGAGCCGGGCGAGCCGGTCGGGGCGGGCGGGGGCGAGGATCCGGCGCTGTCCCGGGGCGGGCCGGGCAGGGACGGGTCGGTTGCGGAGGGGTGGAGCGAGGTCATCTGCGGGCCCTTCGGGAAACGGTCCCGACGATCCTCCCGCACCACGCGATCAGCTCCAAGCGTCCAACCCGGTGGTGTGCGCGATACCACCGCGACACCGCCGCGATACCACCACGGAATCACCCGGGGACCGTCGCGGGCCCACCCGGGGATCGCCCAAGACGGCGCCGGGCGGGCACTGTTGCCGTACGACCGGAACGCCGCCCCGTTCCGCCCGCCGACGCCGACCAGGCCCGGCCGGCCGGGTTCACTCCGGGCTCACACCCGGGCTCACCCGACGGACTCACCCGGCGGATTCACCTGCCTGGCTCAACTGCCGGGCGCGACAAAGCCCTTGAGGTCGTTGAGCACCACGTTCGCCGCCATGACGCCGAGCCCGAGGAACCAGGTCTCATCCGAAACCGGCCGGGCCTGACCGGACTTGACCGCACCGAGCGTCTTCCAGAGCGCGCCGCCGAGCACCGCGTCCTGGTTGGTCGAGCTGGGGCTGCCGTACACGCCGTAGAAGATCCAGTCGGCGTCGGCCTTGTCGATCTGCTCCGGGCTGACCTCCACCGCGAGCTCCTTGACCTGCTCGATCGCGGGCTGCGGCAGCGGCACGTCGGTGAGGATGGTGCCGATGAAGGAGAGCTCCGCGTAGAGCCGGGTGCGGCCCGGCATGAAGCGCAGCGGGGTGATGGTGGGCCGCTTGTCGCCGAGCTTCGCGCCGATCGCCGCGGCGGCCGCCTGGTACGCGTCGAGCTGGGTCTTGGCCTCGGCCTCCAGGCCGAAGGCGCTCGCGTTGAGCAGGAAGTTCTGCTTCCACGGGTAGCCGGGGCGCAGCGAGAAGACGGTCGGCGCGATCTTGGAGAGCTGCGCGTACTGGTCCTGGGCGCGCAGCTGACTGCCGAGGATCAGGTCCGGCTTGAGCGCGGCGATGGCCTCCAGGTTGAGGCTGTTGATGGTGCCGACGGCGGCGGGGCTGCCGGCCTTGTCCTTGAGGTAGGACGGCAGGGACTTGGAGCCGTCGGTGTACACGATGCCGACCGGCTGGATGCCGAGGGCGACGACGTTGTCGAGCTCGCCGGTGTCCAGCACCACGACCCGGGTGGGCCTGGCCGGGAGCACCGTCTCGCCCATCGCGTGCCTGAGGGTGCGCGGGTAGACGCCGGGGGCGGCGTCGGTGCCGAAGCCCTTCATCTTCTCGATCACGGCGGCGTAGTCGTCCCCGCCCTGCTTGACCGACTTCTGGTTCAGGGAGGAGCCGCCGACGGCCGGGGTCGAACCGCTGCTGCCCGACCCGCCCGATCCGCCGGAGCTGCCGCAGGCGGTGAGGAGTCCGCCGAGGCCGAGCACCGCCCCGCCGGCGATCCCGGCGGTGAGGAACCGGCGACGGCCGGAGGTGCGGGGGGAGAGGACCGGGTCGTCGGAGGTGGGGGGCACGCGACGCTCCTTTCACGATCGAAATTAGGTTAGGCAAACCTATCCGACTCGGGGAGCGGTGGGGGGAGCGGCCCGTCCGGGCCGGGGGGCAAACCTGGTCGAACCTTGGCAAAAGGGAGAAATTTTCTTGGCCCAACTCCTTTGAAACAAAGGTACATGGGTTAACAAGCCGTAAATACATCCACCCGAACAGCCGTCACGAGAACGAATCGAAGCAAGTGGTTTAGATCACCAAGGGTTGGTCTACTCAACCTTCCACGCCCGCCTCTAGGGTGCGCTGGTGTTTGATCAGCAGCTCTCAGAGCACACGAGCAGCGGCCGGGCAATGGCGCCCGGCGCTCCGCAGGGTGCCCCGGTCAGTGGCATCAGTGGTGGGGTCCCCGTCGATCAGGGGACCGCTGGGGGAGCGGGGGACAAGGGTCTACGGGGCGGTTCCGTCGGCCTGCTGAGCAGTGTGGTGCTGGGCGTCTCGACGGTCGCCCCGGTCTACTGCCTGACCGCCACACTCGGCCCGACCGTCACCGCGGTCGGGGTGCAGATGCCGGCGGTGTTCCTGGCCGGCTTCCTGCCGATGCTGCTCGTCGCGTTCGCGTACAAGGAGCTGAACAAGGACTTCCCGGACTGCGGCACGTCCTTCACCTGGGGCGTCCGGGCCTTCGGTCCCCGGGTCGGCTGGATGGCCGGGTGGGGCCTGACGGTGGCGACCATCATCGTGCTCTCCAACCTGGCCGGGGTCGCGACCGACTTCCTGTACCTGATGCTCGGGGAGATGACCGGCAGCAGCTGGGTCACCGAACTCGACCAGAACAAGGCCGTCCACCTGCTCACCGTGGTCCTGCTGATCGCCGGCGCCACCGCGATGAGCTACCGGGGGATGACCGCCACCAAGTGGTTCCAGTACAGCCTGGTCGGCCTCCAGCTGGCCGTGCTGCTGCTCTTCTCCGTCATCGCCATCGGGAAGGCCGCCTCCGGTGACCTGCCCGACTCGATCGGTTTCTCCTTCTCCTGGCTCAACCCGCTCGAGGTCAGCTCGTTCAGCGCGTTCACCGCCGGGCTGTCGCTGTCGATCTTCATGTACTGGGGCTGGGACACCTGCCTGACCATGAACGAGGAGACCCAGGGCAGCGCCAAGACCCCCGGCCGCGCCGCGATGATCTCCATGGTCACCCTGGTCGGCTCGTACCTGCTGGTCGCGATCGCCTCCCAGATGTTCGCGGGCGTCGGCAGCACCGGCAACGGCCTCGGCAACCCGGCCACCGCCGACAACGTCTTCTCCGCGCTGGCCCGTCCGGTGCTCGGCTCGCCGTGGAGCATCCTGCTCTTCCTGGCCGTCGTCGCCAGCGCCGCCGCCAGCCTGCAGACCACCTTCATCCCGGTGGCCCGCACCCTGCTCGCGATGAGCGCCTACCGCGCCGTGCCGCCGCGCTTCGGCGCCGTCCACCCGCGCTTCCGCACCCCCGGCTACGCCACCGTCGCGGCGGGCATCGCCACCGCGGTCTTCTACGTCGGGATGAGCCTGATCAGCGAGAACGTCGTCCAGGACACCATCCTGGCGCTCGGTCTGATGATCTGCTTCTACTACGCGCTGACCGCCTTCGCCTGCGTCTGGTACTTCCGCGGTTCGCTGCGCACCGGTGTCCGCGCGCTGCTGCTCAAGGGCGTCGCCCCGTTCGTCGGCGGCGTGCTGCTCACCGCGGTCTTCCTCCAGACCCTCACCGACGCCTGGGCCCCCGACTACGGCAGCGGTTCGGTCTTCGGCATCGGCTCGGTCTTCGTGATCGGCGTCGGCATCCTGCTGCTCGGCGCGGGCCTGATGACCTGGTACGGCTTCATCCGGCCGGAGTTCTTCCGCGGCGAGACGCTGCACAAGGACACCCCGGCACTGGTCGTGGAGGACTGACTGCCGCTACCGTGGGGCGCATGAAGCGCTTCATCGGCCTGTGCTGGTGGCCGTCCTAGGACGGTCACACCACTCGCCTGAGCAGGGCCGTCCGGGATGGACGGCCCTGCTGCGTTTTCCGTAGGACGGGCCCCTCGCCCCGGACGGCCGCCACCACCGCCGTACCGAGGAGAGACACCTTGACCACCGCCACCGTCCCTACCGCCACCGTCCCCACCACTGCCGGTCCCGCCGCCGCCGCGGCCACCGCCGTCGCCGCCGCGTCCGTCCTGTCCGACGACCCGGCAGCCCACCGCGTCCTCACCGGGGACCGCCCCACCGGACCGCTCCACCTCGGCCACTACTTCGGCACCCTGCGGAACCGGGTCCGGCTCCAGGACCAGGGCGTCGAGATGTTCGTCGTGGTCGCCGACTACCAGGTCATCACCGACCGCGACCTCGCCGACCGGCTCGCCGAGCACACCGAGAACCTCGTCCTCGACTACCTCGCCGCCGGCCTCGACCCCGAGCGGGCGACGATCTTCCCGCACAGCGCCGTCCCCGCCCTCAACCAGCTGCTGCTCCCCTTCCTCAGCCTGGTCAGCGTCGCAGAGCTGGGCCGCAACCCCACCGTCAAGGACGAGATCACCCACTCCCGGCAGTCCGCCGTCAGCGGGCTGATGTTCACCTACCCCGTCCACCAGGCCGCCGACATCCTCTTCTGCAAGGCCGACCTGGTCCCGGTCGGCCAGGACCAGCTGCCCCACCTCGAAGTCGCCCGCACCGTCGCCCGCCGCTTCAACGAGCGCTACCCGCACGCCGACGGCAGCGCCGTCTTCCCCCGCCCGCAGGCCCTGCTCTCCGAAGCCCCGATGCTGCTCGGCACCGACGGCGGAAAGATGAGCAAGAGCCGGGGCAACGCCGTCGCCCTCGGCGCCACCGAGGACGAGACCGCCCGGATCATCCGTGGCGCCAGGACCGACGCCGACCGCCGGATCGGCTACGACCCGGTCGACCGGCCCGAGGTCTCCAGCCTCGTCCTGCTCGCCGCCCTCTGCCAGGACCGGGCCCCCGAGGCCGTCGCCGAGGAGATCGGCGACGGCGGCGCCGCCGCGCTCAAGCGCACCGTCACGGAGTCCGTCAACGAGTTCCTCCGCCCGCTGCGCGCCCGCCGCGCCGAACTCGCCGCCGACCGGGGCCACCTGCGGCAGGTCCTGCGCGACGGCGCCGAGCGGGCCAACGCCGTCGCCGACGCCACCCTCGCCGAGGTGCGGGAGGTGATGGGGGCGGCGATCTGAAGAGCCCTCACGCCGGCCGGCGGACATCGGCCGGTCGGCACGGGGCATATCGTCACCGGGCGGTCGCGGCCACGGCGCGACCGCCCGAACCCCGCTTCCGCGTCCGAAAGGTGGCCCGGCCCATGGACCAGCACCCGACCACACCCGGCCAGGGGCTGACCCGCCCGCCGCACCTGCGCCCCGGCGACCACGTCGCCGTCGTCGCCCCCAGCGGTCCCGTCGACGCCGAACGTCTCACCGCCGGGTGCGCGATCCTCCGCTCCTGGGGGCTCCGCGTGACCGTCGCCCCGCACGTCCTCGACACCCACCCCACCCTCGGCTACCTGGCCGGCACCGACGCCGACCGCGCCGCCGACCTCCAGACCGCTTGGCTCGACCCCACCGTCGACGCCGTCATCTGCGCCCGCGGCGGGTACGGCGTGCACCGCATCGTCGACCTGCTCGACTGGACCGCGATGCGCGCCGCCGCCCCCAAGCCCTTCATCGGCTTCAGCGACGTCAGCTCCCTGCACGAGGCCTTCGCCCGGCGGCTCGGCCTCGCCACCCTGTACGGACCGCTGGCCGCCGGCGCCTCCTTCGTCTCCGACGGCCCGACCGCCGAGCACCTGCGCCGCACCCTCTTCGACCCCGCCGCCGTCACCGTCCTCACCTCGCCCACCGCCGCCCCGCTCGTCCCCGGCCGCGCCCGCGGCGTCACGGCCGGCGGCTGCCTCCACGTCCTCACCGCCGAGCGCGGCACGCCCGCCGCCCGTCCCTCGTACGAGGGCGCCGTCCTGCTGCTCGAAGACGTGAACGAGCACCCCTACCAACTCGACCGGCTGCTGACCCAGCTCCTGCGCTCCGGAGCCCTCGACGGCGTGGCCGGCCTGGCCCTCGGCTCCTGGGAGGGCTGCGGACGGCCCCAGCGGGTCCGGGACGTGATGCTCGACCGGCTCGGCGGGCTCGGCGTCCCCGTGCTCTGGGAACTGGGCTTCGGCCACTGCCCCTCCACCCTCACCGTCCCGCTCGGCGTGCCCGCCCTGCTCGACGCCGACGCCGGCACCCTCACCCTGGACCTGCCCGCCCTCGCCGACCGCTGAGCAAAGCCGACCGCCGAGCAAAGAGGTGCACTGAGCAAAGAGGCGCACTGAACAGGAGGCGCGCGCTGAGTAGGGTGCGGCCATGAACGAGGACCGCCTCACCGCCCTTGCCCTCGGCTTCCTCCGAGGCCCGGGCAGCAACGCCCGTACGATCCTCGGACTTGCCGGCCCGCCCGGCGCCGGCAAGTCCACCCTGGCCCGCCACCTGGTCGCCGAGGTCGAGCGGGCCGAAGGCCCCGGCACCGCCGCCTACGTCCCGCTCGACGGCTTCCACCTCTCCGGCGCCCAGCTCGACCGCCTCGGCCTGACCCACCGCAAGGGCGCCCCGGCGACCTTCGACGCCCACGGCTACGTCGCCCTGCTGCGCCGGATCGCCGGCGACCGGTTCCAGGACATCTACGTCCCGGACTTCGACCGCACCCTGGACGAGCCGGTCGCCGCCCGCCACGTGGTCCGCCCGCGGACCCGGCTCGTCATCACCGAGGGCAACTACCTCGCCTCCGCCGAAACGCCCTGGCCCGACGCCCGCCGCCTGCTGCACGAGCTCTGGTACGTCCACGCCGAGGACGAGGTCCGCGAGGAGCGCCTGCTCCGGCGGCACCGCGACGGCGGCCGTGACGAGGCCACCGCCCGCCACTGGGTCACCGGCAACGACCACCCCAACGGCGAGTACGTGAAGCCGGGCCGGGCGCTCTGCACCCGCACCGTCTCCGGGACGGGTTTGCCTCCGGCGCCGGACAGGGGTAGTGTTTCCTAGTCGCTCGGCAGGGAGCACCGGACACGCGTCTGCGCGGACGGTCCCGGAGCGGCCAATCCTCTGAAACACCACTTCCGGTTCGTGCCGGTCGTTTGCG
The DNA here is from genome assembly GCF_042885595.1 of Kitasatospora sp. NPDC058046. NCBI lineage: Bacteria > Bacillati > Actinomycetota > Actinomycetes > Kitasatosporales > Streptomycetaceae > Kitasatospora > Kitasatospora sp. NPDC058046. The sequence goes on from NZ_JBHVRS010000014.1 coordinate 259,922, forward strand.
CTTTTCGGCGCTGCGACCTGGTGCTTATTCGGCGTGCTCGTTTTATCGGGTTGCGGTCGGATTCGCTTTTCGGAGCGGGGATCGGCTAGAGTTTGAAACGTCGGACAGGGCGTCAAACCCCGGAAGACACCGGCGAGTTGGATGAACGAAGCCCCGGAAACGGAGCGGAAAACATCTGATAAGCTGGAAACACGAAAGAACGAAGCCCGGAGGGTCCGCTGGAAGGCGGTCCGAAGGAAGCGTCCGTTCCTTGAGAACTCAACAGCGTGCCAAAAGTCAACGC
>NZ_JBHVRS010000015.1:0-6642 GCF_042885595.1 Kitasatospora sp. NPDC058046
AGCTACCTCGCAGGCCTCCACCTCCGCGCCTCAATGATCTGGATAGACGACCTCGTGCGACCACCCAACTGATCACAACATCACACAGGCCCTAGTAGTCCCAGGACATCGTGGCGGTGATGGCGGTCAGGACCAGCCAGCCGATGAGGGGGAGGGCGATGGTGAGGGCGAAGGGCCACTGGGCGGTGATGAGGATGATGCTGCCGAGGACGGTGAAGAGGACCAGGAAGGGGAGGACGGCGAGCGGGAGCGCCCAGCTGACGAGGCGGCGCAGGAGGAGGCCGTAGACGGCGAGGACGGTTCCCGTGCCGACCAGGAGGGCGAGCTTGAGGGTGGTGAGCCAGGGGGTGCTCTGGACGGTGGAGCGGTGGCCCTGGTGGGAGAGCTCGACCACGCGGCCCCGCCAGAGGGTCAGGTCCACGTTGACGCCGTTCTCCAGGCTGTCGTAGAGGCCCTCGGTGACGCTGTAGGTGGCGGTGGGCACCGTCTCGCGGGAGACGGTCAGGCCGTAGGTGGTGGAGTCTCCGTTCGAGTCGGTCTTCTTGGCCGTCACCCGGCCGGTCTCCTGCTTGGTGCAGTTCGCGCCGGGTGCGGTGGCGGGGGCGCCGCAGACCGGGGCGCCGCGGTAGGCGAGCGCCTCGTCGTAGGTGTCGACGAACCAGGAGAAGCCGAGGGCGACGGTGGACAGGCCGATGACGACCAGCAGGGCCTGGGCCACGATCCGGGCGGCCGGGGTGACGGACCGCCGGCTGTGGTGCCGGGGGCGGCGGGGTGGCGGGGTGGCCGCCTGGTCGGTCGGCGGAGTCGGAACGCGGTCGGTCGGCGGCTCACTCATCGTCGTCGCTCAGCGCCGGCCCCGCCAGCTCGCGCTCCCGGTGCAGCCAGTCCCGGAGCTCCGCCGTCTCCCGCAGCCCGTCGCCGCCGGCGACCCTGATCCGCGCGTCCATCGCACTCCCTCGGCCTCGCCCGGGCGCCTCCCGGGTTCAGTCGGGATGATGGCAGGGGCCGGCGGTGGCGGGGGAGTGGCCTGGCGAGCTTGTGACCGACTTGTGGAACTCGGCCGGGGCGTGGGGCTGGTGGCGTGCCCGGCGGTGGGTCAGGGCAGCAGCAGGCCGGCGAGTTCGTCCAGCAGTTCGGTGACCCTGCGTGCCTTCTCCGGGTCCGGGACGGCCTTGGCGATGACGGGCTCGGCGGGCCGGGCGACGTGGGCGCGGATGGCGTGCCGGGCCGACTCGGAGACGGTCAGCAGGGTGCGGCGCCCGTCGGCCGGGTCGGCGGCGGCGTCGAGCAGGCCGCGTTCGCGCAGCCGGGCGACGGAGACCGAGACGTGGCTCTGGGCGAAGCCGGTGCGGACCCGGATCTCCTGGACGGAGGTGGCGGGGTGGCGGTACACGTCGGAGACCACGGCGATCTCCCCGGCGCTGAGCTGCTCGGCGGCCGGGTCGGTGATCATCGCGCGGCCGAGTTCCGTCAGCCGCTTGCCGAGTCTGAGGAGTTGCACGCCGTCCATGCCCGCAAGAATACATCTTCACCGATATATCTCCACCAATACATCTTCACTGATGCATCGGCGCCGATGTAGATTGCCGAGCATGACGACCTCCGAACCGCTCAGCCCGGTCTCCCGCACCGCCCTGTCCGTCGCCCGGGTGCGGGCCTACGAGAGCTCCCGACCCGACCCGCTCTTCGTCGACCCGTACGCCCTCGCCTTCGTGGACGCCGCCGGCCTCGAACCCGCCCTCTCCGGCCCGGTCAGCAGCCTCGCCAAGGCCCTCGTTGCCCACGGCATCCTGCGCACCCGTTTCTACGACGACCGGCTGCCGGCCGCCGGCGCCGACCAGGTGGTGGTGCTGGCGGCGGGCCTGGACACCCGTGCCTACCGGCTGGACTGGCCGTCCGGTACCCGGGTGTTCGAGCTCGACCTCGGCCCGGTGCTGGACTTCAAGCAGCAGGTCCTGGACGGCCTCGGCGCCGTGCCGAAGGCCCGGCGCACCGCCCTGCCCGTCGACCTGGTCGACCCGCGGTGGCCCGAGCGGCTGGTCGCCGCCGGCTTCGACCCGGCCCGGCGCTCGGTCTGGCTCGCCGAGGGCCTGCTGGTCTACCTCGCCCCGGACGAGGCGGCCGGGCTGCTCACGGCGGTGGCCGGGCTGGCCGCCCCGGGCAGCCGCCTCCTACTGGAGCAGGGCGGGGACGTGAGCCGCACACCGCAGGACCCGGCGCTCACCCACCTCACCGGGCTGTGGCGCGGCGGGCTCGGCCCGGGCACCGGCGACTGGCTGGCCGGGCACGGCTGGACGGTGGAGACCACCGCCCTGACCCGGCTCGCGGAGACGTGCGGGCGCCCGCTCCCGGACCCGTCGACCACGAGGGCGTTCATCGAGGCGGAGCGGCGTACCGCGGACTGACGCCGAGGCCTGACGGGCTGTCACTCCTGGTCGGCGGGCTGGGGCGGCCAGGTGTCCGGGGCCAGGACGCCGGTGGTGTAGGCGCGGGCGACCAGGGCGGTGCGGTTGGGGACGCGCCAGCGGCGGGAGAGCCGGGCCAGGTGGTAGTTGACGCCGTCCGGGGTGATGCCGAGCGCCCGGGCGATCTGCGCGGTGGTGTCGCCCCGGGCCGCGGCGGCGAGGATGCGGGCCTCGATCGGGCTGGCCTCGGCCCGGGGGCCGGACGGCGGGGCCTCGGCCGCGGGCTCCGCCGCCTGTAGCGACAGCAGGAGGTTCGGGGTCTGCTCCGGGGTGTCGCTGACCAGGTCGACGGTCATCTCGCCGTGCCGCTCGGTGCCGCCGGCGGGCGTCCAGGAGACCCGGGCCGGGTACTGCGAGCGGCGGTGCAGCCGGACGGCCTCGGTGAGCGCCTCCAGGGTGCCGGTGTCCCGCAGGGTGAAGAACTCCAGAATCCTACGGTGGCGCAACTGGCCCGGCAAGCAGCCGAATTCGGCTGCCATCGCGCGGTTGACGATCAGGATCTGCCCGCCGAACTCGCACACCGCGATGGGCATCGGCACGTGGTCCATCAGCCGCAGCGCCCGGTTGCGCCAGATCACCGCCGGGTCCAGGCGGCCGCCCGGCAGGGGGGCGCAGTCCTCGGTCGATCGCATCGGTGGTTCTCCTCTCCGGGGCCAGGGCTGACGGTTCGTGGGCAAGCCCGTCGGAGCCCCTGGTACTACACAATCATGTAGTGATCGGGGTCTGACCTTCCGCCCGGTGGGCGCACAGTGGTGGAAGACCGAAGTTTTCCTGCCGTGGGAGGGGCCACAGCGATGACCGAGACCGTGGAGAGCACGACCGAGGGCCAGTGGACGGCCGAGGACGGGTGGACGGCCGGCGGCGAGCGGGCGGACGGGGCCGGGAGCGGTCGGGCCGTCCCCCTGGTGGACATCTCGTCGGCGCCGCCGATCGCCGCCCCGATGCTGCGCACCATGGAACTGGCCAGAGAGCACGGCCCGGCCTTCGTCCAGCGGCTGCACGGCCGGGACAGCCTGATCGTCAGCGGGCTGGAGCTGGTCGAGGAGCTCGCCGACGAGACCCGGTTCACCAAGTCGATCGGCCCGGGCCTGGAGAACGTCCGCCAGTTCACCGGCGACGGCCTGTTCACCGCCTACAACGACGAGCCCAACTGGGCCCGGGCGCACGACATCCTGATGCCGGCCTTCGCGCTCGGCTCGATGCGCACCTACCACCCGGTGATGCTGCGGGTGGCCCGCCGGCTGGTCGACTCCTGGGACCGCCGGGAGGCCGCCGGACTGCCGGTGGACGTGCCCGGCGACATGACCCGGATGACCCTGGACACCATCGGACTGGCCGGCTTCGGCTTCGACTTCGGCTCCTTCGAGCGGGACGAGCCGCACCCCTTCGTCGAGGCGATGGTGCGCTGCCTGGGCTGGGCGATGAACAGGCTCACCCGTGACCCGGAGGCCGACCACCGCGAGCGGGACACCGCCTTCCGGGCCGACGCCGACTACCTGGCCGCCGTGGTGGACGAGGTGATCGCCGCCCGCTCCGCGGAGGGAACCGCCGGGGAGGGAGCTGTTGGGGAGGGCGAGCAGGCCCCGGCCGAGGACCTGCTGGGCCTGATGCTCGGCGCGGTCCGCCCCTCGGACGGGACCCGGCTGGACGCCGAGAACATCCGCAACCAGGTGATCACCTTCCTGATCGCCGGCCACGAGACCACCTCGGGCGCGCTCTCCTTCGCGATGTACTACCTGGTCAAGCACCCGACGGTGCTGCGCCAGGTGCAGCGGGAGGTGGACGGGCTCTGGGGCGACCAGGCCGACCCGGAGCCCTCCTACGAGGACGTCGGACGGCTGCGCCACACCCGCCAGGTGCTCAACGAGGCGCTGCGGCTGTGGCCGACGGCGCCCGCGTTCAGCCGGGAGGCCCGCGAGGACACCCTGCTCGGCGGCCGCATCCCGCTGCGCGCCGGGGAGACCGTCTTCGTCTCCACGCCGATGCTGCACCGGGACCCGTCGTGGGGCGACAACCCGGAGCTGTTCGACCCGTCCCGGTTCGACCCCGAGTGCGAGGAGGCCCGCTCCCCGCACGCCTTCAAGCCCTTCGGCACCGGCGAACGCGCCTGCATCGGACGGCAGTTCGCGCTGCACGAGGCCGTCATGCTGCTCGGCATGCTGGTCCACCGCTACCGGCTGATCGACCACACCGACTACCGGCTGACCATCAAGCAGACGCTCACCATCAAGCCCGACGACTTCACCCTCGGCCTCGCCCGGCGCACGCCCGGCCGGGCCGCGACCGCCTCCGGCACCACCGCTGCTGCCACCGGCACTGCCGAGCGGCCCGGGACGGCCGGGCGGGTCCGCCAGGGGACCGGGCTGCTGCTCCTGCACGGCTCCAACTACGGCGCCTGCCGGGAGTTCAGCCGGCAGCTCGCGGAGGCCGCCGCCGACCTCGGCTGCGAGACGGAGACCGCCCCGCTGGACGCGTACGCGGACGGGCTGCCCACCGACCGGCCGGTGGTGATCACCGCCGCCTCGTACAACGGGCAGCCGACCGACGACGCGGCCCGGTTCGTCCGGCGCCTCCAGGAGAGCGGGGAGGGGCAGGAGCGCGGGACGGCCGAGGGCGTCGAGTACGCGGTGCTCGGCATCGGCGACCGTACCTACGCCGCGACCTACCAGCGCGTCCCGGGGCTGATCGACGACCGGCTCGCCGCGCTCGGCGGCACCCGGCTGCTGGCCCGCGCCGAGGCCGACGCCTCCGGCGACCTGGCCGGCACCGTACGGCAGTTCACCGCCGAGCTGCGCGAGACCCTGCTGGCGCGCTACGGGGACGCCGACGCCCCCGCCGAGGCGCGGCCGGCGGCCGCCTACTCGGTGACCGAGGTGACCGGCGGCCCGCTGGCCGCGCTGGCCGCCCGGCACGGCATGGCGGAGCTGACCGTCACCGCCGTCGGCAGCCTGACCGACCCCGCGTACCACCGGGTCAAGCGGCTGGTCCGGCTGGCCCTGCCGGAGGGCACCGGCTACCGGACCGCCGACCACCTCACCGTGCTCCCGGCCAACGACCCGGCGCTGGTCGAGCGCGCCGCCAAGCTGTTCGGCGCCGACCTCGACACGGTGCTGGGCATCGTGGCGCACCGGCGCACCGGACTGGCCGTCGACCGCCCGCTGACGGTGCGCGAACTGCTCACCCGCCACGTCGAGTTGCAGGACCGGCCGAGCGCCGAGCAGCGCGCCGCCCTGGCCGCGCTCAACCCCTGCCCGCCCGAGCAGGCCGCGCTGCGGGCGCTGTCCGAGGACGACCCGCGCACCCTGCTGGACCTGGTCGAGGACCACCCGGCCCTCCAGGGGCGGCTCGGCTGGCCGGTGCTGCTGGAGCTGCTGCCGACGATCCGGCCGCGGCACTACTCGATCTCCTCCTCGCCCGCCGGCGACCCGGGCCGGGCGGAGCTGATGGTCTCGGTGCTCAGCGGGCCGGCCCGCTCGGGCCGGGGCACCTTCCGGGGCACCGGCTCCGGCTACCTCGACCGGGTGGCCGTCGGCGACACCGTGCTGGCCCGGGTCCAGCCCTGCCGGGAGGCGTTCCGGATCGGCCACCGCACCCCGGTGGTCATGATCGCGGCCGGCACCGGCCTGGCGCCCTTCCGGGGCGCCGTCGCCGACCGCCGGGCGCTGCTCGCCGAGGGGGCCGGGCTCGCCCCGGCGCTGCTGTACTTCGGCTGCGACGACCCGGACGCGGACTACCTGCACCGCGGTGAGTTGGAGGCGGCCGAGCAGGCCGGCGCGGTCTCGCTGCGGCCCGCCTTCAGCGGGCGGCCGCGGGACGGGCGGCGCTACGTGCAGGACCGGATCGCCGCCGAGGCGGCCGAGGTCTGGGAGCTGCTCGACGCCGGTGCCGAGGTGTACGTGTGCGGCGACGGCGCCCGGATGGCGCCGGGCGTCCGGGAGGCCTTCCGGACGCTGTACCGGGAGCGCGTCCCGGGCGCGGACGAGCAGCGGGCGCAGGCCTGGCTGCAGGGGCTGATCGAGGCCGGGCGGTACGTCGAGGACGTGTACGCCGGCTGACGGCTCACCCCTCCTGACACGGCCGTGGGGGGGGCGCCCCGGGGGGGCCGGCCCCCCCCCCCGCCGGTGGGGGGCGGGGGCGGTAAACCACACCCGGGGACAGGCGGGCGCCGCGCTGAACG
>NZ_JBHVRS010000015.1:6652-255633 GCF_042885595.1 Kitasatospora sp. NPDC058046
CCACAAAAACACACATACCTCCCTCGGGGCCCCCCTTCTTTTTTCCCCCCCCCGGCGCCCCCCCCCCCCCCCCCCGGGCGGGGCCCCCCCCCCCCGCGCCCCCCCCCCCCACGGCTCGCAGGGAGCGGCCGGTGTCAGTACACGCTGACCTGGTACGCGGAGAGCGCCGCGTTGACGGGCTGGTAGAAGGTCGTCCCGCCCGAGGTGCAGTCGCCGCTGCCGCCCGAGGTGAGGCCGAGCGCCTTGGCCCCGTCGTACAGCGGGCCGCCCGAGTCGCCCTGCTCGGCGCAGACGTTGGTCTGGATCAGGCCGCGGACGGTGCTGCCGTCCGTGTAGCGCACGGTGGCGTTGAGCCCGGTGACGGTGCCGCCGTGGGTGCCGGTGGTCGAGCCGGTGCGCTGCACCGCCTCGCCGACGACGGCGTCCGGGGCGGAGGTGAAGCCGCCCGGGTGGCTGAGCGCGCCGTTGTCGTAGCGGACCAGCGCGTAGTCGTGGCCGGGGAAGGTCGAGCCGATGGTCGGGCCGATCAGGTTGGCGTGGTTGACGTCGGTGTACCAGTTGGCGGCGACGTTGCCGCAATGCCCGGCGGTGAGGAAGTAGTAGGTGCTGCCGCTGACCACGTTGAAGCCGAGCGAGCAGCGGTACTGGCCGCCGTAGATGGCGTCGCCGCCGGCGAGCAGCGGGGTGAACGCGCCGGGGACCCGGTGGACGGTGATGGTGGACGCGTCGGCGCCGGCGGAGCTCATCAGCTTGGCGAGCGAGACCGGGGAGACGGTGCTGTCGGCGGTCACCACGACGTGTCCGGCGGCCTCGTCGACGTACCAGGCGGTGCCGTTGACCTCGGCGCCCAGGATGGCCTCGCTGACCGCCAGGAGCTGTTCCGGTCGGGCGGTGGGGGCCGTGGGGACGGTGGGGGCGGTGGGGATGGGAGCGGCTGCGGCGCCCGGCGCGGCGACCGCGGTGGCGGTCAGCAGGCCCAGGGCGGCGGCGAGCAGGCGGAAGCGGCGCGTACGGCCGGTACGGCGGGTGGTGCCGGGTGTGGTGCCGGTGCGGGGCGTGGGGCGCATGGTCCTCACCGATCTCCTCCAGAGGGGGGCGACGGCCCTGAGGGTTGGGGCCGTGAAGCGCGGTCAGGCGATGGGCGGACCCCGGCCGGTGCTCTCCGGAAGCACGGCGGATGATCAGCTCCTGACCGGCGCTGACCGGAAGTATGAGGAAACGGACCGTTCGGTACAAGCTTCCTGATGGGGTGTCGGCGGACCCGCAGGCTCAGGAGTGAGCCCGCGGGTCCGCCGTTCGGCGGCTGCCGTGCCGCTCCTACAGGGCGGGCACCGGTTCGGACCCGGCGAGCCGGCGGCCGCGGTGGAGGGCGCGCAGCGAGAGCGCGCACGCCGCCCCGAGGGCGCACAGCGCCAGCCAGGGGAGTGCGGCGAGCCCGGCCGCGCGGGCGGCGTCCAGGGCCGCGCCGGTCAGCAGGTTCCCCAGGGTGATGCCGACCCCGCAGACGGTGTTGTAGAGCCCGTAGTGGGTGGCGACCAGGCGGTCCCCGGAGAGCCGGACCACGGTGTCCATCTCGAACGGGTACGCCAGCACCGTGCCCAGGGCCAGCAGGAACGCGGCCAGCGCCGGCGGGCCTGCGGCCAGCGCCCAGCGCCCGGGGCCCGCCCCCGGGACGGGCAGGGCCGAGGCGGCGAGCAGCGGCAGGAAGGCCGCGCCCATCACGGCCACCCCCGCGACCAGGGCCGTCCCCGGCGCGATCCGGGCCCGGCACCAGGCCGTCACCCTGGTCTGGAGCAGGATCGTGCCCAGCCCGGACACCACGAACAGCAGCGCCGTCGCCACCGTCCCGCCGGTGCCGCCGCCGCCCAGCCGGCGGACCTCCAGCGGCAGCGCCAGGTACACCTGGAAGGACAGCACGTACGAGCCGGTCATCGCGCCCGCGAAGAGCAGGAACGGCCGGTTGGCCAGCACCCCGCGCCACTGCGCGAGGACACCCGTACGCTCGTGCCCCTCGTCCGGCCCGGAGCCCCGGCGGGCCGGCAGCGACCGGATCTGCACGGCGCTGAGCACCGCGAACACCCCGGCCGCGACCAGGCAGGTGGTGCGGAAGTCCACCGCCGTCAGCGCCATGCCCACCAGCGGGCCGAGCAGGACGCCCGCCTGGTAGAAGACGTTGAACAGGGCGAACGCGGCCACCCGCCGCTCCTCGCCCGCGTCCCGTGCCAGGTACGCCCGCACGGCCGGGTTGAACAGCGCCCCGGCCAGGCCGGTGGCCGCCGAGGCCGCCACCAGGGCGGGCAGCGAGGAGGAGAGGCCGAGCGCGGCGAAGCCGGCGGTGCGCAGCAGGCAGCCCGCCACGATCAGCGGCTTGTAGCCGAACCGGTCGGCCAGCGTGCCGCCGACCAGGAACATGCCCTGCTGGGTGAAGTTGCGCACCCCGAGCACCAGCCCGACCGTCCAGCCGGCCAGGCCCAGGCCGCCGGACAGGTGCGCGGCCAGGTAGGGCATCAGCATGTAGAAGCCCAGGTTGATGGTGAACTGGTTGACCATCAGCAGCCGGACGCTGCGCTCGTGGCCCCGGAACTGGGCGGTCAGCCCCCTCACGCGGCACCGCCGGGGGCGCCCGGGAGGGTCAGCGGGTCGACCACCTCGGCGCAGCGGGTCCAGCGGGTGACCTCCCGCTCGTCCGGCCGGGCGAGCTCGTCCGGGCCGTCCGCCGGCGGGTGGTCCAGCAGGTCGTGCGCGGCGCCGTACTCGTCGTCGTAGACGGTGCCGAGGTAGCGCTGCGGCCCGTCCGGGAAGATCGCGGCGATCCGGGTGCCGGCGGGCCGGGTGCGGGCCAGCCAGCCGGCCACCAGGGCGACCGCGCCGACGCTCCAGCCGCCGGTGGCGTAGTGCGAGGCGGCCAGCCGGCGGCAGGTCCAGACGGCCTCGGCCGGGGCGACCCAGTGGACCTCGTCGAAGGCCTGGTAGGCGACGTTGCGCGGGTAGATGCTGGAGCCCAGGCCGCGCATCAGCCGGGTCCGGGCGGGCTGGCCGAAGATCGTGGAGCCGACGGTGTCCACCCCGACCACCCGCAGCCCCGGGTAGAGCTGGCGCAGGACGCGCGAGGTGCCGGCCGAGTGCCCGCCGGTGCCGACGCTGCACACCAGCACGTCCAGGTGGCCCAGTTGGGCGGCGAGCTCCAGCGCCAGCGGGGTGTAGGCGGTGGTGTTGTCGGGGTTGTTGTACTGGTCGGGGCACCACGATCCCGGGTGGCGGGCCAGCAGTTCGGCCACCCGGTCGCGCCGGGCCTGCTGCCAGCCGCCCCGCGGGTGCGCACTGGCGACCGCCTCCACCTCGGCGCCGTACGCGGTGAGCAGCCTGGTCATGGTCGGCTCCAGCCCCGGGTCGGTGACCAGCGTGACCGGGTGCCGGTACACCATGCCGGCCAGCGCGAGCCCCAGTCCCAGCGTGCCGCTGGTGGACTCCACGATCCGGCCGCCCGGGCGCAACTCGCCCCGGGCCCGCGCCCGTTGGACCATGTGCAGGGCCGGGCGGTCCTTGATGCCACCGGGGTTGAAGCCCTCCAGCTTGGCCCAGAAGCCGCGGCCCGCCGGGGCGAGCGGCTCGCCGATCCGCAGGACCGGGGTGTTGCCGACCAGGCCGCTGAGGGCCGCGTGGTCGTCCGTGCGATGGGTGAGGGACGTCATGTCTCGTCTCCTGTCGGGAGGTTGGCGGAAGGTACGGCAGCTCGGACGGACGCCGAGCCGCTATATCCGCCACCGACCGGTGACCAGCAACGGGCCTCTCGGCCCGGACGTACGGGCGGCGCGCCCGGCGGCGGCCGTCGGGCGGGGCGCGGCAGGCACGGCCCGGTCCCCGCCGGGGACGGTGGCCGGGGACGGAGCGGGCAGGGCCGTCGACCGGACGGACCGCTGCGCGGGCGCGGCGGCCTCCCCGGTCGCGCAGTGCCGCTCCAGGGAGTCGGCGGGGAAGTCGCCCGGCTCGGCCGGGGCGGTGGCCGCCGCGGGGGAGCGGAGCGGATGGGCGTCGAGGTGCTGCTGCGGGCAGCCGACGGGCAGCAGGGAGAACAGGCCGAGCAGCAGCGCGGCCAGGAGCCTGATGGGCATGACGGGACTCCGCGCGGCCGCGCGGGGGCGGCAGCGGATCGCGGGGGCGGAGGGGGCGGACACGGGCGACGGGCGCCGGCCCGCGCGCCGCGAGGCGGGCGGGGGCGGGGCGCGGCCCGGGGCCGGTCTAGACCCTCAGCCGGGCGATCCGGTGCGGGGGTTCGAGTGTTCCGGGAGCGGTGTTCCCGGCTCCGGCGTCTCCGGTGCCTCCGGCCGTCGGGCCCGTCGGGTCGGGCGCCGGTGCGGCGTCCCCGAGGGTGGGCTGGGCGGCGACGGCCGACCAGGCGGCCTCGGCGTCGGGGCCGTCCTCGGGCTTCCCCGACAGGCACTCGCCGCCGGGGTGGTCGGCGTCCTCGCCGTGCTCCTGCTGGTGGGCGGGCCGCGTGGGCTGCGGAGCCTTCGGCGAGTTCGGAGCCTGGGGGCTGTCGCCCGCCGCCGTGGCGTGGGCGGACCAGACGATCCGGATCGGATCGGTGTGCCCGGCGCCGGTCTCCGCGCTGAACCCGTGGGACGCGAACACGGCCATCAGCAGGGCGCCCAGCCAGAACAGCCGCGCCGCCACCCCTCGGGGGTGGGCGCGTCGTGTACGCAACGGCGACCGGGCGGTGACCATGCCGTGATCCTAGCCCGACTTCCTGCTTCGCCATAGCGCGCCTCGGTTGGTGTGATGAATCGTCAACTGGCTTCATCCGGAGCGCGATCGAAAGAGTCGGAAGAAAGTGTTATCGGCGAGGGCGGGGAGGGTCTCCTGGGCACGGGAGTGAACGCGCGATGCCGTGGGTGAGGTCCACGGCGGGAACGCGGAGTGCGAGATGGGGCGCTCCGCGCGGAGCCAGAGGTCTCCGACCGCGTCCGCCCCCGACGCGCCGCCGGACCGTCCCGTCCGACGGGCGCACCCGGCGGTCCGCACGCTCCCCCCTGGCTGCGGACCGCCGGGGTCACCGGACCGGGTGCGGGCCACCGGGTTATTGAGCCGAGGCCCGTTCCTTGGTCAGCCGCCAGACCAGTTCCTCCCCGGTCTCCGCCGGGGCGAGCACCTCGGCGGGGCGGCGCAGGTGCTCGGTGAAGCCGAGGCGGGCCGGGACGGCGCCGCTGGCCCGGTTGGCCGGGTCGTGGACGATCTCGACGGCCTCCACCCCGGGGAGGCGGAAGGCCTCGTCGGCCAGGGCCCGCGCCGTCCGGGTGGCCAGCCCGCGCCCGGTGGCGGCGGGGTGCAGCCAGTAGCCGATCTCGCGGACCTCGTCCGGGGTGTCCTCGCGCCGGAACAGCCCGCAGGCGCCGACGATCGCGCCGTCGAGCACGATCGCGTACGTGAAGTCCCGCCCGTTCGCCCAGAGTTCCGCGCGGCCGGCGAGGAACTCGGCGGTCTTGGCGCGGCTGTGCTCGCCCACCCAGGGCATCCAGGGCCGCAGGTGCTCCAGCGACTCCTCGATGACGGCGAAGAACTCGGGCAGATCCGCCTCGCCGTCGAAGCGGCGCAGGGTGGCCCCGTCCAGGGCGATGACGTGCTGGGGATGGTTCATGGCAGGAGGATGGTCCGTGCACGCCTCGCCGGGCAAACGGGTTTTCCGGCCGGGGTCGTCCGATCGTCAGTCCGGGCCGTCCGCCGGGGTGCGCCGCTGCAGCAGGACGGCCGCCTCGCGGTCGGTGACCTCGTGGAACTCGCCGTACCAGGGCCCGGCGGCGTGCGCGTAGCGGGGCAGGTGCAGGCAGACCACCGCGTCCACGTCCCGGCGCAGGTCGGCCGCGATCCGGGCGTCGCCGACCGGCGCCGCGAGGATCAGCCGCTCCGGGTGGTCGGCGGCCAGGGCGTGCAGGGCCGCCCGGGCGGTGAGCGCGTCGGTCAGCCCGTCGGAGACCAGGACGGCGGTGCGCCCGCTCAGCGGGAGCCGGGCCCGGCCAGGGCGGTAGAGCGCTTCGCGGCGGTGGACCTCGACCCGCTCCCGTCTGACGCTCGCGTCCAGTTCGGCCGAGGTGATCCCGAGGCTCTCCAGGGCGTATCGGTCGAGCAGCGGCGGGTCGCCGTCGGCGATCGCGCCGACCGGGCGGTCGTGGCCGGGCACGGTCAGCGGCCGGACCACCGTGGCGTCGAGCGGGGCGCCCAGCGACTCGGCGACCTCGGCTGCCACCGGCAGCCCGCCGGGGGCCAGGCCGAGGACCACCAGCCCGGCACCGGCCCGCCCGCCCAGCAGCGGGGCGAGGCTGAGGGCCAGCTGGTGGCCGGCGGCGCTGCGGTCGAGGAATCTCACGGGCCCGTCCTCGTCCTCCAGGTGTTCGAGCGGCTCGGCTGGGACCGGGGTGGTGCGGACGGGCGAGCGGCCCGCGGGCGCCGTCCGTTCCGCCCCGTCACCGGGGCGGCTGCCCCGTTGCGGCGGGCTCTAACGTCCGGGCGCGATCCGGGGGTGGTACGGAACGGACGGCGCGTGTGCACCGGCGGGGAACGGGCAGGCGCGGGGCATGGACGGCCGACGGACGGTGCTCCCGCTCGCACCAGCGGTGAGGTCCGCCTGGCACCGTGCACCCGGTGACGGCCCCGCGCCGTCCCCGCGGGACCACGAGCGAGGCGCCCGGCCGGAGGCGCGACCGGTCGCTCGGACGGCCGGGCCACGGCTGCTCGCGAGAACCGGGGCCGACCGCGTGCCACGGCCCCACCCCGGCCACCACCACGCCGCCTGAGCCGAACCGACGTGAGGAGGCAGGCCGTGGACCGCCCCGGGAACGGTGGGCCCCCAGGCCGGGAGCAGGTCAGGCGACTGGCGCTCGAAGGCGGCCCCGGCACGGTGCGGCGCAGCCGCGAGTTCAGCCGACGGGCGCTGGTGTCCTGGCAGTGGCTCCCGGCCGTCGACGAGGACCGGCGGGCCGCCGCCGAGGACGTCCTGCTGATGGTCGCCGAGCTGGTCGCCAACGCCTGTCTGTACGCTCCCGGCGGCCCGAGCGAGCTGCGGCTCCACTGGGACGGTGCCCGGCTGCGGGTGGAGGTCGCGGACGCCAGCCCCGTCCCGCCGCGGCTGCGCCCGTCCGCCGGTACGGGCCGCCCGGGCGGGCACGGACTGCGGGTGGTGGACCGGCTCTCCGCCGCCTGGGGCTCCCGGCCCGAGGCCGGCGGGAAGCTGGTCTGGCTGGAGGTGTCGCGCCCGCCGGCCCTGACGGCGGCCGGTGCGGACGGGGCGCCGGAACGGCCGGGCTGATCGCCGCACGTCCTCGCCCTCGTCCGGGGGTGCGTCCGGCGCTCCGCAGCCGGCGCACGGCACCCGTCGAACTCCGGGGCCCGGCGCGCCCTTTCCCGTTCCCGTGGCACCGCCCCCCGCTGCCCGACTACCGTTGCCCGGCATGACCGACACCGGGACCGACATCACCGCTGAGCTGGTCCGCGCGCTGCTGCGCGACCAGCACCCCGACCTGGCCGACCGCCCCGTGACGCTCGGCGCGCGCGGTTGGGACAACCAGCTGTGGCGGCTCGGCGACGACCTCGCCGTCCGGCTGCCCTGGGCGACGACGTCGGCGGACGAGCTGCTGCGCAAGGAACACGCCTGGCTGCCCGCCCTCGCCCCGCACCTGCCGCTGCCCGTCCCCGTCCCACAGCGCTTCGGCGAGCCCTCCGAGCGGTTCCCGCGGCCGTGGATCGTCACCACCTGGGTGCCGGGCGAGCCCGCCGACCGCGCGCCCGCCACCCGCGCCGCGCGGGCCGCCGACACCCTGGCCGCCTTCCTGACCGCCCTTCACCGCCCCGCCCCCGCCGGTGCGCCCGCCGGTCGCGGCCGCGGCGGACCGCTGGCCGACCACGCCGAGGGCTTCGCCAGGCAGCTCGCCTCGGCCGTCGAACTGGGGCTGCTCCCCGACCCGGAGGCCGTCCGCGCGGTCTGGGAGGACGCCGTCACCGCGCCGGAGTGGACGGGCCCGGACCTGTGGCTCCACGGCGACCTGCACCCGGCCAACGTGCTCACCGCCGACGGCACCTTCTGCGGTGTGATCGACTTCGGCGACCTCTTCGCCGGTGACCCGGCCGGTGACCTCGCCGCCGCCTGGATCCTGCTGCCGGACGGCGCCGCCGACCGCTTCCACGCGGCCTACCGGCCCGCCCCGGACCCCGCCACCCTGCGCCGAGCCCGCGGCTGGGCGGTGCTGCGCGCCCTCTCCTGCCTGCGCATCGGCCACGCCGGCGACCACGGCCGCCCCGGCGGCAAGCCCACCTGGGGCCCACCCGCCCGGGCCGCCCTGGCCCGCCTCGTCGCCACGGCGGGCCGCTGACGGCGCGCTGCCACCGTCATGCGCTGCCCGGGCCGGCGACGGCGCCCCCCGCCGCCCCCGCCGACCCGCTACCGTTCGGCGAGCCCGGGCAGCACCGGCTTCACGTCCAGCACCGGGGTGCCGTCGATCGCCTCCAGTCCGCTGACCCGAAGCCGCGGGCCGTCCACGGCCAGGACGGTGACCCGGTGCAGCCCGATCGGGTTCGGCCGGTCCGGCGAGCGGGTCGCGAACACCCCGGTCTCCGGCCGGGAGCGGTCCCCGCGCGGACGCACCGCCAAGACCTCCCGGTCCGCCCGGTGCAGCCAGGTCAGCAACAGCACCTCCTGCCCGGCCACCAGGTCCCGCAGCCCCCGCTCCACCTCGGCCTCGAAGGCCACCCACGCCTCCGGCGCGCCCTCGTCCCCCTGCCTCGGCGCCCCCGCCCGCTCCAGCAAGGGCGACTCCACCCACCCGATCGCCCGCACCTCGAACCCGCGCTCCCGCTGGTTCCGCTCCCGCAAACCCCTGTCCGTCATTGCGCCCTCCGTGCACCCTCGGCTCCGTCCGGCAGCACGGTAGCGGGCCCGGGTGTCGGTGCCCCGGTGCAGACTGGAAGTTCCCTCTCGTGGTTGATGGCAGAGATGAGACGCCATGAACGAGTACGACGGTGAACTCCCTACGCGCAACCTGGTCTTCAACACCGACCTCGACCGCCTCCTCGACCTCGACCGAGACGACCTCGGTGTCCCCGAACAGCCCGGCCTGTGGCACCGGCTGCGCGCCGACCGGCGGCCGGTGGCCCAGCGCGGGCTGCTCTGCCCCATCTGCCGGGACGCCCGCCCCGACCAGCCGGAGTGGATGTACCTGTCGTTCCGGCGCGGTCGGCGCATCGCCTCCCACCACAACCCGCACCGCCGGGCCCACACCGCTGCCCAGGACGAGCAGCGCAAGGCCTACCAGGAGCGCTACGCCCGGGCCGCCGAGAGCGACGGGCACGCCGTCGAGATCGGGGCCGGGACGGCCGACGGGCGGCGGCCCGCCGTCCTGGTCACCGGCGCGGACGGCCGCCGGTTCGGGTTCGAGCCCCAACTCTCGTACGTCAGCGCGCAGTCCGTCCGGCGTCGGAACCGGCTGGCGCGGGAGGACGGCATCACCGCGGTCTGGCACACCGTCGACCCGAACGCGCCGCTCATCGACCAGGTCCACTGGGTGCGCACCGACAACCTGCCGGCCCGGGCCATCCGCGAGGACCGCGACCTGCTGCTGCGCGGCGGGGTGCGGACCCTCCAACTGCTGAAGTGCGACCGCGTCAGCCCGCGGCCCTGCCAGGTGCGCGGCGGCGGCCGCTGCGGGCGGTGGCACCCGACGTGGGCGGTGCTGGTCCCGCGGATCGACGACTTCGTGCGCCGGGTCGCCGGCGGCGTGTATGTGCCGATCACCCAACGGACCCGGAACGGCGGCCCGCTGCGATTCTGGGCGCCCGAGGCGGACCGGCGCCGCTTCCTCGCCAACGGCGGGGTGCTGGCGGACCGGACGGACCGGCCGGTGATCCCGCGTCAGCGCGGGGCCGACCACCCGCGGGTGCCGGAGCAGCGCCGTGCTCCGCACCGCCCGCCGCATCGGCTGCTGCTGCCCGGGGACCCGTACGACCCGGTGGGCGAGCCGCTCACTTCCGATCGGGTGATCCCGCCGGTGCGGCGGGAGATCTGCTCGGCGGGCCGGATCCCGTGCGGAGCGCCGGGAGCCCGGCTGTATCCGGGCGGCTGGTACTGCGACGCCCACCGGCCGGGGGCGCCGGGGTGACGGCGCGGCCCGGCCCCGCGTGGTCGGCGCCCGGTCCGGCGGCGACGGCGCGAGGGAGCTCACCGCGGCAGGCAGGACTCCTCGCCGATCGCGACCAGGAGTTCGAGCGGGAACTCCCGGTCGGCCTGCCCGATGATCAGGCCCACCCAGCGCCCGGCGGACGGCACCCGCCACACCGGCAGGTGGAAGACGAGGGAGGCCAGGGAGACCAGCGGCTCGGGCCCGTCGGTGTCGGCGAAGTCCGGCTGGTCGTACCCGAGGTGGGACCAGAGGTCGATCGTGTCCGGGGCGCCCCAGCGGTCGGTCAGGACGGCGGTCAGGGCGGTGAGGTCGGCTTCGAGTTCCTCCTCGGCCTCGGTGACGGTCTCGGGACCCGGGTCGTCCCAGAAGTCGCGGCTCGCCCGGAGCACGGCGAGCTGGTGCCCGGGGCCGCCCCAGCCGTGCTCGGTCCTCGTGTCCGCGCGCTCGGGGAACGGGGCGGCGAGCAGGGAGTCGAGGACCGACAGCTGGTCGTCGACGGAGCCTACGGAGTGCGGCAGTGACATGGCCCGGAGTGTAGGGCCGGCCCCTGACAGGCCCCGTCACGGCGACCGGACGGGGAGGACCAGCCAGGACGGTTCGAGCGGGAGCAGGTGCCCGGTGAGGGTGTGGACGTCGGTGGGGACGGCGGCGCGGGGGAGCAGGGCGGGGAGGTGGTCGGTGGTGTAGGCGTGGTGGGCGGCGGGGGTGGTCCAGAGGGTGGTGACGAGGTAGCGGTCGGGCGCGAGGCGGGTGACGGCGCCGCCGAGCATGCCGTCGGCGGCGGCCATGCCCGGGGCCCAGAGGCGGTGTTGGACGTCGAGGAAGTGGTCGGCGCGCCCCGGGTGGAGGCGGCAGTCGGCGGCCCGCAGGACGGTGGCGCGGGTGAGGGCGTCGGGGAGGGACGGGGAGGAGCCCGGCATGGTGAGGACGACCGGGCCGGTGGCGACCTCGATCGCGCTGTAGGCGGAGTGCTGGGCGGCGTCGGCGGCGGCCCGGTCGTGGCGTTCGCGCAGGAAGCGGGTGTAGGCGGGCTCGTCGGCCCACAGGGCGAGGAGGAGGGCGCGGTCGCCGTCCGGTGCCCAGCCGCCGGTCTGGCCGACCAGGCCCGGCTGGTCGGAGATCGCCGACCAGCGGCGCTGGCCGGCGGCGAACGCCTCGCGTGCTCCGGGCCGTACCCGGCAGTCGATCCACTTGCCCCACATGCGGGCCATCCTGCCGCCGGGAGGCGGAGGACGGTCAATCGGGCGCTGGTCGCGGGGGCGGTACGGCCGGGGGCGTAGGTCCTCTCTTTCGGATGACGAGAGGACCCGGGCCGATGGCCGGATGTTGCAGAGTCCCGTCATTGCCGCCAGAGCCGACTCCGGGCGAGGGTGGGGGCATGGACGACGCACTCCGCCTGCCGCATCTGGTCGTGGTCCCGGTGTTCCCCGGGGTGAACGCGCTGGACGTGGCCGGGCCCGCCGAGATCTTCGCGCTGGCCGGCCGGCTGCTGCCGCCCGGGCGGCCCGGGTACGAGGTGCGGGTGTGCGCCGAGCGGAGCGGGCCGGTGGAGACCTTCTCGGGGGTGCCGCTGCACGTGACCGGGACGCTGGCGCAGGCGCGGGTCCGCGCGGACACGGTGCTGGTGCCGGGCCGGGTGGACCTGGGGCCGGACGGGCCGGTGCCCCGGGTGGACCAGGCCGTGGTGGCCTGGCTGCGGGAGGCCGGCCCCCGGGCCGGACGGGTCGCCTCGGTCTGCGCGGGCGCGCACGTGACGGCGGCGGCCGGGCTGCTGGACGGGCACCGCGCGACCACCCACTGGGCGACCGCCGAGCGGCTGGCCGCCGACCACCCGGCCGTCGAGGTGGACGCCGATCCGGTGTTCATCCGCTCCGGGCGGATGTGGACCAGCGCCGGCCTGAGCACCTCGATGGACCTCACCCTGGCGCTGGTCGCCGAGGACCACGGCGACGACCTCGCGCTGGAGATCGCCCGGATCATGGTGATGTACCTGCAACGCCCGGGCGGCCAGAGCCAGTTCAGCGTCCCGCTGGCCCACCGCCCGGGCGGCCGGGCGGACCTGCGGGACCTGCGCCGCTGGATCGGCGAGCACCTGGACGCCGACCTGTCGGTGCCCGCCCTCGCCGGCCGGCTCGCCATGAGCGAGCGGCACTTCGCCCGGGTCTTCCGTACGGAGACCGGTACGACGCCCGGGGCGTACGTCGAGGAGCTTCGGCTGGAGGCGGCGCGCCGGCTGATGGAGCGCACCGACCACCCGCTGCCCGGGGTCGCCCGGGCCTGCGGCTTCGGCTCCGTCGAGACCCTGCACCGGGTGTTCCGGGACCGGCTCTCCACCACGCCGGGGGACTACCGGAGCCGCTTCCGGGTCCGGACCGACAACTGACCGAACGTCAATTCACCGCAAGGGAAAGAACACTGTGAAGATCAAGGCCACCCACATCGGCACCGCGACCGTCCTGCTGGAGGTCGGCGGGCTGCGGCTGCTCACCGACCCCGTCTTCGATCCGGCTCCGGCTGAGTACCGGCACGACCCGGTGGTCCTGCGCAGCACCGGTGCTCCGGCGATCGGTGCGCACGAGCTGCCGCCGGTGGACGCCGTGCTGCTCAGCCACGACGAGCACCCCGACAACCTGGACGCCAGCGGCCGGACCCTGCTCGCCGGGCGGCCGGTGCTGACCACCGTCAGCGGGGCCGCCCGGCTCGGCGGCGGCGCGCTCGGGCTGGCACCCTGGCAGAGCCGCACCCTGACCGTGGACGGCCGGACCCTGCGGGTGACCGGTACGCCGGGCCTGCACGGTCCGGTCGGGGACGTGACCGGCTTCGTGGTCGAGGTGCCCGGCGAGGAGGAGGCGCTCTACGTCTCGGGCGACACCGTGCACATCCCCGAACTGGACGCGGTGGGGCGGAAGTTCCGGATCGGTACGGCCATCCTGCACCTCGGTGCCGCCCGGATCGGGGCCTTCGGCGGCGGTGGGCTGATCACCATGGACGGGGCGCAGGCGGCCGCGCTCACCGCCTCGCTCGGCGCCCGCCGGGTCGTCCCCGTCCACTACACCTCGTGGGAGCACTTCACCGAGGGGCGGGCGGAGACCACCGCGCGGTTCGAGGCGGCCGGCCTGGCCGACCGGCTGCACTGGCTCGCCCCGGGCGTCCCGGAACTGCTGGGCTGACGGGGCGGCCCGGAGTGCGGCGACCGGCTCGGAACGCGGCTCCCGGGGCAGGCGGCTCAGAACGCGGCGACCGGGGGCAGCCGGTGCAGGATGCGTTCCATGCCGCCGGTCCAGTTGGCCTCCAGTGCGGCGACGGCCTGGTCGATGTCGCCGTCCAGCAGGCACTGGGCGATCCGCTCGTGCTCCTCGGCGGCGCGCTCCAGGATCTCGTGGTCGCCGACCACCACCCGCTCGTAGCGGTGCAGGGTGAGCTTCAGCGAGTCGATCATCTCGCGCAGCCGGGCGTTGGCGCAGCCGGAGAGCAGCAGGGCGTGCCAGGCGTCGTCGTGGCGCTCTATCGTGCCGTGCGGGGCCTGCGGGGCGGAGAAGGCGCGGGCCTCGGCGAGCAGCCGGGGGGCGATCTCGGCCAGGTGGGCCGGGTCGGAGGTGCGCAGGGCCAGCGACTCCAGGGCGATGACGATCGCGGTGAGGTCGAGGAACTCCTGTTTGCCGGTGGGGGCGAAGCGGAAGCCCTTGCCGCGTTCGCTGGTGATGATGCCCTCGCGCTCCAGGCTGATCAGGGCCTCGCGCAGGGGGGTTCGGCTCACGCCCAGTTCCTCGGCGAGCTGGACCTCGTTGATCGACTCGCCGGGGGTGAACCGGCCGCGGCCGAGCTGCTCCAGGAGTTCGTCCTTGACCTGCTCGCGCAGCGGACGCCGCTCGATCGCCATCGGGCTTCCCTTCTTCCTGGTCGGTAGCGTACCGGCCGGGCGACCGGCACCGGTGGCCGGGCGGCCGGCCACCAGCGGTCGGGCGCCCGGCCACCGGTGCCCGACCGCCCGGGCCGGGTCCTGGCGGGCGGTCAGGCGGTCAGGCGGTGCCGGCGCCGTCCACGGCGATGACCGCGCCGCTGACGAAGGCGGCGGCGTCGCTGGCCAGGAAGGCGACGGTCTGCGCGATGTCCCGGGGCTGGCCGATCCGGCCGAGCGGGCGGTCGGCGGCGTCGGTGTAGAAGGCGTCGGGGCTCTCGCCGAGTTGGCGGGCCTCCTCGGCGAGCATGCCGGTGTCGGTGTCGCCCGGGCAGACGCAGTTGACCCGGATGTTGTCCGGGCCGTGGTCGATGGCCATCGCCCGGGTCATGTTGACCACGGCGCCCTTGGAGGCGCAGTAGGAGATGGCCCGGCCGCCGCCCTTGATGCCCCAGCCGGAGCCGGTGTTGACGATGCTGCCGCCGCCGCTCGCGGCCATCAGCGGCACCACCAGTCCGCTGAGCAGCATGATCGAGCGGACGTTGACGGCCATCACCAGGTCCCAGTCCTCGTCGCTGATCTCGGTGACGGTGGAGCGGCGGATGATGCCCGCGTTGTTGAACAGCACGTCCACGCCGCCGTGTTGCTCGACGGCGGTGCTGACGGCCCGCTCGCAGTCGGCGCGTCGGGAGACGTCGCAGCGGACGAAGGTGCCGCCGATCTCCTTGGCGGCCTGTTCGCCGCGCTCGGCGTCGAGGTCGAGGAGGACGACGGCGGCGCCGAGTTCGGCGAGCAGGGCGGCGGTGGCCCGGCCGATGCCGGAGGCGGCGCCGGTGACGATCGCGCGCTTGCCGTGCAGGTCGATCATGGGGGCTCCTCTGTGGGTGGGAGGTCAGGCGGAGAGGCGGTACACGGCGCCGGAGCGGCGGCCGGTGATCACCCGGACGTGGCCGGAGAGGGCGTCGTCCAGGTCGGGGTCGCCGGTGTCCAGCAGCAGCGGGCGGCCCGCCAGGGCGGCGAGCTTCGCCTCGGTGGCGAGCACCAGCAGCCGTTCCCGGCCCGCGGCGCGCAGCAGTTCGGGGGTGAGCTGCTGGTTGCCGCGGCCGAGCAGGAAGCCCTGGCCGCCGATCGGGGAGAGGGCGATGCAGGGGGTGGTGGGCAGGGCGCGCAGCTGGTCGGCCCGGGCGTCGCGGATCAGGAGGCGGGCGGCGGTGGCGAGGCCGTCGGCGTGGCCGGGGCCGAGGGCGCTCGCGGGGCCGAGCCGCAGCAGGTCGACGCCGGTCAGGCTGGCGCCCGGCGCGCCGAGCGCGGTGGCCACCGCGTAGGTGGTGCTGCCGGGCCCGAGGAGCAGCAGCCCGCCGGGGCCGACGCGTTCGGCGACCTCGGCGGCGAGGCCGGCCGGTGTCCCCGGGTCGGGCCCGGAGCTGCCGGTCTTGCGCTGCTGGACCCGGGCGGGCAGCACGGGGACGGTCAGTCGGCCGTACAGCCGGGCGGAGACCCGGCCGGCCCGCAGCGCGGCCTCGTCCCGGTCCACCACCTCGGCGGCCGTCAGCCGGACGCCGCGGCCGGCCGCCCAGGCCGCCGCGACCTCGGCGGCGGCCCGGGGGTGGACGGCGAACACGGCGGAGTGCATCTTGACCCCGGCGGGGATGCCGAGCACCGGCACCCGGGGCTCGGGCCCGAGCGCGTCCAGCACGTCGCGGGCGGTGCCGTCGCCGCCGCAGAACAGCAGCAGCCCGGCGCCGGCCGCGACCAGGGCGCGCACCGCCGCCCGGGTGTCGGCGGCGGTGCTCGGTTCCCCGGTGCCCGGTGCCCCGGCGGCCCGCGGCCCGGTGCTGTGGTGGACGACCCGCGCGGGCCGGCCGGCCGCCCGCGCCGCGGCGGCGCCCATCGGGCCGTCGACGGTGATCAGTTCGACGCCTGAAGGAAGTTGACCGATCGTCAGCGCTGCCCGGGCGACAGCCTGCGGGCGGGCCCCGAGCGCCAGGGCCCGCCGCTGGACCTCGGCGCCGTCGCTGCCCTTGAGGCCGACCAGGCCGCCGAGGCCGGCGACCGGGTTGACCACCAGCCCGATCCGGGCGCCCGGGGCGGAGGTCACGGCCGCTCGCCCAGGACCTTGCGGCGGTAGGCGCGCCAGCTGACCGCCCAGACCGCCGGGTCGTCCAGCGGCTCGTGCCGGATCCGGTGCACGGTGGAGTTGTGCGGCGCGGTGCGGACGGTCTCCGGGTCCTCGTACGCCTCGCGGGCGACCTCGGCGAGGATCGCCGCGTACTCGTCCAGGTCGGCCCGGGAGTAGGACTCGGTGGGCTCCAGCGTCATCGGCTCCGGGACGACGTACGGGTGGTGGCTGGTCCAGTAGTGGGTGCCGAAGTCGGCGGCGCGGTAGCCGAGGTCCTCGCTGTGCAGGCCGGTGTCCTCGTTGAGCTGCTGCCAGCTGTAGCGGACCTGCTCGACCCGGGGGCGGCCCTCGGCGTACGGGACGGAGACGCCGCGGATCCGCCGTACCCGGTGCAGCAGGTAGTTGTTGTTGAGCACGGCGGTCTCGGCGGCCTCGCGCAGCCCCTCGGCGCCCAGGGCCGTGATCCAGGCGTAGGCGCGCACCAGGTTCGGCACGACGCCCAGGTAGGGGCGGATCTTGCCGACCGAGTCCGGCCGGTCGTCGTCCAGGACGTACCGCTCGCCGTCGAACTCGATGGTGGGGCGCGGCAGGTAGGGCGCGAGTTCGGCGGTGACGCCGCAGGCGCCGGCCGCCGGTCCGCCGCAGGCGTGCGGGGTGGAGAAGGTCTTGTGGAGGTTGAAGTGGCACAGGTCGAAGCCGGCCTCGCGGGCCCGGGTGATGCCGAGGATGCCGTTGGCGTTGGCCTGGTCGTAGGCGCACAGGCCGCCGGCCTCGTGGACGATCCGGACGAACTCGGCGATCCGGGGGTTGTAGATGCCGGTGTCCTCGGGGTTGGTGATGAGCAGTGCGGCGGTGCGCGGGCCGACGGCGGCGCGCAGCGCCTCGATGTCGGGGTAGCCGTCGGCGTCGGGGTGCAGGGTGATCACCCGGAAGCCGGCGGTCTTGGCGCAGGCGGCGTTGGAGGGGTGGGAGAAGGCGGTGGTGATGATCTCGTCGCGCTGCTCCAGTTCGCCGCGCGCGGCGTGGTGGGCGCGGATCACCGAGACGTTGGTCCAGATCGCCGCCGAGCCCGCGCCGGGCTGGAGGCTGACCCGGTCCATGCCGGAGACCTCCTTGAGCAACTGCTCCAGCCGGTGGACGAGTTCGAGCACGCCCTGGACGGTGGAAGGGTCCTGCGCGGGGTGCAGGGCGGCGATCCGGGGGTCGCGGACGAAGGTGTCGTTGACCTTGGGGCTGTACTTCATGGTGCAGGTGCCCTGGCCGACGTCCACGTTGAGGTCGGCGCCGAGGTTCTCCTGGGAGAGCCGCAGGTAGTGCCGGAGCACCTGCTGCTGGCCGAGTTCGGGCAGGGCGGGCGGTGTGGCACGGCGCAGCGCGGCGGGCAGCCGCTCGGCCGGGTCGCCGACGGCGGCGGTGACGGCGGGCTCGGGCAGCGGGGGCAGGACGCCGCGCTCGCCGGGGGCGCCGAGCTCGAAGACGAGCTTCTCGTCCCAGCGGGCCTGGTGGAAGCGGCGCAGGGCGGGTTTGGGGGCGATCCGCGGGTCCACCGGCTCGGTGTTCTGACGGTTCGTCACTTCGCGATCTCCTCAAGTGCGTCGGCGAGGCGGTCGATGTCGGCCCGGGTGTGCAGCTCGGTCACGCAGTAGCGGCCCTCGCGGGCCGCGGCCCCGTCGGCCCCGACCGGGGTGCCGCCGTGCAGGCCGCGGGCGAGCAGGGCCTCGGCGGTCTCGGCGGCGGTGCGCTCGCCGGTGTAGCGGACGGTGAAGTCGGCGAAGTGGACGGCCCGCGGGTCCGCGAGCTCCACGCCGGGGACCTCGGCCAGCCGCTGCCGGGCGTAGGCGGTGTTGGCGAGGATCGTCCCGCCGATCTCCCGCATGCCGTGCGGGCCCATCAGCGTGAGGTAGACCCCGGCGGCGATGCCGTGCAGGGCGGCGGCGGTGCCGACCCACTCCTTGCCCTCCTCGCGCACCGCGAAGGAGGTGCGCTCGTACGCGACGTCGCCGAAGCCGTACTCGCCGGGGACGTCGGTGGGGACGAGGCCGAACAGCCGGCTCGGGTACTCGGCGACCAGGCGCTCGTCGTCCGGGCTGCCGATGAAGCCCGCGTTGCCGCCGCCGTAGCTCGGATGGATGCCGAGCGGCTGGAGGTCGCCGCAGGTGAGGTCGGCGCCGAGCTCGGCGGGCGGGGTGAGCACGCCGAGGCTGAGCGGGTGGACGTGGGCGACGGCCAACGCGCCCGCCTGGTGGGCGAGTTCGATGTAGCTCGGCAGCTCCTGGTCCACCCGGCCGTCGTGGTCGGTGAGTTGGGCGTAGACGGCGGCCGCGTCGCCCTCGGCGAGCGCGGCCCGGACGGCGGCGGGATCGGCCGGGACGAGGACGAGCTCGTGGACGCCCCGGACGTAGTCGCGGATCCGGGAGATCCGGTCCGGGTCGATCGCGCCGACCAGCACCAGCCGGCGCCGCCCGGTGGCCCGTCCGGCCATCCGCAGCGCCGTCGCGGCGGCCTGGAACCCGTCGTACGTCGGCACGTTGACGACGTCGACGGCCAGCAGCTCGGCCATCAGCGACTGGTACTCCCACAGCGCCTGGAAGCGGCCGTGGTCCTCGTACGGCTCGCCCGCGTAGGCGGTGAGGAACTCGCTGCGGTTGACGATCTCGTCCACCACGGCGGGCACGTGGTGGCGGTAGCAGCCGGCGCCGAGGAAGCTGCGGCCCGGCGGGACGGCGGTGTTGCGGGAGAGCAGCTCCTCCATGTGGGCGACCAGCCGGGCCTCGGAGCCGAGCGGCTCGGGCAGCCGCAGCGGGCGGTCCAGCCGGAGGGCGGCCGGGATGTCGGCGTAGAACTCCTCGACGTCCTGGGCGCCGACCTCCGCCAGCATCGCTTTCCTCACCTGCGGGGCGGAGTTGGGGATGTACGGGTGGGTTCGGGGGACGCGTGTGCTCATGCTGGCACCTTCCGCGATTTCAGTCACAAGCCTTGACGGGGTTGTGAATGCTGAGTTCTGTATACAGCATTCGGCATTCACCAGTCGGGAGGCAAGATGTCCGCACGAACCCGGCACAAAAAAGATCCCCAACCAGCCCGTGACCAGGGCGAATTGACATCAGGTCCGGCACGGCGCCGGATCCTCTCCGCCGGACTCGCGGGCGGCGCGCTGCTGATGGCCGGCGCCACCGGCTGCGCGACCGGCGGCGCCGGCGGCACCAGTGCCAAGCAGCTCACCGGCAGCCCGGGCGCCGCCCTCTCCGGCAAGGTCGTCATCTGGTCCTGGGACGTCGCCGCCAAGGCCATGCAACGGCTCGGCAAGGCCTTCGAACAGGCCCACCCCGGCACCACCGTCGACGTGGTGGACATCGGCTACGACAACGCCTACGACAAGATCTCCGTCGGGTTCGGCGCCGGCAGCGGACTGCCCGACATCCTCACCGTCGAGGGCCACAAGCTGCCCACCTACATCGGCAACTTCCCGAACGGCCTGGTCGACCTCACCAGTCGCGCCGCAGGCCTCAAGTCCCAGTACGCGGAGGCGTCCTGGCGGACCGTCACGGATGCCAAGGGCAAGGTCTTCGCGCTGCCCTGGGACAGCGGGCCGTGCGCCCTGTTCTACCGGCGCGACCTGTTCCAGCAGGCCGGCATCGACCCGGCCGGCCTCGCCACCTGGGACGACTACCTCACCGCCGGCACCGCGCTCAAGGCCGCCACCGGCAGGAAGCTGCTCATCCTGGACGCCAAACAGGACAGCTTCTTCGCCATGCTGCTCCAGCAGCAGGGCCAGCGCTGGTTCACCGACGGCAAGGTGGCCGTCGCCACCCCCGCCGCCGAACGCGCGCTCACCCTGCTCAAGCAGCTCGTCGACCGCGACCTGGTGGACTTCGAGAACGGCTGGTCCGGGCTCGTCTCCGGCACCCACGACGGCAAGGCCGCCACCACCCCCACCGCCGCCTGGTGGGACGGCACCCTCACCAGCGACATGGCCGACCTCGGCGGGAAGGTCGGCGTCGTCCCGCTGCCCGCCTTCACCCCCGGCGGCCCCCGCACCTCCAACAGCGGCGGCTCCACCCTGTGCGTCACCGCGCAGAGCCGGAACCCGGAGACGGCCTGGGCCTTCCTCTCCTTCCTGCTCGCCGACAAGGCCAACCAGGCCTCGATGATGCAGCACGAAGGCCTCTTCCCCGCCTACCTCCCCGCCCTGGACGACCCGTACTTCCAGCAGCCCGCCCCCTACTACGGCGGCCAGCCGGCCATGGAGCTGTTCGCCGGACTCACCCGCGCCATCCCCACCGTCGAGCTCACCGCCGACGACTCCAAGGCCGGCGACATCGTCACCACCGCCGTCAACCAGGTGCTGCACAACGGCGCCGACCCGGGCACCGTCCTGCGCTCCGCCGCCCGCCAGATCGCCACCGCGACCGGCCGCCAGACGGTCGGGTAGGCGGGCCCGATGACCAGCAGCCTCCCGGCCACCCTGCGCAAGCCGTCGGCGACCACCCAGGCCGCCCCCGCCCGCCGCCGACGCTCCCCACGCACCGCCGCCTGGCTGTTCGCCGGGCCCACCACCGCGCTCTTCGTCGCCTTCTTCGCCTATCCGCTCGGCGCCAGCCTCTACCAGAGCTTCACCGCCCGCCGCGACGGCGCCGACGTCTGGGTCGGCCTGGACCAGTACCGGCGGATGCTGCACGACCCGGCCTTCCTGCACTCCCTGGTCAACACCGGCCTGATCCTCGCCGTCCAGGTGCCCGTGATGATCGGCCTCGCCCTGGTGCTCGCCGTCCTGCTCAACCAGTCCTGGCTGCGGTTCCGGGCCGGCTGGCGGGCGGTGTTCTTCCTGCCCGCGATCACCACCCTGGTCGCCTACGCCGTGGTCTTCCAGGTCCTGCTGCGCACCGACGGCGGCCTCGCCAACCAGCTCCTCCAGGCGCTCGGCCTCGGCCCGGTCGACTGGCTCAACTCGCCCACCTGGGCCAGGATCTCGCTGATCGGCTCGGTCACCTGGCGGTGGACCGGCTACAACGCCGTCATCCTGCTGGCCGGACTGCAGGCGATCGGCCGCGACCAGTACGAGGCCGCCGCCCTCGACGGCGCCGGCACCGTGCGCACCTACAGCGGCGTGATCCTGCCGCAGCTGCGCCCGGTGGTGCTGTTCTGCGTCATCACCTCCACCATCGGCACCCTGCAGCTCTTCGACGAGAACTACGTACTGACCCGCGGCGGCCCCGGCGACGCGACCCTCACCCCGGTGGTCTACCTCTACAAGGTCGGCTTCCAGCAGCTCGACTTCGGCTACGCGGCCGCCATCGCCTGGGTGGTCGTGCTGATCATCGCGGCGGTCTCGCTGCTCCAGTTCCGGCTCTACGGAAGGGAACGCCGCCGATGACCACCGCCACCCCCACTGCCGCTACCACCACCGCGCCGCGTCGCGGCGGCCGCGCCCCGCTGCCCGCCCGCCTCGGCCGGATCGCCGTCCTCGCCGCCCTCACCCTCGGCGCCGTGCTCAGCCTGGTGCCCTTCGCCTGGATGCTGATCGCCAGCACCCACAGCAGCTCCGAACTGTTCCACTCCCCACCGCCGTTCCTGCCCGGCGGCAACCTGCTGCGCAACCTGGCGCACCTCCAGGAGACCATCGGCTTCGGCCGGGTCATGCTCAACAGCCTCGGGATCGCCGTCGTCTACACCGCGCTCAGCTCGCTGCTGTCCGCGATGTGCGGCTACGGGCTGGCCAAGTACCGCTTCCGCGGCCGCGGGCTGCTGCTCGGCCTGGTGCTGGCGACCATGATGATCCCGCTGCAGGTGCTGCTCGTCCCGCTGTTCCAGATGATGGCCAGCCTCGGCTGGATCGACACCTACCAGGCGGTGATCGTCCCCTTCCTGGCCAACTCCTTCGGCATCCTGCTGATGCGCCAGGGCTTCCTGGACTTCCCCGACGAACTCCTGGAGTCGGCCCGGATCGACGGCTCCGGCGAGCTGCGCACCTTCTACCAGGTCGTCCTGCCGTGCGTACGGCCGCAGTTGGGCGCGCTGGTGATCTTCACCTTCATGGGCCAGTGGAACGGCTTCATCTGGCCGCTGCTGATGCTCAACACCGAGGACAAGTACACCGTGCCGGTCGCGCTCAACACGCTGACCGGGCTGACCCACGTCGACTACTCCGGCCTGATGCTCGGCTCCTTCCTGGCCACGCTCCCGCTGATGGTGCTCTTCCTGCTCTTCCAGCGGCAGTTCGTGGCGGGCCTGCTGGGCGGAGCCGTGAAGGGATGACCGCGACCGTGACCACCGACCGCCTGACCGTGACCACCGACCGCCTCACCCGGGTGCCCGGCCTGCTGTACGGCGGGGACTGGAACCCCGAGCAGTGGCCCGAGCAGGTGTGGGCCGAGGACGTGAAGCTGATGGCCGAGGCCGGGGTCAACCTGGTCACCGTCGGCGTCTTCTCCTGGGCCCGCCTCCAACCCGACGCCGACAGCTGGGACTTCGGCTGGCTGGACCGCCTGCTCGACCTCTGCCACCGGCACGGCGTCGCCGTCGACCTGGCCACCGCCACCGCCTCCCCGCCCGCCTGGCTGGTCCGCGCCCACCCCGACCTGCTGCCCGTCACCGCCGACGGCGTCCGGCTGGAGTTCGGCTCGCGCCAGCACTACTGCCCCTCCTCGCCCGCCTACCGCGGGGCCGCCGTCCGGCTCACCCGGGCGCTCGCCGAACGCTACCGCCACCACCCCGCGCTCGCCCTGTGGCACATCCACAACGAGTACGGCGACCACGTCCAGGAGTGCTTCTGCCCCGACTCGGCCGTCGACTTCCGCCGCTGGCTGCGCGAACGGCACGGCGGCATCGAGGAGTTGAACCGCTCCTGGGGCACCGCCTTCTGGTCGCAGCGCTACACCTCCTTCGAGCAGATCGAGCCGCCGCGCACCGCGCCCGGCCCGGTCAACCCCACCCAGCTGCTGGACTGGCGCCGGTTCTGCTCGGACGCGCTACTCGCCCTGCACCGCGCCGAGAAGGCCGTCCTGGACGAGGTCTCGCCCGGCGTCCCCGTCACCACCAACTTCATGTCGATGCTCAAGGCGCTGGACTACTGGGAGTGGAGCCGGCACGAGGACCTCGTCTCCGACGACGCCTACCCCGACCCGGCCGACCCGCGCGCCCACGTCAACGCGGCGATGAACTACGACCTGATGCGCTCGCTCAAGGGCGGCCGCCCCTGGCTGCTGATGGAACAGGCCCCCTCCGCGGTCAGCTGGCGGCCGGTCAACGTGCCCAAGCGTCCCGGCCTCTACCGCCTCTGGTCGCTCCAGGCACTCGCCCGCGGCGCCGACGGCGTCCTGCACTTCCAGTGGCGCGCCTCGGTGGCAGGCGCCGAGAAGTTCCACAGCGCGATGCTCCCGCACCGGGGCACCGCCGCGCGCGGCTGGCAGGAGACCGTCCGCTTCGGTGCCGAGCTGCGCCGCCTCGGCGAGATCGCCGGCAGCCGGCTGCGCGGACGGGCCGCCGTCCTGCTCGACTGGGACAGCTGGTGGGCGCTGGAACTCGACGACCACCCCTCCGCCCGGATGCGCTGGCCCGAGCTGCTCCGCCCCTGGTACGCGGCGCTGCACGAGCGCGGCGTCACCGTCGACTTCGTCCCGCCCACCGCCGGGCTCGACGGCTACCCGCTGGTGCTCGCCCCCAACCTCTACCTGCTCGACACCGCCACCGCCGACCGCCTCACCGCCTACGTACGGGACGGCGGCCGGCTGGTCTGCGGCCCGTTCAGCGGCATCGCCGACCGGCACGACCACATCCACCCCGGCGGCCACCCCGGGCCGCTGCGCGAACTGCTCGGGATCGTCGTGGACGAGCACTGGCCGATCCCGGACGGCGAGACCACCGCCGTACGGCTGGACGGCACCGCGCCTGACGGCCCCCGGTCGGACGGCGCCGAGCCGCACGCGGAGCCGCACGGCGCCGACCTGCGCGCCGAGCGCTGGAGCGAGTGGATCGAGACCGAGGGCGCCGAGACCCTCGCCCGCTACGCCTCCGGCACGCTGGCCGGCCTCCCGGCCGTCACCCGCAATCGGCTGGGCGCCGGCACCGCCTGGTACCTCAGCTGCCACCTCGGCGCCGACACCGGCCGGGTGCTCGACCTGCCGCTCGCCGAAGCCGGCGTGGGCGCCGAACTACCGGACCTCCCGGCGGACGTCGAGGCCACCCGCCGCCACGCCGCCGACGGCCGCCAGTACCTCTTCCTGCTCAACCACGGCGGCGTCGAACGCCGCGTGCCCCTCGACACGCCCGGCACCGACCTGCTCACCGGCGCCGCCACCGGCGACGCCGTCACCCTCGCGCCGCTCGGCGCCGCCGTCCTCCGACTCCCCGCCGCCGAGGAGCGCCCGTGAACCCGCTGACCCGCCGCCACTTCCTCGCCGCCTCGGCGGTCGCCGCCGCCGGCACCCTGGCCGCCCCGGCCGCCGCCCACGCCCAGGACGGACCGGACACGGTCGACGGCGAGCGCTACGCCGACGTCCTCGACCTGCACGGCACCCCCGCCCAGGCCTACCCCGGCGACGCCCGCGGCAACAACCCGATCACCGTCTTCGCCGACCTCGGCGCCTGGCACGCCTACGCCCTGCCCCGCCCCACCGACCCCCAGGGCGGCTTCACCGGCCCGCTGTACCTCGCCCAGGAGTACCCCTGGTGGCTCAGCGACGGCCTGACCCGCCTCCAGCTCACCGAACAGGGCCGCCCCCTGGACCTCACCGCCGGCGCCCCCGCCCGCGGCACCTCGCTGCCCGGCCTGCTGCGGCTCACCCACGACCTCGGCGGCGGCCTCGCCCTCACCCTGGACCTGCGCTTCGCCGGCAACCGCACCGCCCTGCTCCGCGCCCGGCTCGCCAACACCGGCCCGGCCGTACGGACCCTCGCCGCCGCCTGGACCGGCCGGCTGCTGCGCCCCGCCACCGGCCCCCAGCGCGAGGCACCGAAGCTGGTCGCCGCCGAACGCGGCGTGGAGGTGCGCTTCGCCAAGGTCCGGCAGACCTGGGACTACCTCACCGACGGCACCGAACGCTTCGCCGTCCGCCACGCCCGGCCCGTCCGGGTCGTGCTGAGCGCCGACGGCGACGGCCACCGCACCGAACTCGCCGAGCCCGTACGGCTGGCGCCGGGGGAGACCCGCAGCCTGGACTGGACCGAGAGCTACACCTTCACCGAGGCCGAGTACGCCCGCGCCGCGAAGGAGGCGGACACCGCGCTGCGCACCCCGGAACGGGTCGCGGCGGAGGGCACCGCCCGCTGGCACGGGTACCTCGTCCGCGCCACCGAGGGCGTCCCGGCCGCCCGCCGCCGCACCGCCGCCAAGTGCGTCCAGACCCTCGTCACCAACTGGCGCAGCCCGGCCGGAAGGATCCGGCACGACGCCGTCACCCCCACGCTCTCCTACAAGTGGTTCAGCGGGGTCTGGGCCTGGGACACCTGGAAACAGGCCGTCGGCACCGCCGCCTTCGCCCCCGGCCTCGCCGCCGACCAGATCCGCGCCGTCTTCGACCACCAGGTCCCGTCCGGGTCCGCCGAGCGCCCCCAGGACGCCGGGATGGTCCCCGACTGCGTGTTCTACAACGACCAGACCACCGGTGGCGGCAACTGGAACGAGCGCAACTCCAAGCCCCCACTGGCCTCCTGGGCGGTCTGGGAGGTCTACCGGCGCAGCGGCGACCGAGCCTTCCTGCGCGAGATGCTGCCCAGGCTGACCGCCTACCGGGACTGGTGGTACCGCACCCGCGACCACCTCGGCGAGGGCCTGTGCCAGTACGGCGCCACCGTCGACCCGGCCAACGCGAGCGCCGAGGACTGCCGGGAGGCGGCGGCCTGGGAGTCCGGCATGGACAACGCCCCGCGCTTCGACACCTCCGCGGTCGTCCCCAACCGGGACGCGAACGGCACGCTGCTCGGCTGGTCGCTCGACCAGCGCTCGGTCGACCTCAACGCCTACCTCGCCGCCGACCACCGCCACCTGGCGCTGATCGCCGCCGAACTCGGCGACCGGCCCGCCGCCGACCGGCTGCGCGCCCGCGCCGAGCGGATCGACACCGCCGTGCGCGACACCATGTACGACCCGGCCACCGGCTGGTTCCACGACACCGACCTGGCCACCGGCGCCCGGCTCACCGCCCGCGGCCGCGGCATCGAGGGCGCGATCCCGCTCTGGTCCGGCACCGCCACCGCCGCCCAGGCCCGTACCGTCCGCCGGCTGCTGCTCGACCCCGCGGAATTCGGCACCGCCATGCCGTTCCCGACCGTGGCCCGCAGCTCGCCCTCCTTCGACCCCGGCGGCTACTGGCGCGGACTGGCCTGGCTCGACCAGACCTACTTCGCGATCGAGGGCCTGCGCCGCTACGGCTGGGAGCAGGACGCCCGGCGCACCGTCGAGCGGCTGCTGGCCACCGCCGCCGGACTGGCCGGGGACGGCCCGGTGCGGGAGAACTACGACCCGCTGACGGGGGAGGGGCACAGCTCGACCAACTTCAGCTGGTCGGCGGCGCTGCTGCTGCCCCTGCTGCGCACCTGAGCGGCTTT
The DNA here is from genome assembly GCF_042885595.1 of Kitasatospora sp. NPDC058046. Classification (NCBI taxonomy): domain Bacteria; kingdom Bacillati; phylum Actinomycetota; class Actinomycetes; order Kitasatosporales; family Streptomycetaceae; genus Kitasatospora; species Kitasatospora sp. NPDC058046. The sequence continues at coordinate 33,378 of NZ_JBHVRS010000015.1, forward strand.
GTCTCCGGGCCGTCCGACCAGGCATGATCGGGGCATGGTCGAACGAGTCATTGCAGCGTGTGACGGAGCAGCCAAGGGCAACCCCGGGCCGGCGGGCTGGGCCTACGTGGTCGCGGACGCCACCGGGGCGCCCCAGCGCTGGCAGGCCGGCGCGCTCGGGCACAGCACCAACAACGTGGGCGAGCTGACGGCGCTGCGGCAGCTGCTGGCCGCGACGGACCCGGCGGCGCCGCTGGAGGTGCGGCTGGACAGCACCTACACCCGCGACTCGGTGACCAAGTGGCTGAAGGGTTGGAAGCGCAACGGCTGGAAGACGGCGGCCGGCAAGCCGGTCGCCAACCAGGAGCTGATCCAGGCGATCGACGCCCTGCTGGAGGGCCGGGACGTCACCTTCGTGTACGTGCCGGCCCACCAGGTGGACGGCGACCCGCTGAACGCCATCGCCGACAAGGCCGCCAGCGACGCCGCCCGCACCCAGCAGGACGCCTCCGGCACCGCCGCCGACCTGCCCGTCCCCGACCCGGCCGCCGCCTCGAAGGCCCCCAAGGCGCGCAGCACCCGGCCCGCCGCCTCCGCCTCCACCGGCGCCACCGGCAGCACGGGCGCCGCCAAGCGGAGCGGCGGCTCGCGCACCCTGAACGCCCGCTTCCCCGGCACCTGCCCGTGCAGCCGCGGGTACGCCAAGGGCGACAAGATCACCAAGGTCGGCAGCTCCTGGGGCCACCCGGAGTGCGCCGCCGCCCACGCCTGACCTGCCACCCACGCCTGACCCGCCGCCCCGTCCGACCGCGAGTACGCCGACGCCGCCGGGTGAGTATCCGTACTCATGCGGCGGCCCGGCCCGGCGGTGAACGATGGTGATCATGAGGAATCGCGCAACGAAGGACGGCCCGGGCCGCCGCACGGCCGTGCGGGTCACGGCGGTGGCCGGGGCCGCCGGGGTCCTGGTGCTCGGCACGGTCGGGTACACGGCGTACGGGGCGGCGGAGGCGGCCTGGACGGGCAAGCCGTACCCCGTGGCGGACCCGGCGGCCGTCGCGCGGCACCTGGACGCCCGGACGCAGACCGTCTACGAGGCCCTCGCGCTGCGCCCGGAGGCGACACCGGCTCCTGACCACCGCGGGGACGACGGGATCACGGCCCGGATCTACGGCGCCTGCTCCGCCCGGGGCCTCTCCCACCTCCTGGAGAGCATGAACGACACCGGCGCCGACCAGCCCCGCACGGCGGCCCTGCGCGCGCGGTTCACCCTCACCGGGGTCACCCGGCCCGAGTGGGAGGAGGCGGTGGGACGGGCCCGGCAGAGCCTGACCGCCCAGGGCTGGACGGTCGCCTCCTCCGACGAGTCCGCCCCGGTCCCCAGCCTGACGCTGACGCCGCCGGACTCCGGCCCCGGCTCCCTCGCGGAGAGCGCCTCGCTGCGCTTCGACCCCGCGTACCACACCCTCGAGGTGAGCGCGGGCAGCGAGTGCGCCAGCTACCCCGACGGCACCGCGGTGGACCAGGAGGGCCGCCCGGCCGACCTGCCGACCGGCACGGCGCCGACCCGGCCGCCCGGCCGGTGACCGCGGCCGGCTCCGGCCGGAGGTGAACAGCCGGGCGCCGCGCACCGTACAGACGAGTGGGCGGGGCCCGAAGGGAGGTGAGCCCGGTGATCGTCTCGGAGACGGCGGAGTTCCACGTCGGGGACAGGGTGTGGGTCTACCGCGAGTCCTCCTATGCCGCGGTCGAGTGCGCCGTCGTGGTCGGCGCCCCGGCGGACCGCAGCCTGCGGCTGGAGTACGGGGACGGTCACCGCGGCCACCTCCGCGAGGGCCGGGTCGAACTGCTCGACCCGTGCTCCCGGCGGCCGTCGGGCGGCTGACCGATGAGGCGCGGCCGGGAGCACGCGGCCGGAAATACGCGACCGGCCGACCGCTCGGGGGCGGTCGGCCGGTCGGGTCGGTACGGCTACGCCCCGGCGGGGGCGGTCGTCCTGGCGATCTCCTTGATGTCCTGGAAGGTCAGGCCGGCCTCGTTGTAGACGCGGGCCCGGACCTCCGGGATGCCGAGCGCGGCGAGCTCCTTGAGCTGGGCGGCGGTCAGCGGAGCGGCGGCGGGCAGGTCCTCCGGGTCCTCGTCGTCGGAGTCGTCCCCGGCGGTGGCCAGGCCCAGCACCGCGTCCATCAGCTGCTCGTCGGTCACCTTGACGGCGTCGGCCGGGGCCTGGACGTTCGGGGCCGCCTGGCTGAAGGCGAGCTTCACCGGGAAGTTGACGCCCGGCTCCACCTTGTCGGCCAGCTGGGCGAGGTCGAAGGTGGCGGAGGAGAAGGCGCCGTCCTTCAGGTAGAGGTCGACGCCGATCCTACGGTCCGGCACGTCGCTCGGGGCCTGGTCCGGGAAGTCGCCCAGCTGCTTGGGGAACTTGGCGGACAGCGGCTTGACGGCCTTGAACATCTCGTCCACCAGCTGCCGGGCCGGGGCGCTCACCCAGAGGTGCTCGGTGCCGTCCTTCTTGCCCTTGTCCTCGTACGTGACGGTGCGGCCGATCACGTCCTTGATCGAGTTGAGGAGCTGGTTCTGGAGCTCCGGGTCGAGGGTGGGGGCGGCGCTCGGGGCGGCGGCCTTCTTGCCGTCGGACTCCTTCGCCTGGTCCGCGAGCGACTGGAGGTCGAAGGAGACCCACTTGCCGGCCAGCACGTCCCCGACCGGCTTCAGCTGCTCGGGCATGCCCTTGCGCAGCTCGTCCACTACGGACGGGTCCTCGCCGGCCAGCTTGACCAGGCCCTTGGCGTCGGCGTGCAGGTACCCGGTGGCGTCGACCTGACGGTACTCCAGCAGCGCGGTGCCGCTGCGGTCGGCGAGCACGTAGGAGACGCGCACCGACTTGTCGAGCGTCAGGTCGGTGTTCTTGTCGGCCTTGGCGGCGTCCCTGAAGGCCTCGACGTCCTTGAGCGGCTTGTCGGCCGAGATGGCGACCGAGACGGAGAGGCCGGAGATCGCCTTGGCGGTCTTCTCGTCCATGTCGCCGTCGCCCCGGGCGGCACCGATCATGCCCTTGCCGCCCTTGTGCTCACCGGAGTTGGCGAACGCGGCGACCTGCTCGGGGGTGGCGTCGATGGAGAGGGTGAAGCCGGCCGACTTGCCGTCGCGGACCTTGTCGAAGGCCTTCGACACCTTCTGCGCGGCGGACAGCTGCTGGACGGTGCCGCAGGCGGTGAGGCCGGTGGCGAGCACGGAGGCGGTGACGGCGACGGGCACGGCCCCACGGGCGGCCTTGCGGATGGCGGTGTTGATGGTGCGGCTCCTGTTGATCGGGCCCGCCCGGTGAGGCGGACCGGTCCCTCCCCTGTGACGCACAACGCCACAGCGCCCACACATGTGATCACAGTTTCGGCAAGAGGTCATTCGATTATTTGGCGTGGTCTTTAACCAGAACGGCCAAAAACATGACCAAAACCCGGAAGTCGGGCCCGAGGAGCCTTCCTGATTCCCGGAATCCCGCACGCCGACGGGCCGCCGTTCGTACGATCGGCTCCGTCCGGGACCGGCGGGAGCCGCTGCCGGCCGAGGGAACCGGTGGGAGGGGGAGCGATGGGGCCCGTGGGCTGGATCCTGACGGTCGTGCTGGTGGCCGCCGGAGCGGTGGCCTGGCTGATGCTGCGCTACCCCGGGGGCTGGCGGTGCGCCTTCGGCCCGGAGTACGCCGAGCACCGGCGCGACCTGGACGCCGCCCGAGGGAAGCTCCGCGACCTGAAGCGCGAGGCGGGCCGCGAACGCGGCAGGGCCCGCTCCGCCGTCGAAGCGGCCGAGCGGGCCCACGCGAGCCGGGTCGGCGAGGCCCGGGCGCACCTGGACCGGCTCCGGTCCCCGGACCGGGGGTCGCTGAGGTCCTCCCTCGGGGACAGCCTGCGGCTGTACGACCGGGCACTGGAGGTGACGGCCGAGGGCCGTACGGCGGAGTACCCGCTGCACGAGGTCGCGCTCCTCGACGAGTACTCCGGCACCGACGGCCACGTCTACGTGGCGCTCCCGACCGGCCGTCGGCAGATGGTCTCCGTCCCGCTGGACGGGACGCCCGAGGCCGAGGTCCGGAAGTTCGTCGTCGAGGTGTTCAACGCCGCCGCCGACGCCAAGGCGGCCACGGCCGAACGCCAGGCGCTCGTGCCCCGGGCCGAGGCCGACCTGCGCGAAGCGGTCGAGGACACGGCCGACCAGGAGGAGGCCCGGCGCCGGCTCGCCGACGTGCTGGCCCGCCAGAAGGCGGACACGCGCATCCCCGGGGCCCGCCGGGAACTGGACGAGGCACGGGACCGGTGGCAGAGGCTCACCGGCCGGCGGCCGGTGTAGCCGGGCCGCCACCCGTCAGGCCCGGGGCACGCCCTAGCCTTCGACGACCTGGACCTTGTCGGCCTGCATCCCCTTCTGGCCCTGGACCGCCTCGAACGTCACCCGCTGGCCCTCGACGAGGGACTTGAAGCCGGCCCCCTCGATCGACCTGAAGTGCACGAACAGGTCCGGGCCGGACTCCGGGGTGATGAACCCGTAGCCCTTCTCGTCGTTGAACCACTTCACGGTGCCGTTCTGGCGGTCGGCCATGTCCACTCCTTGCACAGGGATCACACTGACCGCGCCAGTCTCTCACGCAGCGGAGCCGCTCCGACGCGAAGCGCAGCGGCGGCCGCCGGGACGTTCGCGGTGACCGTGCCCCCGACCTCCGGTACGGCCTACTGGGTGGCGTCGCAGTCCTGACAGCGGCTGGTCGCGGAGCGCTGGGTGTTGCCCCCGGTGGCGTGCAGCGGGTTGGAGTCGGAGAGCCGGCGCCACGCCCCCGGCGAGGGGTCGAGCACCCAGCCGTAGACCGGCGGTTCGACGTCGGCCGGGAGGATGTGGGGGCAGCCCGGCAGATGCGCCTTCCGGCTGGCGTGGACGATGATCGCCGACGGCGGCCAGCCGTCCCACTCGGCGCCGGGCGCGCCCTCGCGGGGCCGCGCCCGCGGAGCGCAGTCCGCGCAGTTGCTCAACTCGTGGCGGCAGTAGTCCATCGGTCCTCATCCCGTCCGGCTCGCGCCCGAGTCTACGGGTGCGCGAGTGGCGGATCGGCCTGCGGCGGGGCGGCGGGCCGCCCGCTCTGCCGACGGCTAAGTCGGGCCCGGGCGGGGGCCGGTCCTCACTACAGTCCCGTTCCATGACGATGGTCACCACGCGTACGGTCGAGTACCCGGCCGACGGAATGACGATGATCGGGCACCTCGCGCTGCCCGCCGGAACCGGCCGCCGGCCCGCGGTCCTGATCGGGCCCGAGGGGCCGGGCCTGAACGACTTCCAGCGCCGCCGGGCCGACGCCCTCGCCGAACTGGGCTATGTGGCACTGGCCTTCGACCTCCACGGCGGGCGCTGGATCAGCGACCCGCAGGAGATGCTGGCGCGGGTGATGCCGCTGCTCGACGACCCCGACCGGATGCGGGGCATCGGCCACGCGGCCCTCGACGTGCTACTCGCCGAACCGCGGACCGACCCCGAGCGGATCGCCGCCATCGGCTACGGCACCGGGGGCGCGATCGCGCTGGAACTCGGGCGCGACGGCGTCGACCTGCGGGCGATCGGGACGGTCAACGGCCTGGTCACGGGCCGCCCTGGGGAGGCCGCCCGGATCCGCTGCCCGGTATGGGCCGGGGTCGGGTCGGAGGACCCGATCATGCCCGCCGAGCGGCGGGACGCCTTCGCCGCCGAGATGCAGGCCGCGGGCGTCGACTGGCGCCTGGTGGTCTACGGCGGCGCCCAGCACGCCTTCCACCACCCGACGGTCGGCCACGCCGTGCTCCCCGGCGTCGCCCACCACCCGCGGCAGGCCCAGTGGGCCTGGCGCGACATCGTCGGCCTGCTCGACGAGTGCGTGCCCGTACAGGAGTGAGCCCCGGCCCCTGCCCGCCGACCGACCGGGTCGACGGGCAGGGGCGGGCACCAGGGCGGGGCCCCTTGCCGGCGGACGTCCTACAGGTGGACGTCGGAGACCTCGAAGGTCTGCACGGTACGGGCGTTGAAGTAGGACCAGAACCGGGTGCCGCGCATCACGGTGTCCGCGTGCTGCTGGTAGCGCTCACCGCCGGCGTCCGTCCCGGTGGCCCACCGCTCGACCAGGGCGCCGTCCTGACCGGGCCTGCCGAACCGGGAGAGGTCGAAGTTGATCCACTGTCCTTCCCCGTAGTTCACGGCGACGATGACCAGCTTGTGGTTCACGCTGTCGTAGGCCGCGACGGCGTCGGGGTGGCCCGCGTCGATGATCGTCATGCCGGGGCGGATGTGCCTCATGTACTGGGCGAGCAGGAAGTACTTCGGGTTGACCGCGCCGATCACCCCGTTGGTGAGGGTGATCGCCCCGTAGTTCTCCCAGTCGAGGATCTGCCAGATGACCCATGCCGTGGGGTGCAGCCAGCGCAGGTCGAAGTTGAGGTTCCGGGCGAGCTGGAGGCCGCTGGTGTCACCGTCGCCGTACTCGGACATCCAGATGTTCTTGCCGTCCGCCGCCACCATCTTGTACAGCGCGTCGCGGTCACCGTCGACGTCGTAGCCGTGGACGTTCACCCGTCCCACGGCCGCGCGGGTGGCGGCGTCGAAGTCGGGGTTGTCGTGCCAGTTGTACGCGGCGCTGCCGACGCCCCAGTCGTCGAGGCCCGCCACCATCATCCAGTGCAGGCCGCGCGCGTCCAGCTGGGTGCGGGTCTGCCGGATGATCTCGGCCAGTCGGGGCCGGTCGTAGTGGCAGCCCTCCTGTCCGCCGACGAAGTCCGGCGAGTAGCCACCCCAGTTGGCCCCCGGCTCGTTGACCGGCTGGACGGAGGTGAAGTCGATGCCCCAGTGGTCGTGGGCGTACCGGGCCACCGTCGCCATGTACGCCGCGTGGCGGCCGAAGTTGTCGTCCCGCAGGTTGCAGCTCCAGCCGTCCGGCGCTCCGCGGGGGTCGTCGTTCTTCAGCATCCACCACATCGGCGAGTTGCTGAAGAGCTCGAACCTGTCGGCGCCGCGGTCCCGGGCCAGCCACATCATGTCGCGCTGGTGCGCGTCGGCGTTCCAGTTCCAGCTGGACGACTGCGGGTCCGCGGAGGCCCAGTCGAGCTGGTAGCCCTCGATCTGCTTGAAGCCGTCCAGTGTCGGACCGGGCTTCATCGTCCGGCCGCCGATGCTGTTCGTTCCCGAGCCGCCGACGTTGTAGCGGACCACGTTCATCCCCAGCCCGGGTACCGTCTGCCCCTGGAACCGGACGGTCTTCCGGCTGAACAGCACATCGGCCAGGTCCTCCCGGGGGCCGAGCTGGTTGGCCCACCAGGCGAGCGAGGTGCCCCACCCTTCCCAGGTCCCCCAGTTGGCCGACGGATTCACCGTCGTGGTGAAGTCGGCCCAGGCCGGTCGGGCGGCGGAGAGCACCGCCATCGCTCCGACCGGCAGGCCCACCAGTCCACGCAGAACCGTACGACGTTCCATCAAATCCCCCTGAACGGAATCCGCGCGCCCGGATGTGGGGCGTGCGCGAAGCGCTCAGTCTGCACCACCGGCGAGAGGCGGAACCAGTGTGCTGTTGATCACTTCCCGGCCCTGTGGTTGCCGGTCTCACGGAGCTGTGGTGTCCCCGGATTCCGGGCCGAGGGGCTGGGTGAGCCGCAGGGCGGTGTCGATCAGCGGGACGTGGCTGAAGGCCTGGGGGAAGTTGCCGACCTGGCGCTTGAGGCGCGGGTCCCACTCCTCGGCGAGCAGGCCGACGTCGTTGCGGATCGACAGCAGGCGCTCGAACAGTTCGCGGGCCTCGTCGGTGCGGCCGATCAGGGCGAGGGCGTCGGCGAGCCAGAAGGAGCAGGCGAGGAAGGCGCCTTCGTCGCCCGGCAGGCCGTCCACTCCGCCGTCGGTGGGGTAGCGCAGGACGAAGCCGTCCTCGGTGGACAGTTCGCGCTGGATGGCCTCGATGGTGCCGATGACGCGCTTGTCGTCGGCGGGCAGGAAGCCGACCTGGGGGATCAGCAGCAGGGAGGCGTCGAGTTCGCGTGAGCCGTACGACTGGGTGAAGGTGTTGCGGTCCGGGTCGTAGCCGTGCTCGCAGACGTCGGCGTGGATGGTGTCGCGCAGCGCGCGCCACCGCTCCAACGGGCCCTGCTCGTCGGTCCGTTCCAGCAGTTCGATGGTGCGGTCGACGGCGACCCAGGCCATGACCTTGGAGTGGACGAAGTGGCGGCGGGGGCCGCGGACCTCCCAGATGCCCTCGTCGGGGTTCTGCCAGTGGTCCTCGAGGTAGTCGATCAGGCGCAGTTGGAGCTGGTGGGCGTGGTCGTTGCGGACGAGGCCGGTCATGTGGGCGAGGTGGAGGGCTTCGACGACCTCGCCGTAGACGTCGAGTTGGAGTTGTCCGGCGGCGCCGTTGCCGATGCGGACGGGCTGGGAGCCCTCGTAGCCGGGCAGCCAGTCGAGGGAGGACTCGGTGAGCTCGCGCTCGCCGGCGATGCCGTACATGATCTGCAGGTTCTCGGGGTCGCCGGCGACGGCGCGCAGGAGCCATTCGCGCCAGGCCTTGGCCTCGTCGCGGTAGCCGGTGCGCAGCAGGGAGGAGAGGGTGATGGCGGCGTCGCGCAGCCAGGTGTAGCGGTAGTCCCAGTTGCGTTCGCCGCCGATGTCCTCGGGGAGGGAGGTGGTGGGGGCGGCGACGATGCCGCCGGTGGGGGCGTAGGTGAGGCCCTTGAGGGTGATCAGGGAGCGGATCACGGCTTCGCGGTAGGGGCCCTGGTAGGTGCACTGGTCGGCCCAGTCGTGCCAGAAGTCGGCGGTGGCGTCGAGCATGCCCTCGGCGTCCGGGGGCTTGGGCGCGTCGAGGTGGGAGGCCTGCCAGGTGAGGGCGAAGGCGATCCGCTCCCCGGCGGTGACGGTGAAGTCGGCGTAGGTGGTGAGGTCGCGGCCGTAGGTCTCGGCCTCGCCGTCCAGCCAGACCGAGTCGGGGCCGGCGACGGCCACCGTGCGCGACTGCCCGCCCTCCTCGACGCGGCGGACCCAGGGCACCACCCGGCCGTAGGAGAAGCGCATCCGCAGTGCGGAGCGCATCCGCACGGTGCCGGAGACGCCCTCGACGATCCGGATCAGCTGTGGGGCGGCGGTACCGCGCGGGGGCATGAAGTCCACCACCCGCACGGTGCCGCCGTCGGTGTCCCACTCCTGCTCCAGGATCAGCGAGTCGCCCCGGTAGCGGCGGCGGTCGGCGGGCACGGCCGGGGCGGCGGTGTCGCCGCCCGGGCCGAGCCGCCAGAAGCCGTGCTCGTCGGTCCCCAGCAGGCCGGCGAAGACCGCCGGGGAGTCGAAGCGGGGCAGGCAGAGCCAGTCGACGGAGCCGTCCCGGCCGACCAGGGCGGTGGTCTGCATGTCGCCGATCAGCGCGTAGTCCTCGATGCGGGCGGGCACGGGTGTTCTCCAGAGTGGTGCGGAAGGGATGGGAGAGGGGAAAAGCGGGGGCTAGCCCTTGGACGAGCCCGAGTTGGCGTCGCGCACGAAGTGCCGCTGGAAGCAGAAGAACAGCAGCGCCACCGGGAGGGTGGAGACGAGCGCGGCCGCCAGCTTGAGCGGGTACTGGGTGCCGGAGCCGAGGCCGCCGGCGACGAAGTGGGCGAGTCCGGTGGTCAGGGTGTCGTGGTCGCTGGACTGGGTGGAGACCAGGAAGTGGGTGAACTCGTTCCAGGAGCCCTGGAAGGAGAGCACGGTGAGGGTGATCAGGGAGGGCCGGGACATCGGCAGCACGACCGACCAGAAGATCCGGAAGGTCCCGGCGCCGTCGATCCGCGCCGCCTCCTCGATCTCGCGCGGCACCGACTCGAAGAACTGCTTCATGATGAAGATCCCGGCGGCGTCGACCAGCAGGGGCAGGACCATCCCGCTGTAGGTGTCGAACATGCCGAAGCTCTTCAGCACCAGGAACTTGGGGATCAGCAGCACCACGCCCGGCACCGCCATCACGGCGAGCACGAAGCCGAAGAGCAGCCGCCGGCCGGGGAACCTGATCCGGGCCAGCGCGTAGCCCGCCATCGAGTCGAACAGCACCCGGCCGGCCGTGACCAGGACGGTCACCACCACGCTGTTGCCCAGCCAGCGCAGGAACGGGACGTTCTCCACGCCGTCCGCCAGCCCGAGCAGCCGCCGGTAGGAGGCGAGGGTGCCGCCGTCCGGGAGCAGTGACATCGGGTGGGCGGCCGCGTCCGGGTCGGTCTTGAAGCTGTTCACCAGCTGCAGCAGGAACGGCAGCAGGTAGATCAGTGCGAAGCCGGCCAGGGCCGCGTAGCCGAGGAGGCGCAGCGGTCGGGGGAAGCGGCCGAGGACCGGCCGGTCCTCGGCCCGCGGGGCGTCAGTGCGTGGCACGTCGGGCTCCCTTCCGCCCCGGCTTGCCGTCCCGTTCCCGCAGCACCCACCGCTGGACGGCGGTGAGCAGCAGGATCAGGCCGAGCAGGACGAACGCGATGGCGGCGCCCTGCCCGTAGTCGGCGTTGTCGAAGCCGGAGGAGTAGGACAGGTAGGCGGGGGTGAGGGTGGTGTTGCCGGGGGCGCCCTTGCCCATCACGTAGACCTGGTCGAAGACCTGCCAGGTGGAGATCAGGCCGAGGGTCAGGACGAGGAACAGGACGGGACGCAGCGCGGGCAGGGTGACGTGGCGCAGCAGTTGGCGGCGGTTGACGCCGTCCAGGGCGGCGGCCTCCTCCAGTTCGCGCGGGATGTCCTGGAGGGCGGCGAGGAAGATCAGCATGAACGTGCCGGAGGTGGTCCAGACCGCCATCAGGATCAGGGTGGACATCGCGACCGAGGGCCCGGCGAACCACTCGGACCAGGAGAGTCCGAGCGGCCCGCCGGCGGTCGGCGCCGGCTGGTCGACGCCGAACCAGCCGAGGACCAGCCAGACCAGTCCGCGCGGGTCGGCGAACCAGTTCGGCCCCTGGACGCCGAGCCAGCCGAGCATCCGGTTGACGGCGCCGCTGCCCTGGAAGAGGAAGAGGAAGACCGTCGAGACGGCGATCGAGCTGGTGACGGACGGGAAGTAGAACACCGTGCGCAGGGCGCCTCGGCCGCGCAGCATCCGCTGGTTGACGGCGATGGCGAGGAAGAGCGCCAGCCCCGTCTGGAGCGGCACGGTCAGCACCACGTAGTACAGGGTGTTGCGCAGCGAGGTGGCGAACAGGGTGCGGTCCAGGCCGTCCTGGGTGAACAGCCGCCGGTAGTTGTCCAGGCCGACGAAGTCCGCGCTGCCGCTGAAGGGGTTGGACTGGCCGTCCCAGTGCAGCAGGCTGACCCACAGGGCCATCGCGATGGGCAGGACCATGAAGAGCCCGAGGACGAGGACCATGGGGCCGGTGAACAGCCAGCCCCACGCTCCCTCGCGCAGGCCGCGCCCGGCCTTCGTCCCGGCGGAGCGGGCCGTACGGGCGGTGCGGTCGGTACGGGCGGCGCTCTTACTTGGCATTCTTGAGCGCCTGCTCGCCGTTGCGCTGGAGGCTGCCCAGGACGGCCGCCGGGTCGCCGGTCTTCAGCGACTGGAGGTCGGTGTTGAACTGGGTGAGCACCTGGTTGAACCCGGCGATGGTGACCGGCGGCTGGGAGGTGGCGACGCCGTCGACCCAGGCCTTGGACTCCGGGTACTGCTGGGCGTAGGTGGCCAGCGCGCTGGTGCGCGAGGGCATCACGCCGAAGGCCTTGGAGAACTCCAGCTGCTGGTCGGCGCTGGTCAGGTGCTTGACCAGGTCGACGCCGGCGGCCTGGTGGGTGCTCTTGGCGGCGATGCCCCAGCAGTTGCTGAAGGCGAGGGTGCCGGGGCCGGCCGGGCCGGCGGGCAGCGGGAGCACCTTGTACGGGACGTTCGGGTAGTCCTTGGCCATCGCCCCCTTCAGCCAGTTGCCCTCGATGGTCATCGCGGCCTTGCCCTTGCCGAGCGCCTCGCCGCCCCAGCCGGCGTCCACCTCGGCGACGTACTTGGCGGAGCCGGCCTTCATCATGGTCTGGAGGTACTCCAGCGCCTGCTTGTTGGCCGGGCTGTCGGCGGTCATCGTCTTCTGCTTGGGGTCGGTGATCCAGCCGCCGGCCTCCTTCAGCAGGGCGCCGACCCGCTGGTAGTCGGGGGCGGTGACGAGGCCGGTGACGCCGTCCTTGGTGAGCTTGGCGGCGTCGTCGGACAGCTGCTGCCAGGTGGTGGGGTAGTCGGCCTCGGTCAGGCCGGCCTGCTTCCAGAGGTCGGTGTTGATCGCCAGGCCCAGGGTGGAGCTGTCCTTGGGCAGGCAGGTGAGCTTGCCGTCGTTGCTGAAGGCCTTGCGCAGCTGCTCGGAGAAGTCCGCGGCGTCGGGTATCTGGTCGCCGTAGGCGTAGAGCGAGCCGCCCTTGGCGTAGTTCGCGAACTGGTCGGAGTTGACGTAGAAGAGGTCCGGCGGGGTGCCGCCGGCGAGGGCCTGGCCGAGCTGCTGGTTGATGTTGCTGGCGATCTGCACCGTGACGGTGTTGCCGGTCTGCTGTGCCCAGGCGGCGGTGGCCGCCTTGACCGCGGCGGTCTCGGCCTCGCCGGAGGTGGCGATCAGCACCGTCAGGTCCTGCTTGCCGCCGGAGGACTGCTTGGCCGTCGAGTCGCCGAAGCCGCCGGAGGAGGAGCAGCCGGTGACGGCGCCGAGGGCGACGGCCGCGCAGACGGCGGCCGCGGCGAGGGTGCGGGAGGTGGCCATGCGTGATCTCCTTGCGAGGGTGGGGGGATGGGTCGGAGACGGCTCGGGGGAGCGGTGTCACACGCTTTCGCGGAGCACCAGTTCCGGTTCCAGCAGGACGTGTTCGGTCGGCCGTTGCCGGTCGCCGAGCCGGTCGAGCAGGAGCCGCATGCACTCGCGGCCGACCGCGTCGAGCGGCTGGGCGAGGCTGGACAGCGAGGGGAAGAGCAGGGGGGCGATCGGCGAGTCGTCGAAGCCGATGACGGCCGCCTCCGGGCCGGGGGTGCGGCCGTCGTGCCGCAGCGCCTGGTACCAGCCGAGGGCCAGGGTGTCGCTGGCGGCCACGACCGCGGTCGCGCCGGCCGCGAGCAGCCGCTCGGCGGCCTCGGTGGCGCGCTCCGGGTCGTCCGGGCTCTCGGCCCGGCGGCCCCGGGTGGGCAGGCCGAGTTCGCGCATCGTGCTCTGCCAGCCGCGGGCGCGGTCGTCGCCGACGCCGGAGCCCTTGGGCCAGCCGAGGAAGCCGATCCTGCGGTGGCCGAGCCCGGCCAGGTGCCGGACGGCGGCCGAGGTCCCGGCGGCGCCGTCCACGTCGACCCAGTCGCCGACGTCCCGGCCGCTCCAGGTGCGGCCGAAGGCGACGTACGGGACGCCCTGTTCGTGCAGCCAGCCCTGGCGGCGGTCGCCGCGGTCGGTGCCGCTGAGCACGAAGCCGTCCGCGCCGTGCTCGTCCAGCAGCTGCCGGTAGCTGGTGAGCTCGTCGTCCCCGGGGGCGACGGCGAACAGCACCACCCGGTAGCCGGCCCGGTCGGCGGCCTCGGAGAGCGAGTGCAGGAACCGGTCCAGGACGGGGGTCGCGACGCCGGTGCTGCTGGAGCGGATGCCGTAGCCGATCAGCCTGCTGGCCCTGGTCTTCAGGGCCTGCGCGGCCCGGTGCGGCCGGTAGCCGAGCTCGTCGATGGCGCGCCGGACCCGCTCCAGCGTCTGCGGGCGCAGCAGCTCGGGCGAGTTGATCGCGTTGGAGACCGTCTGGCGGCCCACGCCGGCCCGGGCGGCGACCATTTCGAGGGTCACGGCGGACCCTGTCCTGGGCCGGGGCGATGAGTGTGCATGCATGACGGCGATCCTAGGTTCTGTCTCCATCGACATGAATGTTGGAGCGTTCCAATCCGGGGTTCCATCATCCCCACCAGGGGGGTTAATGTCTTGGAACGCTCCAACGGCAGAAAGGTTGCGCCCGGGTGGAAGCAACTGTCAAGCCCCCAGCAGAGGATGAAGAGACCATGTCAGCGATGGAAGCGATTGACCTGCAGCCGTTCCTGCACGACGCCCGGCTCTCCGTGGCCGCCCCGAGCTTCTGCGCCTCCCGCCCCGACGGCCGGTTCGCCGGGGGAGCGGACGGCTTCTTCCACGGGGACCGCCGGATCCTCTCCCGCCTGGAGGCCACCGTCCCCGGCGTCCCCAACGCCCCCGTCGCCACCGCCGAGGGACCGGACGGCAGCACCACCTTCGTCACCGTGCTGCGCGGCCTCGCCGAGCGGACCGCCGACCCCGCCACCACCCTGGAACGCCGCCGCGAACTCGCCCCCGGACGTCTCACCGAGCGCTACACCGTCCACAACGGCGGCGACCTCACCGCCCGGCTGCGCCTGGACCTGCGCGCCGAGAGCGACTTCGCCGCGATGGACACCGTCAAGGCCGGCCGCGCCGACACCCCGCTGATCCCCGGCGCCGACGGCGACGACGCACTGCGCTGGAGCCGGGGCCCGCTCACCGCCGTCCTCGCCCTCACCCCGGCCCCCGACCACCTCGACCCCGCCACCGGCACCGCCGGCTACGACATCGAACTCGCCCCCGGCCAGTCCTGGCACGCCGTCCTGGAGTGCACCGCCGAACACGCCGAGGGCGACCTCTTCCCCGCCCCGCCCGCCGACGCCGCCCCCTGGCGCGCCCCCGCGGTCACCGGCCGCGAACACGACCTCGGCCACTGGCTCACCCGCTCCCACCAGGACCTGCGCGGCCTGCTGCTCACCGACCCGCTGAGCCCCGCCGACACCTTCCTCGGCGCCGGCGCGCCCTGGTTCCTCACCCTGTTCGGCCGCGACTCGCTCTGGGCGGCCCGGATGCTCCTCCCGCTCGGCACCGAACTCGCCGCCGGCACCCTGCGCACCCTGGCCCGGCGCCAGGGCCGCGCCGTCGACCCGGCCACCGAGGAGCAGCCCGGCAAGATCCTGCACGAGGTCCGCCGCGCCGAGCAGCACCTCGACACCGGCGCCCACCTGCCGCCCTGCTACTTCGGCACCGCCGACGCCACCCCGCTCTGGCTCGTCCTGCTGCACGACGCCTGGCGCTGGGGCCTGCCCGCCGACCAGGTCGAGGACCTCCTCCCGCACGCCGAGGCCGCCCTCGACTGGCTGGAGCGGTACGCCGACGCGGACGGCGACGGCTTCCTGGAGTACGTGGACAGCACCGGCAGCGGCCTGTCCAACCAGGGCTGGAAGGACTCCTCCGACAGCATCCGCTTCCGCGACGGCCGGATCGCCGACGCCCCGATCGCGCTCAGCGAGGTCCAGGCCTACGCCCACGAGGCGGCGGTCAAGGCGGCCGACCTGCTGGAGGCCTTCGGCCGCCCCGGCGCCGAGCACTGGCGGCAGTGGGCCGAGCGGCTGCGGGAACGCTTCCGCGACAGCTTCTGGACCGAGGACGGAAACGGCCGCTACCCGGTGGTCGCCCTCGACGGGGACAAGCGCCGGGTCGACTCGATCGCCTCCAACATGGGCCACCTGCTCGGCACCGGCCTGCTCGACGCCGAGGAGAGCGCCCTGGTCGCCGCCCGGCTCACCGCCCCGGGCATGGACAGCGGCTACGGGCTGCGCACCCTGGACGCCGCCGCGGCCGGCTTCAACCCGCTCGGCTACCACACCGGTTCGGTCTGGCCGCACGACAGCGCCATCGCCGTCCACGGCCTCGCCAAGGCCGGACTGCACGAGGCCGCCGAGCCGCTGGCCGCCGGACTGGTGCGCGCCGCCGCGGGCTTCGACCACCGGCTGCCCGAGCTCTTCGGCGGCCGCCCGCGCGAGCGCTACGCCCGTCCCGTCCCGTACCCGGCGTCCTGCCGCCCGCAGGCCTGGGCCGCCGCCTCCGCCGTGACGGTCCTCCAGTCGCTGCTCGGCCTGGAGGCCGACGCACCGGGCCGCCGGCTGACGGTCCGGGCGCGGGTGCCCGCCGGGTACGAGTCGCTGCGGATCGAGGGGCTGACGGTGGCCGGACTGCCGATCGAGGTGACCACCGACCACACCGGCGCGGTCCGGCTGCGGGCGCCCGAGGGCTTCACGGTCACCGTGGTCGACTGACCGGCGGCACCGCGGTGCGCCGACGGCGCTTCGGTCGCGCGGAAACACAGGTCGGCTCCGGCTCCCACCCGGGAACCGGAGCCGACCGGGAGTTCCGGTGGTTACCGCAGGACGTCGACGAGGATGACGGCGCCGAGGACGACGGAGGCCAGGAGCCCGACCTTCACCGGCGTCAGCCGGTCCCGCACCTGGGCGCCCGGCCGGACGCGCTCGCCCGGCTCGGTGCTGAGCTCCCACCAGTTGACGACCCGGCGGAAGTCCGTGTCGAAGTCGGCCGACGGGTAGAAGGTGCTGCTCTGGAGGGCCGGAAGCGAGCGGCGCCGGCCGTCGACGGTGTGGATCCGGGCCGCGCGCGTGCCCTCGCTCATGCCGAAGCCCTTGGTCTCCCGCACGTCGATCCAGGCGATCTGCTGCCAGGAGTAGGTGCGGCCACGGCCGAGCCCCCAGCAGAGGGTGATCCCGTCGGCACCGACCCGGCTCCAGCACCGCATGGTGGCGTAGCGGCTCGGGACGGCGATCACCAGGGTCCCGGCGACGATCAGGAGCGTCGGGACGAGGCCGAGCCTCTCGTAGCCGATGACCAGTTGGGCCGCGAGGATGATCGCGAGCAGACCGAAATCGGACCAGGACGGGCGGAACTTGTCTTTCCCCCGGAAGATCAGTTCGTTCACAGGGCGCACCCTACGCCCCGGCCCCCGGGCCCCGACAGGGCGGGGTCCCCGTGACGGGGCCCGGCGGACGGGACGTCACGGCAGGTAGTACGTCAGCAGATCGGACGTCAGCGGCGGGAACAGCGCCCGGTGCAGCTCCTCGTCCCCACGCCCGTACACGTCCGGCCGGATGCGGCTCAACCCCTCCAGCCCGTACGGCCCGAAGAGCAGCGCCGCCAGCGCGTCCGGCGCCACGCCCACGCCGCCGCCCGGGCCCGTGCCCTGCATCGTGCCGCCCGTGACCACCTCGCCCGGCTCCCGCTCGCCGAGCGGGATCCGGTAGTGCGCGCGGTAGGTGGAGAGCAGCAGTTCGCCGTCGGCGCGGTCCAGGCCGGCGGCAGCGAGGCGTTGGCGGAACACGGGGCGCAGCCGGTCGAGCAGCACGGCCGGATCGGGGATGCGGACGTAGTACTGCTCCGCCTCGGGGCGCGGGGTGTCGTCCAGCAGCCCGTGCCAGACGGTGGCCGGCAGGGTGCCGGGCCGGTGCACCACCTGGAGCCGCGCCTCGGGCGCCAACGCAGCCACACCGGCGAGCAGTTCGCGCGCCGCCCGCTCGTCCGCGGCGGCCGCCTCGACCAGGTGGAACTCGCCGTCGTCCACCGGGGTGGTGCGGCCCACCGCCACCACCTCGCCCGCGCGCTCGACCACCCGCAGGGTGCTCGCCTCGTGCGCCAGCAGCCAGCGCCAGCGGGCGGGGGCGTGGCCCATCGCGAGGTCGAAGCCGCGCTGCGCCTGCTCCTGGAGCGCGGCCAGGGCGGGCAGGTCCGCCGCTCGGGCGGTGCGCAGCGCGGGGGCGTCCCCGGCGCCGACGGCGGGCGGGGCGGTGAGCAGCGGCCGCGAGACCGGGATGTCGATCGCGTACTCGTAGCCGAACAGCCGGTAGAAGTACGGGATTCCGATCATCACCTGGACCACGTGCCCGCGCGCGGCGGAGCGTGCGTGCGCCCACCGCAGCAGGGCCCGGACCAGGCCGCGGCCCTCGTACTCCCCGTCGGTGGCGACCATGTCGACCTGCCCGGCGGGCAGCCGGACACCGCCGAGGCGCAGCTCCTCGTCCAGCAGGGTGGCGGTGGAGACGACCCGGTCGCCGTCGACCACCACGGCGCTGGCCGACCGGCCGGCGTCCGGGTCCTCGACCACCAGGCGGTGGTCGAGCGCGTCCCCCGGGTCGCCCCGCTCCGTGAGCAGCGCGCCGATCCGCTCCTCGTCCTCCGGCCGGGACTCGCGCAGGAGCAGGCCGCCGGGCAGGGCCGTCGGCAGGGCAAAGGGTTCGTCAACGGTCATTCCCGGACCCTCGCACCGGTGGCCGCGCGCGGCCAAGGGGTTTTTGCCGAACCGGCAAGGAAGAGCGGGAACACGCCTGATGTGGAGGGGAGTTGGCGAGATCGTACCCGTCTCGGGCGTGGTCGGGTTGACCGTGGCCACGACCGGAGGGTTGGCTTCCTCCTGGGGGACGGGGGAGTGCGGGGGAATCCACGAGGAATCCAAGGGGAGGGGAGCCCATGAAGACGACGACGCTCCGGGTGGTCTGTGTCCTGGCGGCCGCGCTGCTGGCGGGCACCGCGGCACCGGCGGCCCACGCGCGGCCCGAGCCCGCGGCCACGCTCACGCTCACGTCCGCATCCGCGTCCGCGAGCGGTGACCCGGTCCGGGTGAACGTGAGCCCCGACGGCGCGCCCGCCGACGACTGGTCCGAGCCGCTCGGGCTGAGCGCCGACGGCCGGTACGCCCTGTTCACCTCGCTGGCCTCGAACCTGGTGCCCGGGGACACCAACCGCCTCTACGACGTCTTCGTCCGCGACCTGTGGACGCGGCACACCGAGCGGGTCAGCCTCGCCGACGACGGCGCCCAGCTGGACGGCTCCACCAGCCAGGCGGCGATCAGCGCCGACGGCCGGTACGTCGCCTTCAGCAGCGACGCCGCCAACGCCGTCCCCGGGAACGGCAGCGGCCGCACCGACGTCTACGTCCGCGACCGCCTGACCGGCCGCACCGAGCTGGTCACCGCCGGCACCGGCGCCGGAAACTCCGTCAGCCCCGCGATCAGCGCCGACGGCCGCTTCGTCGCCTACTCCTCGGACCGCGCCGACCTCGCCCCCGGGGCGGCGGCCGGCACCGCCAACGTCTACCTGACGGACCGCCGGACCGGCGGCACCCGGCTGGTCAGCACCGGGCAGGGCGGCGTCCCCGCCGACGGCGGCTCGGTGGAGCCCTCGCTCAGCGCGGACGGCCGGACCGTCGCGTTCCGGTCGAAGGCGGCCAACCTGCTGCCGGCCGCCGCGACCGGCCCGACCGCCCGGCCCGCCCTGAAGCCGCCGCCCGCCCGCCAGCTCTTCCCGCTCTACGTCTACGACACCCGCACCGGCCGGATCGAGGGCGCGAGCGTCGACGCGAGCGGCACCCTGCGCGACGCCGTGCGGCAGAGCCGGCTGAGCCCCGACGGCCGGTTCGCGCTGTTCCGGGTGTTCGAGCCCGGCCAGGGCGCCACCCGCGTCCCGCTCCTCGCCCGCGACCTGCGCACCGGGGCGGTCACCGAGGTGGCCCCCGCCGGCACCCAGCCGGGCGTCATGACGGCGGACGACCGCTGGGCCTACTTCGTCTCGGACGACGCCGGCCTGGTGCCCGGCGACACCAACGGCGCCCCGGACCTCTTCCGGCGGGACCTGAGGACCGGCCTGGTCGAGCGGGTCGCCGAGGGCGTCGGCCCGTCCTTCGCGCCCGCCGTGGACGCGTTCGGCACCACCCTGCTGTTCGGCGCCCTGAACGGCACCGGCTCCGACGTCCTGGTGCGCTACCTGCCGCCCCGCTGACCGGCCGCGGCGCCCGGATCCCGCAGGGTGCGGCGCGCCGCGACCAGGGTGAGCAGGCCCCACAGGACGGCCAGCGCCGCGGTGACGTAGACGCCGCCGCGGCGGAACGGGAGGTCCTCGTCCAGGGAGACCGGCGGGGCCCAGCCCGCCGGGTCGACCAGGACGTTCTCGGTGTCGCCGACGGCGTACGCCGAGCAGCCGAAGCCGCCGACCCGGGCGTGCGGCAGCGGCCGCCCGTCGGCGCGGCGCAGGTCGCAGGTCCAGCTGACGGTGCCGTTCCTGTCCTTGGCGCTGTGGGCCGCGGTGACCACCACCGCGGTCTCCACCCCGCGGTCGGTGAGGATCTGCGCCCGGATGCTCCCCGCCGGCAGCGCCAGCAGCAGCACGCCGAACAGGACGGCCGGCCAGATGACCAGGCCGCGGGGCCGGACGAAGCCGAGCCCGATGACGCCCGCCGAGAGCACCACGAACGCCAGGATGCCGCAGGGGAGTTCGTAGTCCGGGTTGCTGCCGAGCACGGCCAGGCCGACCATCAGCACCGGGGTGAGCACCCCGACCAGCCAGGCCGTCCGGCGGACCGCCTTCGGCGACAGCTGCGGCTCCGGGCGCCTGCGGACCCGCTTCGGCGGCCGGACCACCCCCTCCGCGAGCGGCCTCTTCTGCTTCTTCCTGCGGGCCATGCCTTCCCCCGTCCGTTCTTCCGTGGTGCTGGGGACAGTCTGACCGCCGCTCCCGGCACGCGGTACGGAGGGGCGGGGCGGTGACCGCCCGTCAGGCCTCGACGCGGGTGTTACCGACGAGTTCATCACATGCTCGCCCGCTGTCTTGCGGGCCGTGCGGGGAGCCGAGTTGGATACACAACATCCCTTGACCCGACGGGTCCACGACAACACCCGCGATGCCCTCCTGGAGGCCCGATGCCCCTGTCGTCCGTCCGCCGCACCCTCGCCGCCGGTGCCGCCGCCACCGTCCTCGCCGTGCTCGGCGCCGCCCCGGCCTCGGCCGAGACCGCCCCGACGACCGCGCCCCCGCTCGACGTGCTGACCTACAACACCTTCCTGATGAGCACCTCGCTCTACCCCAACTGGGGCCAGCAGTACCGGGCGCAGGCCATCGCCTCGGCGGACTTCTTCCAGGGCCACGACGTGGTCGTGCTGGAGGAGGCCTTCGACAACGCGGCCTCCGACGCGCTCACCGCCAAGGCCTCGGCCGCCTACCCGTACCACACGCCGGTGGTCGGCCGCTCCACCAGCGGCTGGGACGCCACCTCCGGCAGCTACAGCTCCACCACCCCCGAGGACGGCGGCGTCACCCTGCTCAGCAAGTGGCCGATCCTGCGCAAGGAGCAGTACGTCTTCAAGGACGCCTGCGGCTCGGACTGGTTCTCCAACAAGGGCTTCGCCTACGCCGTGCTGGACGTCAACGGCCGCCGCACCCACGTGGTCGGCACCCACCTCCAGTCCACCGACTCCGGCTGCGCGAGCGGCCAGGCCGCGGACATCCGGGCCAAGCAGCTCACCGCGATGCGCGCCTTCCTGGACGCCAAGCGGATCCCGGCCGACGAGCCGGTCCTGGTCGCGGGCGACCTCAACATCGACTCGCACGGCTCCGAGTACCAGGCGCTGCTGAGCAACGGCAACCTCGCCCCGGCCTCCGCCCGCACCGGCTGGCCGAACTCCTTCGACACCGTCGACAACTCCATCGCCGCCTACCGCTACCCGGGCGAGCCCAAGGAGGACCTCGACTACGTCCTCTACCGGGCCGACCACGCCCGCCCGCAGCAGTACGTCAACGAGGTGGTCCGGGTGCACAGCGCGCCCTGGACGGTCAGCAGTTGGGGCAAGAGCTACACCTACACCGACCTCTCCGACCACTACCCGCTCGCCGCGCACTGACCGGCCGGATCCCCCGGGGGTGTGGGATGCGTCACCCGTGACGCCGCGCGGGCGGTTCGGCCCCTTACGATCCTGAACGCCGAGGTCGGGCGCCGTCGTACCCCGGCGGCGCCCGCCCGGCAGCCAGCGATCCGGCCCGAGGAGAAGCGCACGTGACCACCCCCAACGCCGCGCCCGACAGCTACTACCAGCGCACCGGCGACCACACCTACAAGCCCACCGTGCAGGCGCAGGGCGCCTGGCATCCCGACGAGCAGCACTTCAGCCCGCTCGGCGGCCTGATCGTGCACGCCATCGACCGGTACCGGGCCGGCCAGCGAAGGGCCGACCAGCAGGGGACCGGCCGCCCCGCCGACGGCCTGGCGCTGGCCCGGATCAGCTACGACATACTCGGCCTGATCGCCCTCGACGAGTGCGAGATCACGGTGGAGACCGTCCGCCCCGGCCGCACCATCGAGCTGGTCGAGGCCACCGTGACGATCGGCGGGCGCGCCGTGGTCCGGGCCCGCGCCTGGTTCCTCGCCGAGCTGGACACCACCGCCGTCGCCGGCACCCACGACGAGCCGCTGCCCGCGCCCGAGGAGTTCGAGCCCTGGACGATGCGCGGGGTCTGGGGCGGCGGCTACATCGCCTCGATCGACGTCCGCCGCCGGGAGAGCGCCCCGGGCCGCGCCGCCGCCTGGCTCTCCACCCCGGTCGAGCTGGTCGCCGGGGAGCCCAGCGGCCCGCACGCCTCCTTCGTCATGCTGGTGGACACCGCCAACGGCATCGCCGTGCGGCAGAGCCCCACCGAGTGGATGTTCCCCAACACCGACCTGACGATCCACTTCCACCGCCGCCCCGAGGGCGGCTGGACCGGCCTGGACACCAGCGTCAGCTTCGGCCCGGCCGGGCACGGCGTCACCAGCACCGTGCTGCACGACGTCCGCGGGCCGCTGGGCCGGGCCGAGCAGATCCTCACCGTCCGCCCGCAGCACGCGGGCTGACGGCGCCCGGTGGTGCGGGCGTCGCGGCCCGCACCACCGGGGCGGGTCCTCAGCCGGTCAGCGAGTCCATGAAGGAGCTCACCGAGAACACGGCCTTGCCGGGGCCCGCCGGGCCGTACCCGGGCGGGGAGGAGAGGCCGAACTCCTCCAGGGTGCCCCGGTAGGTCTGCAGCAGCCGGATGTGGTACTCCAGCGGCGCGCCCTGCGGGTTGGCCTTGCCGAGCGGGGTGGTGGGCTCGGGGCACCAGGTGGTGAAGCGCGGCACCACGCCGCGGGACATGAAGAAGCGCAGGCCCTCCTCGGTGGAGGCGATCGCCTCGTCCACCGTGGTGAAGCCGAAGGGCTCGGCCATCTCCACGCCCGCGACGAAGTTGGGGATCACGTTCTCCGGGCCGAACACCTCGGTGGAGTCGAGGATCCGGCGGTGCCACTCGTCCCGGCCGACGTAGCGCTCCTTGCCCGGGCAGTAGAGCTCGAACAGCCGCTTGTCCCACACCTCGAAGTTGGGGTGGTAGATCCGCACACCGTAGTCGTGGAAGCGCTGGACGTCCTCGCGCGGCAGCGCCTGGGCCACCACCTTGCCGATCCAGCGGCCGGGGAAGCGCTCCTCGATGGCCTTGGCGTACTGCCCGTAGAAGTCGGCCTCGTCCCGGCCGCCGACGTGCGAGGTGATCGCCCCGCCGGTGAGGGTGTACGCCTGGGAGGCCCGGGCGGTGTCGTGCCGGTCGATGATCGCCAGCGCCTCCAGCACCTCCTCGACCGGCTTGACCCCGGTGTACGGGCGGCCGGCCGCCTTGTGCTGGCGCCAGTTGTGGTTGATGTCGCAGTACTGGCACTCCTCCTTGGCGCCGAAGTACTGGCAGACCCGGAACACCGTGAGGTAGATCAGGTAGCCCCACTGGATGGTCGGGGCGACCTCCATCACCGACTTCCCGTTGGCCAGCGTGTGCCGGTAGTAGTCCGGCATCGGGGGCAGGCCGACGTCGGCGATCCGCGCACCGTCCAGGTAGAGGCCGAGCGTGCCGTCGTCCCCGGCGCCGACCCGGTACGGCGAGTCCGGGTTCACCCGCACCGACACCACCGTGCGGCGCAGCCCGTACGGCCCGCCGGTCAGCACGACCTCCTCCGGCGGCCGGTTGAGCGCGGCCGCGCCCAGCTCGGGCAGCGTGCGGTGGTCGAAGGAGAAGATGAAGTACGACTTCGGCTTGACCTCGCCGCCCCCGTCGGCGCCCGCGCTGCCGCTCAGCGCGGACTCGTCGAAGGCCATGCCGCCGCGCAGCAGGTCCTCCTTGATCACCGCCTCCCGGGGCACGTCGGGATAGCGCTCCATGAGCTGCTCCACGAGTGCGGTGCGGCTGCGGGCCTGGCTCTCCATGCGCTGGTCTTCCTTCCTGGCCCCGCCTCCTCGACGGCGCCGTGCCCATTCTGTCCCGCCTTACGCGCCCGGCCGCGCACCGGGCCCGGCCCGGGACGATCGACCGGCCCCCGGCGGGCGGCCGTGGGTGATTTCGTTTCGCGTTCGAACAGCCCGCGCCACGAGCGGGACGACGCGGCCGGCGGGAGCGGGACACGCGCGAGTGGCGGCAAGTTGACGCGCGGACGGGCGGCTCGGCGGGCGGGTTCGTGACAGGAGTGCCCAGGTGCGGTGCGGGGTGATGCACGACGGGGGCGCGCCCAAACACCCGCATGGGGAACGTTCACCCTATCGGGTGATGAAGATCGTCTGGTGCGATGCGGAACGCGCCTTCGCGCCTACGGTGGTGAACCGAGCGAGACGGGGCCGGAGACCGGAGATCCCGTTCGAGGCGGGTGGGATGACGACCCGTCATATTGTGCGACCCCCTTCAGAGGAGGCTCCATGCCCCTGTGCGCCAGGCCGGACACACCATCCGGGCCCGTCACCGCCCCGGTGGTGGGCCCATGAGCTCCCCCGCGATCGAACGGATCCTGCGCGGGCCCAGCGGACTGGGCACCTCCGGGCTGCAGTTCAGGCCGCAGGCCCCGGCGGACGAGGTCTCGGCGCCCCAGGCTCCGACGCCCGAGGTCCCGGTCGAGGTGGTCCCGGCGCCCGAGGCGACCGCGACCGTGACCGAGGCCACGACGGTGACCGAGACCGCGGCGGCGACGCCCGGGTTCCGGGTGCCGTCCGCCCACGTCCTGCCCGTCCCGACCGCCGCGACCCCGACCCCGGCCGCCGCCGGGTCGGCCGCCGAGGCGCCGAGCGGCGGCAAGCCCCGGAGCGGCGACCCGATCCCCGGCCTCTACCACCACCCGATCGCCGAGCCCGACCCGGTGCGGGTGGAGGCGCTGAGCGCGAAGCTCAAGGCCTGGGCGATGGAGGAGATCGAGCTCTACCCGCCGGAGTGGGAGAAGGACTTCAACGGCTTCTCCACCGGGCGCTACATGGTGGCCTGCCACCCGGACGCGCCGAGCGTCGACCACCTGATGCTCGCGGCCCGCCTGATGGTGGCCGAGAACGCGGTGGACGACTGCTACTGCGAGGACCTCGGCGGTTCGCCGATCGGCCTGGGCAGCCGCCTGCTGCTCGCGCACACCGCGCTGGACCCGCTGCACACCACGTCGGAGTACCACCCCGGCTGGGAGGCCTCGCTGAGCTCGGACGCGCCCCGGCGCGCCTACCACTCGGCGATGGAGTACTTCACCCGGGCCGCCACGCCCTCCCAGTCGGACCGGTTCCGGCACGACATGGCGCGGCTGCACCTCGGGTACCTGGCCGAGGCCTCCTGGGACCAGGCGGACCACGTCCCGGAGGTGTGGGAGTACCTGGCCATGCGCCAGTTCAACAACTTCCGCCCCTGCCCGACGATCACGGACACCGTCGGCGGCTACGAGCTGCCCGCCGAGCTGCACGCGCTGCCCGCCATGCAGCGGGTGATCGCACTGGCCGGCAACGCCACCACCATCGTCAACGACCTGTACTCGTACATGAAGGAGCTGGCCAGCCCCGGACTGCACCTGAACCTGCCGGTGGTGATCTCCGAGCGTGAGGGCGTCTCCCGCAAGGAGGGCTACCTGAAGGCGGTCGAGGTTCACAACGAGCTGATGCTGGCCTTCGAGGCCGAGGCGGCCGCCCTGGCCGTGTCCTGCCCGGTGCCGACACTCGTACGGTTCCTGCGCGGTGTGTCCGCGTGGGTCGACGGCAACCACTACTGGCACCAGACCAACACCTACCGCTACACCCTGCCCGACTTCTGGTGACACCGGCCCCTCCGGGGGCACCACCTCCCGCCGGCAGCGCACTTCCCTTGATGACCGACCCCTTGACCATCCGCTAGGAGCTGACCCATGTCCGTGACCGACGACATCACCACCCCCGGCAACACCATCCCCGGCCCGGCGACTCCGTACCAGGGCGACATCGCGCGCTACTGGGACCACGAGGCCCGTCCGGTCAACCTCCGCCTGGGTGACGTCGACGGCCTCTACCACCACCACTACGGCATCGGCGCGATCGACCAGGCCGCGATCGGGGACCCGGCCGACGCCGAGCGCGAGAAGAAGGTGATCGCCGAGCTGCACCGGCTGGAGTCCGCCCAGGCCGACGTGCTGCTCGGCCACCTCGGCGACATCCGCGCCGACCACACCCTGGTCGACGCCGGCTGCGGCCGTGGCGGTTCGATGGTGATGGCCCACCAGCGCTTCGGCTGCCGGGTCGAGGGCCTGACCCTCTCCACCCAGCAGGCCGACTTCGGCAACAAGCGCGCCGCCGAGCTGGGCATCGGCGGGTTCGTCCGCTCCCAGGTCGCCAACATGCTGAACATGCCCATCGAGACCGGCTCGGTCGCGGGCTCCTGGAACAACGAGTCCAGCATGTACGTCGACCTGCACGACCTGTTCGCCGAGCACTCCCGGGTGCTGAGCGTCGGCGGCCGGTACGTGACCATCACCGGCTGCTGGAACCCGCGCTACGGCCAGCCCTCGAAGTGGGTCTCGCAGATCAACGCCCACTTCGAGTGCAACATCCACTCCCGCCGCGAGTACCTGCGGGCGATGGCCGACAACCGCCTGGTGCCGCAGGCCGTCATCGACCTGACGCCGGACACCCTGCCCTACTGGGAGCTGCGGAACACCACCTCGCTGGTGACCGGCATCGAGGAGGCGTTCATCGAGTCCTACAAGGACGGCTCCTTCCAGTACGTGCTGATCGCGGCCGACCGGGTCTGATCCGGTAGCACCGCACGACGGCGGCCTCCCCGTACCCGCGGGGAGGCCGCCGTCGTTCGCACGAGGGCCGGCTACGGCCGGGTGAAGGTGAGGTGGGTGACGCCGCTCGGGCTGCTCACCGCCTCGGTGCGGAAGCGCTGCTCCAGCCCTTCGAGCCCGTCCCAGAGCCGTTCGCCCCGGCCGAGCAGCACCGGCACCACGACCACGTGCAGGTGGTCGACCAGATCGGCGGCCAGGAAGGCGCGGACGCTGCTCGGGCCGCCGCCGATCCGCACGTCCAGGCCGCCGGCCGCCTCCCTGGCCCGGCGCAGCGCCTCCTCGGGGGAGGCGTCCAGGAAGTGGAAGACCGTCCCGCCGTCCATCTCCACCGAGGGGCGCGGATGGTGGGTGAGCACGAAGACCGGGGTGTGGAACGGCGGGTTCGGCCCCCACCAGCCCCGCCAGTCCTCGTCCTGCCAGGGGCCGCGCTGCGGGCCGAACTTGTTGCGGCCCATGATCTCCGCGCCGATGCCGTCGGCCCAGGTGCGGGCGATCGCGTCGTCCACGCCGGTGCTGCCGCCCTCCTCGCCCTGCATCCGCCGGAACGTCCGGGTGCCGAAGAACCAGCTGTGCAGCCGGCCGCCGGCGTGGCCGAACGGCGCGTCGAGGCTCTGGCCCTCGCCCGTGCCGTAGCCGTCCAGGGAGATCGAGAAGTTGTGGACCCGGACCAGGGACATCGCAGCCTCCGCCGCTCGGCGCCTCGGCGCGCACCGGTCGGCCGCGCCCCGTTTCGCGGGCCACGCTAACCCGCGGCTCCGATGCCATGACGTTCCGTCACCGTCCCGGGCGTGGCGGGTGGGACGGGTGCGGAGCGCGTGGAGGAAGGGGAGGGGAGCGGGGGAGAAGCGGTGCAGCCGTCACGCTATTGTCGTGCCTTCTTCATCCTGAGCACGCCCGGGCGGGCGATGCTTCGTCAGGCTGCCCGGGAGCAGGGCGGCCGGCATCCCACGACTTGGGGGACCGTTCCGATGACCGTACGCCGCACCCTGACCGGACTCCTGGCCGCCGGCCTGATCGCCGCCGCGGCCGCGCTGATCCCGACCGCCCCGGCGGACGCCACCACGGCCGGGCCGGGCGACCTGCCGTTCGGCTCCGCGACCACTGTCGGCCTCCACAACACCTACGACCCGGCGGCCTTCCCGTACCTCGCCCAGGGCCTGGACACCGGCACCGGCATGATCGAGCTGGACCTCTGGCCGAACATCTTCACCAAGCGGTGGCAGGTCAGCCACTCCAACCCGTTCGGCAACTCCAACAACTGCACCGCCGCGAGCACCCCCGCCCAGCTGTACGGCGGCAGCACCGACCAGTACCTGGAGAACTGCCTGGACGACGTCCGGGTCTGGCTCGCCGCGCACCCGGGCGCCGGGCCGCTGGTGATCAAGCTGGAGCTCAAGCCGGGCTACTCGGCCGACCTCGGGATGGGCCCGGACCAGCTGGACGCGCTGATCGCCGACCACCTGGGCTCCGCGGTGCTGCGCCCGGCCGACCTGCTGGCCAAGCCCGGCGGCGGCTCGTACGCGAGCGTCGACGAGGCGGTGCGGGCGGGCAACTGGCCGCGCCGCTCGGCGCTGGCCGGGAAGGTGCTGCTGTACGCGATCCCGGGCACCGTCGAGCTGGGCAACCCCTTCGACACCCTGCACACCGACGTGGAGCAGGGCCGGCACCTGCGCGACCTGGCGGCGGCGGGCCGGATCGGCCAGGCGCAGGTCTTCCCGTCCGTGCTCGGCGCCGCCACCGGCGACCCGCGGAGCCAGTACACCGGCGCGGACACCTCGATCCGGCCCTGGTTCGTGGTCTTCGACGGCGACGCCTCCACCTTCGCCAGGACCATCGACACCGCCTGGTACGACAACGCCCACTACCTGCTGGTGATGACGGACTCCCACCTGGTCGCCCCGGAGATCAGTGCCACCGACCCGACGGCCGACCAGGCGAGGGCCCGCACCGAGCAGCTGGCGAAGGCGCACGCGAGCATCGTCTCCAGTGACTGGCGCCGGCTGGCGTCGGTCCAGTCGCTGGTGCTGTCGCGCGGCTGACCTGGTCAAGTCCTGGGAGGGACGGCGAAGTTGACCGGAGGTGAAGAGTTGGAACGGGGCTTCCGGAGGGCCCGGAGGATCGCCATCCTGGTTGTCATGACCCGAACTCTACGCGCGTGGAAGACCCGCGTCGCCGCCACCGCCACCGTCGCCCTGGTCACCCTCGCGCCGATCGCCGTCGCCACCGAGGCGCACGCCGCGGTGAGCGGCTCGGTGTGCCTGTCGGCCCTGCCCTCCCAGGCCCACACCACCCTCAACCTGATCGCCTCCGGCGGTCCCTTCCCGTACAGCCAGGACGGCGTCGTCTTCCAGAACAAGGAGCGCGTGCTGCCCGCCCAGGCGACCGGCTACTACCACGAGTACACCGTGGTCACCCCGGGCTCGCCGACCCGCGGCACCCGTCGCATCGTCACCGGCAAGCAGTACCACGAGGACTACTACACCGCCGACCACTACGTGACCTTCCGCAAGGTCGACTTCGGCTGCTGACCCGGCCACCGCTCCACCGGACAGCCCCGGGCCCCGGCGCCGCACCCCGCGCCGGGGCCCGGGGTTTGCGCTCGGGGCCCGTCCGGTAGCGTCGGCGGCGTCCCGGCAACGACTCCCGGAGGTTCCCGTGCCGCAGATCCTGGTCGACCACTCGGCCGAACTCGACTTCGACCGGACGGCGCTGGCCGCCGAGGTCCACCAGGCGATCACCGAGGTGATCGACACCACGGTGGCGGACTGCAAGACGCTCTTCCGCCCCGCCGGCGGCCACCGGGTCGGCGACGGGACGAGCGGCGAGGCCGTGGTGCTGGTCGAGGTGAAGATCCTGGCCGGCCGCAGCGCCGAGCAGCGCGCCGAACTGACCGCCCGGGTGCTCGCCGCCCTGCGCGCCCGGATCGCCGGGCCCGCCGCCATCGGCGTCCAGGTCACCGAACTCGACCGGGACACCTACCGGTTCGTCCACCACCCCGGGCACTGACCCGGAAAGCGGCGACGGCGCCGGGCCCGCGGGCCCGGCGCCGTCATCGTGCGGGACGGATCAGTCCGTCGGGCAGCGGATGCCCGCGGCCGGGACGGTCCCGTCCAGCAGGAAGGCGTCCACCGAGGCGCGCACGCACTTGCTGGCGCCGTACCCGGTGTGGCCCTCGCCCTCGCGGGTGACCAGGACGGCGTTGCCGAGCTCGGCGGTCAGCTTCTCGGCCCAGGCGTACGGGGTGGCCGGGTCGCCGGTGGTGCCGACCACCACGATCGGGACGGCGGCCGTGTTCTTGACCGCGTGCGGCCTCTCGGTCGAGGCGGCCGGCCAGATCCGGCAGTCCGGGTCGAACAGCGCGGCCATCGGGTCGTGCTTGCTGACCAGCGGGGCCTTGGCGGCGAGGTCGGTCAGCGCGGCCTGCAACTGCTCGCCGGCCGGGGCGTCGGTGGCGCCGTCGGCGCAGTGGATGGCCGTGTAGGCGTCCGCCGAGGGGCGGTACTTGCCGTCCTTGTCGCGGCCGTTGTAGCCGTCGGCGAGGTCCAGCAGGTAGTCGCCCTTGCCGCGCACCATCGCCCAGCCGATGGAGTTGCGCAGCCCGGTCCAGGCCTTCTCGCCGCCGTAGAGCCGGCTGAGCACGCCCGTCCAGGCCGCGCTCGAGGTCAGGGTGCGGCCCTTCTCCGTCTTGAGCGGCTTGTCCTTGAGCCCGTCGAGGAACGCGGCGAGCTTCTGCGCCGCCTGCTCGGGGTCCTTGCCGAGCGAGCAGGCGTCCTTGGTGACGCAGTCCGCGGCGAAGGCCTTCAGGGCCCGCTCGAAGCCGCCCTGCTGCTCGATGTTGTGCTGGACCAGCGAGGTGGAGGCCGAGGTGGCGCCGTCCAGGACGAGCCGGCCGACCTTGTCCGGGAACTCCTCGGCGTACAGCGAGCCGAGGTAGGTGCCGTAGGACAGGCCGAGGTAGTTGAGCTTCTGGTCGCCGAGGGCGCCGCGCAGCACGTCCATGTCCCGGGCGCTGTTGCGGGTGCTGACGAAGGGCAGGAGCTGGGCGTACTTGGCCTGGCAGGCGTCGGCCAGCTGCTTGCCGTGGTCGGCCGCGGGCTGGTCGGTGGTCAGCCAGTCGTCCCGGGTGCGGTCGTCCAGGCAGTTGAGCGGGCTGGTGCCGGCGGTGCCGCGCGGGTCGAAGCCGACGATGTCGTAGCGGTCGTGCACCGGGCCGTCGAAGCCCTTGGGGTCGTAGGTGACCATCCCGACGCCGGAGCCGCCCGGGCCGCCGGGGTTGATCAGCAGCGAGCCGATCCGCTGGTCGGGCTTGGTCGCCGGGTTGCGGACCACGGCGACGTCCAGGGTGCCGACCTCCGGTGCGGCGTAGTTCAGCGGCACCTTGAGGGTGGCGCACTGGAGCGCGGAGATGTCCTCCTCGTTCTGCGGGTCCTTCTGGCAGGGGCCCCAGGCGAGTTGCTGGCCGTAGAACGCCTTGAGGGCGGGGTCGGCGGCGCCGGTGGGCTTGGGCGTCGGGGTCGGGGCGGCGCTCGGCGTCGCGACGGCGGCGGCGTCCGGGGAGGCCGAGGGCGCGGCGGCGGTGCCGCCTCCGCTGGTGCAGCCGGCCAGCAGGGCGGCGGTGGCGAGGGCTGCGACGGCGGCGGGCAGGGCGCGCCGCGGGGTCCGGGTGATCATGGAATGCACGGCACAGGAATATCACCTGCCTGTCACATCAGTCACATGGGATTCTCAGAGTGCTCTGCGTCAACGGGCCGGAGCACGCCGCCCACCGGCCGCGAGAAGTGATTCCGCGGCGGTCCGAACGGTGCCATGCTGAGGCCATGACAGAAAGCAGTGCGGTGGCACCGCTCCGTCACCAGGCGGAAACCGGCGGGCGGCGGCGGGAGTTGGCCGCGGCGACGGTCGGATCGGTGGTCGAGTCCTTCGACTGGAACATCTACGCCGTCCTCGCGCCCTACTTCGCGGCGGACCTCTTCGGGCACGGCAAACACGGCGTCAGCGGCGTGCTCGGCGCGTACGTCACCTTCGCGGTGGGCTTCGTCGCCCGGCCGGTCGGCTCGTACCTGATCGGGCGGCTCAGCGACACCCGGGGACGGCGCTTCGCGCTCAGCCTCGGCATGGCGGTGATCGCCGTCGCCAGCCTGGGCATCGCCGCCGTCCCGGGCCAGCGGAGCATCGGGGTCTGGGCGGCCGTGCTGGCCGTGCTCGCCCGGGTGGTACAGGGGCTGGCCTTCGGCGGGGAGGCGCCGAGCGTGGCCGCGTACGTCACCGAGACCGCCCCGCGGCGGCACCGCTTCGCGTTCAGCTCGGTCTCCTACGGCGGGATCATCCTCGGCTCGCTGCTCTCCTTCGGCGTGCTCACCCTGCTGATCCACACCCTCGGCAAGTCCGGCCTGGAGAACGGCGGTTGGCGCTGGGGATTCGTGGTCGCCGCGCTGCTCGGGCTGGCCGCCGTCTGGGTGCGGCGGTGGGCGCCGGAGAGCGCCGAGTTCCACCGCGCCCGGGAGCGGGCGGGCCGCACCGCCCGCCCGCCGTTCCTCCGGACGCTGCGCGAGCACCGCTGGGCGGTGCTCACCGTCTTCCTCAACACCCTGGGCGGGACGGTCGGTTACTACTTCGCGCTGGTGTACCTGCCGCAGTACGCCGCCGCCTACCACGTGATCGGCAAGGAGGAGGCGGCCTCCTTCATGACCGTGGTGCTCGGCGTGGTGCTGGCCACCATGCTGCTCACCGGCGCCGCCGCCGACCGCTTCGGCCTGCTGCCCGTCGCCCGGATCGGCTTCGGCCTGCCGATCCCGCTGGTCGGGGTGCTGCTCGCCGGGCTGCGCCAGGGCTGGCTGCCGTTCCAGGTCGTCGCCGTGCTGCTGGGGATGCTGGTGGCCACGGTGCTCGGCACGCTCAACGTCTTCACCGGGCTGCTGTTCCCGACCGAGGTGCGGGCGGTCGGCCTCGGCGTGGTCAACGCGGCCACCATCGCGGCGTTCGGCGGCACCTTCCCGCTGCTCGCCGAGTGGCTGAGCGGCCGGCACTGGCTGGGCGTGATCCCCGCGTACGTCACCGTCTGCACGGCCGGCCCGGCCCTCGCGCTGCTGACGGCGATGAAGGTGCCCTCCTTCGCCGAGGCCGTCCGCGAGACGGAAGGAGCGGTTCAGCGGACACCCGGAACCGCCTGACGGACAGTCATCGGCTGTGGTTGAGTGGTCCGGACCACTGCTGAACGGGGAGGGCTGGCGTGGGCATCGACGCACCGGGTACCGACATACCGGACACCAACACACAGGACGGCGGCCTGCCGGAGGACTGCGGGCTCGACGGCTGCGGCTCGGACGACTGCGCGCCGGGGGGCCGCGTGTCGGAGAGCTGGCTGACCGAGGCCGGGTTCGAGGAGCCGCCGCCGGTGGACCTGCGCACCGACCGGGCGCACTCCGCCAGGGTCTACGACTACCTGCTCGGCGGCAAGACCAACTTCCCCGCCGACCGCGAGGTCGGCGACCGCGTCCTCGCCGAACTGCCCGGCGTGCGCGAGGACGCCACCGCCGCCCGCGCCGTGATGCGGCGGATGGTCCGCCGGCTCGCCGGGGTGCACGGCGTCCGCCAGTTCCTGGACGTGGGCACCGGCATCCCCACCACGCCCAACCTGCACGAGATCGTCCAGGCCGTCGACCCGGCCTGCCGCGTGGTCTACGTCGACAACGACCCGATCGTGCTCGCCCACTCGCGGGCCCTGCTCACCAGCACCCCCGAGGGCCGTACCGCCTACGTCCAGGGGGACCTGCGCGAGCCGGAGCAGTTCCTCGCCGACCCGGGGGTGGCCGCCACCCTGGACCTCCGCGAGCCGGTCGCCCTGACGCTCATCAACATCGTCCACTTCCTCTCCGACGAGGTCGCGCACCCGCCCGTCCGCAAGCTCCTGGACGCCCTGCCGGCCGGCAGCTTCCTCGCCCTCTCGGCCGGGACCGCCGACATCGCGCCGGAGCGCGCCGGGATCGCCACCCGCCGCTACGCGGAGGCCGGGATCGACCTCCACCTCCGCTCGCGCGAGCGCGTCGAACGCTTCTTCAGCGGGCTGGAACTGGACGACCCGGGCGTCGTCCTGGTCGACCGCTGGCACCCGGAGCCCGCCGGGGGCCCGGCGCCGGGCGAGGGGAAGGTCGGGGTGTACGGGGGAGTCGGCCGCAAGGCGTAGGCGCCCAGCCCTGCGAACGGGCCCTGCGAACGAGGCCTGAGAACGAAGCGTGCGAACGGAAGCTGCGAAAACGATCGTCTTTACGTGCACATGTCATTAAAGTGACTGCCTGTCGAACCCCCACTCGGCAGGCGGAGTCCTCATGACCATTGCACGCAGGTCCATCCTCAAGGGCACCTCGGCGGCCGGAGCCGCCCTGGTGGCCGCGGCCTCGACGGCGGCCGCGCAACCCGCGGCCGCCCAGCCGGCCGACGACGCGCCCACCAGCCCGCTCTTGCAGACCACCCCGCACCGCTCCGGAACGGCCGCGGTGTCCGGGCTGCACCTCCAGTTCGGCACCGACGCCGGCACGGAGATGACCGTCTCCTGGCTCACCCCGCAGTCCGTGCGCCGCCCGCAGGTGCGGTACGGCTCACCGGACGGCGGCCTCGGCCGGGTCGTCCAGGCCGAGACCCGCACCTACCGGGACTCGATCGACAAGGTCGAGGTGTACGTCCACCACGCGCGGCTCACCGGCCTGCGCCCGGGCACCACCTACCTCTACAGCGCCGGCCACGACGGGGCCACCCCCGAGACCGGCACCTTCACCACCGCCCCGCGCGGCCGGGCCCCGTTCACCTTCACCAGCTTCGGCGACCAGGCCGCGCCCAACCTCCGCCGCCGGATCACCTTCCCCGACGGCATGCCCTCCCCGCTCGGCAAGTACCCGGTGTTCATGAGCAGCCAGGTCGGCACCGCGGCCTCCGCCGACATCGTCGCCGCGGTCGAACGCGTCGGCCCGCTGTTCAACCTCATCAACGGCGACCTCTGCTACTCCTCCTACGCCGGCCGCCACGGCCAGAGCCGCACCGCGACCTGGGCCGACTGGTTCATCAGCAACAGCCGCTCCACCCGGCTGCGGCCCTGGATGCCCTGCGTCGGCAACCACGAGAACGAGGGCGGCAACGGCCCGATCGGCGCGCTCGGCTACCAGGCGTACTTCTCCCTCCCCGACTCCTCGGCCTCCTCCGACGAGGAGACCCGGGGCCTGTGGTACGCCTTCACCGTCGGCTCGGTGCGCTTCATCAGCCTCGCCAACGACGACGAGGCCATCCAGAACTCCGGCGACGTCTACCTGCGCGGCTTCTCCGGCGGAGCCCAACGGCGCTGGCTGGAGCGGGAGTTGCGGACGACGCGGAACAACCGGGCGATCGACTGGATCGTGGTCTGCATGCACCACCCGATGATCTCCAGCTCGAAGCACGGCTCCGGCAGCGACCTCGGCCTGCGCGAGACCTGGGGCCCGCTGTTCGACGCCTACGGGGTCGACCTGGTGGTGTGCGGCCACGAGCACTACTACGAGCGCTCCCACCCCGTCCGCGGCACCCTGCCCAACGACGCCCGCACCCCGGTGCCGACCAGCACCCGCACCGACATGGTCGACACCGGGCGGGGCACCGTCCACATGGTCATCGGCGCCGGCGGCAACGCCGCCACCACCCAGGACGACCTCTTCGAGCAGCCCAAGGGCCGGGTGGTCATCGGGCTGGAGGACCCGAAGCCGGGCGCGCCCTACCGGGAGTCGGTCTGGCTCACCGAGGACGCGCCCTGGGCCGCCGTCCAGGACCGCGAACACGCCCACGGCTTCGCGGCCTTCGAGGTCGACCCGGGCGACCGGCGCGGCGGCACCACCACCATGAAGGTCACCTACTACACCTTCGACGGACCGCACGGGGACCTCACCCCGGTGGACACCTTCACCCTGTACCGGCGCCGGACGGACGGGCGCGACGGCTGACCGCCTCCGCCACCGCCACTGACCGACACCGGCGCCGGTGTCGGTCAGTGGCGGTGCCGGTCAGCGCCGGAACAGGCCGGTGAGCACGTCCCACCAGCCGCGGCGCTGCGCCGGGATCGTCGGGGCCGCCGGGACGCCCCGCTCCGGCGCCGCCTTCGCCTGTTCCGCCCCTGCCTCCACCCCTGCCTCCGCCTCCGCCTTCGCGTCGGCCTCCGCCAGCTCCGCCTCCGCCACCGAGAGCGGGTCCGGCTCGATGTCGCGGGCGGTGAACTCCACCGGCAGCGCCGTCAGGTGCCGGGAGATCCAGGCCGAGCTCCAGACCAGCTCCTCCTCGGGCACCGCGAGCCGGACGTCCGGCAGCAGGGTGAGCAGGATGTCGATCCCGGCCTCGGCGACGTGCCGCCCGATGTCCTGGCCGGGGCACTCGTGCGGCCCGGCGCCGAAGGACAGGTGGGAGCGGTTGCCGTACAGCGGGGCCGCCAGGTCGGGGCGGACCACCGGGTCGACGTTGGCCGCCGCGAGCCCGAGCAGCAGCAGGTCCCCGGCCCGGATCTGCTGGCCGCCCAGCTCGGTGTCGGCGGTCGCCCAGCGGCCGGCCACCAGGGACATCGGCGGGGAGTCCCAGAGCACCTGGTCCAGCGCCTCGCCCAGGGTCATCTGGCCGCCGGAGAGGTGGGCGCGGAAGCGCGGGTCGGTGAGCACCATCTTCAGCGAGTCGGCGATCAGGTTGACGGTGGTCTCGTTCGCGGCGAGCAGCACCACCCGCAGGTGCTCCATCACCTCGTCCTCGGTCAGCCCGGCCGGGTGCGCCAGCAGACGGCTGGTCAGGTCGTCGCCGGGGTGCTCGCGCTTGAGGGCGATGGTCCGGCGCAGACCGGCGACCACGTACTCGTTGCTGGCGATCGCCGTCTCGGTGCCCTTCATCAGGTCCCGGGCGGCGGTCACCAGCTGCGGCCCGTACTCGTCCGGCATGCCGAGGAGCTTGGTCATCACCAGCATGGGCAGGTGCTCGGCGAACTGGGAGATCAGCTCGGCCTGGCCGGTCGGCCCGACCACCTGGACCAGGTCGGTGGTGAAGCGGCGGACGTGGCGGCGGATGCCGCGCCGGTCGAAGCCGTTCAGGCCGTCCAGCAGGGCCCCGCGCAGCCGGCGGTGCTCGTCGCCGTCGGCGAACACGCAGATCGGCTGCCAGGCGACCACCGGCAGCAGCGGGGAGTCGGGCGGGACCTCGTTGTTGCGGAAGGCGTTCCACAGGCGCGAGTCCCGGGAGAACAGCGTGGGGGTGCGCATCACGGTGATGTTGGTGCCGTGGCCGAGCACCAGCCAGGCCGGGTGGTCGCCGTGCAGCAGCACCGGGGCGACCTCGCCGTGCTCGGCGCGCAGCTTGTCGTACAGGACCGTCGGGTCGGCCTCGGCCTCCGGGCCGTACAGGCGGCGCAGGCCGCCGGGGCCGGTCGGGGCGATGCCGCCGCCCGCGTGGGCCGGGCAGCCGGGCGGCGGGGCGGTGGCCGGCGCGGAGCCGACGGATTCGGGGCCGGCGGGTTCGGGGATCGGGGTGGTCACGGGGTCTCCGGTCGCGGGTGGGGTTCGGTGACGAGCGGACGGGCTCGGGCGGACGGTGGGTGGCCGGCGAGCGGGCATGGGTGCCTGCTCAGCCGGTGGCCGGGACGGCCAGCTCGTACAGGTAGTGCATCAGGGTCATCAGGGTGTCCCGGCTGGACTCCCGGCTGCGCGCGTCGCAGCTGACGATCGGCACCTCGGACGGCAGGTCCAGCGCGCTCCGCAGCTCGTCGAGCGGAACGGCCGGGGCCTCCGGGAAGCTGTTGACGGCCACCACGAAGGGCACACCGCGCTCCTCCAGCCGCCCGATCACCTCGAAGCTGACCTCCAGCCGCCGGGTGTCCACCAGGACCACCGCGCCCAGGGCGCCCTCGAACAGGCCGTTCCAGAGGAACCAGAACCGCTCCTGGCCGGGGGTGCCGAAGACGTACAGCACGAGCCGGTCGCTGATGCTGATCCGGCCGAAGTCCATGGCGACCGTGGTGGAGGTCTTCTGCTCGACGCCGGTCGGGTCGTCCACCCCGACCCCGGCCTGGGTCATCGTCTCCTCGGTGGTCAGCGGGCGGATCTCGCTGACCGCGCTGACCAGCGTCGTCTTGCCGACGCCGAAGCCGCCGACCACCACCACCTTGACCGCCGTGGTGACGGAGTCCGGCAGCAGGTCCGCCCCGGCCGGCCCGACCACCGTGTCAGAGCCGCTGAAGTCCATGGATCACCGCCTCCAACAGGGCACGGTCGGGGAGTTCCGCCGCGGGCACGGCGGCGCTGCGGGCCTCGATCAGCCCGTCGTCGAGCAGGTCCGCCAGCAGCACGATGACCACGCTGACGGGGAGCTCCAGGTAGGCGGAGACCTCCGCGACCGAGAGCGGGGAGCGGCACAGCCGCAGGATCGCGGCGTGCTCCGGCTGGTGGGCGGGGGTCGGCTCCGCGCGGGAGACGATCAGGGTGACCAGGTCGAAGACCCCCGGCCCCGACGGGCCGCTGCGGCCCCGGGTGATGACGTACAGCCGGTCGGGCTCGGGGCCGTCCCAGCCGCCCTGCGCGGCCGTCATGCCACCGCCTCACTGTGCTCGTTCATGTGCCCGTCCCGCCGCCGGAGCTCGGCGCGGCAGGGCGGGACGGGTGGCGGTTCACGCGACCGCCTCGGGGTTGCGCGGCGGCGTGGACAGGTGCTCGCCGATCCGGGCGACCAGGTCGCGCATCTGGTGGCTCACCAGCCCGGCGTCCACGCCCTCGTCGGCGAGCACCGCGAGGTAGGCGCGGTCACCGGCGGCCATCAGGTAGAAGTAGCCGCCGTCCACCTCGATCACCACCAGCCGCATCGAGCCGTCGCCGTGCGGGAACTCGTGGCCGATCGCGCCGGCCAGGCTCTGCAGCCCGGCACAGGCGGCGGCGAGGCGGTCGGCGGTGTCCGGGTCGGTGCCGTACTGGGCGATCCGCAGGCCGTCGGCGGACAGCACGATGACGTGGCGCACGCACGGGACGCTGTGCGCGAGGTCGTTGAGGATCCAGTCCATGTTGCTGCGGTGCGGAATCACTGCTCGCCTTTCCCTGCCGTCTCTTCACTGGTGTGTGCGGCGCTGGTGCGTCCGGCACCCGACTGCCCGGCGTCCGTCTGCCCGGTGGCCGTTCGTCCGGCACCGGTCTGTTCGGCGTCCGTGGCGCGCCCGGCGCCCGCCGGACCGGACGGGCTCGGCCCGGTCCCCTTGATGCCGTCCATGAACGCCTCCAGCCACAGGCCCGGCTGCTTCGGCTCCTTGGCGGGGCGCGACGCCTGGGCCGGCGGGCCGGCCAGCGGACCGGGCGGCTGCGCCGTCGGCCCGCCGGGCTGCGCGGTGCCGCGCTGGGCGGGGCGCGCGGCCCCGCCGAAGCCGCCCCGGGGCATCATCGGACGGCTCCGCCGGCGCTGCGGCAGGCCGTTGGGCGTCCACTCGGTCACGATCACCTCGTCGTCCCCGGCGCCCGGGCCGGAGGGCCCCCACGGGTTGGTCGAGCCGTAGGACGGCCCGACGCCGGCCGAGGTCGTCCGGGTGCCCCAGGGGCGGCCCGCGGCCGCGTGCCGGGGCGGGTTCGCGGGCAGCGGGCGGGGGCCGGAGAAGGCGCCGATGCCGTGCGCCCGCCCGGTCGGCGGCGCGGTGGTGAGCAGCTCCTGCGGCACGACCAGCACCGCCCGAACGCCGCCGTACGCGGAGCGGCGCAGCGAGATCTGGAAGCCGTACGCCTGGCACAGCCGGCCGACGATGGCGAAGCCCAGCCGGGGGGACTCGGTGAGGTCGTCGAAGTCCTTGGAGACCATCGCCTCGCGGATCGAGCGCTCGGCGCGGAACCGGGCCTCGTCGGTGAGGCCGAGGCCGCCGTCCTCGATCTCGATCGCCATCCCGCTCTGCACCTCGGAGGCGCTCAGGTGCACGTGGGTGTGCGGCGGGGAGTAGCGGGTGGCGTTGTCGAGCAGCTCGGCGACGGCGTGGATCAGCGGCTCGACGGCCGGCCCGGTGACGGAGATCTGGGCCACCGGGTGCAGGTCCACCCGCTGGTACTCCAGGATCCGGGACATGCCGCCGCGCAGCACGCTGTAGAGCGCGATCGGACGGGTCCACTGGCGGCCGGGGCGGGCACCGGACAGGACGGCGATGCTGTCGGCCAGGCGGCCGCTCAGCGCGTTGCCGTGGTCCAGGCGCAGCAGGTCGTCGAAGACCGCCGGGTCGTTGCCGTGCCGGTCCTCCATCTCCCGCAGGTCCTTGGCCTGCCGGTGGATGATCGCCTGGACCCGGCGGGCGATGTTGACGAAGGCCCGCTCGGCCGAGTCGCGCCGGCTGACCTCGTCGTCGACGGCCTTGGCGACGGCCTCGGTGACGGCCACCAGGGAGCGGCGGAACCGTGGCGAGACGGGCGCCTCGCTCTCCTCGAACGGGCGGGTCAGGACGTCGAAGGAGTACCCGTACCGGGCCCCGGCGACCACCCTGCGCATCTCCACCCGGGCGAGCCGGTCCAGCTCGTCCTCCTGCCCGGCCAACCTGCGTTGCCACTCCTCCACCTGCCGGGCGTGCAGGTCACGGGACTCGCTCAGGGCCCGCCCCCGGCGGGCCGACTCGGCGGCCACCACGGCCACCAGCACGGTGCCCGTCGCCCCGCACCACAGCACCCCGGCCCGGGCCCCGGCGGACACCGCCACCGCGGCGACCGCCACGGCCGCCGCCATCACGGCCGTCGGCAACAACCAGCCGAGCAGGGGTGCTCGGCGCCGTCTGGCGGGTGACGATCCAGCTCGAAGCATTCAGCATCCTCAAACGATCGGAACAGTACGGACAAAAGCGGGGGGAGCGGCTCCGGAGGCGTGGTGGTGCAGCATAGCCAAGTTCAGGACATCCTGACCGAAAGTCAAAAATACCGTCCCGCAACCGACTTGTGGCAATCTGCCGGACAGTCCCGACATTTCGCACGCCAGTCGCAACCGGAGCGGCCACCGCCCACCCACCAGGCTTCTCGTCGCGCCGCCCGCGCGCCGCCGACCCGCGCCGGATTCGCTCATGCGAAGGGTTTCCGCGCCAAGTCCCCGCGTCTCGCGCCGAGTTCGTGCTAAGCGCGGTGACTCCGGTCAACCGGAGGCGCGGCAATCACCCGGAAGGGGAGCCGCGGCCGGGCCCGATTCGGCTGCGTCCGGTGCGCCGCCCCTCCTAGGGTCGTCGCATGAACGATCACGACAGCCGCACACCGGCCGCGCTGGGCCGGACCCTGCGCCACCTCATGGGCGACGCGGTGTGGGCGGGCATGCTGGAGGAGGCCTTCGAACGCCGGCACCCGATCGGCGCCACCCTGCTGCGCCAGGGCGAACCGGGCACCCACGTCCTCGCCCTGCGGACCGGAGTGGCCAAGGTCAGCCGACGGGAACGCAACGGGGACGTCCGGCTGCTGGCCTTCCGCGGCCCGGGCGAACTCCTCGGCGAGGTGGCCGTTCTGGACGACGGCGTCCGCTCCGCGAGCGTCCAGGCGATCTCGGACTGCACGGTCGCGGTCCTCACCAAGGAGGCCTTCCTGCGCTTCGTCGCCGAGCGGGGGTTGTTCCCCGTGATGGTCCGCTACGCCATGGGCCGGCTGCGGGAATCCGATCTGGCCCGGATCGGCGGCGACGTCGTCCCCCGGCTGGCGGCCGCCCTGGTCGCGCTGGCCGACCTCTCCACGGGCCTCGCGCAGACGCCCGGCCGCCGGATCGAACTCGCCCTGACCCGGGACGAACTGGCCCAGCACCTCGGCGTCTCCCGGAACACCGTCACCGCGGGCCTCACCGCCCTGGCCGCCCACCGCGTCGAGGCCGGCCGCAAGTCCATCGCCCTCGACGACCTCCCCGCACTCCGGCGAGCGGCTGACGTTCCGCGCGACTGACGCTCCGTCCCAGCACTCCTTGACCCGCGCGGCCTCGGATGTGACATCCGTCACTCGCGTACCGCACCGAGCGAGCACACCGCGCGACGCCGGATCGCGAAGCTTGGTGGCGCAAGGTCAGCACGGAACAACAAGGAGCAGAGAATGACGGAGTTCGACCAGCCGATGCCCGAGGCCAGCGCCCTGCCGTACAGCCGCAGCCGGCACCTCCCGCCATACCGGGGCATTGTCGCCGTCGACGCCAAGGACTTCACCGGGTACCCGGCGATCGAGCACGGCACCATCAGCGCGAACGTGCCGCAGCTGCTCCGACTCTCCTTCGAGCGGGCCGGACTGGGCGAGGTCTGGAAGGACCGGCGCTTCCCCAACTCGACCGGCGACGGGTACGTATTCGGCTTCGACCCGGCCTGGATGCCCTTCCTGATCCACCCCTGGCTGAACACCCTCCAGGAGGTGCTCACCGAGTTCAACGTGCACTCGGTCGGGACGGTGCGCATCCGGCTGCGGGTCAGCCTCAACATCGGCCCGCTCCCGGACGACGGCGGCGAGTTCGACGGCAACGGCACCCCGCGCAACGACACCCACCGGCTGCTCGACTCCCGTCCGGTGAAGGCCATGCTGGCCGCCTCCAACGCGAGCATCACCCAGGTCGCCGCCATCCTGTCCGACCGCTGCTACCAGGACGCGGTGGCCGGCGGATACACCGGGCGCCACCCCGACCACTTCATCGAGGTGCCGGCCACCGTCGAGGGCAAGCGCTTCGACCAGCGGGCGTGGCTGTACGTGCCCACGCCGTCCGGGAACCTGTACGACCGCAGGATCCTCGGCGACGCGGTGGTGGAGGAGCAGGAAGGACGGGAGGAGAAGGAGGGACGGGCGAAGCGGGCGGCGGACGGAAGCGGGGAGCAGCGCCGCGCGCCGCGCACGGCGGTGAACCAGCGGGGCAACGGCAGCAACCTGAACGCCGGCACGGTGCACGGCAGCCAGACCGTCACCAACGTGCGCGGTGACTCCTACGGTGGCGACCGCGTGGAGGGGCACAAGGTGGGGACGGTCAACGGCAACCTGGGCGACATCGTCCACGGCGACAAGAACGAGCACCGCCGGTGAACCCCGACGAGCGCCCGGCCATCGAGGGGC
The DNA here is from genome assembly GCF_042885595.1 of Kitasatospora sp. NPDC058046. Taxonomy (NCBI): domain Bacteria; kingdom Bacillati; phylum Actinomycetota; class Actinomycetes; order Kitasatosporales; family Streptomycetaceae; genus Kitasatospora; species Kitasatospora sp. NPDC058046. The sequence goes on from NZ_JBHVRS010000015.1 coordinate 76,070, forward strand.
CGTCCGGCGGGGGTCGTGTGCCGCCGCCGGACGGGGCCGGCGCAGGAGGCTCGGACGGGCCCGGCTCCGGGAAATCGGGCAGAGCCGACGATCCGGCCCTCGACTTCGACTTCGTCGACTTCGAGGAACTCGACGCCGAGTTCGCCAATCGAGCAGGTACCCGGCCCGGATCCGCGCGGCGGTCGAACTTCATTTACGCACCGGGTGGAAACATCAACACCGGCTCCGTGCACGGGGACCAGCGAGTGGAGAACGGCGCGGCCGGGGCCGCCCCGGTCGGGGGCGAGCAGGTGGAGGCACAGGACGGCCCCATCTCCACGGTGGAGGTCATGGCCGCCCGAACCGGATTCGCGGAGCCGGACTGCTTCCCCGAGGCGCTGCGTACGCTCGGCACCCGCCTGCTCTTCCTCGCCGGTGAACCCGGCACCGGGCGCCGAACCACCGCCCTCAATCTTCTGGTCGAGAGCAGTGGGAACAGCATGGCCCTGCGCGCGCTCGACAGCGACTCGGATCTGTCGTCCTGGCAGCCGACGCACGCCGAGGCGCGCGGCTACCTGGTACACGGCCTGTCGCCCACGGTCCGGTTGGGACCGGCCTCGATCGCCAAGCTGCGCCAGAGGCTGGAGGACGCCAAGGCCTTCATGGTGGTCATGCTGCCGGACAACGCCGACCGGCTGCGCGGCGTGGCCCGCGATCTGGAGCACAGCCCGGTGCGCTACACGCCTCCGTTGCCACGCGCGGTCTTTGACGCGCGCCTGGAGGCAGTGGTGTCCCACAGGGGGCGACGACAGGCACTGCTGGACCGCTTGGCAGAGGACCTGGACGACCTGCTGGCGCCCGAGCTGGTGCCGGCCCAGGTCGCTGAACTCGTCGACGAGGTGAGCCGAACCGGAGACGACGGCCCCGATCCGGCTGACCTCGGCCAACGGCTCAGCTTCCTCGCGGAGACGGAGGTCCCCGACCTCCTGAAAGAGCTTCGCGAGGACCCGGATGCCCTGGCGTTCCTACTTGTGACAAGCGTCCTGGAGGGGCTCGACCACCGGATCGTCCGGGAGGAGACCGACCGGTTGCTCGCACTGGCCGACGGTCGGCTTGACGCCGTTGTGCGGGTCGGCGCGGACCGGGAGGGCGAGCAGAGACGGGTCGTGCGCCACGAGGATCCGCAACCGAATCCGAGGTTTGTCTTCCGGCGCTCGTTGGACGAGCTGCTGGCGACCATCCGTGCCGAGTGTTCGCCGAGTGAGCGTCGGGAGATCTCGGGCTACGCCTACACGGTGGAGCCGGTGCGTTTCAAGCGGCACCGGCAGGCGGAGACGGTATTGCGGTACGTGTGGCGGCAGTACGCCGAGGTGTCGGGACTGCTGACCGAGTGGATCGACAAGGTTCCCGGTACCGAGCGTGACCTGGCTGAGCCCATGGGCCGTGTGGTGGGTCTGGCCACAACATGGAGTGGTGGCCGCAGGGCGCTGAGCCACATCCATGACCTGGCCAGATCCGACCGCGCGCAGAGCCGTAGCACGGCCGCATATGCCCTGGGCATCGCGGCGCAAGACCCGATGCTCGCAGGCGAGGTGAAGCACCGCCTTGGTCGTTGGAGCATCAGCGGCGGTTGGAGGCTTCGGTCAACCGTGGCTGATGCCTGCGGCCGGGACTTCGGTGCATCCCGGCCGGAACTCGCGCTCTCCCTGCTCCGGGGCTGCTATCGAGGCGAGGAAGAAGACGAGGACACGGTCGCCGGGGCGGTGCGCTGGTCGCTGGTGAGCCTCTTCGCGGGCGGGAACCAGTCGGTTGTCTTCCGGCAGCTCATGGAATGGGCCGGCAAACCGGGTCGTGACGCGGAGCTCGCGCACATGGCCTTTCCCGGACTGCTGTGGGACTTGTCCTGGTTCAGGCAACAGCTCAGCCCTGAGGGTGAGTTCGTCGAGCCTGTGATCGCCTTCATCCGAAGGTCACTCAATGACGAGAGGCTTTTCGCTGACACGAGCAACATGCTGATTGGCTGGTGCCACGAGGCGATCTGGGACGAGCCGCTTCGCGTCGCCGTCGAAACGCTGCTCATAGCGCTCTCATGGGAGATGCGCCCGGGTGAGTTGGGGCTATTCGTCGAGATCGACAGCAGCGACAACCTTGACCTGGTCGGGCGTGTCATCGCCCGTCGCACGCTGGAGGCCTGGCGGCGCGGCGAGCCGCAGCCGTATCGTTCCGCCCCTGCTTTCGGAGGATCCGATGACCGTCGAAGCTGACTTGCCCATCTACACCCAGGCCACCCGCGCCCCCTGGCGGGAGATCCTCCGGTACCGCTGGTCCGGACGGCGTGACCGTGCCCTGGTCCTGGTGGACCGGGCCGGGATGCACCACCAACTGATGGCGAGCCGTCCGAGACCGGATGGCATGGGGGAGGACGGCGGAGCCGCGGCGCGGCTGGGGCTCCGCGGCTTCGACCGGGCGTACCTGGTCGAGCTCGATGAGCGTTCGGGCCTCCGCGGGGTCGGCCTCCCCACTCCGTACGGCACGGAATCGGTGGAGGTCCACGTCCTGTGGTGGGTCCACGATGCCGCACAGGTCGTGCGTACCAGGACCAGTCGGGGTTGGCTGCCGGTCCGTAAGGACCTCGACGGACGGTTGCACCAGCTCAGGGAGCGGTTCGTCACCGCGCAAACCAGCCTGGGCCCTGATCAACTGATGCAGTACCTCGCGGCGCCGTACGTTTTGCCCCACTTCGGTCTCAGCTACCGGGTCACGGGTGTTTCCGAGCGCGAGCACGGAAACGAACTGCGGCTCGGGGCGCCGGATGCGACGGATATGCCGTTCGACTGGATGGCGAAGAACCAGGAGGAGTACGCCTTCTGCCGACGGTCCGTCCAGGACGGACCGGTTGCCCTCGCCGGGCTCTGGCTCGCCAGGAAACCCGACGAGGTGCGCGACGTCCTGGACTGGGTGGTCAACCACGCCGACCTGCTCCGAGGCGAGACCACCTGGGAAGACCGGATGGCGCTCATGCTGGGCAAGTTGACGGAGCAGGAGCAGGAGGAGATCTCCAAGGTGCTGCGCGACCGCCTGGTCGCCCTCGGGCGGCAGGTCCCCGGGCCCGCCTCGCAGTCCCCACAGTCCTCAGGGCCGGACTTCGTCAAGCTCCACTCGAACGTCAACGGTTGGTCCGGCGGTGTGCCGAACGGGAGCCCGCGGTGACCGGGGCGGCGCGTGTGCGGATACGTGTGCGCCGGCAGCCGTCGCGGCGGCGCACGGTCGCCGGGCCGCGCGGGCGCTCCAGGGGCAGGAGCCGCCGGCCGACCGCGCCGACGGCGGCGTCCAGCCCGCCCTCGGTGTCGGCGATGGAGCGCCTGATGGCGGCCAACAGCGCGGAACTCGTCCGGGCCGACACCAAGGCCGCCGTGTTCCTGGCGTTCACCGGTGCGGTGCTCGCCACGTTCATCCCCTTGGGCGGCGGTACCGGCGCCGGCTCCCTGGCCTGGCTGGTCCCGTTCCTGCGGTGGAGCGCCACGGCCAGCGCCCTGCTGGCCGTCGGCTGCTTCGCCTCCGCGCTGGTGCCGCGCCACCGCAAGGGGCGGCGGGGTGGTGCGGACGGTCCGGGGTACTTCGAGCACATCGCGCCGGGGGCGGGCCCCGAGCGGCTGCGCCGTGCCTTCGAGCGGGCCGGGCACGACCCGGCGGGGCCGCTGTTGTCGGCGCTGGCCGGTACCAGTGCGATCATCCGCGCGAAGTACCGCTGGATCGAGGCCGGCACCGCCCTGCTCCTGCTGACGCTTCCGCAGTTCGCGCTCACCCTCCGGCCGCTGTGACAGCGGGCGGCTGACGGGCCCCGGCCGCACCCCGGCCGGGGCCGGTGGCGCGACCGGAGGCAACAGATGTTGCGCCACCAGGCAATAGCTGTTGACGACCTCCGCCGAAGCTCCGTACAGTGCCGGGCCATGGAGACAGGTGATCTAGGTCGGCGGGTGGCGGAGGACGTGGCCGGTGGCGGCGGCGTGGAGGGGCTGCGGCGGTTGTCGGGGGTGATCGAGGCGCTGGAGGGGCGGCGGACGGAGCTGGTGGAGGAGCTGCGGCGCGGGCGGGAGGCGACCTGGGAGGAGATCGGGCGGGCCTGCGGGATGACGCGGCAGGGGGCGACCAGGCGGTGGGCCGGCAGGCTGCGGGCGCGGTCGTTCGGCGTGGCGGCGGACGCGTACCAGCACGGTCGGCCGGGCTACCCCCGGGCGCTGGTCGGCTCGGCGGTGCCCCGGGAGGCCCGTCGGGTGCTCGACCTGGGCGCCGGGACGGGCAAGTTGACCGGGCTGCTGGTCGAGGCGGGCCTGGACGTGGTGGCGGTCGAGCCCGACGAGGGGATGCGGGCCCGGCTGGCCGCAGCCGTGCCGAAGGCGGCCGTCCGGGCGGGCTCGGCCGAGCGCATCCCGCTGCCGGACGGCAGCGTGGACGCGGTGGTGGTGGCCCAGGCCTGGCACTGGTTCGACCAGGCGGCCGCCGTGCCGGAGATCGCCCGGGTGCTCGCCCCCGGCGGGACGCTCGCGCTGGTGTGGAACGTCCGGGACGAGTCCGAGCCGTGGGCGGCCGCCCTGGGCGTGCTGATGCACCGTTCGGCGCCGCAGCGGATCGACACCCGGCCGGCCCTCCCGGCGCCGTTCGGAGCGCCCGAGCGGCTGGAGATCCGCTGGGAGCACGTCACCACCCGGGCCGGGATCGTCGACATGGTCGCCTCGCGCAGCTACGTGATCGCGCTGCCCGAGGACGAGCGGGTCCGCCTGCTGGCCGACGTCGAGCAGCTGCTCGCCACCCACCCGGACCTGGCCGGCCGCGAGGAGATCGCCCTCCCGTACGTGACGAGGTGCACCCGTGTCCGCCTCGGCTGACCTGATCACCCTCCGCCCGTTGGGTGTCGCCGACGCCGAACCGTACCGGCGCTTCCGGCTGGCCGCGCTGCGCGAGACACCGAGCGCCTTCACCTCCAGCCACACCGAGGAGGCCGGCAAGCCCCTGGCCGCGACGCTGCGCCGCCTCGCCGAGGCCCAGGACGGGCCGGGCACCCTGATCGGCGCCTTCGACAACACCGCTGCCGCACGCGGCAGAGGCGCGTTGGTCGGCACCGCCGGCCTGAAGGTGCCCAGCCGCAGTCAGGAACGGCACAAGGCCACCCTCTACGGCATGGCGGTGGCCCGCGACGCCGCCGGCCGGGGCATCGGCCGCGCCCTGGTGCGCGAGGTGCTGCGCACGGCGGCCCGGGACGGGCGGCTGCGGCAGGTCCTGCTGACCGTCTCGGAGGGCAACGAACCGGCCCTGCGGCTCTACACCTCCTGCGGCTTCGAGGTGTGGGGCCGGGAGCCGCAGGCCGTCCTGGTCGCCGGCCGGCCCGTCGCGAAGCTCCACATGGTGTGCCTGCTGGACGGGGAACGGGCGGCGGCCGGGCGCTGACACCGGGTCGGTCGGTCCCGACCGCCAGGATCCCGCCCATGGATCCCACCACCGCCCTCGCCGGCCAGGACGCTCACCCCTGGGCCGCCGTGCCGTACCTGGCCCGGATCGCCGCCGCCTGGGCGGTCGGCCGGACGCGGGAGGGCGGGGCGGTGCGGGCCCAACTGCTCGACCTGGCCGGTGACCACGAGGCCGCAGTCACGCACTGTCGCGCGGCCGCGGAGCAGACCACCAGCCACTCCGAGCGGGAACACCTCCTTCGACAGGCCCACCGAACCTCCTGAGCCGGCACGCTGAACGATGCTCGGCCGCAGCCGCAGCCGCAGCCGCAGCCGCAGCCGCAGCCGCGGGCTCCAGGGCAGTTGCCGCGGTACGGCCGGCTTCATGCCGCTGACCTGGACGTGACGGCTACGGCACCTCACCGCGAGCGGAAATAAGATCGCCACGAGTGGAGTTCGGTGAGGGAAGTCTGCCGTTTCAGGAGGGGTCATGCGAGCGATTCAGATGTCCGAAGTGGGCGGTCCCGAGGTGCTGCGACTGGTCGATATCGATCAACCGACGCCGGGCCCGGGCCAAGCGGTCGTGGAGGTCGCCGCATCCGGGGTCAACTTCCTCGACGTCTACCACCGCGAAGGCCGGTACAGCGTCCCGCTGCCCTTCACCCCGGGCGCCGAGGGCGCCGGAACGGTCGTCGAAGTCGGACCCGGCGTCGCTGACGTCGCAGTCGGGGACCGGGTCGGTTGGGTGGAGATTCCCGGCGCGTACGCCGAGCGGGCCGTCGTGGACTCCTCCCGGCTGGTGCCGCTGCCCGACGACATCGGCTTCGAGACAGCCGCCGCGGTGCTCCTCCAAGGCATGACCGCGCACTATCTCGTCAAGGACGCCTACCCGGTTCAGGGGGGCGACACGGTGCTCGTGCATGCGGCTGCCGGTGGCATGGGGCTGCTTCTGACCCAGCTCATCACCCATCTCGGCGGCAGGGTGATCGGCACGACGTCGACCACGGCGAAGGCCGAGCTGGCGAAGCGTGCCGGGGCCGCCGAGGTGATCCTCTCCTCCGCAGTCGACGATCTCGCAGCCGAGGTGAGGCGGCTCAACGGCGGTCAGGGACTGCCGGTTGTCTTCGACGGCGTCGGCGCGCACACCTTCGATGCGAGCCTCGCCAGCCTGCGGACCCGCGGCCATCTCGTGCTCTTCGGCGCGGCAAGTGGTGCCGTGCCGCCGTTCGATCCGATTCGGCTCGCCCACGGCGGTTCGCTGACCCTGATCCGGCCCAGCCTCGGGCACTACATCGCCGATCGGTCCGAACTGCTCCGACGGGCCGCCGATGTGTTCGAGTGGGTGCGCTCCAAGGCGCTTGAGGTCACCGTGACGGGCCGTTACGCACTGTCCGAGGCCGCCCAGGCCCACAGCGATCTGGAGGCTCGGCGTACCACCGGCAAGCTGCTCGTCGTACCCGATGCGGCCGCTGTCGGACGCCGCGAGGAGACGCAGAGCTGATCGCGGGTGACGAGGTCGGGGATCTTGGAGGCTGCGCCCTCCTGGTTGACCCGGGCTGACCTCACGGGTCCCGCCCGTGACCGGAGCCGATTGTCAGTGCCCGGTCGTAGCTTGTGGGGTGTCGGCGGGCGGGTCCCGCCGGCCCCCGTTTCCCTTGCCCGAAATCTCCGTCGCCCGAAAGGGGACCGCGCCGTGTCCGTCGCCGTGGAAGAGCAGGTCACGTACCTCGAACTGTCCGAGGACGAGGGGAGTGCGCACAAGTTCTACGAGGTGCGGCTCGTCGGCCAGGTGGTGACGGTACGGTACGGGCGGATCGGCGAGCCCGGGCAGAGCAAGGCGACGACGTACCCGAGCCCGGAGAAGGCGGCCTCGGCGGCGGCGAAGAAGATCGGCGAGAAGGTCCGCAAGGGCTACGCCCCGGCCGTCCGGGGCGTGCGCCAGCGCCGGGAGGTGACCAGGCGGCAGATCGTCAGCAGCCGCTCGACCGCCCGCCAGGCGCCGCTGCTGTGGCGCTTCCGCTCCGGCTCGCCCGCCTTCGGGATCTTCGTCGGCGAGGAGCACGCCTGGGTCGGCAACGAGCGTGGCGACGTCTACACCCTCACCCACGACGGCGAGGTGACGGCCCGCTACGGCCTGCCGGACGGCGTGAAGTGCATCGTCGCGGACGACTGGTGGATCTACGCCGGCTGCGACGACGGCAAGGTGTACGACCTGGGCGGCAAGATCCCGCGGGTGGCGTACGAGATAGCCCAGGACGTGGACATCTTCTGGCTCGACATCCACGACGGCGTGCTGGGCGTCGCCGACGAGCGCGGCGGGCTGACCACGGTGGACCACGAGGACGAGTTCCAGTGGCGCCGTCAGGCCGACGGCCGGTCCGGCTGGATGGTGCGCTGCGACGCCGACGGCGTCTACCACGGCCACTCGCGCGGGGTCGCCCGCTACGACAACCGCAGCGGCGACCAGCGCTGGTACACCCCCACCCGGGGCGGGGTGCTGTTCGGCTGGCAGGAGGCCGACGAGGTGTTCGCCGGCACCGGGCAGGGCTGGGTGCACCGGCTGCGCAAGTCGGACGGCGCCGAGGTGGCCGCCTACCGCTGCGACGCCGGCGTGTTCTCCTGCGCGGCCTCCCCGGACGGCGAGTACGTCTTCGCGGGGGACAACCACTCCTCGGTGTACTGCTTCGCCGCCGACGGCACGCGGCTGTGGAAGCTCGCCACCGGCTGCGGCTCGGCGTACAGCATGCAGTACCGGGAGGGGCGGCTCTACCTGGTGACGACGGACGGCTCGCTGGCCTGCCTGGACGCCGGCGAGCAGGCGGTGCGGGCGGCCGAGGACGGCACGCTGCCGAAGACCGCCGAGGTCAAGGGCGCGGGCTGGGAGCCGGTGCGGGCCGGCGCCGGGCTGGAGACGGTCGCGGTGGCCACCGCCCGGACCGGCGGCGAGGTCGAGGTCGAGTGCGTCCAGGACGGCACCCGGCTGCGCGTGCGGGTGCTCTCGCAGGGCTACGACCCGTCCTGGCGGGTGCAGTTCCCCAAGGACATCCGCATCCCCGGCGCCCGCTACCTGGTCGCCGAGGTCCGGGAGTCCGCCTCGGGCGGTTTCTACCGGGCACGCGGCGAGATCAAGCGCCTGCTCTGACCGGCGACTTGATGCCTGGTGACGGTGATCCGGCTCGGGGCGGCGGCTTCCCGAGGTTGTCCGGTTTTGGCGGGTAGGTCTGGTGGCGCGTGCATATGCGGCGGTGTTACCCCGGTAGTCTTTCCGCCGGGCAGCCCCTGAGCGTTGAGACCAGCGCCGGACAGGAGAGCACTACGTGAGCACAGCGCACATCGGCCCGGGCGACTACAGCCACGTGCCGAACCCGGAGCAAGCCCTCAAGTATGCGATTCAGCACATCGCGGGTGAACGCGTTGAGATCGTTGAGGGAGTCATCACCCCCGTGTCGCCGTCCTGGGAGCATGAGAACACCGTCGATCTGATCCGCTTGCAGATCGGACCCCGCCAGCGCGAACTCGGATTGCGTTCAGGCTCGGGCAACCTCGACCTGCCCGGTACCGAGAACTACTACATCCCGGACCTGGCCCTTGTGCCGGTGAAACTGGCGGTGAACAACCCCGGTGCGTTGCTTCCCGATCAGACCGTCCTCGTGGTCGAGGTCACGTCCCCGTCGAACGCCGACACCGACCGGACGGTGAAGCGCCGCCGCTACGCCCAGTTCGGTGCGCCGCTCTACCTCCTGGTGGACCGGCAGGAGCGGGCGTGCACGCTGTTCTCCCAGCCGGGTGCGCTCGGTTACACCAGGGTGGAGGGGCCGCACCCGTTCGGGGTGCCGGTGCGGCTGCCCGAGCCGTTCGAACTGGACGTGGACACCAGCGAGTTCTGAGCCGTCGGCGGTTCACGAGGTGGCCGTAGCCGCCGGCCGTGTCGAGGGTGTCGACGTCCATGGTGCTCCCCCGGGAGTCGTGCGGTCGGTCAGTCCTGGCCGGGGGTCCAGCCGAGGGCGGGGCCGAGGCGGGTCGCCAGGTCGGTGAGGATCTGCGTGTAGTCCTCGTGCTCGAAGGTGAACGGCAGGGCGAAGGCGACCTCGTCGACCTCGCGGTAGCCGGCGTGGGCGTGCAGCCGCTCGACGAGTTCCTCGGACGTGCCGACCAGGTCGGGGGCGAACAGCAGCCGGGCCGGGCCCTGCGGGGCGAGGGTGCGCGGGGCGCGGGCGAGGGCGTAGGCCTGGTACTTGGCGCGCTGCTCGGGGGTGGCGCTGTCGGTGGGGATGACCACCAGGCCCTGGGAGACCCGGGCGCGGTCGCCGTCGGGGTGGCGCTCGCGGAAGGCGCGGATCTGGGCGGCCTGGATGGCGGCGAAGTCGAGCGGCTCCGCGTCGTCGCCCTCCGCCTTCACGACGCTGCTGGTGAGCAGGTTGATGCCCTGTTCGCCGGCCCAGCGGGCCGAGCGCAGGCTGCCGGCGCCGTACCAGAGCCGGGAGGCCAGCCCGGGGGAGTGCGGCTGGACGCGGCGGGAGTACACCTCGATGCCCTCGGTGCCGGCGAAGTCGGAGGCGTCCTCGCCGCGGACCAGGGCGAGCAGCCGCTCGGCGCGCCGAGGGCTGAAGTCCTCCTGGTCGCCGGTGTCGGGGTAGAGCGCGTCGCGCAGGTGCGCGTAGTGGGTGGGCGGGCCGACGCTGAAGCCGGGATTGAGCCGCCCGCCGGAGAGCACGTCCACGGTGGCCAGGTCCTCGGCGAGCCGCAGCGGGTTCTCCCAGCCGAGCGGGGTGACGGCGGTGCCGAGCTGGATGCGGCTGGTGCGCTGGGTGGCGGCGGCGAGCACGGCGACCGGGGAGGAGATGCCGTACTGGAGGTGGCGGTGGCGCAGCCAGGCGCTGTCGAAGCCGAGCCGCTCGCCGAGGGTGATGAGGTCGAGGGTGGACTCGTGGCCGCGGCGCGGGTCCGCCTCGTCGAAGAGCCCGATGGTCAGGAAGCCGAGTTTCCGCAGCGGTCGGGGGTTCGGCGACATGGTGGGCTCCGCGGGGTGAGGGGCGGCCCGGGGCGGGCCGGTCGGGTGGTGCGTTTCGAACGTACGCAGCCGCCGCGCCGCCCGACAAGATCGACGCGCGATCCGGACACCGGCCCGCAACGGTGCGCAACACGGCGACACGTACGGCGGCGGCTCCCACCCTGTCGGGCCGGGTGGGAGCCGCCGCACCGGGGCGCCGTCAGCAGCTGCGCAGCTCCGGGCTCTGGTTGCGGATCTGGTTGTGCAGCGAGGTGAACTCGCGGTACGCCGCGCCGTCCTCGGTGCCGGGGCGGAAGGCGCCGACCCGGTGGCAGTTGACGAAGGCGAGCTTCACCCCGAAGTGGTTCTCCAGGCTGCCGCGGATCGCGTTGCTGGCGAGGGCGCGCAGCAGCTGGGCGCGCTGCTCGTCGCTGGGCGTGGTGTTGTCGGTGGTGAACTCCGCGTCGCCGGCCGCGAGTTCGGTACTGAGTCCGGCGACGACCTGGTAGGCGTACGGGAGCGAGGCGCGCACGGTGTCGAGGAACTCGGCCTCGTCGACGCGGCCCTGCTGGGCCTGGGCGAGGAGGGCGGGGGAGACGTCGAGCGACATGGGTGTCCTCTTTCGGGGGGTGCGTCGGGGTTTCGGGAACGGGTCGGGCTTCGACCCGTGGCGGGCAGGGGTCACCCGCAAACGGTTATCGAAGATGAAAACCATTACGGGGAAGACTCTCCCGGTCACCCTGACGCCCTGTCAAGCACCTCCCCCCGAAGGGCTGACGGCCGGCGGCACCGGCACCCGGCTGACCTTGATGACGAACACCGCGATCGCCACCGCCAGCGCGGCGAACACCAGGCCCAGCTGGAAGGCGCTGGCGATGCCGTGCACCAGCACCTGCGAGGAGTAGGGCTCCGGGAGCCGGCCGGTGGCCCGGAACTGGGCGGCCTGCTGCGGGGTGGCCTGCCGGAGGAAGGCCCCGGCCTGCTGCCGGGCCTCGGCGCGGCTGGCCGTGCCGTACACCGTGACCAGGATCGACAGGCCGAGCGAGCCGCCGACCTGCTGGGTGGTGTTGAGCATGCCGGTGGCGGCGCCGGTCTCGTGCGGGGCGACGTGGGAGACGACGGTGAGGGTGGCGGGGACGAAGATCGAGCCCATGCCGAAGCCGAACATCATGGTCGGTCCGAGGATGCCGCCGACGTAGCTGCTGTCGATGTCGATCTGCGTCGCCCAGGCGACCCCGCCCAGCACCAGGAGCGAGCCGGCGACGAGGAAGGGCTTGGGGCCGAAGCGCAGCTGGTTGCGGGCGGCGAACTGGGCGGCGCCGACGATGGCCACGCTGATCGGCAGGAACGCGAAGCCGGCCCGCAGCGGGCTGAAACCGAGGATCTCCTGGACGAACAGGGTGATGAAGAAGAAGATGCTGAACATCGTCGCGGCCACGCAGAGCAGCAGTCCGTACGCGCCCGAGCGGTTGCGGTCCCGTAGGAGGCGCAGGGGCATGATCGGCTGGCGTGCGCGCCGCTCGTTCGCCACGAACGCCGCGACCAGGACCACGGCGAGGCCGAAGGCGGTGAGCGTCACCGGGTCCGTCCAGCCGTGGTCGGAGGCGCGGATGAAGCCGTAGACCAGGGAGACCATGCCCGCGGTGGCGGTGAGGGCGCCGGGCAGGTCGAAGCGGCCGGGGTGGCGCTCGGACTCGTTGATGTAGAGCGGCGCCAGCAGGGCGATCGCGATGCCGATCGGCACATTGACGAAGAGCACCCAGCGCCAGGACAGCCAGGAGGTGAGCATGCCGCCGAGCAGCAGGCCGATCGCGCCACCGGCCCCGGCGACGGCGGAGTAGACCCCGAAGGCCCGGTTGCGTTCCTGGCCCTCCTTGAAGTTGGTGGCGATCAGCGCCAGCGCCGTGGGCGAGGCGATGGCCCCGCCCACGCCCTGCAGGGCCCGCGCCGCCAGCAGCCAGGCGGAGGACTGCGCGACGCCGCCGAGCAGCGAGGCCAGGCTGAACACCAGCACGCCGACGACGAACACCCGCCGCCGCCCGAGGATGTCGCCCGCCCGCCCGCCGAGCAGCAGCAGCCCGCCGAAGGTCAGGGTGTAGGCGTTGATGACCCAGGACAGGTCGGTGGTGCTGAACTTCAGCGCCTGCTGGATGTGCGGCAGCGCGATGTTCACGATCGTGATGTCCAGGACGACCATCAGCTGTGTCGCCGCGATGACGGTGAGTGCAATCCCCGGGTGCTGGCCCCGACGTGCGGTCGCGGGCGAAGCCTCGGCCAGGGCGCGCGAGGTGGCCATGGCGGTCCCCCAAAGGGTTCGGGGGTGAACGACGGGAAGGGGACGGATTCGTTCACCACTACCGACGGTATCCCCGGGGCATAGGGAACACAATCGTTCATTACGGACAGGCAGCCGCTTCCCGGTCACTCCGTGCACCGGTGCGAAGCCGGGGTGCGGTGGAGGCCGGGGTGGAGCGGTGCGGGGGTCAGGGCGTGTCGTGGGGCCATCCGTCCTCCGTGCGCCGGGTGGCGGCGACGGCGTAGCCGGTGAGCAGGGCGGTCAGGATGTCGGTGAGGCGGGGCTCGACGTCGACGACGGAGTGGGAGAGCTCGGGGTCGGTCTCGTAGAAGGCGCGCAGGCGGGTGCCGGGGGCGGCCATCTGCCACAGGGCGCCGGCCATCGAGGTGGCGGTGGTGACGACGCTGCGGGCCTGGTCGGCGCCGAGCGGGGCGACGGGGCCGAGGGCCGCGCCGACCGCGTCCACCTCGGCGATGGCGCGGACCTTGAACGCGCGGACCGTGTCGAGGGAGACGTTGCGCTCCAGGTTCAACGGGGTGTGCGCGAGCAGGTCGCAGAAGAGTGGGCGGGCCACCAGCGACTGCGCCAGGACGCCCGCGATCGCGAGGGCTCCGTGGGCCCATTCGGGGTCCGAGGCGGTCTCGCACGGGGTGAGGGCGGCGAGGCGGTCGCGGACCTCGGCCGACCAGTCCTGCCAGGCCTCGGCGGCGAGCCGCAGGAAGATGTCCTCCCGCGTCTCGAAGTAGCGCAGCATCGCGGACTTGTGCATGCCGACCTCGTCGGCGATGGCGGTCACGGTCACCTCGCGGACGCCGTTGGCGGTGGCCAGGCGGGCGGCGGCGGCGAGGATCGCGTCCTCGCGGGCGCGCTTGGCCTCGGGGGTGCGGGCGCGCTGGAAGTCGGAGTCGGTCACGCCGTCGAGTCTAGCGAAACGTGGTTGCGGTAATAACAATCCGGCGTTGCGTTATTAGCGCAACGGTGTTTCACTAAATCCATGAGCACCCACACCGACACCCGCACCTGGTTCATCACCGGCTCCTCGCGCGGCTTCGGCCGCTCCCTGGCCTCGGCCGCCCTGGCGGCCGGTGACCGGGTCGTCGCCACCGCCCGCAAGCCCGAGCAGCTCGACGACCTGGTCGCCCGCTACGGCGACCGCGTCCTGCCCGTCGCCCTGGACGTCACCGACCCGGACGCGGTCCAGGCCGCCTTCGCCGCAGCCCGTACGGCCTTCGGCTCCGTCGACGTCGTGGTCAACAACGCCGGGTACGCCAACCTCGCCCCGGTCGAGACCGCCGACGAGGAGGACTTCCGCCGCCAGTTCGACACCAATTTCTGGGGCGTCTACCACGTCTCCAAGGCCGCGATCCCGCTGCTGAAGGAACAGGGCGGCGGCATCGTGATCCAGTTCTCCTCCGTCGGCGGGCGCGTCGGCGCCACCCCGGGGCTCGGCTCCTACCAGGCGGCGAAGTTCGCCGTGGACGGCTTCACCCGCGTCCTGGCGGCCGAGACCGCGCCGCTGGGCATCCGCTACCTCGTCGTCGAGCCCGGCGGGTTCGCCACCGACTGGGCCGGGGCCTCGATGGAGGTCGACGACGTACCCGCCGACTACCGCGCCACCGTCGGCGCCCTCGCCGACCTCCTGCGCGGCGGCGGGGCGGCCGTGGGCGACCCCGACCGCGCGGCGCAGATCCTCGTCCGGCTCGTCCACGCCGACCGGCTGCCCACCCACCTGCTCCTGGGCGCCGGCGCCGCGGACATGGCGCTGGACTACTCCCGCGGCCAGCTCGCCGAGGCCACCGCCTGGCAGGCCGTCTCCGCGTCCGCCGACACCGGCGCCGCCTACCCCGTCGACCTGCCGGCCAACGGCTGAGACGCCCGCCGCGAAGTCCCGAAGTCCCAAGGTCCCGAAGGGAGAACCCGGACATGCGACCGTTCCACGGCAAGGCCGCACTGGTCACCGGCGCGGGCTCGGGCATGGGCCGCGCCACCGCGCTCCTGCTGGCGCGGCGCGGCGCCGCCGTCACCGTCGTCGGCCGCCGCGAGCACCGGCTCGCCGAGGTGGTCGCCGAGATCACCGCCGCGGGCGGGCGGGCCCTCGCCGTCCCCGGCGACGTCAGCCGCCCCGAGGACAACGAGCGGGCGGTCGCCCGTACGGTCGAGGCGTTCGGCGCGCTGCACTACGCCGTCAACAACGCCGGGGTCTCCGGCGACTTCACCCCGCTGCCCGACATGACCCCCGAGCAGTGGCGGCGCACCGTCGACATCGACCTCAACAGCCTCTTCTACGGCATCAAGTACGAGATCCCGGCGATCCTCGCCTCGGGCGGCGGCGCGATCGTCAACGTCTCCAGCGTGTTCGCCGACCGCGGCGGCCCCACCGCCGAGTACTCCAGCGCCAAGCACGGCATCCGCGGCCTGACCCGCACCGCCGCGATCCAGTTCGGCGGCCAGGGGGTGCGCGTCAATGAACTCCAACCCGGCGTCATCGACACCGAGATGACCCGGGCCAACCCCGAGGACACCAGGCGGGTCGCCGGGACCGGAATCCCCATGGGCCGGGTCGGCACCGGGCGCGAGATCGCCACCGCCATCGCGTTCCTGCTGTCGGACGACGCCGCCTACGTCAACGGCAGCCACCTCGCCGTCGACGGCGGATTCCTCGCCTGACGGGACGAGGCCCGCCGCGCCCCGGCCTGCCTGCTTCAGGGGGTGCTGGGGCGGGTCTCGGTCCAGTCGACCATCAGCCGTCGTTCGGCGAAGAACCACTCCCCGTCGCGCTTGACGAACCGGTCCAGGTAGCGGATCGAGGCGATCATGATCGACCGCTCGGCGTCCGTGCCGTAGGAGACGTGGTGGGCCAGGCAGTAGCTCTCGCCGCTCGCCCGGTCGCCGTCCAGGACCACGGTGCTCTGCCCGTTGAAGTGGGTGGTGGCCCGGTAGGTGTTCAGGTTGTCGAAGACCGGGGCCAGGGCGTCGCGGCCGCGCAGTTCCTGGGTCGGTTCGGCCGCGGTGGCGTCCATGAAGACCAGGAAACGGGTGTCCTCCGTGAACAGGGCCATCTGCCCCTCGGCGTCACGGCGGTCGGCGCAGTGCGCGTAGGCGTCGACGAGCTCCCGGATGGCCAGCCGGTCCGCGGCCTCCCGGGGCGGGATCGGATCGTGGGGCGACACGGTGACTCCCTCCGGACGGGTGCGACACCTGAATCAGAGCACCGGAGGCCGGGCTCCTCAACCGCGCCCCGTCCGCCACGAGGACACCGACCAGGAGACGTGGTCGACGGCGCGGTCGCCGCCGGTATCCCCGCCGACTACGCTCTGGTGCTGCGCCGGCTCACCGGCGTCGGCATCGCCGCCATCGCCGTCATCGCCGGCAACGGCGCTAGGCCCACCGGCGACACCGGGAAGGGCACCGGCCGGCCACGACCGTCCGCGAGTTCGCCGAGCGCCACGCCCGGTACGTGGACCCTGGAGGAGAAGTGAGCAGGACCGTCGACGACGACACCCCCCTGGTCGGGGCGAACAGCCCGTTCTTCCGCATCGTCAAGGAGGGGCTGGACGGCCTGGTCGACGGGGAGGACTACTACGACCTGCTGGCCGAGGACGTGGTCTTCGAGTTCGTGATCACCGTGCCGGGATACCCCAGGCGCGTCGAGGGACGCCAGGCGATCGTCGACCTGTACAGCGACTACGGCGACTACGTGACGCTGCACGGCGCGGACAACCTCCGCGTCCACCGCGACCCCGAGACCTCGGTGGTCGTCCTGGAGTACGAGGTCCACGGCACCTCGGTCCACACCGGGCGGCCCTACGACAACCGCTTCGTCTCCGTCGTGACCGTCAGGGACCGCAAGGTGGCGCACTGGCGCGACTACCTCGACCCCACCGCCGTGTTCGACGCCCAGGGCTGGCCGCACAGCGGCCGCGCGTAGGAGCCATCGGACCCGCGTCCTCGCCGGGAACCCCACCACCCTCGACCGGGTGGCGTCTCAGGCATTCGGGCTACTGCCCGACAACCTCCGGGGCATCCGAGGAACACCTGACCCCTACATTCGCGGAGAGGAAGGCTGAGGAACATGACCACCGCAATCGTGGGCGTGGGCAACATCGGCGGCGCGGTCGCCCGGCACCTGGTCGCCGGAGGAGAGCACGTCGTCCTGACGGGGAAGAGCGCGTCGCGGGCCCAGGAGCTGGCGGACGAGCTCGGACCGCTCGCGCACACCGCCACCGTCCGGGACGCCGTCGCCGAGGCCGACACCGTCGTGTTCGCCGTCTGGCTCGACACCATCAAGGAGCTGATCCCGCAGGTTTCGCCGCTGCTCGTGGGCAAGGTCGTGGTCGACCCGTCGAACCCGATCGCCTTCGACGACCAGGGCCGGATGGTGCGGTCCCTGCCCGACGGGCAGTCGGCGGGCTCCGTCGTCGCCGCGCTCCTGCCCGGGGGCGCCCACTACGTCAAGGCGTTCGGCACCCTCGCCGCCGAGGCGCTCGCCGCGAGCGCGAACCGCACCCCGCAGCGGGCCGCGCTGCTCTACGCCACCGACGACGAGCACGCCGCGGCGGCCGCCGAGCGGCTGATCCGCACGGCCGGATTCGACCCGGTCAGGGCCGGCGGCCTGGCCGACGCCGGACGCATCGAGGCCCCCGGCGGGGACCTGCACCAGTCCGGCCTCGACGGCGAAGTGATCGGCGCGGACCAGGCCCGAGCGGCGATCACGGCGGACCGTTGAACGACCGGCCGTGACAGACTGTCCCGCCAGGGGCGGCGACATCGTCGGCCTGTCCGTCACCCTGGCTCCGGCCCGGGGCGTGTGGAAGCTCTTGGCCGACCACGCCCCTGCGGGCCTGCTGCTGTTCTGACGGCCGGCGATCGAGAGTAACGGGGGCTTAGGGGTATGGGCGAGGATCCACTCATCGCGGCGGTGCGGAGAGGGGACGAGAACGCGGTCAGGATGCTCCTGGAGGACGGGGCGGATCCCAATGCCGTCGACGAGCAGGGAACCCCTGCACTCTGCCTGGCCATCGCCGCGTTCGACTCGTTGGCAGCCGACTGTCTGGTGGAGGGCGGCGCGGATGTGGACCGTCGGTTGCCCGACGGGACCACCCCGCGGCTGCGGGCCGTCGACAGCGGCTCCGTCGGTCTTGCCCACGGCCTGCTCGGCGAGGCGGCGCTGCTCGGTGAGGACACTCGCGCGGAACTGTTGGCACGTGCCCGGCAGTGGCACGAGACGGGCGCGGTCGGCATGCTGCGGGAACGGACCGGCTCCTCGGGTCCGGTCGAGTGGGTCCGGGTCCGGGACAGGGAATGGTCCACCGACTACCACGAGATCCGACTCGGCGAAACGACCGTCCGCGACGGCCACACAGGAATCCTCACTCTCCTCGAGAAGCATCTCGGACTCCGCTTGGGAGTCGACGAGTTGGCCGGCCGCGCGTGCGCCCTCGCGTACCCCGACCGGGAGCACGCCGTCTGGGGGGAGATCATCAGCACGCTTGCCGAGAGGCAGGACGACGAGACGTGGGAGGCCGCGGTGGCACTGCGGTCCCACCCCGATCCCCTGCGCCGCCGCTTCGGTGCGGAGCTCCTGACATCCCTCTTCCTCGGTGACCCCATGTCCGCCGACCCGAGCCCGTTCGACCAGCGCACGCTGGAGTTCCTCCTCGACTGGGCGGCGGAGGGGGACCACGCGGACGTCCTGGCCGAGGTCTTGGTCGGCCTGAGCCACCACGAGGACCCGAGGATCGAGCCCCTCGGCCTGTCCTTTCTCGCGCACCCCGCCTCGAAGGTGCGCGCCCGAGTGCCCGCGACCCTGGAGCACACGGTCCCGGACCGTTCGGGGCGGTGGACCTACGCGTCCGAGGGGCTGGATGCCATGCGAGTACTGGCTCGGGACAACGACGCCGCTGTTCGCCGACTTGTCGCCCATCAGCTCGCGGAGAGCGGGGAACCGGCGAGCGCGGTCGGCGAGGTCCTCGCCGAACTGCTCGACGACGAGGACCAGGTGACCCGCATCTGGGCCGTCCTCGGACTCGCCGAACGGGACGATCCGCGCTGCGTCGACGGCGCCGCCCGGGTCGGGACCGTCGACGAGTACGAGGCCTGGTCCTGGATACTCGGCGCGCCCTCGCGGTACGAGCAGCGCCGGAAAGAGTTGGAGGCGCCGGCCACCGCTGGGTAGGGAACGCCCGCGCGGGACCTGTTGGATCGCCGCCGCTCCATACCCTTGTGTCCGGGCGGGCCGGGTCAGCCGAGGTCGAAGGTGTTCGGCAGGCCGAGGCGGTAGCGGGCCTCGTCGACCAGCTTGAGGGGCTCCAGCTCCGGGGGACGGAAGAGCAGCTGGATCCGGCAGCGTTCGGCGGGCGAACCGTCGGCGTCCAGGAGGGCGTTGACGGCGCGGCGCGCGGACTCGTTGGCGCCCTCCATGGTGGCCAGGTCGACGTCGGTGCGGACGTAGTCGCCGGCCAGGAAGAAGTTGCCGACGGCGGTGGCGGCGGAGGGCCGGTGGTAGAGCGTGCCGGCGGGGTGGACCAGGAGTTGCTCGCGGTTGGCCGGGGCCGGCCCGCCCAGGCCGGTGACGGCCGGGTCGAGGAACCACGAGTGCACGTCCGCGTCCGCCGGCCAACCGGCGCCCGGCCGGTCGAGGGCCCGCCGGCACTGCGCCCAGACCTCGCGGGCGACCTCCTCGCGGGTGCACTCCTTGGCCGTCCTGCCGTAGAGGACGCCGGGACGGTCCCACTCCGAGACGCAGACCGAGAGGCAGTCGCGCACCGTGCCGTCGCCGTAGGCGGCCGCGAAGTCGCGGTCCCAGAACTGCGCCTGGTTGACCGTGGTGAGCGACCAGGGGGAGTCCAGGCAGATGGCGTGGCCGTGCACCAGCCGCAGCGGGCGGCGCAGGTAGAACTGGATGCCCGTCATCCAGTCGGTGCCGATCGCGTCGCAGCGCGCCAGTTGGGGATCGGCGGCGCGCAGGCGCGGACCCCAGGTGGTGCGGGCGTGCTCGACCGGCAGCGCGCTGAGGTAGTAGTCGGCCCGCACCGTCTCGGGGGCGCCGCCGCCGGCCGGTGCCACCAGGACCCCGGTGATCCGGCCCTCGCCGTACAGCACCTCCCGGACCTCGGTGCCGGTCCGGAACTCGACGCCCAGTGCGGAGAGGTGGGCCGCCCACGGGTCGATCCAGGCCTCACTGGTGGGGCCGTTGAGCACCCGGTCGAGCTGTCCGTCGACGCCGCGCCCGAGCAGCCCGTTCAGCAGGAAGGCCTCGATGATGGTGCGGGCCACCGTACGGGTGCTGGCCTGCTCGGCCCGGGTCGCCACCAGGTCCCGGGACACGCCGACCCCGAGGAGGCGCTGGTAGTCGTGGGACATCCGCCCGGCCCTGATGAAGTCCCACCACGGCACCCGTTCCCACTGCTGCTCGCGGCGCAGGTCGCAGCTGGTCAGGTGGACCAGGACCCGGTCCACGAAGTAGGCCAGCTCGTCGGCGGGCAGGTGCAGCACCTCGTCCAGCGCGCCGGTCAGGGTCCGCCGCAGGGCGTCTGGGGCGAGGTCGCCCAGGTCGAGCGGGCGGCGGGTGAGGGTCCGGAACGGGAGCAGCAGGCCCGGGCGCGGGGCGTCGAAGGCCAGCAGCGCCTGGGTGGCGTCGCGCAGGTTGTCGTGGACGCCGCCGGGGTTGCCCGGGTAGGGGATGCGGCGCAGGGTGTCCGGCAGGTTGCGGTAGAAGCCGGGGAAGAACCGGAAGCCGTGCTCGCCCGGCAGCGCTCGGCGTCCACCGCGCGCGCCGCCCGGCACGTCCATGCTCCGGGCCTTGCCGCCGAGCGCGGCGTAGTACTCGTACACCGTCACCCGGTAGCCGCGCTCGGCCAGTTCGTGTGCCGCGCTCAGCCCGGACACCCCGCCGCCGAGGACCGCCACGGTCCGCCCGGCGCCGCCGCGGGCACCGGTGCCCGCGCCACGCGGGAGCGGGGCGGCGCCGGCGGCGGGACCGACGGCCAGCGCCCCGCCCAACGCGGCGGCGCGGGTGAGGAACTGGCGTCGGGTCCGCCCGCTCACCGCGTCCTCGTGCGAACCGTCCTGTGAACCCTCGGCCAACCCCATGCTGCGCGCACCTCCGGCTCCTTGGTCACCCCGAGCGGTTGGGATGACCCCCCGGTGTGCAACGAGCGGGGCCGGTGCCGGTCACCCGTCACGGACCACGGTGGTGGAGGGGTGTTCGACGGGGTGGGGCCCGCCCCTACGCCCCGTCGTCCTCGAAGCGCGGGAGCGGGGTGCCGCGCCGGGCCATCTCGGCCTCGAAGAGGCGCTGGAACTCCCGCGCGGACTCGTCGAGGACGATCGGCTCGTCATCGTCCTCGTCGGGGACGATGCCCTGCGCTCGCAGCTTCTGGTCCATCACCAGGATCGGGTCCTCGGGGTCGTGGTCGGAAGGGCGGGGCCCCTCGGGTCCGTCCGGGCCGAAGCGGACGGCGCGCTCCACCCGGATGATCCGCAGGAGCCGGTCCTCGACGGTGAGTTCGAAGCCCTGCTCGGCTTCGAGCCGGTCCGCCGCCTCTGCGTAGTGGGCCCGTTGCCGGTCGCTCAGCCGGCGCTCGACCGGCTCGGTCACGCGCAGCCGCATCGACAGGATGTCCCGGGCGCGGAAGGGGGTGGGGGCGTCCATGACGCCGACCGGACGCCACCGGCCGTCGACCCGTTCCGCGACGCCGAAGGCGGCCGGCAGCAGCACCACACCCGGGTGGGTGGTGCTGGAACGCAGCGCGTCCCGGCGGACCTCGGGCGGGAAGTCGCGTGCGGTGGGCACCAGTTGGATGAGGTCGGTCTTGAGGATGCCGGTGGAGAGCCCGGTCGGCAGGGCGGGGTCCATGACGAAGCCGGCGGCCGGGTCCAGGGCTTCGGCGAGCGGGCGCTTGCGGTGGTCGTCGGGGTCGGTGGAGCGCGGCGGCTCCGGGCCGTCCGGACCGCTGCGGATGTACCGCTCGGCCCGCACCACGCGGTAGCGGACGTCCAGTTCGACCTCGTCGAGCTTCTCCCACTCCAGCCGCCCGGCCACGGCCAGGTACCGCTGCTGCGCCGCGGTGTCGCCGGCCTGCTCCGCCCGGCCGGCCTGCTCGCGGCAGACCATGCCCAGGTCGTCGCGGGCCGACTGCGGATAGACCTCGGCCATCGAGGTGCGCAGGGCCCAGCCGCCCGTGGGCAGTTCACGGGCGACGCCGAAGGCCCTGCTCCCGGCCGACAGGATCTGCGGATAGCTGTCGCGGGCCGTCCACGCCTCGACGTCCGCCATCCCCGCCACCGGCTCGGTGGGGGCGGCCATCCTGATGGAGAGGTAACCGGGGACATCGTCAGGGAAGTTCACCATGCGCACATGATGCAACCGGTCGGCCACCGAGCGCAGTCAAACGGCCCCTCCTGTCACTCCGAAGGGGCGGGTCACCGCCGTGCCGCTCCGGGTGGCGCGCTACTCGGGTACGAGCACCGCGACGCCCGTCACCCGGTCCGCGGCGAGGTCGGCGAGCGCCGCGTCCGCCCGGCGCAGGGGGTAGCGGCTGAGGTGGACCACCGGGCGGGCGCGGGCCGCCTCCGCCAGGAAGGCCAGGCCGTCGGCCCGGGTGTTGGCGGTGACGCTGCGCAGCGTGCGCTCCTGGAAGAGGTGCCGCTGGTAGTCCAGCGACGGGATGTCGGTGAGGTGGATGCCGGCCACGGCGAGCGTGCCGCCGCGGTCCAGCGCGGTGAGGGCGGCGGGTACGAGGCCGCCGACCGGGGCGAAGAGGACGGCCGCGTCCAGCGG
Source organism: Kitasatospora sp. NPDC058046 (assembly GCF_042885595.1). Taxonomy (NCBI): domain Bacteria; kingdom Bacillati; phylum Actinomycetota; class Actinomycetes; order Kitasatosporales; family Streptomycetaceae; genus Kitasatospora; species Kitasatospora sp. NPDC058046. Next base: position 98,560 of record NZ_JBHVRS010000015.1, read on the forward strand.
CTGCGGGGGCGGGTCGTAGGAGTCGCCGGCGAAGGCGGCGCCGAGTTCCAGTGCCAGCCGTCGGGCCGCCTCGGAGCGGGTGAACACGGCCACCCGGGCGCCCCGGGCGAGGGCGATCTGGGCGGTCAGGTGCGCGGACGCGCCGAAGCCGTAGATGCCGAGCAGCCCGCCCGTCGGCAGTTCGGCCCGTTCCAGGGCCCGGTAGCCGATGATCCCGGCGCACAGCAGCGGGGCGAGTTCCTCGGCGGGCGGGCCCTCGGGCAGCCGGTAGGCGTAGCGGGCGTCCGCGGTGACGTGCCCGGCGTAGCCGCCGTGCCGGTCCCAGCCGGTGTAGCGGGAGTCGGGGCAGAGGTTCTCGCGCCCGCTGCGGCAGTACCCGCAGCCGCCGCAGGTCCGGGCCAGCCAGGCCACCCCGGCCCGGTCCCCGACGGTGAACTCCTCGACCTCGGACCCGGCCGCCAGCACGTGCCCGACCACCTCGTGCCCGGGTGTGCGCCTCGCCGTCCTGGGGGAGAGGTCCCCCTCCGCGAGGTGGAGGTCGGTGCGGCACACCCCGCAGGCCTCCACCTCGACCAGGATCTCCTGCGGCCCGGGCGGGTCGAGCGGTCGGCGCTCCCAGACCAGCGGGCCCGGGCCCGGCCCGCCGACCGGCCCGGGGCGGTCCACCACCCAGGCTCCGGTCTCCGTCGGTAGGGGTTCCCTCGTGGTCATCGCGGCCTCCTGCCGGTCCGCCGGGCACGCGGACCGCCCGGTGTCACGCTCCGTACCTACCCACGGTGCCCCGCGCCCGCCCCGCCAGGCCGCGCACGGCGTGGCCGGTCAGCCCCAGTACCCGGTGTGGACGGCGGAGGCCTCGTCGAACAGGTGCGGGCCGGAGGCCTCGACGGTGTTGCCGCCGGCCGCGAAGACCAGGCGGCAGGGCAGGTCGAGCACCGGTTCGTCCGGGTCCGCTCCCGCGATGGCGTTCAGTTCGGTGGCGGCGAGCGCGTAGACCACCCGCCGGATGCCGCTCCAGTAGATCGCGCCGGCGCACATCGCGCACGGCTCGGTGCTGGTGTACAGGACGGTCTCGGTGAGCTGGTGCGGGGCGAGGGTGCGGCAGGCCGCCCGGACCAGGTTGGTCTCCGCGTGGGCGGTGACGTCGTGGTCGGTCAGCACGGTGTTCTCGGCCGTTAGCAGGACGCCGCCGGACGCGTCGGTCAGCAGTGCGCCGAAGGGGTGGTTGCCGTGGGCGCGGGCGGAGGCCGCGAGTTCGATGGCCGCGAGCAGGTGGGTGCGGGTGTGGTCGGGCATCGGCGTACTCCTCGGGCGTGGAGCGGCTGGGGCGGGGCGGGCGGGAGGCCGACGAGTCGGCCCGGCCGTCCGCCCACCTCCATGGCACCACCGAACCCGGTCCCCGGCAGGGGCCGGACAGCCGACCGGCCCGGCCCGCTGCGAGGAACGGAACGGACCGGGCCGGGCACGGCAGCATCAGGACCGGACGGCCGCCCCCGCCCAGGAGCGGTTGCCGAGGAGGGTCTTGACGTCCGAGGCGAGCCCGTTGTCCGGGTTCACCCGGAACCCGAGCTCGTAGAGGGTGTCCTTGTCCCAGTTGGTGGTGCGCAGCCGGACCGGGACGTCGCCGGGGTGGTTCTGGAGGGCGAGCTTGAGCTCGGCGACCACCTGGGGGTTGATCCGGGCGGCCGGGACGGTGATCTGGACGGGCGGCTTGGTGCCGAGTTCGGCGGAGGAGACGTCGAGGGTGGTGATCTCCTGGCCGAAGACGCTCAGTGACCCGTCGCGCTCGTTGAGCCGGCCGCGGATCGAGATCACGTTGTCCTCGATCATCTGCTCGGCCATGAGGTTGTAGGTCGCCGGGAAGAACAGCACCTCGACCGAGCCGTCGCGGTCGGCGAGGGTGATGATCGCCCACGCGTTGCCGGCCTTGTTGATCCGCCGGTCGACGCCGGTGATCAGCCCGGAGAGCCGGACCTCGCCCTCGGACCGGCCGGAGTCGAGGAGCTGGGCGATCGAGCTGTCGCGGTTCTGGGAGAGGATGTGCTCGGCGCCGTCCAGCGGGTGGCTGGAGACGTAGAGGCCGAGCATCTCGCGTTCCAGGGCGAGGAGTTGGCGTCGCGGCCACTCGTTCTCGGTGAGCTGGAAGTCGAGTCCGATGCCGGGCCCGCCGCCCTCGCCGGCGTCGAGGGCGCCGAACAGGTCGTCCTGTCCGATGGCCTGCTGCTTCTTCAGCCCGGTGACGGCGTCGATCGCGTTCTCGTGCACGCTGCTGAGCGAGAGCCGGGTGTGGCCGAGCGAGTCGAAGGCGCCCGCCTTGACCAGGGAGTCGACGGTGCGCTTGTTGCACACCACCAGTTCGACCTTGTCCAGGAAGTCGGCGAAGGAGGTGTACTTGCCCTTCTCCTCGCGGGTGCCGACCAGGGACTCGATGACGGGCACGCCGACGTTGCGCACCGCCTTGAGGCCGAACCGGACGTCGCTGCCGACGGCGGTGAAGTCGACCACCGACTCGTTGACGTCGGGGGAGAGGATCTTGATGCCCATCTGCCGGCACTCGGCCAGGTAGATCGCCATCTTGTCCTTGTCGTCGGCGACGGAGGTGAGCAGGGCGGCCATGTACTCGGCGGGGTAGTTGGCCTTGAGGTAGGCGGTCTGGTAGGAGACCAGGCCGTACGCGGCGGAGTGCGATTTGTTGAACGCGTAGCCGGCGAACGGGACCAGGACGTCCCAGACCGCCTGGATGGCCTCGTCGGAGTAGCCGCGCTCCTTGCAGCCGGCGTGGAAGGGGACGAACTCCTTCTCCAGGACCTCCTTCTTCTTCTTGCCCATCGCGCGGCGGAGCAGGTCTGCCTGTCCGAGCGAGTAGCCGGCCAGCACCTGGGCGGCTCGCTGCACCTGCTCCTGGTAGACGATCAGGCCGTAGGTGGGGCCGAGGACGTCCTTGAGCGGTTCCTCCAGCTCGGGGTGGATCGGGATGATCTCCTGCTGGGCGTTCTTGCGCAGGGCGTAGTTGGTGTGCGAGTTCATGCCCATCGGGCCGGGCCGGTACAGCGCGGAGACGGCGGAGATGTCGGCGAACTCGGTGGGCTTCATCAGCTTGAGCAGGGCGCGCATGGGGCCGCCGTCGAGCTGGAACACGCCGAGGGTGTCGCCTCGGGCCAGCAGCTGGTACGTGGTGGGGTCGTCGATCGGGATCTTCTCGATGTCGACGTCGACGCCCCGGTTGGCCTTCACGATCTTGATGCAGTGGTCGATGATGCCCAGGTTCCGCAGACCCAGGAAGTCCATCTTGATCAGGCCCATGGCTTCGCACGACGGGTAGTCGAAGCCGGTGATGATCACGCCGTCCTTGTCCCGCATGTGCAGCGGGATCAGTTCGAGCAGCGGGGTGGAGGAGAGGATGACGGCGGCGGCGTGCACACCGGTGCCGCGGATCAGGCCCTCGATGCCCCGCCCGGTGTCGATGATCTTCTTGACGTCGGGCTCGTTGTCGTAGAGCGCCCGGATCTCGGTGCCCTCGTTGTACCGCGGGTGCTTGTCGTTGAACAGGTCGGCCAGCGGCACGCCCTTGCCCATGACGTCCGGCGGCATCGCCTTGGTGATCCGGTCGCCCATGGCGAAGGGGTAGCCCAGGATGCGGTTGGCGTCCTTGACGGCGGCCTTGGCCTTGATCGTGCCGAAGGTGTTGACCTGGGCGGTGTAGGCGGAGCCGTACTTGTCGGTGACGTAGCGCACCATCTGGTCGCGCTGGCGGTCGTCGAAGTCGATGTCGACGTCCGGGGGGTTGATGCGCTCGGGGTTGAGGAACCGCTCGAACAGCAGGTCGTGCTCCAGCGGGTCCAGCTGGGTGATGCCGGTCAGATAGGCAACCATCGAGCCGGCCGCCGAACCACGGCCCGGGCCGACCGGGATGCCGTTGTCCCGGCCGTACTGGCAGATGTCGGCGACCACGAGGAAGTAGGCGTCGAACCCCATCGGGGTGATCACGCCCATCTCCAGCTCGACCCGGTCCAGCACCTCCTGGCTGGGGTTGTCGCCGTAGCGGTGCTGGAGGCCGGCGGCGATCTTCTGGCGCAGGAAGGAGGCCTGGGTCTCGCCCTCGGGGACGTCGAACTGCGGCATCCGGTCGACGTAGGTGAAGACCTCCTCGTACGACTCCACCCGCTCGGCGATCGCCAGGGTGTTGTCGCAGGCCTCCGGCAGCTCGCGGAAGAGCTCGCGCATCTCCTCGGCGGTCTTGACGTAGTAGCCGCTGCCGTTGAACTTGAAGCGGTTCGGGTCGTCCTTGTTCTTGCCCACGCCGACGCAGAGCAGGCTGTCGTGGGCGTCGGCCTGGTCGGCGGTGACGTAGTGCGAGTCGTTGGTGGCCAGCAGCGGGATGTTCAGCTGCTTGGCCAGGCGCAGCAGGTCCTCGCGGACGTCCTGCTCGATGGAGAGCCCGTGGTCCATCAGCTCCAGGAAGTAGTTCTCCTTGCCGAAGATGTCCTGGTAGGCGCCGGCCGCCTTGACGGCCTCCTCGTACTGGCCGAGGCGCAGCCGGGTCTGGACCTCGCCGGAGGGGCAGCCGGTGGTGGCGATGATGCCGGTCGCGTTGGCGGCGATCAGCTCGCGGTCCATGCGGGGCTTCATGTAGTAGCCCTCCATCGACGCGAGCGAGGAGAGCTTGAAGAGGTTCCGCAGGCCGGTGGCGTTCTGCGCCCACATGGTCATGTGGGTGTAGCGGCCGCCGCCGGAGACGTCCTTGCCGCCCTCGCCGTCGGAGCCGGTGGGGCGCTGGCCGCCGGGGGACCAGAACACCTGCTTCTTCAGGAAGCGCGAGGCCGGTGCGACGTACGCCTCGATGCCGATGATCGGCTTCACCCCGGTCTTGGCGGCCGCGTGGAAGAACTCGTACGCGCCGAACATGTTGCCGTGGTCGCTCATCGCGATGGCGGGCATGCCCTGTCTCTCCGCCTCGGCGAACAGCTTGCCGTTCTTGGCGGCGCCGTCCAGCATCGAGTACTCGGTGTGGACGTGCAGGTGCGCGAAGCTGTCGGACACGGCGCTGTGCTCCTGGGACGGGACGCGGACGGGGAAGCGGTCCACCCTATCCGGTCCGCGACGCCGACGCGCAGCCCCGCGGGCCCGCCGCCGCGATCTTGACGGGGCCCTGTCGCTTCCTTGACGGGATCATGGCCAGTGCGGCCGACCCCGCTCCGGTCAGCCGGCCGTGCGGCCGACGGGCAGCGGCGGCATGGTCCGCAGGGCTTGGGCGACCTGGGTCAGCCAGCGGGTCTCGGCCTCGATGCCGGCGCTGGGCGGCAGGGACGGCTCGGCCTGCGGCGGGTCGGCGGCCTCGGCGGGCGTGTCTGCCTGGGCGCGGGCGCGGACCAGGGCGGCGGCGATCCGGGCGGCCTCGGCCCGCGCGGCGGCGTCGGTGGCCCGGGCGCCGCCGCCCCGCGGCTGCTCCGGCCCCGCCGGGGGCGTCTCGCCGGTGCGGTAGCGGCGGAGGATCAGCAGCCCGTCCCGGATCTCGATGACCCGGCGGTAGAGCGCGAGCTCGGCGTCGGCGAAGGGCAGCGGGCCGGCGGCGAGGGCGATCTGCGGGAAGACCGCGTGCAGCGCCCGCCACAGCGGGCCGAGCGACCGGTAGCTGCGGTACGCGGCCCGCCAGCGCCGGGCGGCGCGGCCGGCGCGCGCCCACAGCAGGGTGGTCGCACCGGCCAGCAGCAGCACCGCGCACAGCCGCCCGAGCGCCAGCGAGACGGGGTCCTCGGTGCTCTGCTGGCGGCCCGAGCGCAGCGCGCCGAGGACGTCGTCCACCCCCCACGCAGTCCAGAGCAGCCCGACGGCGGCGGTGAGCGTGATCAGGACGAGGGCCGTGCGCAGGGCCGCGGTGTCGGCCTGGCGCGTCCAGGACAACGTCTGGCGCAGCAGGGTGACCAGGCAGCCGACCACGTAGCCGACGCTGACCAGGTCGTAGCCGGCCAGCGCTGCCGGTCCGGCGCCGCCGGTGGCCACCAACTGGCCGTCGACCTCCGTGATCCGGGCGAGCAGGAACAGGACCGTCGCCACGAGGACCGCGAGGGCGACGCCGGCTTGGCGGCGGCGCAGGGCCCGGGCGTCGGCGGCGGGGCGGCGCAGCGAGACGGCGGCCAGGGCGAGGAAGCCTGCGGAGCCCATCTTGAGGTGGTCGGTGAGCATCCAGGACAGGCCCGCCAGGCCGGTCCCGTGGTCGATGTCCGCCCCCGTCCGGCCGGCCATCAGCGCCAGGGAGGCGCCGAAGCACCAGGCGAAGCAGCAGGTGTAGCGCAGGGCCGGCGTGGTGCCGCGGTGCCGGCCGGCGAAGAACCGGTACGTGCTCAGCCCGAGCAGGAAGACCGCGGCGCAGGCGAGGACGGGGTCAGTCATGCGGGCCCGTCGGGCGGCGCCGGCCCAGCAGCGGGGAGAGCCGCTGCGCCCACTCGGCGTCGCGGGACTGGGCGTTGGCCGCCCGGCCGCCGGGCAGCAGGGCGCGTTTGAGGATCAGCGAGGCGAGCAACTCGGCCTCCCGCTCCTGGGGTTCGAGGTAGACGGTGCGGCCCAGGACCTTCCCGACCAGGGTCGGGGACAGGTGCGGCAGCAGGCCGCGGGTGAGCCCGGGGTCGGGCGAGGGGCCGTCGGCGTGGCCCAGCAGGAGGTGGGCGTACTCGTGCACCAGGATGTGCTGGCGGTGCACCTCGCTGGTGTCCTCGGCGTACACGATGTAGTCGGCCTGGCCGGTCGTCACCAGCAGCCCGCAGGGCGCCCCGGGCCGTGCGGGCACGGCGATCAGGTCGATCGGACGGCCGCGGGCGCGGGCGAGGCGGGCGACGAGCTCGGCGGCGTCGAACGGGTCGGGCAGGTCCAGTGATTCGCTGATCGCGCGACATCGCCGCATCAGTCCGCCGTGGCGTCGGATCCATCGCAACGCGCGCCTCCCCAGTCCGCCGGGGCCGACGTGGCCGGTCAGCCGTTGCGGGTGTCCCCTCGGCGGCACCACGTCGTGCTCACGGGGAGGGCTTCCCCCTGGCAGCCTCCCGGCGAGCGATAGTCTCGATCACATCGGAGACGGTGTCCAGGGCTTCGGGCGAGAGTTCCACCGCCCGCAGCGCCATGTTCCGTACGCCGGCGTCCCGCAGCGCCTCCAGCAGGGCGAGTTCGGCGACGATCTCCTCGGAGCGGTCGTCGAAGAAGTAGGCGGGGGAGACGTGGAAGAACCCGGCCAGCGCCTCCAGATGGCGCTTGGTCGGGTTGTCGCGCTTGCCGGTGCGCAGCTGCCACAGGTAGGTGGCCGAGAAGGTCTCGCCGGTGGCCTCGCGACAGGCGCGCGCCACGTCCTCGTTGCTGTACTGCTCCCGGTTGGGGCGCCGGACCGTGCGAAACAGTGTCTCGATCTTCTCGGCGAGCGTGCTCGCCCCGGGTTCCGCCATCTCCGCCTCCTGCGCCGCCACTGCCGGTCCCGGCGGCACTGGAACGCGGGGCCGGCCACCGGGTAACCATCGTAGCTTCGGGCGTCGCCCCGGCGTCGGGCGGTGCCGTCCCCGGGGGACGAACGCGGGTCCGGCCCTCGGGGGAGGGCCGGACCCGACGCCCGGTGCGGGATGGTGCAGGGTGGTGCGAGGTGGTGCGCGGGTCAGCAGCAGCCGTAGCTGAAGCTGCCGCAGGTGCCGCACCAGCTCTGGTCGGTGCTGCTGCAGACGTCGTTGTTGGTGAAGGGCTCCTCACCGCCGCTGAGGGCGGTCAGGTCCGGCTCGCCCAGCGGGTGGCCGGGGGCGGTGCGGGCCGTCTCGGGGTCCTTCCAGGACCGGACGGTCTCCTCGTCGCTCATGGTCCGACTCCCTCCGGGCCGCTCAGCAGCAGCCGAAGCTGAAGCTGCCGCAGGTGCCGCACCCGGTCTGGTTGGTGGTGCAGATGTCGTAGACGGTGATCTGCTCCTCGCCGCCGCTGAGGGCGGTGAGGTCGGGCTCGCCGACCGGGTGGCCGGGGGCGGTGCGGGCCGTCTCGGGGTCCTTCCAGGACCGGACGATGTCCTCGTTGCTCATGGTTCGACTCCTTCGGGGTCGTTCGGCAGGGTCGTTCGGCAGGGTCGTTCAGCAGCAGCCGAAGGTGAAGCCGCCACAGGTGCCGCAGGCGGTCTGGCCGGTGCACATCTCGAAGACGGTCACCGGCTCCTCGCCGCCGCTGAGGGCGGTGAGGTCGGGCTCGCCCAGCGGGTGGCCGGGCGTGGTGCGGGCCGTCTCGGGGTCCTTCCAGGACCGGACGGTCTCCTCGTCGCTCATGGTTCGGCTCCTTCCGCTCCGGGTCGGGGGGTACGGGCCGTCAGCAGTGGGTGCCGGTGGCCCAGGTGGGGCAGCAGCCGCCGGTGCCGAGGGCCTCGCTGCCGCCCTCCTCGTCGGACAGGCCGCCGACGAACAGGCCGAGGTCGACCTCGCCGGACGGGTGGGCGGGGGCGACGGCGCGGGCCGCGTCCTCGGGGTCCTTCCACGCACGGGCGGTGCTGTTGTCGCTCATGGCGTTCCTGCCTCTCGGTGGTGGTTCCTCGACCGGACGGCCGGGCGGCCGACCGGGGTTCATGGGGACGGGCGTCGAGCGGCCCGTCGGAAAGGTGGCCCGTCGGAACGGTGGCCCGTCGGCCTCAGCGGCTCGCGGCGGGGCGCACGTCGGTGTCGGCCGCGCCGAACAGCAGGCGGTACGCGCCCTCCTGCTCGATCAGCTCGTCGTGGCGGCCGCGTTGGACGATCCGGCCGTGTTCGAGGACGAGGATCTGGTCGGCGTTGCGCACGGCGTTCAGCCGGTGGGAGACGACGATCCGGGTGACGGCCAGCTCCGCGAGCGCGCCGTCGACATGGCGTTCGGTCTGCGGGTCGAGGTGGCTGGTCGCCTCGTCGAGCAGCAGCAGCCGCGGCCGGTGCACCAGGGCCCGGGCCAGGGCGACCCGTTGGCGCTGGCCGGCCGAGAGCGCCGAGCCGCTCTCGCCGACGGGCGTGTCGTACCCCATCGGCAGGGCCAGCACGTCCTCGTGCAGCCCGGCGATCCGCGCGGCCCGGATCACCTCGGCGTCCTCGGCGTCGGGCCGCCCGAGGGTCAGGTTGTCCCGGATGCTGCCGCCGAACAGGCTCAGCTCCTGGAGGACGGCGCCGCAGTGGGCGCGCAGGTCGGCGAGGTCGAGCCGGTCGATCGGCACGCCGTCGTGGCGCACCGTCCCCTCGTCGGGCGGGAGCAGCCCGAGCAGCAGCAGGGCCAGGGTGCTCTTGCCGGACCCGGTGCGGCCGACGATGCCGAGCTTGCCGCCGGCGGGGACGGACAGGTCGATCCCACTGAGGGCCGGCGGCCCGGACGCCTGGTAGCGGAAGGTCAGCGCGCGGACGTCCACCGAGGTCGCCTTCCGGGTGGTGAGCCGCAGCCGGCCGCCGGTCTCCGCCGGGGCGTCCAGGACGTCGAAGAGGCGTTCCACCTGGGCGTTGACGGTGAGGTAGAGCTGACCGGTGGTCGACAGGGTCTCCAGCGGCGCCAGGACGGACAGCACCAGGCTGTTCGCGGCCAGCATGGTGCCCAGCGTGGAGCGGCCGGTCATGACCATCCAGGCGCCGACGCCCAGCATGAGCAGCGGCCCGAGCGAGGTCATCGCCCGCTGCGCCCCGGAGAGCCCGGCGGTGGCGCGTCCGCGCCGCAGCATCGCGCCCTGGTAGCGGGTGAACAGCCCCTGCCAGTGCTCCACGGCGCGGCTCTCCACGCCGTTCGCCTTGAGCGGCAGGATCGCCTCCAGCGCCTCGACCAGGTAGCTCTGCTCCTCCGCCTTGGCGACCAGCTCCAGTTGGGCGAGGTTGCGCAGCCGGCGGTGGGCGTGGACCACCAGGAGCAGCTGGAGCAGGAACAGCGGGGCGACGGCCAGCAGGTAGAGGGGCTGCAGCAGCACGACGGCGACCAGGTAGCCGACCAGCAGGACGCCGTCCAGGGCCACGGTCATCAGCTGCTGGGTCAGGGTCTCCCGGGTGCTGGAGACGCTGGAGGTGCGCATCAGCAGGTCGCCGCGGCCCCGTTCGAGGAAGAACCGCAGCGGCAGCCGGAAGAGGTGTTCGACGAAGGAGCGGGTGAGCACCAGGTCGCCGCGCCGGCGCAGGGCGAGCAGCGCCAGTGCGCGCAGGGCGGTCAGCAGTCCGGTCAGCAGGGCGATGCCGACGGCGGACAGGGCCAGCAGGACGGGCAGGTCGGTGCGGTGCTGCGGGAGGAGCGAGTCCACCACGGTGCGGGTGAGCAACGGGACGGCCAGGCCCAGCAGTTGCAGCAGTCCGGTGACCAGGGCGGTCAGGGCGAGCAGGGAGCGGCCGCCCGGGGCGGCCAGGAAGCGCCGCAGGTAGCGGACCATCGGGCGGTCGCGCAGCGGGGTGTGCCGCTCCTCGAAGGACTCGCCCGGCTCCAGGGCGACCGTCACGCCGCCGTACAGGCCGTCGAAGTCCTGCCGCGAGATCTGGCGGCGCCCGCCGGCCGGGTCGACCAGGCGGACCGACCGGCGGTCGACCCGCTCCAGGACGACGAAGTGGTGGGTCCGCAGGTAGGCGATGACCGGGCCGCGCAGCGGCTGCTCCAGTGCGGCGGGGCCGCGGTCGACGCGGACGGTCAGCCCGGCCTGCCGCGCCGCGTCGACGAGCACGGCCGCCGAGGCGCCGTCGCGTCCCGCGCCGAGCAGCGGGCGGCAGTCGGCCACCGTGGAGTCCCGTCCGTAGTGGCTGAGCACCATGGCGAGGCAGGCGGCGGCGCACTCGGTCCGGGTGAACTGCAGCCGCTGGGGCACCCGGTGGGCGCGCCGCCGGGAGCGCTCCCGGGCGGGGGCGGCCGGCCGGGCGGGGTCGGTCGCGGCGCTCACGGGGCCTCCTGCGGGGCGAGCAGCAGCACGGGGGCGACGCGCTCGGGCGCGGCGATCCGCAGCAGTCCGTGGCCGATGCCGGCCAGGCCGGTCATCAGGCCGGGCGTGACGATCCCGCCCGGGGTGCCGCAGACCGGGCCGCGCTCCTCGATCGCGGCCAGCAGGGCGTCGCGGGTCCGGGAGTGGTCGTCCCGGGCCCGGGCCACCCCGGCGCGGGCGGCCGCGGCGAACAGCTCCAGGTTGCCCAGGGTGCCGTGGCAGAGGCTGTCGTCGCCGATCTGGCCGGCGTCGGCGGTGGACCGCACGGCGCGCAGCAGCGCCCGGTCGCTCGACGGGGTGCGGACCCCGGCGGGCAGGTCGGCCCGGAGCAGTCCGATGCCGGGGGCGCCGTGGCACCAGGCGTGCACGGCCGCGAAGGTGCCCGGGGGAGGCGTGGCCCGCCAGGGCCGGGGGGCCTGCTCCCGGTAGTCCGGCCAGTTGTCGATCTCGGGGTCGTAGCCGGCCTCCTCGTAGGCGAGCGCGGCCCGGCCGGTGCGCAGCGCGGCAGCGTCCCCGGTGCGGGCGGCGTGCCGCAGCAGCGCCCAGCCGATCCCGCCGGCGCCGTGGGACATGCCGAGCAGCGGCCGTGCGGCGGGCATCGCGGTGCGCCAGGCGACGGTGCCGCCGGGGTGCGCCTCGGCCTTCTCCACCAGCAGCCGCGCGCAGCGCCGGGCGCAGTCGTGCGCGGCGGCGCCGTACCGGTGCGCCAGGGCCTCGGCCACGGCGAGGCAGCCGGCCGCCCCGCCGATCAGGTCGAGCTGCCGGTCGTCGTCCAGGGCGCCGGCCGCCGCGGTGAACAGGCCCGGTACGGGCTCCGCCAGGGCGGGGTCGTCGAGCAGCACGGCGGCGCAGTCGAGCGCGTACGCGGTGCCCGCGAGGCCGCCGAACGCCCCCCAGGAGCGGTTCGGCGTGTGGCGCAGCACGTGGGCCAGGTGCTCCGGGAACGGTGCCAGGATCCGCCGCGCCCACCGCGCGTAGCGCTCCTCCCCGGTGACGGCGGCGAGCTGGGCGAAGAACAGCGCCGTCCCGGGGTAGCCGCCGTACAGGTCGTCCCGCAGGGCGGTGACCCGCCACTGGTCCCGGCTCAGGTCGAGGCCGAGCCAGCCGGCCCGCCCGCCGTCGCGGCGCGCGTCGGCCAGCAGCCGGTCGGCGACGGACCGGGCGAGGCGCAGGGCGCGTCCGCCGGGGGAGCGGTCCGGGCCGGTGGCGGGCCCGGCCGGGCGCGGGCCGGTGCCCGCGGGTGCGGCACCGCCGGCTCCCCCGGTGGTGGCCCGGGCGGCGAAGGCGGCCCGGATGATCCAGTCCTGGGTGGCCAGGTCGTGCTCGTCCATGGCGGCGACGATCCGCCGGGCCCGGTCGAGCCCCGACTCGGGCAGCGCCCGCGGCAGCGACCGGCCGCGGTGGGTGCGCAGGTCGCGGGAGCCGACGACGGAGCGGAACAGCGGGACGTCGCCGCTCCAGAGGTCCTCGGCTTCGAGCCGCAGCAGCGGCCGCTGGGCGGGGTTCCCGGCGGACTGGGCGAAGATCAGCCCGAGTACCCGGTCGCGGTCGAGCGCGTCACGGGTGACGTCCGGGTGGGTGCTCTCGCCCAGCAGGTGGGCGTAGACCCGGGTGGCGCGGACGATGGTGCGGCAGGTGTCCTCGCGGAACCGCTCCAGCGGGCCGTCCGGTGCGAGCAGCGCCTCGCGGTGGGCGGCGATGGCGCGGTAGCCGGCCTCGAACCCCGCCCGCAGGGACGCCAGGTGGTCGGCCGGGTCGACGTCGCGGTCGTCCAGGCGCGGCCGGTTCGCGCTGCCCTCGAAGGCGCGCTGCACCCGGGTCAGGCGCATCTCGTCGGTGCCGTCGCCCTCCCAGGTGGGCGACTTGAAGGGCATCACGGCGCCCTTGTCGGCGCCCATCCCGCCGACGTCCAGCACCGCGCCGCCGTCGCCTACCAGCACCGAGGGCAGCAGGCCCACCCGCTGCACCGAGTGGGCGAGCAGGTGCTGCGCCGGGTCGTCGTCGATCAGCGGGCTGCCGGTCAGGTGGGGCACGCCGACGTGGAACAGGGACTCCAGGTCGACCGCGACCGGGTGCTCCCCGACGGCGATCACGTTCTCGAAGTGGAAGTCGGTGGCGGCGGTCGCGTAGAGCAGGGCCAGCAGCGCCCCGAGGCGGTGGTAGAACCGCTCGGCGGCCGCGTGGTCGGCGCACGGCGCCGGTTCCACGTACTCGATCCAGCCGTACCCGCCCCGGTCCCACACCGCCACGGTGCCCGGGCCGGGGCCCGGCAGGACGGTGTCGTACCAGTCGACCAGGGCGTTGAAGTGTTCGTGGACGGCCAGCGGCCGGGGTTTGTACACCAGCCGGGCGCCGGAGGAGAAGGTCAGCAGGGCGACCGAGCGGCCCGCCTCGTGGCCGTCGCCGCGGCCCGTGCGCACCTCGGTCAGTTCGCCGGGGTCGCGTCCGGCGAAGAGCCGCTCGACCAGTGCGGGCCGGTCGGCAGTGAAGCGGTCGAGGAACTCCCGGTGCGCGTGGACGGCGTTCCGGGTGGCGCACGCCAGCAGCCGGGCCAGGACGGCGTACTCGTCCAGCAGCGCGGCCAGCCGCTCGGGCTCTCGCTGCCAGGCGATGAAGGCGTGGAAGCGCTCCTGCGGGGTGTCGCCGATCAACTGGCCGGACAGCCGGGCCACATGGAGTTCGAGGACGAGGGTGCGGCCGAGGACGGACACCAGCTGGTCCCGCAGGCCGGCGGTGAGCGAGCGCCGGACGGCCGCGAGGACGGCGGCGGAGGGCTCGGTGGCGTCCGCGGTGCGGGCGGGTGCCTCCAGCAGGCGGAGGGCCTCGGCGAGGAAGGGTTCGACGACGGCCGCGAAGTCGGCGAAGCCGTGCCGGTGCGTTCCGTCGTGCCCCTCGTCGTGTTCCGTGGTGTCTTCCCCGTCGGGCGCCGGGGGCAGCCGTGGTGCGCGGGCGACGACATCCTCGACGAACCGGGCCCAGGCCGGTTTGACGGTGCGCGCGGCCAGGCTGTCGGGGTGTTCGGCGAGCAGCCGGCGCAGCAGGGGCGGGTCGATGCCGAGCGCGCGGGCCTGGGCTTCGGCGGTGTCCGGCGCGTGGTCGGTGAACGCCGAGCGCCAGCGGGCCAGTCGGCGGTCGGCGCGCCAGCCGAGGCTGCCCTCCGCCGGGTTGTCGGCGACCGGGGCGGGCGGGTCGCCCTCGCCGCTCAGACGTTCGGCCAGCCACAGGCCGCGGGCCCACCAACTCCCGGTCAGGGGTGCGCGGTTGACGCGTGACCAGGGCGGGGCGGCGGCCGCGGCATCGGGCGGGGTGTTCGAGGGCATGCTGGACTCCTGGGGCGCGGAGGACGGGCGATCCGGAGGCGGGCAGGCGGACGCTGCCGGGAACGGGCAGGCAATGGCAGCTGGTGTGAATGGCTTTGATTCACGGATTCATGTCAGCTGGTGCCGCGATGCGAGTCTGCTCGGCTTGCGGCGGCCCGTCAAGTGGTGTGAATGACAATGCCCAAGTCATTCATCTCAGCTGCCAGCAGGGGCAGGCCGGTCGTGCCGTGAAGGCCGAACCGTGCCTCACGCTTGGGATGTTGAGCGCTGCCCACGCCTCTGCGGCGGGCCGCGCGGGTGCCGTCGGCCCAGGGTGCGCGACCCGGCGCCGATGTCAGCGGGTGGCGGTGCCGACCGGCTCGTCCGCGTCCTGGGGGTCGTCGGCGTCGCTGAGTCCCAGGCGCAGGTGCTCGATGTGGTAGACGGCCTGGTCGAGCAGTGCGGCGACGTGGTTGTCGTAGAGCGCGTAGACCACCTGGCGGCCGTTGCGCCGGCCGATGACCAGGCCGAGGTTGCGCAGCAGGCGCAACTGGTGGGAGCAGGCAGACTGCTCCAGGCCGACCTCGGTGGCGAGCTCGGTGGCGGCGCAGGGGCCCTCGCGCAGCCGGGAGAGGATCAGCAGGCGGGAGGGTGTGGCCAGGGCTTGCAGGGTGGTGGCCACCCGGGCAGCGCTGGTGGCGTCCAGGCGCGTGTGCGGGACGGCGGTGGCGGGGGTGGCTCCATGACCCATGCGGGCAATACTACAACTGATAGATGAAGGGGCCTTCATATGTTCATGTATCGTGAGTGAGTCACCGGCCCCGCCCTGCCCAGGCCTGCCCCGAAGGGTCCCGTCCGCCATGTCCTCCACCACCCTGACCGAGCGCCCCGCGTCCCCGGGCGCGCCGCGTCCGGACACCGCGCCCCGGCGGCGCACCCGGGTGCTGTCGCTGCCCGAGGCCCGCTGGGCCGCCGCCGCGACGGTGCTCTTCCTGGTCGCGCTGCCGCTCCAGCTGACCGGCGCCCCCGCCTGGACCTGGGGCCCGCTGTACGCCCTCGCCTACGTCACCGGCGGCTGGGAACCCGGCTGGGCCGGGCTCCAGGCGCTGCGGGAGAAGACCCTCGACGTCGACCTGCTGATGATCGTGGCCGCGCTCGGCGCCGCCGCCGTCGGGCAGGTCATGGACGGCGCGCTGCTGATCGTCATCTTCGCCACTTCCGGCGCCCTGGAGGCGCTGGCCACCGCCCGTACCGCCGACTCGGTACGCGGACTGCTCGACCTCGCCCCGGCCACCGCCACCCGGCTGCTGCCCGACGGCGGCGAGGAGACCGTGCCCACCGAGCGGCTGGCCGTCGGGGACACCGTGCTGGTCCGGCCCGGCGAGCGGATCGGCGCCGACGGGCGGGTGCTCGACGGCGCGAGCGAGGTCGACCAGGCCACCATCACCGGCGAGCCGCTGCCGGTCGCCAAGCAGCCCGGTGACGAGGTGTTCGCCGGCACCCTCAACGGCACCGGGGCGCTGCGGCTGCGGGTCGAGCGGGACGCCTCCGACACGGTGATCGCCCGGATCGTGCAGCTGGTCGAGGAGGCCTCCGAGACCAAGGCGCCCACCCAGCTGTTCATCGAGAAGGTCGAACAGCGCTACTCGCTCGGCATGGTGGCCGCCACCCTCGCCGTCTTCGCCGTCCCGCTGGCCTTCGGCGCGGCCTTCACCGGCTCGCTGCTGCGGGCGATGACCTTCATGATCGTCGCCTCCCCGTGCGCGGTGGTGCTGGCCACCATGCCGCCGCTGCTCTCCGCCATCGCCAACGCCGGGCGGCACGGCGTCCTGGTCAAGTCCGCCGTCGTGATGGAGCGTCTGGGCCAGGTCGACGCCGTCGCCCTCGACAAGACCGGCACCCTCACCGAGGGCACCCCGCGCGTCACCGACCTCCGGCCGCTCACCGGCTCCGGCCTCGCCGAGGCGGAGCTGCTGGCACTGGCGGCCGCGGCCGAGCACCCCAGCGAGCACCCGCTCGCCCGCGCCGTCGTCGACGCCGCCCGCGACCGCGGCCTGACCCCGGCCGCCGCCGAGGACTTCGGCTCCACCCCCGGCGTCGGCGTCACCGCCACCGTCGACGGCCGGGTGGTCGCGGTCGGCGCGCCCGCGCGGCTGATCAACGGCCGTACCGACGCCGCGTGCGCCGAAGCCGCCGCGCTGGCAGCCGAGTTGGAGGAGGCCGGCCGCACCGCCGTGCTGGTCGAGGCGGACGGCGTCCCGGTCGGCGTGCTCGGCATCGCCGACCGGCTGCGCCCGGACGCCGCCGCCACCGTCGCCGCGCTGACGGCCCTCACGGGTACCGCGCCGATGCTGCTCACCGGCGACAACCCCCGCGCGGCCGCCCACCTGGGCGCCGAGGTCGGCATCACCGACATCCGGGCCGGGCTGCTGCCGCAGGACAAGGTCGCCGCCGTCCGCGAGCGGGAGGCGGCCGGACGGAAGGTGCTGGTGATCGGCGACGGCGTCAACGACGCGCCCGCGCTGGCCGCCGCCCACACCGGCATCGCGATGGGCCGGGCCGGCTCCGACCTGGCGCTGGAGACCGCCGACGCGGTGATCGTCCGTGACGAACTGGCCACCGTCCCGGCCGTGGTGGCGCTCTCCCGGCGGGCCCGGTCCTTCGTGGTGCAGAACCTGGTGATCGCCTCGGTGTTCATCACCGCCCTGGTGGTCTGGGACCTGGTCGCCACCCTCCCGCTGCCGCTGGGCGTGCTCGGCCACGAGGGCTCGACCGTCATCGTCGGCCTCAACGGGCTGCGGCTGCTGCGCGAGGCCGCCTGGACGAGGGCGCGCGCCCTCTGACCGGTCCGGAACGAGGCCGGCGCGTCCCCCGGCGGGGCGCGCCGGCCGAGGCCGTGCGACGCCCGGGTGCGGATGCGGGGCGGCCCCCACCGGCCTAGCGTGGCCCCCATGGAGCTGTTCCCCCCGATCCCGCTGGCCCAGTGGCAGGACTCCAAGGCGACGGTCCACCGCTTCGCCCAGGTCGTCGGCAAGATCCGCCTGGCGTGCAGCGTGCGGCGCAACCACTGGTGGAACGTCCCCTACCACCTCACCGGGCGCGGCATCACCACCCGCCCGATGGCCGTGCTGGACGGGGGCGGGACCTTCTGCGTCGACTTCGACTTCGTCAACCACCGGCTGGTGGTCTCCTCCTCGGACGGCCGCACGGCCTCGTTCCCGCTCACCGGGCAGTCCGTGGCGTCGTTCTACCGCCGTACGCTCGACTCCCTCGCGGCGGTCGGCGTGCCGGTCACGGTCTCGCACCCGTTCCCGTTCGACCTGCCCGACGCCGGCCGGCCGTTCACCGAGGACACCGAGCACGCCGCCTACGACCCGTTCTGGGTCAACCGCTACTGGCAGGTGCTGAGCCAGGTCAACCTGGTGCTGGAGGAGTTCGCCGCCGGCTTCTGCGGGAAGATCAGCCCGGTGCACCACTTCTGGCACACCTTCGACATCGCCGTCACCCGCTTCTCCGGCCGGGTGATCGAACAGCCGCGGACCGTCGACCCGGTGACCCGCGAGGCCTACTCCCGCGAGGTCGTGAGCTCCGGTTTCTGGTTCGGCGACGACTCCTTCCCGGACCCGGCCTTCTACTCCTACGCGGCCCCCGAGCCCGCCGGCCTGGCCGACAGCCCGCTCCGGCCCGGTGCCGCCCGCTGGGTCGAGCGCAGCGGCAGCCACCTGGCCGTCCTGCCGTACGACGAGGTCCGCGGCCGGGAGGACCCGCGTGCCGTGGTGCTGGACTTCTACGAGTCCGTCTACGAGCCCGCGGCCCGCCTGGCCGGCTGGGACGTCCGGGGCGAGGCCTCGCCCGGCGGCATCACCGACCCGGTGGCGGCAGGGAACGGCGGCTGACGGGAACGGTGACTGACGGCGAACCAGGGCGGCTGTCCTCGGCGCGGAGTTTAGGTTAGCCTCACCTAAGCTGCGGTGCGCGTCGACGACGAACGGACCGGCACGGCCGCGGCGTCCGCCCGTTCGCTGGAAGGAGCCCGCCCTGTCCACCGTCACCGCTCCCGCCCGTTTCGCGCTCTTCCCCCTGCGCGTCGCCCGCACCGCCGGACTCACCCCGCACCTGGTCCGTGTCACGCTCACCGGTGAGAGCCTCGCCGGGTTCGTCAACGGCGGCCTCGACCAGCGGATCAAGCTGCTGCTGCCGCTCCCCGGACAGTCCGAGCCGCTGATCCCGCCCGGCGACGGCGACTTCGGCTGGTACCAGAGCTGGCGGGAGGCCGACCCGCGGGTGCGCCCGGTGCTGCGCACCTACACCGTCCGCGGCCAGCGCCGCGACCCCGACGAGATCGACATCGACATCGCCGTGCACGGGGACCTCGGCCCGGGCTCCCGGTGGGCCGCCACGGCCGCGCCCGGCGACCGGGTGGTGGTCTGCGGACCGGCCGTCGAGGAGGCGGGCGGCGTGGAGTTCCGGCTGCCCGCCGATCCCGGCTGGGTCCTGCTGGCCGGGGACGAGTCGGCGCTGCCCGCCATCGCCGCCATCCTGGAGGAACTGCCCGCGCACCTGCCGGTCCGGGTCTTCGCCGAGGTGGACGGGCCGGCCGAGGAGGCCTACCTCCCGGCCCAGCGCGCCGGGGTCGAGACCGTCTGGCTCCACCGCCGCTCCGGCGCGCCGGGCCTCACCGGGGCGGTGCGCGCCGCCGACCTGCCGGACGGGCGGCCGTACGCCTGGATCGCGGGCGAGGCGGCCTCGGTGCGCGAGCTGCGCCGCCACCTGGTCGGCGAGCGGGGGATGGACCGGCGCGCGGTCTGCTTCATGGGCTACTGGCGGGCCGGGCGCACCGAGGACCAGCGCGCCGAGGACGGCCCGGGGGAGGGCAGCGAGGACTGAAGCGGGGGGCCGGGGAAGCGCCGCCGTACGCACCCTCCCGGAACATGAGGTTCCGTCATATTGTCGTTCTCGCCGACGGTGCGCCGAGCGCCGGGTGACGGCCCGAGCCACCTCACCACAGCGGGGATGACGATGAAGAGTCTCGCGGCGCGCCTGCTCGCCCTGGTCGCGGCCCTGCCGGTGCTCGCCGTGCTGGCGGCGGGCCCCGGCATCGCGGCGCCGGACGGCGGAGCCGGGGCCCGGCTCGCCGCGTCCTGGACCGGCCCGCTGAGCACCCGGGGGCGCTACATCGTCGACGCCGACGGCGACCGCTTCAAGCTGAAGGCCGCCAACTGGGCCGGAGCCCAGGGCACCTGGCAGGGCAGCGGGAGCGCCGACGACCCGGCGAACAACCAGGCCGGCCAGGTGTCGCACAACCTCCCGCTGGGCCTGGACCGGGTGCCGGTGGCCCGGCTGCTGGCCGACTTCCACGGGCTGGGCCTCAACAGCGTCCGGCTGCCGTTCGCCAACGCGATGATCCACGACACCGCCCCCGTGCCGGACTCCGCCGTCGCCGCCAACCCGCAGCTGCGCGGCCGGACCCCGCTCCAGGTGTTCGACGCCGTGGTGGCCGCGCTGACCGCCGACGGCTTCGCGGTGATCCTCAACAACCACACCACCAGCTACCGCTTCTGCTGCGGCCTGGACGGCAACGAGCGCTGGAACAGCGGCCAGTCCACCGCGCAGTGGGAGGACGACTGGCTGTTCATGGTGAACCGCTACAAGGCCGACAAGCGGGTGGTCGGCGTCGACCTGCGCAACGAGGTCCGCCGGGACGTCTGGGACGACCCCAACTGGGGCCTCGGCGACGCCCACGACGAGTACGCCGCCTTCGAGGAGGCCGGCAACCGCGTCCTGCGGGCCGACCCGGACCTGTTGGTCGTCATGGAGGGCATCAACTGGTACGGCATCCCCGCCGCGGGGTTCAGCCACGGCCGCCCGATGCTCACCCCCGTGCGCAACCTGTCCCACACCCTGATCGACTCCGGCAAGCTGGTCTACGCCGCGCACTTCTACGGCTACACCGGCCCGGCCAACACCGGCGCCGGCAGCGGCCCGGGATCCACCAGCGACCCGCGCTACCAGGACTTCACCCCCGAGCAGCTCGCCCAGGTGGTGGACGACCAGGCGCTGTTCGTCACCCGGGCCGGGCAGCACTTCACCGCTCCGGTGTGGATCAGCGAGTTCGGCGCGGGCGGCCGGGGCTCGACCGACGCCAAGGAGCAGGCCTGGCTGCACGCGTTCACCGACATCCTGGTGCGCGGCGACACCGACTTCGCCGTCTGGCCGCTGGTCGGCTGGGCCGACGCCGCCGGGCGGCCGCAGGACAGCTGGGCGCTGCTCTCCTACGGCCCGGACGGCACCCGGACCGGCCTCACCGACCCCGGCGACTGGCGGGCCGCCGACTGGACCCGGCTGGTCGGCGCGCCGTCGGCGAGCGGCCCGGTGCCCGCCGTCGACCACTGGAGCATGCTCGCCCTCGACCACGCCGACCAGGTCCTCTCCCGGCGGATGCTGGCCCGCCCGGACTGGAGCCCCGGCAACCGCAAGGGCGACTGCCCGGACGGCCTGCGCCTGACCGCCCTCGCCCGCGGCGACAGCCGGGCCCTGTGCACCGACGCGGGCGAGCCGGCCGCCGGCAGCGGCGACTGGACCACCGTCACCGACGGGCGCTACGTCACCGCGGGGGACTGGGCGTCCGGCTACGACAAGCTCCAGTGCCCCGACCGCAGCTTCGCGGTCGGCTACAGCGTGCGCGCCAACGCCGTGGCCGCCCTGCTCTGCGCCCCGGCGGCCGGCCCGCTGCCGCTGACCGGCCGCACGGTCTGGTTCGACCGGGGCGACAACCGGCCCGCCACCGGCGGCTCGGTGGCGAGCGACTGGGCGCCGGGCCGCTACAAGGGCCAGTGCGCGGACGGCGAGTACCTGGCCGGCGTCGCGTCCACCTGGCAGCGCCTCCAGTACGGGGCCCCGGCCGCGCTGCTCTGCCGCCCGCTCGGCTGATTCGGCGGCTCCCCGGGGCCGAATCGGCGGGGCCCGGGGCTGATCCGGCGGTGGCTGCTGGGCCGCTCCGGCGGCGGGCGCTCAGCTGATGCGGCGACGGCCCGGACCCGATTCGGCGACGGCTCCGGGGGTCCGGGGGCCGACGGCGGGAGCGGCCGCCCGTTGAGACGATGACGAACGATCAGAAGCCCGCCCCCGTGGTCGCATTCCCGCAGGTTGGACGCGTTCATGACGTCTTTCCTACGGGTCGGAACGACCCTTGACGGCGCAGGGCTTCTCTGCCAACCTCTCGGCAGGTCTGGACCATGATCGGCCTCTTCGACGGGGAGAGGACCGACGGCGCTCCGGCGGTGCGCAGGGGGGATCTGCGGGCCGGGCAGGTCGAGGCCGGGGGGCGGCCCGTCGGCCGCGTCGCCAGAGCATCCGCGGCGTCGGCCACGTCGGCGCCCGGCCACGGGGAACGCACCATTCACCGACTGCCGAATCGAGCCGCACATGCCACACTCCCTCCCCCCGCACGCCTCGCCCTTCCAGCGGGGCATCTGGGTCACCGAGCGCCTCGGCGGCCACCACGGGGTGTTCCACATGCCCGTCCTGCTCTCCTTCGACCGGGTCGACGCCGACGCCCTCGCCCGTGCCGTCTCGACGGTGACGGCACGACACCCCGTGCTGTCCCAGGTGTTCGTGGAGCGCGGCGGGAGCCTCGTCGCGGAGCCCGGCACCGCCCCGGTCCTCGACGTGGTCGACGCCTCCGAGGACTGCGCGCAGAGCCGGGAGAAGCGGCTGGCCGAGGACGCGGCACGCCCGTTGGACCTCCAGGCGGGCCCGTTGGCGCGGTTCACCCTCTACCGCGGCCGCGGTGAGGCGGCGGAGCTGCTCGCCGTCGTGCACCACGCGGTCTTCGACGGGGAGTCGAAGGACGTCCTGGTGGCGGACCTCGCCGCGGCCTACGCGCAGGCCCTGGGCGGGCCCGCCCCGGCCGCCGACCGGAGCCCGTCCACGCCCCCGTCCACGCCCCCGTCCACGCCCCCGGCCCCGCTCGACCCCGACCTCGTCCGCCGGGCGGCGGACCGGTACGGCCCGCGGTGGGCCGCGGCGACCGAGCCCGTCCTCCCGGGGCTGCCGCACGCCGTCACCGCCCCGGCCTCCGGAGCCTGCGGCACGTGGCGGACGGACGCGCGCGGCCGGGCCGCCGTGGCCGAGGCCGCGGAGCGTTGCGGCGTCACCGTCTTCGAGTTCCTGCTCGCCGCACTGCACGCACTGCTGCTGCGCTACGGCGGCGAGGCCGTCCCGGTCTCCGTGCCGCTGTCCGTCCGGACGCCCGAGCAGGCCGGGGAGATCGGGCTGTTCGTCAACGAGCTGCCGGTGCACGCCCCGGCCGGGGTGGGCACCGGGACGTCCTTCGCCGAGTACGC
The DNA here is from genome assembly GCF_042885595.1 of Kitasatospora sp. NPDC058046. NCBI lineage: Bacteria > Bacillati > Actinomycetota > Actinomycetes > Kitasatosporales > Streptomycetaceae > Kitasatospora > Kitasatospora sp. NPDC058046. Next base: position 121,104 of record NZ_JBHVRS010000015.1, read on the forward strand.
CCGGGCCGTGCGCGCCGAGGCCCGCGGCGGGTACCCGTTCCGCCCCGTGCCCTTCGGCGCGGCCGTCGGCGGCCTCACGCCGCGCGCCGGGCTGGCCCCCGTGTCGTTCGGCTACCGGCGCGCCCGCGCCGTGGACCCGGTGTTCCCGGGGAGCACCGTCCGGGTGGACCGCACGGTGTTCAACGGCGCCGCCCGCAACACCCTGCACCTCCAGGCGGTCGACACCGCCGACGGGCTCGCGTTCTCGCTCCAGTACGCCCCGGCGGTCCTGTCGCCGGACGCCGCGGACCGCGTCGCCGGGCACTACACGGCCCTGCTGGAAGCCGCGACGGCCACGCCCGAGGCACCGCTGAGCGCCCTGCCGGTGCTGGGCGCGGAGGAGCGGTACCTGGTGACGGACGGGTGGAACGCCACCGCCCGCTCCTACCCGCGCGAGCGCACCGTGCTGGACCTGGTGCGGGAGCGGGCCGCCGAGACGCCGGACGCCCCCGCCGTCAGCGCGGGCGCCGCGAGGCTGACCTACCGGGCGCTGGTGGCGCGGACCGAGGAACTGGCCGCCGTCCTGCGCGGGGCCGGGGTCGGCCGGGGCGACGTCGTCGCCCTGCACCTGGAGCGCTCCGCCGACCTGCCCGCCGTCCTGCTCGCGGTGCACGCCGCCGGGGCCGCCTACCTGCCGCTCGACCCCGGGCACCCCGCCGAGCGGCTCGCCTTCGTGCTCGCCGACTCCGGTGCGGCCCTGCTGGTCGCCGACCGGGAGCCCGCCCCCGACGTGGTGGCGGCGGCACCGGCCGTCCTCCGGCTCGGGAGCGCCCGCGCCGAGCCGGGGTCCGCGGCGGCGCCCACCCCGCCCGGCGACCTCGCCTACGTGCTGTACACCTCCGGCTCGACCGGGCGGCCCAAGGGAGTGGAGATCGGGCACCGGGCGCTGGTGAACCTGCTGACCTCCTTCGCCGAACGGCTGGGCTCGGGGCCCGGGGACGTCTGGCTCGGCCTGACCTCGCTCTCCTTCGACATATCCGGGCTGGAGATCCTGCTGCCACTGGTCACCGGCGGTCGGCTGGTCCTCGCACCGGAGGGCGCCGCCCTGGACGCGCCCGGCACGGTCGGGCTGGTCCGGCGCGAGGGCGTGACCCACCTCCAGGCGACCCCCGCGGGCTGGCGCGTGCTGCTCAGCGCCGGGCCGCTGCCGGCCGGGCTGACCGGGATCGTCGGCGGGGAGGCCCTGCCGCTGCCGCTGGCCCGCGAACTCCGCGGCTCCCTCGGGCGGTTGATCAACGGGTACGGCCCGACCGAGGCGACGATCTACGCGACCTGCGCCGAGGTCCCGGCCGGACCGGAGGCCGTGGTGATCGGCGGGCCGGTCGCCAACACCCGGGCGTACGTCCTGGACGCGGACGGCCGGCCGCTGCCGATCGGGATCCCCGGCGAGCTCCACCTGGGCGGCGACGGCGTCGCGGACGGCTACCGGGGCCGCCCCGAGCTGACGGCGGAACGTTTCGTCGAGGACCCGTTCGCCGGAACCGGCGGCCGGATGTACCGCACCGGTGACCTCGCGGCGTGGACGCCGGACGGCGAACTGGAGTTCCACGGCCGGATCGACGACCAGGTGAAGATCCGCGGCCACCGGATCGAACTGGGCGAGATCGAGGCCGCGCTGCTCGACCACCCGGCGGTCGCCGCGGCCGCCGTCGCCGTGTGCGGGCAGGCCGAGGGGGACCCCGCGCTCGTCGGCTACCGGGTGGCCGCACCCGGCGGCGAACCGCCGTCCGACGCGGACCTGCGGGACCACCTGCTGCGCACCCTCCCCGCGGTCATGGTGCCCCGGCAGTTCGTGGCCCTCGACCGCCTGCCGCTCACGGCGAGCGGCAAGCTCGACCGGCGCGCCCTGCCCGCCCCGCCGCGCACCGCCGCGGCCGGTCCCGTGGAGGCCGACGAGGTCACCGCGGGCGTCCTGGCGATCTGGGAGGAGGTCCTGGGCGCCTCCGGCATCGGCCCGGAGGACGACCTCTTCGACCTCGGCGGACACTCGCTGACGATCATCCAGATCACCGCCCGGATCCGCGCCGCGTTCGGGGTCGAACTCGACTTCGACCTGTTCTTCGACGCCTCCACCCCGGCCGCCCTGGCCGCCGTCGTGCGAGAGCGGCGTTGACCGCCGCCGACCGCCCTTCCGCGACCGCCCCGCTCCACGCCCGAATGGACTGCCGATGACCGACACCCGGGACCTGCCCGCAGACTGGTCCGCCGCCAAACGATCCCTCCTCGCCCAGCGCCTGCGGGGCGCCGCGGCCCCGGTGCGGGTGGTCGAGCCCCGCCCGGCGGACAGCGCGCCGCCACTGTCCAGCGGACAGGAACGGCTCTGGTTCATGGACCAGTTCACGCCCGGCGCGACCGCGTACACGCTCGCCCCGGCCCGGCGGCTGCGCGGGCCGCTGGACCGCCCGGCGCTGGACGCCGCCCTGGCCGCCCTGGTGGAGCGCCACGAGGGGCTGCGGATGACCTTCCCGGTCACGGAGGACGGCAGGGCCGAGGTCCTGGTCGCCGAACCGGGCCCGTTCCCCGCCGGGTTCGTGGACGCCTCCGACGACCCCGACCCGGGACGAAGAGCCGCGGACGAGATCGGCGCGCTCGCCGCCAGACCCTTCGACCTCGCGAGCGGCCCCCTGCTGCGGGCCCTGCTGGTCCGGCTCGCCGACGAGGACCACGTCCTCGCCCTGGTCATGCACCACATCGTCGGCGACGGCTGGTCGATCGACATCCTCAACCGCGAACTGGACGCGCTCTACGCCCGGCACGCCCACGGCACCGACGCCGGACTCCCGCCGCTCCCGGTGCAGTTCGGGGACTACGCGCGCTGGCAGCGCGACCGGCTGGACAGCGGCGCCCTGGCCGACTCCCGCGCCTACTGGCGCACCGAACTCGCCGACGTCCCCGCCCTGGAGCTGCCCGCCGACCGACCCCGGCCGCCGCTGCTCGGCTACGACGGCGCGGCCGTCGAACTGCACTGGAGCCCGGAGCTCGTGCAGGCCCTCGCGGAGTGCGCCCGCGCCCGCGGGGCGTCGACGTACATGGTGCTGATGGCCGGGCTCCAGGCACTGCTCGGCCGGCACACCGGACAGCGGGACTTCGCGGTCGGCTCGGCCGTGGCCGGCCGGCTCCACCGCGAACTGGAGGGCGTGGTCGGCGCGTTCGTCAACATGCTGCCGATCCGGGCGCGGCTGGAGGAGGGTCTCACCTTCGGGCAGCTCGTCGGCCGGGTGCGGGAGACGACGCTGAACGCCTACACCCACCAGGAGGTGCCGTTCGAGCAGATGGTCGCGGACCTGGACATCGAGCGGGACGTCAGCCGCTCGGCGGTGTTCCAGGTGACCTTCGCCTTCCAGAACTACGGCGACCGCGCGGCCTCCGCCGCACCCGCCGCCACCGCGGAGGGATTCGGGCACGCGGCCACCACCAGCCACGCCGACCTCGCGTTCTACCTCCGGGAGAAGAAGGACGGCGGGCTCTTCGGCCTGATCACCTACCGCACCGACCTGTTCGACGCCGACACCGTGCGCCGGCTCACCGAGCGCTTCGAGGTCCTGCTCACCGCGGCCGCCGCCGATCCGGACCGGCCCGTCGAGGACCTGCCGCTGCTGACCGCGACCGAGCGCGCCGACGTGCTCGACCACTGGGCGGCCGGCCCGGACCTCCCCGACGGCGGGCCCCGGACGCTGACCGCGCTGCTCGCCGCCGCGGCCCGGCAGGCGGGCGACCGCCCGGCCCTGGTCTTCGAGGACGCCACCGTCACCCACCGCGAACTCGACACCAGGGCGACGGCCCTGGCCCGGCGGCTGCGGGCGCTGGGCGTCCGGCCGGACGACCGGGTGGCGGTGTGCCTGGAGCAGTCGCCGGACCTGGCGGTCGCGTTGGTCGCCGTCCTGAAGGCCGGCGGCTGCTACCTGCCACTGGACCCGGAGCAGCCGCCCGCCCGGCTGTCCCACCTGGTGGCGGACGCCGACGCGCGCGTCCTGGTGACGGACTCGGCGCTGCGGGAACGCTTCCCCGCGTACGGAGGCGCGGAGCTGCTCGTGGACCACGCCGCACCGGCGCCGGACGGCGCCCCGGACGACGCCCCGCTCCCGGAGGCCTCCGGCCCCGACGACCTCGCGTACGTCATCTACACCTCCGGCTCCACCGGGCAGCCCAAGGGCGTCGCGGTGCAGCACCGCGAGATCCTCAACTACCTGGCCGGCGTGCGGGACCGGCTGCGGATCGAACCTGGTGCCCGCTACGGCCTGCTGCAGTCCCTGTCCTTCGACTTCAGCATCACGATGCTCTACCTGGCGCTCACCACCGGCGGCCAGGTCCACCTGCTGCCCCGCCGCATCGCCGGCGCCGAACTCGCCGGGCACATCGAGGCGTCGCGGCTCGACTACCTCAAGATGACGCCCTCCCACCTGGCCGCGCTGTCCGCCGACGCCCCGCTCGAGCGCCTGCTGCCGCACCGGGCCCTGGTGCTCGGCGGCGAGGCCTCGTCCCGGGCCTGGGCCGCCGACCTGGCCGGCCTCGGCCGGTGCGCGGTGTTCAACCACTACGGCCCCACCGAGGCGACGGTCGGCGTCACCGTCCACGAGGTCCACCCGGAGGACCACGGCCCGGGGAACACGCCGATCGGCACCCCGCTCGCGGGCGCGCGCTGCTACGTACTGGACGCCGCCCGGCGGCCGGTGCCGCCCGGCGTGACCGGGGAGCTCCACCTCGGGGGGCACCGGCTCGCCCGCGGCTACCTGGGCCGCCCCGACCTGACCGCGGAACGCTTCCTCGACGACCCGTTCGCCGCGACCGGCGGCCGGATGTACCGCACCGGCGACCTGGCCCGCTGGCGGACGGACGGCACGCTGGAGTACCTCGGACGCGCCGACGACCAGATCAAGGTCCGCGGCTACCGGGTCGAGCCCGGCGAGATCGAGGCCGCCCTCACCGCGCTGCCCGGCGTGACCCAGGCCTTCGTGACCGTCCGGGGCGAGGGGATCAGGCAGAACCTCGTCGCCTACCTCGAACGCCCGGGCGGCGGAACCGCCCCCGCCCCCGCCGAACTGCGCGCGGAGCTCGGCGCCGTCCTGCCGGACTACATGGTCCCCGCCCGGTTCGTCGTCCTCGACCGGCTGCCGCTGCTGGCCCACGGCAAGGTCGACCGCAAGGCCCTGCCCGAACCCGAGGACGCCGCCCCGGCCGTCGGCCGGGTGGAGCCCGAGGGCGAGACCGAGACGCTGATCGCCGCGATCTGGGCCGAGGTGCTCGACGTCGCGACGGTCGGCGCCCTGGACGACTTCTTCGAGATCGGCGGGCACTCGCTGCTCGCCACCCAGGTCGTCGCCCGGCTGCGCCGCGCCTTCCCCGACCTGCCGACACCCGTCGGCGTGATGGACCTCTTCCGCTTCCCGACCGTCCGCCAACTCGCCGCGCTCGTCGCCGACCCGGCCGCCGACCGGGGGCCGCGGGGCCTGCTGCACCGCCTCACCCCCGAGCGGCGCCGCACCACCGGAAGCGTCGTCTGCACGCCCTACGGCGGCGGCAGCGCCCTCATCTACAAACCGCTCGCCGACGCCCTGCCCGAGGACTGGGCACTGCACTCCGTCGCCGTCCCCGGACACGAACTCGGCGAGCAGCCGATGGACGTCGACGAGGTCGCCGACCGCTGCGCCCGCGAGATCCTCGAGAACGTCGAGGGCCGGATCGTGCTGTACGGGCACTGCGGGGTCGGCGTGCGCCTCGCCGTCGAGATCGCCCGCCGGGTCGAGGCCGCCGGCCGCGACATCGACGCCGTCCACCTCGGCGGCATCTTCCCCTTCGCCCGGCCCAAGGGCCGCGGCGCGGCGGTCGGGGAGCGGTGGGCCGAACTCCTCGACCGGCTGCGCAGCGACCAGGACATGATCAACGGGCTGGCCGCCGCCGGCCTGGACACCGACGAACTGGACCCGGAGCAGCTGCGGCTCATCGTCCGCAACCGCCGTACCGGCACCAAGGACGTCGAACGGTACTTCACCCGGATGTTCGCGACCGAGGGCGGCCGGATCAAGGCCCCGGTGATCGCGGTCTGCGGCGACCGCGACCCGGCCACCGAGTTCTACCAGGAGCGCTTCCGCGAGTGGCACCGGATCGCCGACACCACCGCGGTCGTCGTCCTCGACGAGGCCGGCCACTTCTACCTCAAGTACCGGGCCGCCGAACTCGCTGCCGTCGTCACCGGCGTCCACCGGTCGATCGCCGCGGGGGAGGAGGACCGACACCGCCGCACGGACAGCGCGACCTGGTGGCTGGCCGGGCTCTCCCGGGACGCCGAACGGCCGGCCGCGGACGGGGGCCCGGCATCCGTCCGCCCCACCATGCGCCGCTTCCTCACCGTCGCCTCCGGGCAGCAGGTGTCGATGATCGGATCGGCGCTCACCGAGTTCGCCCTCCCGGTCTGGATCTACCTGCGCACCGGCTCCCTGGCCCAGTTCGGACTGCTGGCCGCCTGCGGCCTGGTCCCCGGCATCCTCGCCGCCCCGCTCGCCGGCGCGGTCGTCGACCGGGGGGACCGGCGCCGGACCATGCTCCTCGGCGACCTCGCCGCCGGACTCACCCAGGCCCTCCTGCTCCTGCTGTACGCCACCGGCGGCCTCCAGGTCTGGCACGCCTACGCGCTCATCGCCGTGCTGTCCGCCGCCCTCTCCTTCCAACGGCTCGCCTGGAACGCGGCGGTGCCGCAGCTCGTCCCCAAGCGCTACCTCGGCCGCGCCAACGGCGTGGTCCAGATGGCCTTCGGCCTCGCCCAGTTCCTCGTCCCGCTGTTCGCCGTCGGGCTGCTCGCCGCGATCGGACTCGGCGGCATCCTCGCCCTCGACGTGGCCGGCTACGCCGTCGCGGTCACCGTCACCCTGGCCGTCCGGTTCCCCGACCTGATGGGCTCCACCCGCCGGGAGAGCATCGCCGCGGAGATCCGCGAAGGCTTCCGCCGGGCCCTGGGCAGCAGGCACTTCCGCGCGATGCTGCTGTACTTCGCCGTCCTGAACGTCTTCCTCTCCCCGCTGTTCCTGCTCACCACCCCGCTCGTGCTCTCCTTCGCCCCGCTCTCGGCGGCCGGCTGGGTGTCGACGGCCGCCGGCCTCGGCGCCGTGCTCGGCGGGATCACGCTGGTGGCCTGGGGCGGACCGCGCCGCCGGAAGCTGCGCGGGGTGCTGCTCGCCACCCTGGTGGTCGCCGCGGCCTGCCTGCTCACCGGGCTGCGCCCGTCGATCTGGACGGTCGCCCTCGGCGCGTTCGGCATGACCTTCGCGCTCGCCCTGCTCAACGGCGCCTACGCGACCATCGTGCAGACCAAGGTGCCGCTGCGCTTCCACGGCCGGGTGATCGCCGTGAACACCATGGTCGCCTGGTCGACCCTGCCGGTCGGCTTCGCCGTGGTCGCCCCGTTCGGCCCCGGACTCCTCCAGCCGCTGATGGACCACGACGGCGCCCTCGCCGGCAGCGTCGGGCGGCTCATCGGCACCGGCGACGGCCGCGGCATCGGACTGCTCTACCTGCTGTTCGGCCTCGCCATGGCGGCCCTCGCGCTGGTCTGCCTGGCCGTGCCCGTGCTGCGCCACTTCGACCGGGACGTCCCCGACGCCGAGCCCGACGACCTGGTCGGCCTCCAGACCATCCAGGACCGGGCCGCCGACGCCGCCGCGCCCACCCTCCCGCACCGCTCCGAGACCGAGGTGACCGTCCGGTGACCACCACCGCCACCGCCATCCACCCGCTGACCGCCGAACAGCGCCGGCTCTGGTTCCTCCAGCAGGTCCACCCGGACGACGCCGGCTTCAACATGTACCTCAACCGGCGCTGGACCGGGCCGATCGACCCCCGGGCCCTGCGTACCGCGCTGGACCGGCTGACCGCCCGGCACGAGATCCTCCGCACCCGCTTCGCGCCCGAAGGACCCGACGAGGCCGAGCCCGTCCAACTGGTCCAGCCCCCGGCCGCGACCGACCTGGTCACGATCCGCCTGCCCGAGGGCGCGACCGAGCAGGACTTCACCGACGCCTGCCGCCCGTACGTCAACGCCCCGTTCGACCTCGCCGCCGCGCCGCCGCTGCGCGCGACCCTGATCAGCGCCGGCGAGCGGGAACACGCGGTCAGCGTGGTGGTCCACCACATCGTCGCCGACGGCTGGTCCTTCCGCACGATGTGGCGCGAACTGCTCGCCCTCTACCGCGAGGCGATCGGCGAGGCACCCGCGGAACTGCCGGAACTCGCCCTGCAGTACGGCGACTTCGCCCGCGCCGAACGCGCCAGGACGGGCGGGGAGGCGGGCGAGGAGGCCTTCCGGTTCTGGGCGGACCGGCTCGCCGGCACCGGAGCGCTGCGCCTCCCGTTCGACCGGCCGAGACCGTCCAGCCCCACCAGACCCGCCGGTTTCGTCACCGTCGACCTCGGCCCCGAGCTGACCGCCGCCCTCGACCGGACGGCCCGGCAGGAGCGGTGCACCCCGTTCATGGTGCTGCTGGCCGGCTACCAGAGCGTGCTCGCGCGCTGGACCGGCTGCCGGGACTTCGTGGTCGGCACCCCGCTGGCGGGCCGTACCGAGGCGGCGCACGAGGCGCTGCTCGGCTACTTCAACCGCACCGCGGTGATCAGGTCGGACCTCACCGGCGAGCCCGGCTTCCGCACCGTGCTGAAGCGGACCAGGTCCGCCGCACTGGCCGCGCTGAGCCGTCCCGACGCCCCGGCCGAGCGGCTCGCCGCCCACCTCGGCCTGCCCGCGGACACCGGAGCCGGACCGCTCTACCAGGCCGTCTTCGTCCACCAGAGCCAGAACGACCTGGCGGTCGGCTCCGGCGAGCCGGCCCTGCCCGAGGGCGTCCGGACGACCGGCATGGACTCCGGCTTCGACCAGGCCAAGACGGACCTGCTGCTCGACAGCTGGCGCACCCCCGACGGCGGGATCACGCTCTCCTTCTGCTACGACCGCGAGCTGTTCGACCGGGGGACCGTCGAGGCGCTCGGCGACCGGTGCCGCGAGCTGTACGCGCGGATCGTCGAGGACCCGGAACTCCCCCTGCACGGCGACTGGTTCGTCGGCGCCGAGGAGCGGGCGGCGCTGCTCGCCCTCGGGGCGGGCCCGGCCGCTCCGGCCGCCGTACGGACGGTGCTGGAGCGGTTCGCCGACCAGGCCGCCGCCCGACCGGACGCGCCGGCCCTGGAGTGCGACGGACGGACGCTGTCCTACGCCGAACTCGACCGGCGGTCCACCGACCTGGCCCGCCGGCTCGGCCCGGTGGCCGGCCGGGTGGTCGCGGTGTCGATGGCGCCCTCCTTCGACCTGGTGGTGGCCCTGACGGCGGTCTGGAAGGCCGGTGCCGCCTACCTCCCGCTCGACCCGGCCCACCCCGAGGAGCGCCGCGCCCTGATGGTCCGGGAGGCCGACGCCGTCCTCACCCTCACCGGCACGGACCTGCCGGGGGCGGGGACCGCCGACCTCGCCCCGCCCGACCCGCGGGCCCTCGCCTACGTCCTCTACACCTCCGGGTCCACCGGGGCGCCGAAGGCCGTCGCGGTCGACCACCCGGCGGTCTCCGCCCGGGTCGACTGGATGGCGGGCCCGGACGGCTACGCGCTGGGCCCCGACGACCGGATCGTCCAGTTCGCCTCCCTCGGCTTCGACACCCACGTGGAGGAACTCTGGCCGGCCCTCGCGGCCGGGGCGTGCGTGGTGCTCCTGCCCGGCGGCGGCCGGACCCTGCCCGACCTGCTGGCCGGTCCGGCCGGCCGGACCGTCACCGTGCTCGACCTGCCGACCGCGTACTGGGAGGAACTCGTCGGCCTGGACGACGGGACCAGCTGGCCGGACGCGCTGCGCCTGGTGGTCATCGGCGGTTCCGAGGCGCGCGCCGGTACGGTCGCCCGGTGGCGCCGGCGGCACGGGGACGCGGTCCGGCTCGTCAACACCTACGGCCCCACCGAGGCCACCGTGATCGTCACCGCGGCCGAGCTGACGGCCGCCGACGCCGACCGCCGGCCCTCGCTGGGCCGCCCGCTGCCCGGCGTCAGGCTCCACGTGCTGGACGAGCACGGCGGACTGCTGCCCCGGGGCTCCGAGGGCGAGCTGTACATCGGCGGCAGCGGCCTGGCCCGGGGCTACCTGGGCCGGCCCGACCTGACCGCGACGGCCTTCGTGCCCGACCCCTTCGCCGGCGGCGTGATGTACCGCACCGGAGACCGGGCCCGGTGGCGGGCGGACGGCCGGCTGGAGTTCCTGGGGCGCGGCGACGCGCAGCTGAAGCTCCGCGGCTACCGGATCGAGCCCGCCGAGATCGAGTCCGCGCTGACCGCGCACCCGGGCGTCGCGCAGGCCGCCGTGCTGGTCCGCGACGGCCGTCGGCTGCTGGCGTACGCCGTCCCGCGCCCGGGGGCCGAGCCCGGGCCGGCCGAGCTGCGCGAGCACCTCGCCGTACGGCTTCCCGCCTACATGGTCCCGGACGCCGTCGTCACGCTGGCCCGGCTGCCGCTGACCCCGAACGGCAAGCCCGACCTCGCGGCCCTGCCCGACCCCGGGCCGGCCGCCGGGTCGGGTTACGTCGCGCCGCGCACCGACGCCGAGCAGCTGGTCACCGAGCTGTGGCAGGAGGTCCTCGGCGTGCCGCGGGTCGGGGTGTTCGACGACTTCCTCGCGCTGGGCGGGGACTCGCTCCTGGTCACCCGGGTCGCCGCGCGGATCCGGGCCGGGATCGGACTCGACATCCCCATCCGCGAGGTGTTCGAGAGCAGCACACCGGCCGCCCTCGCGGCCCGGATCGAGGCGCTGCTGATCGCCGAGATCGACGCGCTCAGCGAGGAGGAGGCGGCCGGGCGCCTCTCCGGCTGAGCGGGCGGCCGAATGGTCCGGGGGTGCGGCCGGTGACGGCCGCACCCCCGCTTGCCTCGTGTCAGATGCCGGCCGCCCCGGCCAGCGCCGCGGCGAGGTCGTCGGCCAGCGCCGACACCGTCGCCGCCTCGAAGGCGTGCTCGTTGTACCGCAGCCAGCACCGCAGCGCGCCGTCCGGCTGCTCGGTGACCGCCAGTTCGGGGACGTGCCGGTCACCGCCCGGCAGCGGATACGGCACGGTGGCGTTGCGGGGCAGCTCCCAGGCCGCGCAGGCCACCCCCGGCAGCTGGGCCGGCGCGCTCCAGTTCTCGTACCGCAGCCAGGCCGCGAACGGCACCAGCGGGCTGAACTCCGCGAACGGGTACAGCTGGTGGTCGAGCGCCGTGGTGGCGGCGGACCGGACCCGGTCGAGCAGTTCGGCGAACCCCGGCGCGCCCGACACGTCCACCCGCACCAGCAGCGACTGCACGAAACAGCCGACCGCCCGCTCCGCCTCCGGCCTGGTCCGCCCGGGCACCGGCGTCATGAGGACGAGGTCCGGCTGTCCGCTGCGGGCGGCCAGCAGGCCGCTCCAGACCGCCGCCACCGCGAGGAACGGCGTGGCCCCCAGCTCCGCCGCCCTGGCCCGCAGCGCGTCCGCCGCCGCCGGGGGCACCGTGAACGCGTGGGCGGCGCTCAGCACCACCTCGGTGTGCCGGCGCCCCGGGAAGGGGTCGACCGCGGCGGGCGCGTGCGCGAGCGCCGTCCCGAAGTGCGTCCGGGACGCCGGCCAGTGGGCGTTCGACCACTCCACCAGCTCGCCGTACTCCGGGCCGGGCCGGGCGGCCGGCACCCGGCGCCCGTGGCACAGCGCCGAGTACGCCACCCCCAGCTCGCGCAGGAGCACCCCCAGCGACCAGCCGTCGCTGACGAGGTGGTGGACGGCCAGCAGGACGACGTGGTCCGCCGGCCCGCGGCTCACCACGGCCAGCCTGGTCATCGGCCCCGAGGCGACGTCCGTCAGCCGGTCGCGCACGGCGACCAGCCGCGCCGACACCTCGTCGTCGCTCGCGCCGGGCGCCTCCACCAGCACCACGTCCGCGTGCGGCTCGTCGTCCAGGACGGCCCGCAGCACCCCCGGTTCGGCGCCGGGCACCGGGACGAACCTGGTCCGCAGCGCGGGATGGCGGCGGATCGCCTCGTGCAGGGCGTCGGCGAGGACGTCCGTCCGCAGGCCCTCCGTCACCCGGAACATCACCGCCACCGCGCCGACGTTGCGGCCCGGGGCCTCGGCCATCCAGCGCAGGAAGTTCTCCTGTTGGGAGGTGAGCGGCAGGTCGTGCGGCTGCGCGCGCAGCGAGCGGAGGAAGTCCGACACCTCGGCCCCGGACCGCTCCGCCGGCTCGGCCGGGGCGACGTCGGCCCGTTCCAGCCAGGCCGCCTGGGCGCGCAGCGAGGGGCGCTCGAAGACCAGCGCCGTACGGGCCGCCACGCCGAACTCGGCGGAGATCGCGGCGGCCAGCTGGACGGCGCGGAACGAGTCCCCGCCGAGGGCGAAGAACTCCTCCTCCACCGCTTGGACCGGCCGGCCCAGCACGGCCCGCCACAGGCCGGCCAGGGCGAGCTCGCGTTCCGTCTCCGGGGCCCGTCCGGTCGTCGGGGCGGGTTCCTCGAACGCGGCCCGCAGCTCGTGCTTGAGCACCTTGCCGCTCGGGTTGCGCGGCAGGGAGTCCAACACCAGGACGCGTACCGGCAGTTCGGGCCTGGCGAGCCGCTCGCTCAGGAACAGCCGCAGGCCGTCGAGGTCGATCCCGTCCGGTCGCGGGACCACCGCGGCGACCGGCACCTGTCCCATCACCGGGTGCGGCAGGCCGAGCGCGGCCGCGTCGGCGACCTGCGGGTGCTCGTGCAGCACGGCCTCGATCCGCAGCGTGGAGACCTTCAGCGCACCGGACTTGACGATGTCGCTCTCCCGGTCGACGAGGTGGAGGTAGCCGTCCCCGTCCAGTCGGCCGAGGTCGCCCATCCGCACCCAGCCGTCGCGGAAGACGGTGTCGGAGGCCGCCCCGGCGTACCCGCGCGGCGGGCCGGGCTGGCGCAGCCAGATCTCGCCGGTCCCGCCGGGCGGCACCGGCTCCCCGGCCTCGTCCAGGATCCGCAGGTCGGCCGGGTCGGTCGGGCGGCCCAGCGAACCCGGACGGCCCGGGTCCACCACCGCGGAGATCTGCGCGGGGGCGGCCTCGGCCGAGGTGTAGGTGTTGACGACCGTCGCCTTCGGCAGGGCGGCGGACAGCCCGGCGGCGACGGCGGGTGGGAGCGCGGCGGCGGTGGACCCGACCAGCCGGACGCTGCCGAGGTCCCGGCGGTCGGCGACCCCGGAGTTCAGCAGTTCCACCGCCATCGACGGCACCAGGAAGACCGTGCCCGCACCGGACTCCTCGACCACCCGCCCGAACTCCTCGGCGTCGAAGCGCGGCAGGCAGATCGTCGTGGGCTGCGCGGTCAGCGCGTTCACCAGCACCGCCTGGGCGGCGTTGGTCCCGATCGGGAAGGCGTGCACCGCGTGCCGCGAGTGCGCGTACGGGCGGGGGCGGGGGTCGAGGACCAGCCCGGCGGTCAGGCTCGCGTGCGCGGCCCGGACGCCCTTCGGGGTGCCGGTCGTGCCCGAGGTCCCGATGACCTGGGCCAGGTCCCCGGGGGCGACCCGGTGCGGCGGCTCGTCCGGCGTGTCGAGACCGCCGAGGCCGTCGAGGCCGTCGAGCGCGAAGGTGGGCAGCGCGGTGCGCGGGCCGTTCCCGGCGACCGCCCAGCGAGCCCCGGCCGCCTCGACCAGCCGCTCCACATCGGCCGGGGCCAAGTCCTCGCGGATCACCAGCCCGGCCGCGCCCGCGTAGTGGGCGGCCAGGAACGCCACGGCGTACGCGTCCCACTCCCGGTTGGTGAACAGCAGCGCCACCGTGTCCCCGGGCCGCACGCCGGCCCCGGCCAGCCCGTGCGCGGCCCGCACCGCCCGCTCGCGCCACCGGCCGTAGGTGAGGCTCCCGCCGCCGGGTACCAGCAGCGCGGTGCGTTCGGGATGGAGCGCCGCCCGGTGGTCCAGGAGCGCCGGGAGGGTGAGCGGAACGGAGGCGGGTCGGGCGCTGATGACGACTCCCGGAGGCGTTCGGAGCGTGGCGGAACGATGCCACAGGAAGATCGCCCGCTGATTGGTCCAGACCGTATCGGACTGGTCGAGGCGTGCGCCAGATCCGTCTCACAGATCGTCACGACCCGCTGTGCGCGCGCCCGGAGCGCCCGCCCCGCCGCCGTCAGGAGGGCGGTCCCGGCTGCTCCGGCCAGCCCGCCGTCAGGCGCCCGCGCTCCTGCCACTGCCGTACCCCCGGCCCGCCCGGGTCGCCCCGGCGGCAGAACTCCTCCAGCCGGGCGCACCGGGCGAGCATGGCGGTCCGGCGCCGCGGCCAGGGCGGCACCGGCTGCCCGTACGCGTCGAAGAGGTGGTTCAGGGCGCCCGCCCGGGCCGGGTGGTGCATGCGGACGATCCACTCGCACCAGGCCAGGTCCTCCACCGGCTCGCCGAGATGGGCGAACTCCCAGTCCAGCAGGCCGGTGACGGCGAAGGTCGCCGGGTCCAGCAGCAGGTTGTTGGGCCCGAAGTCCCCGTGCGCCAGCACCGAACCCGGGGGCGCCGGACCGTCGCCGGCCACGCCGGGGTCGACAGCCTGGAGCCGTCGCAGCACCCGCCCGCAGGCGGCCAGGACCTGCGCGCCGTGCCCGGCGTCCAGCAGGTCCTGCGCGGGCACTCCGGGAAGGTGGCCGAGCGTGATGGCGCCCGGCTCGGTACCGAGCACCGGGGGAACCGGCAGCAGCCCGTGCAGCAGGGTCAGCAGCCGGTGCTCGCGCCGGCGCCGCTCCTCGGCGTCCGGCCCCTCGTACCGTTTCACGACGACCGTGCCATCGCCCGCGGTGCGGTTGGTGTAGCCGTGGGGGAGGGGCCGCAGCCCGGACGGGCCGTCGCTCACCCCTGCCACTCCTCGGCCAGCAGCCCGAGTACCAGCTGGTCCACGAACTCCCCGTACGCCCAGGCGGCTTGGCGCAGCCGCCCCTCGACGGTGAAGCCGGCCGTGGCGGCGGCCCGGAGCATCGGGGTGTTGTCCGCCAGGGTCTCCAGTTGGAGGCGGCGCAGGCCGAGCACCGGGAAGGCGTAGTGGCAGAGCACCCGCAGGACGTCCGGGGCGAGCCCGCGCCCCCGGTGGCCCGGCAGCAGGGCGAGGCCCAGGTGGGCGCTGCGGTTGTGGGCGTCGATGCCCCACAGCAGGGCCTCACCGGCCAGCTCCCCGGAGGCCGTCTCGACCACGGAGAAGCAGGCGGCCTCGTCGGACGGCCCGGGAACGACGTACGGGGAGTCCGCCGAGCCGGGCGGGATGGGCCGCCAGGGCCGGGTGTCGGCCCGGGCGCGGGTCGCCACGTCGTCGTACAACTCGGCCAGGAGGACCGGGAGGTCGGCGTCGTGACGGGCCCGGAGGGTGATGCGGCTGCCTTGTAACATGTCACATGTTTACCATCGGCGGGACTGTCGCATCCAACGGGTTTTGCGGTGCCGACCGGGTTGCCGGGGCCGGAAACCCCCTCCGGGATCGCGAGGCCGGGCCGACGGCCGGTCAGGTGGACCGAGCGGTGGGGGCCGCCAACTCCCGTTCCCTCGGGACGGGTTGATGATTCCCAATCGACGGTGGCGTGCTCCCGCCCCGCATGGTTCACCCGGACGGCGCCGTGTGTTGTCCCTCGGGAGGAACGCGGCTCGATTACAAGGTTTGTATGAGAAACATCCACTACGGAACCGGTGGAATCGCCGCCTCGGCCGCCCTGGCGGCCCTTCTCGTCTGCGCCCCGCACCAGGCGTCTGCGGCCCCCGGAATCCACACGTTCGACTACAAGGGCGCGCCCGAGCAGTACGTCGTCCCCGAAGGGATCTGCGAGCTGGTGGTGCGGGCCTCCGGCGGTGCGGGAGGGGACGCCGTCTACGGGTCGCCCGGCGGGAAGGGCGGTCAGGTCCGAGCCACGGTCCAGGTCACGAGCGGTCAGGTGCTGACCGTCGACGTGGGGCAGGCGGGCAGCGGAGGAGACCTCTCCGTCCCCGGCAGCCTGGCCTACGGCGGGTACGGCGGCGGCGGCCAGGGCGGCTCCTCCAACACGGAGCACCGGCCCGGCAACGGCGCCATCGGTGCCGGCGGCGGAGGCGCCACCACCGTGACGACGGGTGGCAGCGCGCTGATCATCGCGGGTGGCGGCGGCGGAGGTGCCGGCAGTTTCACCAACGACGGAACCGCGTCCGGCGGCGCCGGCGGGCAGGCCGGAACCGACGGGGCCGACACCGGGCAGAGCGCGGCGGGCAAGGGCGGCAAGTCCGGCGGAAGCGGGGGAGCGGGTGGCGCGGGTGGAACCGCCACAACCGAGTTCGACCGCGACGGCTTCGCGGGCGGCAGCGCCACCGGCACCAAGGGCGGCGACGCGGCCGTCAACATCGGCGACCCCCACATGGGCGCCGGCGGCGGAGGCGGCGGCGGGGCCCACGGGGGCGGCGCCGGCGGCTCCTCCACGGCGACCACGCTCGACGGCGGCGGGGGAGGCGGCGGCTCCAGCCTCGGCCCGGCCGCCGCGACCTTCACCACCGGAGCGCGCAGCGGCAACGGGGAGGTCGTGATCGAGGAGGTCGCCTGCGCCTCCCCCTCGCCGTCCCCGTCCTCGTCCTCGTCCTCGTCCTCCTCGCCCTCCCCCTCGCCGTCCCCGACTACCTCTCCCACCCACTCGCCGTCCCCGACGGCTTCTCCCACCCACTCGGCGTCCCCGACGACCGGTCCGAGCCACTCGGCGTCCCACGGCCCGTCGCCCACGGGCGGCCCGAGCCACCACCACTCGCCCGGTCCGGTGCCCGGCCACGGTGGGGGCCAGCTCCCCGAGACCGGGAGCGGCACACCGGCCCTGCTGATGAGCGCCCTGCTCTGCGTGGGCGCCGGTGTCGCCGTGTTCCGTCTCGCCCGCCGGAACGGCCGCCGACGCTCCTGACGCCGGCGTGGCCCACGGAGCCCACCCGCTGCATGGGAAGTCGGCCGGTCCGACTTCCCATGCAGCGGAAGCCCGTTGTGCTGATAGCGGTCCTCCGCGTCCGTCGCCTCAGGTCGTCGGGCCGAGGCCCTCTGGGAGGGCGACGGCCTCATCCGGCGCCCCGGTGCGCGCGACCGGCTCGCCGCGGGTCCGACGCCTGTGGCCTCGTCGCGTGTTCGCCTCGATCATCGCGACTGGATCCCCTTGCTCAAGTCTGCTCGTCGAACCGGAAGTTCCAGATCTCTTCCAGTTGGCTATCCGATCTCCCTGCGCGATGGGGTCGGTTGTCACCTTCCGGGGTTGGGGCTGCGCCTCGGGTCACACGCCGGTCGTGATCCCCACCGCCTCGGCGAGCTCCAACGTCTCCGCTCGCATCGCGCGCGGCGACTTCCGCCACAACTCGGCCGCGACCGAACGAGCCTGGGGTGTGAACCGGACCGTCTCCGGGCTGATCCGCAGCGCGATCCCCATCACGTGCAGCGCGGCGGTCCGGTCGCCCCGATGCATGTGCGACCGGGCCGCATCCACCCACAGCCTGGTTCGGCGCTCCGTCGACGGGATCGAGTCCGGGTCGATCTCGTCCGCCAGCGACAGTGCCTTGCCTGAGCTCCGCAGCTCGGTGGAGATGCTGACCGCGTGAAGGTCGACGTTCGCCCGCCCGAACACCGTCGACAGCTCGGTGTACCCGGCCGGCAGTGACTTCGCGACCTTGTCGGCCGTGTCCCAGTGGTTCCACGCCATCCCGTCCCGGCCGTCCCGCGCCTCGGTGATCGCCGCGTGCAGGTGCAGCGCCCCGTACAGGCCCCGCCAGTGCTGCGGTCCGTCGGCGAGGTGCGGGCGCAGCCGGTCGGCTGCCGTGGTCACCATCAGCATGGCGCCTTCGTGCTCACCGACGGCGCGCATGGTGTTCGCGAGGTTCCATGCGGCGGCGCCCATGGCGGCCGGGTCGTCGGCGTCGGCGGCGGCTGCCATGGCACGGTCGCCGAGCATCCACACGGCCTCTGCCGGGCCGATGTACGCAATCACCTGCTGCGCGAGCCGGTACGCGGAGGCGAGCCCCACCAGTGCGGTGCGGCGGTCGTCGCCGCCGGCCGAGCGGGCCAGCGCCTCCCCGTGCCGGATCAGGTCCGGGGCGATGTTCCCGACGGCGGTCCGGTTGTTCGCCGCCTGGTGCCACAGGCGCCACCCGGCGTCGACATCGGCGGCGTAGGTCGCGGAGGTCATCCCCGCCGGGACCGGTGCCGGCGGCCGGGTTCCGCGTTCGAGGAGGGTCGACCAGATGGCTGTCGACGCGGGGTGGAACAGCCGGCCGGTGCTGACCGGCTGCGCGGCCCCGGCCGGTCCGGTCAGCACTGACAGATCGGTCACGTCGAGTGCGAACGCAAGTTTGAGCAGTATCGCGTGACTGCTGATCGCGCGTTCTCCGCTCTCGATCTTCTTGAGCCAATCAGTGCTGCGGCCGACCAGGCCGGCGGGCACGGGGCGCGTCATCCCGCGACGCTCGCGCATGATGCGGATGCGCTCACCGGGGGTGAGTTCCTCGGGCAGATCGGACATGTGCATCTCCTCGGCTGGGCGCCGCCACCGGGAAATTGCCTCAACCGGACGAACACCCGGTGGCGACAGCCGTTCCACGGTAGGGCGGCGGGCAGTTGGGGCACCAGGCTCCGCTGCGGGTGAACGCCGGTACACGGTGGGTGAGGGGGACAGGGTGTCCCCCTCACCCACGAGTCGTCACCGTACGATTTCGTTGCGTCACTCAGAGCAGTGCGGATGTTGTCCGCAGGGAGGGGAGCCCGGTCCACGGACAGGCGTCCCGTGTGCGGCCGTCGGCACCACCACCGATCCTCGCCCCCTGGGAGGACCGGTCCGAACGAGAACGAGGGAGCGCCACCATGTCCGTCCTGACCGACCGACTGCCCACCCTGAACATGGGCATCGACACCGAGCCGTCCGGCCCGCTCGCCACCCGACCGTTCGGGCTCGACGCCGTCACCAACCCCGTGACCGTCATGCCGCTGCCCCACGTCACCGTCGACCCGCACACGCAGCTGTCCCTGATCGACGGTCGCGTGGCCCTGGACATGCCGACCATGGAAGGGTCGGGGTGCCAGACCGAGAGCGACGGCCAGACCGTGATCAGCGTCGACTTCGACCAGAACGACGACTGATGACCCACGGCACCGGGAGCACGCGGGGCGTCCCGCCCCGCGTGCTCGTCATCACCCACGATCTCGACCCCACCGCCGACTACGTCCTGCGTGAGCTCAACGCCCGAGGCGTTCCGTTCTGGCGCACCGATGTGGCGGACTTCCCGCAGCGCATCACCATGCGTGCCGAGCTGCGGCCCGACGGCGCGTGGGGCGGCGCCGTCGTCGGGCCCCTGCGAGGGATCGACCTGTCCGAGCTCACCTCCGTGTGGTGGCGCAAGCCCACCACGTTCCGGTTTCCCGACAGCATGTCCGGCCCGGAACAGCGGTTCGCCGCAGGGCAGGCGAAGCGCGGGTTCGTCGGCGTCCTCGGCTCCCTGCCGCAGGTGTTGTGGGTCAACCGTCCCGAGCGCAACGCCGACTGTACGAAGCCCGCACAGCTCACCGCCGCCGCGGAGTCCGGCCTGCAGGTCCCGGCGACCTTGGTGACCAATGACCCCGGCGCGGTGCGGGACTTCGCGGACCGGTGCCGGGGCCGGATCGTCACGAAGGTGCTCGGCGGGATTGTCCACACCGAGAACGGGCAGCGCGGGCAGATCTACACCACCCGCGTTCCCGCCGACCGGTGGGACGACCCGCGGGTGGCCCTCACCGCGCACCTGTACCAGCAGGAGATCACCGACAAGGCTTACGAAGTCCGCGTGACCTGCGTGGCCGGCCGACTGTTCCCCGTCAGGATCGACGCCCCGGACGGCCCCGGGCGGCTCGACTGGCGCACCGACTCCAAGCGCCTCGCATACTCCCCGATCTGCCTCCCCGTGCCCATCCGGACGGGCATCCTGGACATGCTGTGGCGCCTCGGACTCGTCTATGCCGCCGTCGACCTGATCGTGGACCAGGTCGGAACGCACTGGCTGGTCGACGTGAATCCGGGTGGGCAGTGGGCGTGGATCGACTGCACCCGCGATGCCATCACCACCGCCTTGGCCGACCTGCTCCAGAAGGGCACTCTGTGACCACCACCACCGCCGAGCCGACTGCCGACGCCCTGCGTGCCGCACTGGTCGACGCGCTCACCGCCGACGGCTCCCTGGCCGACCCCGCGTGGCAGCGCGCGTTCCGCGACGTCCCCCGCCACTTGTTCGTGCCGTACTTCTACCGGCAGGGCCCTGACGGCCGGCAGCAGCGGATTGCCGGCGACGACCCCGACCACGCCGCCGGGTGGCTGCGGGCCGTCTACGCGAACCGGCCCCTCGTCACCCACCTGATCGGCGGGAACGCCGCGTCGTCGTCCACACAACCGTCGCTGATGGCCGCGATGCTGCAGGCGCTCGGCGACGATGTCGACGGCCCGGTGAAGGAGATCGGTACCGGCACCGGTTACAACGCCGCACTGCTCGCCCACCGCTACGGCTCCGATCGGGTCGTGACCGTCGACGTCGACCCGGACGTGACGGCCGAGGCCCGGCGCCGGCTCGACTCGACGCCCTATCGGCCGACCGTGGTCACCGCCGACGGGGCCACCCTCACCGATGCGGGTGGCCCGTTCGGCGCGATCATCGCCACCTGCGGGCTCGACCACATTCCGACGACGTGGCTGCAGGCGCTCGCGGGGGGCGGTGTGATCGTCGCTCCGCTCGGCGCGGGCGTCGTCCGCGCGGAGAAGAGCGGTGCCACCGAGGCCGGCGGCCGGTTCCTGCCGACCGGCGCCTACTTCATTCCGTTGCGCACGGTCGGGGGCAGCGGCGTCATCCGCCGCCCGGCCCTGCCCGCTGTCGGCGCACGCCCGTCGGAACTCGGCCCCGACGTCGTCGTGGACGAGCACTTCCGGTTCCTGGTGAGCATCGCCCTCGGCCCGCTCGGATGGAACTACGACCTGAACGACGGGCGGCCGGTCGGCGCCTGCCTGTGGGACGGCGCGGGATCGATCGCAGAGCTGCGGCCCGACGGCTCCGTGGCCGAGGCCGGGCCGCGCCTCCTATGGTCCGAGCTCGAAGCAGCCCACCGCCTGTACGCCGCGAACGGCCGCCCGGCCCGCGAGCGTTACGGGTTCAGCATCACCAGCAGCGGGCAGCGGGTGTGGCTCGACCGGCCCGACGGGCCGTACTGGCCGCTGAACCCGGGGTGCTGACTGGCATTCCCCGAACGCCCGGAGGCCCCGGTGGGCGGTACGCCGCCCACCGGGGCCTCCGGGCCCGTCGGGTCACCCGAGCGGGACCTCCAACTGCCGGGCCAGGTCCGCGACCAGGGCGTCCAGCCAGCCCCGGACGGTGCCCGGGTCGAACAGGTCGGCGTCGTACTCGACCTGCCCGAGGTAGCCGTCGGCGTCCGGGGTGAGCGAGAACGCGCAGTCGGCGCGGGCGGAGTGGCCGGGGATGTCCTCGATCTCGGCGGTCAGGCCGGGGAGGTCGAGGCCGATCGGCGGGGTGCTCTGGACGGCGAGCACGACCTGCGGGTAGCCGACGGGCATGGGGACGCCGCGCTCCCGCAGCGGTTCGACCAGCAGGCCGAACGGCATCAGGGAGTGGTCGAGGGCGGAGGCGATCGCCTCGGCGGCGTGGTCCACCAGGGCCCCGAAGCCGCTCTCGCTCCGGGTGGGCACCAGGATCGGCATGCTGCTGGTGAGCAGGCCGACCACCCGTTCGTCGGCCGGCCGCCTGCGGTTGGCGTTGGAGAGCAGGATCAGCGTCTCCGACGCGCCGCTGAGCGAGCCGAGCAGCCGGGCGAAGGCGGCGACGACGACGGCCGAGGCGGTGGTGGAACGGGCGGCGGCGTAGCGCCCGACCGCCTCGGCCACCGCCGCCGGGACCCGGAACTCGGCCGTCTCGCCGAGCCCGGAGCGCTGCTCGGGACGCGGCCGGTCGGTGGGCAGGTCCGCCGCGAGCGAGGCGCCGCCGAGGACCTCGGCCCAGTGGTCGGCGGCCGCCGCCATGGAGGCCCGGTTGACCACCGTCCGCTCCCAGCAGGCGTGGTCGGTCATCCGGCCGGCCTCCCCGGGCAGCGGCCCGCCCGTACGGTAGAGCGCGCTCAGGTCGGCCAGGACGGTGGCCAGCGACCAGCCGTCCACCGCGATGTGGTGGATGGTCAGCAGCAGCACCCACTCCTCCGCCGCCGGGCGCAGCAGCCGGGCGCGCAGCAGCGGGGGCGCGGTCAGGTCGAACGGGCGGGCGACCTCGGCCTCCAGGGCCGCGGCGAGGGCCGCGTCCCGTTCGGCGGGCGCGAGCCCGCGCAGGTCGTCGACCGGGACGTCCAGCGGGGTGTTCGGGAGCACCTGCTGGAGCCCCCCGAGCTCGGTCTCCAGGAACCGGGTCCGCAGGCTCTCGTGCCGCTCGGTCACCGCCGTCAGCGCGGCGGCCAGCCGCTCGGGCTCCAGCGGCCCGCGCAGGGTGATCCGGTGGGTGATGTTCCACACCGCCGGATCGGCCGCCGCGCGGTGGGCCTTGCGCAGCCGCCACTGGGTCACCCCGGCGGGGGCGGCGGACAGCGCCGCCCCATCGCCGGTGAGGGTGGTCAGCAGCCGGTCGCGGTGGGCCCGGACGAGGCCGGTGACCTCCTCGTCCATCGCCCCCGCGGGGGCCAGGTAGCCGAGCTTCTCACCGGTGGTGCGCAGCACGATCTCGCGCTCGTCGAGCAGCTTGAGGAGCCGCGCCCACCCTTCGTCCGTCTCCTCCGCCGTGCTCATGTCCGGTGTGCTCACAGGGTGCCCTCCTCGAAGGCCGGGGCCGGGGCCTGCTCGGCGGCCGGCTGGTGGGCGGCCATCGCGCGGATGGTCGGGCGGCGGAAGAAGTCCAGGACGCCGATCCGCACGCCGGTCTCCTCGCGGACCCGGTTCAGCAGCCGGGTGGCGGCCAGGGAGTGCCCGCCGAGGTCGAAGAAGGAGGTCTCCACCCCGGCGGGGCGGCCGAGCTCCTCCTCCCAGAGCTGCTGCAGCGTGCGCTCCAGCCCGGTGGCCGGGGCGGCCTGCGGCTCGTCCGCGCCGAGCGGGCGCGGCTCGGGCAGGGCGGCGGTGTCCAGCTTGCCGTGCGGGGTGAACGGCAGGGTGTCGACGGTGGCCCAGAGGCTCGGGACCATGTAGTCGGGCAGCAGGTCGGCCAGGCGGTCGGCGATCCCGGGCAGGTCGGCGGCCGCGCATCCGACGTACCCGGCGAGCACGGTGCCCGCCGGGGTGCGGCGTGCCGTCACGGCGGCGGCGTGCACGCCGGGCAGGCCCAGCAGCACGGTCTCGATCTCGCCCGGCTCGACCCGGTAGCCGCGCACCTTGACCTGGCGGTCGGCCCGGCCGAGGTACTCCAGGCGGCCGTCCGGGCGCCAGCGGCCGAGGTCGCCGGTGCGGTAGCTTCGGCCGTCGGGGGTGTCGGTGAAGACGGCGGCGCTCTCCTCGTCGCGGCCGATGTAGCCGATGCCGACCTGGACGCCGAGGGCGTGGATCTCGCCGACCGCGCCGGGCGGCACCCGGCGTCCGGAGGCGTCGAGCAGCACGATCCGGCTGCCCGGGGTCGGGCGGCCGATCGACGCGTACTCCGGGCCGTCCGGTTCGATCTCACCGGCCGTCAGCGCGTGGGTCTCGGTCGGGCCGTAGTGGTTGACCAGCCGGCAGCCGGGGTTGCGGCCCAGGAAGGCCCGCAGCCCGGGGGTGAGCAGCACCTGCTCGCCGCCTGAGATCAGCTCCCGCAGGTGCGGCACCGGCTCCTCGCCGAGCGCGTCGGCCAGTGCGGCCAGCGGGGTGTACGGCAGGTGGACCCGTTCGGCCCGGGTGGCCCGGACGACGGCGGCCAGCGCCGTCACGTCGTAGCGGGTCTCCTCTTCGATCAGCAGCAGGGTGCCGCCGCCGGCCAGCGTGGTGAGGATCTCCTGGACGCTGACGTCGAACCCGCAGGAGGCGTACTGGAGGGTGCGGGCCGCGGGGTGGTCGGCGACGTTCCAGGCCACGAAGTGGGCCAGGGCCAGCGAGTGCATCAGCACGCCCTTGGGGCGGCCGGTGGACCCGGAGGTGTACAGCAGGTACGCGGGCGCCTGCGCCGAGGGGGCGGGCAGCGGGGGCAGCGCGGCGGGGGCGGCGTCGGCCGGGGCGGTGCCGGTGAGCACCGTCGGCACGGTCAGGCCGAGCTCCTTCGGGGCGTCGTCCGTGGTGGTGAGCAGGACGACCGGTGCGCTGTCCTGGACGATCAGCCGGCAGCGCTCGGGGCCCTGCAGGACGTCGACCGGGACGTGGACGGCGCCGAGGCGCAGGATGGCGAGCAGCCCGGCCACCAGGTCCAGCGAGCGGGGGAGCAGCACGCCCACCCGGCTGCCCTCGCGGACGCCGGCCGCGAGCAGCCGGCCGGCCAGGTCCTCGGAGCGGGCCAGCAGCGTCCGGTAGTCCGTCTCGCTGCCGTCGGCGGCGACCACCGCGGTCTGTTCGGGCCGCTCGGCCGCGGTCGCGGAGATGGTGGCCAGCGGGTGCTCGGGGTCCTGGGCGGCGGCCGGCCCGCACTCCAGGGCGGTGTCGGCGGGCGCCACGGCCAGTTCGGCGAGCGGGCGCTCCGGGTCGGCGACGGCGGCCGTGAGCAGCCGCTCGAAGGCGCCGAGCAGCCGGTCGACGGTGGCCCGGTCGAACAGGGTGTCGGCGTACTCCACGTGGCAGCGGATGCCGTCGGGCAGGCTGGTCAGGAAGAGCGTCAGGTCGAAGGCGGCGCGGTCGGCGACGTGGTCCAGCGGTCGGGCCGTCACCCCGGGCAGGTCCAGCTCGAAGACCATGTGGTTCTCGAACTCGACCATGACCTGGAACAGCGGGTTGCGGCTGGTGTCGCGCTGCGGGTTCAGCTCCTGCACCAGCACCTCGAAGGGCAGCTGCTGGTGCTCGTAGGCGTCCAGCGCGGTGGAGCGGACCCGGCCCAGCGCCTCGGCGAAGGCCGGCTCGCCGGACAGGTCCAGGCGCAGCGCCAGCGTGTTGACGAAGAACCCGACCAGGTCCTCGGTGCCCTCGGCCCGGTTGGCCACCGGGGTGCCCAGCACGATCTCGTCCTGGCCGGCGTAGCGCTGCAGGACGCCGGCGAAGCCGGTCAGCAGCACCATGAACAGGGTCGAGCGCTTGGAACGGGCCAACTCCCGCAGGCCGTCGGAGAGTTCGGCGGGCAGGTGGTGGACGAAGGAGCGGCCGCGACCGTCCGGCACCGCGGGGCGCGGCCGGTCGGTGGGCAGGGCCAGCACCGGCAGGTCGCCGCCGCCGAACACCTTGCGCCAGTGGGCGAGGCTCTCGTCGTACTCGCCCTCGGCGACCCGGGCCCGCTCCCGGGCGGCCTCGGCGGCCGGACCGGTGGTCAGTACCGGCAGGTGGGCGGCCCGGCCCTCCTGGGCGGCCAGGTACAGCTCGCCCAGCTCGCGGGTGATCACCACGGTGGACAGGGTGTCGATCACGATGTGGTGCATCGACAGGACCAGCACGTGCCGCTCGGCCGCCTGCTCCAGCAGCAGGGCCCGGAACAGCGGGCCCTCGGCCAGGTCGAAGCGGTGCGCGCCCTCGGCGGCGACCAGGTCGGCGACGGCGTCCTCGGCGGCCGGGTCGGCCGTGATCCGCTGAAGGACCGGGCCGGCGGGCGGCGCCAGCACCTGCTGGAACGGTTCGCCGTCCTGCTCCCGGAAGACGGTGCGCAGCGCCACGTGGCGTTCGACCAGCCGGCGCAGCGCGGTGTCCAGTGCCTGGGGGTCGAGCGGGCCGTCCAGGGCGATCGCCTTGACCTCGTTGTACTGGCCGCCGTCGGGCAGCATCCGGTGCAGGAACCACATCCGCTGCTGGGCGTACGACAGTTGGGCGCCGCGCAGGGTGTCCCGGCGCAGGACGTCGAGCTGCGGCAGCCCGGTCGCCACCAGTTCGGGGGAGAGCCCGAAGTCCACGAAGGCGGCGATCTCGTCGGCGCCGGCCGCCCGCAGCTCGGACAGCACCCCCTGGACGCTCTCCGGCGTGCCGATCAGCGCGCGGGAGGCGCAGTACCGCTCGTACGCGCGCTCCAGCACGTACTCCAGGTCCTCCTCGCGGGCGTTCGCGAAGTCCAGGGTCAGGCCCAGGCTGTTGGCCATCTGCCCGAACAGCGAGAGTGAGGAGCGCAGGTAGTGGCAGAACGGCCGGTAGGCCTGCTCGCGCGCGGTCGCCAGGTCGGTGCCCAGGTAGGTGTGCACCAGCACGACCACCCGGCCGGCCTCGGGGTCGAGGCCGTGCTCGGCGCGGGTGCGCCGGTAGACGGCGATGTTCTCGGCCAGCTGGGCGACGTCCTGGGTCATCAGGTTGGTGATGACGCCGAGGTCGTGCCGGGCCGCCTCGCGGAAGCTGTCCGGGTTGCCGACGATCGCGGTGAACATCGGCGGCAGGTCCTGCAGCGGGCGCGGGTGGAGGGTCACCTCGATCGGCTCACCGTTGCCGTTGCGGCCCTGGTACGGCTCGCCGCGCCACAGCGACCGGACGGTGTCGATCTGCCGGTGCATCAGCTCCTTGTGGCTGCCGTAGCGCTCGGGGAAGAACAGGAAGTCGTTGGGGTGCCAGCCGCTCGCGCACCCCAGGCCGACCCGGCCGCCGGACAGGTTGTCGACCACCGACCACTCCTCGGCCACCCGCACCGGGTGGTGCAGCGGCAGCACGGCGCAGCCCGCGTTCAGCCGGATCCGGTTGGTCTCCCGGGCCAGGGCGGCGGCCAGCACCGACGGGTTGGGGAAGATGCCGCCGAAGGAGTGGAAGTGGCGCTCCGGCAGCCAGACGGAGTGGAAGTCGTGCCGGTCGGCGAAGCGGGCGCTCTCCAGGACGATGCGGTACTTCTCGTCGTCCGGGGAGTCCAGCGGGTAGTCGCCGAAGAAGTAGAGGCTGAAGTCCACCGGCCGCTGCGGGTCGCTGACCGGCTCGTACGGGAGGGCCGGGGCGGGGGCGCCGCCCACCGTCTCGGCGGGCACGGTCGCGGCGGGCGCCGGGAGTTCGGCGGCCGGCCGCGGGGCCGGCAGGCGGACGCCGGGCGAGGCCGGGAAGAAGCCGCCGCGCCGCAGGTCGCGCAGCGACTCGCGGACCGCGTCGGCCACGAACTCCAGGTCGCCGTCGGTGTGGGCGGTGGAGAGGAAGAAGTTGCGCCACTCCCACACGTAGACCCCGCGGGTCAGCAGGTGCGGGAAGAGCAGCTCCATGTCGGCCCGGGGCTCGAACCGGAAGAGCGAGCCGAAGTGGGCCAGCCGCAGCGGGAACTCCTCCTCCTCGAAGAAGGTGTTCAGGGTGGTGGCCAGCTCGTCGGTGCGGGCGTTCAGCCGCTCCTGGAGGCCGGGGCCGGCCTCCTTGAGGTGGCGCAGCACCGCGCCCGCGGCGGTCATCGCCAGCGGGTGCTGGATGTAGGTGCCGCCGAAGAAGGTGGTGTCCTTGGGCGGGTAGCTGTCGTCCCCGTAGTCCCAGTGGCCGCCGTCGATCCCGTCCATGATGTCGGCCCGTCCGGCGATCGCGCCGATCGGGTAGCCGCCGCCCAGCACCTTGCCGTAGGTGGACATGTCCGGGGTGACGCCCCAGAAGCCCTCGGCGCCGCGCAGGTGCGGGCGGAAGCCGGTGAGCATCTGGTCGAAGACCAGCACGATGCCGAGCCGGGTGGTCAGTTCGCGCAGCGAGCGGACGAAGTCGACGGGCTGGCGGCCGGGGTGGCGGCTCTGCACCGGCTCGACCAGGACGGCGGCGATCCGGTCGCCGTGCTCCTCGATGACCTTGAGGCTCTCCGGGTCGCCGTACCGCAGCACCAGCAGGTCGGCGACCGCGCTGCCCGGGATGCCGATGGACACCGGGACGGTCTCCCGGTCGGCACCGCGGCCCAGCGTCCGGCCCAGGGTCTGGTCGGAGTGGCCGTGGTAGGAGCCCTCGAACATGACGATCTTGTCCCGGCCGGTGTGCGCGCGGGCCAGCCGGATCGCCCCGGCGTTCGCCTCGGTGCCGGAGTTGGCGAAGGCGACCCGCTCGGTGCCGGTCAGCTCGGCCAG
This sequence comes from Kitasatospora sp. NPDC058046, assembly GCF_042885595.1. Lineage (NCBI taxonomy): Bacteria > Bacillati > Actinomycetota > Actinomycetes > Kitasatosporales > Streptomycetaceae > Kitasatospora > Kitasatospora sp. NPDC058046. The sequence goes on from NZ_JBHVRS010000015.1 coordinate 149,175, forward strand.
CAGCTCGGCGGCCTCGCCGGTCTCCGGGCCGCGCGGGCCCAGCCGCAGGCCCGAGGACAGGTGCTCGCGGACGGCCTCGGAGACGAACTCCGGGTCGTGGCCGAAGAGCAGGACGCCGAAGCCCATGGTGATGTCGACGTACGGGTTGCCGTCGACGTCCTCCAGCCGGGAGCCCCGGGCCCGGCGGGCGGCCAGCGGGTAGAGCATCTCCTTGGTGCCGGAGCGGAAGCCGACCACGGCGCGGCTGTCCGCCAGGGTGCGGCGGTGGCGGCGGGTGATCGCCTTGGAGGCGGTGGTGCGGGCGGTGAAGCGGGCGACCAGCTCGTCCACGTGGGCGCGCTGCTGGTCGGTCAGGCCGCCGGCGGCCATGCCGGACTCGCGGGAGACCGTCACCCGGGGGCCGTGCACCTGCGCGGCGGCCGGGGCCGGGCTCTCGGTGGCGGGTGCCTCGGCGGCGGGAGCGACGGCAGTGGATGCGGCGGCGGGCGTCGGGACCTGCGCGGCGGCCGGTACGGCGGCCGGGGGCAGGGCCGCGGGCACGGGCGCCGGGGGGAGCGCGGGCGCGCCGCCGGCCAGCAGGCCGAGCTGGTCGCGCATCAGGTCGGAGAACTGGCCGAGCAGCGCGAGCTGGCGCTCGATCAGGCCGGTGCCGTCGGTGACCGGGGGCAGTGCGGCGGGGGCCTGCGGGGCGGCGGGCATGGGTGCGGGCGCGGCGGGTACGGGCTGCGGAGCCGGGGCCTGGACGAGCGGCGCCTGGGCGGCCGGTGCTTGTACAACCGGGGCCTGAACGGCCGGGGCCGGGGCGGCCTGGACGACCGGGGCGGGAGCCGCCACCGGCGCTGCCACCGGCTCGGGCACCGCCACGGGCTCCGGCTCGGCGGCCGGCAGCAGCGTGGCCAGCACGGCCGGCTCCAGCCGGGAGGCGATCAGCCCGGCCAGCCGGGCCGGGGTGTCGGCGTCCTCGAACAGCTCGCGCATCGACACCCGCACCCGGAACGCGCGCTCCAGGTCCCGGATCATGTTGATCATCGACAGCGAGTCGGCGCCCAGGTCGAAGAAGGGCTCGTCCGTGCCGACCGAGGCCTCGTCGTAGCCGAGCTGGCGGGCCGTCTGCTCGACGACCTCCCGCAGCACGGCCTGCCCGGCCAGCTCCTCGGGGCTCGGCGTCGGTGAAGCAGCGGGTGTAGCAGCAGGTGAGGCGGCGAGTGCGGCGGCCGGTTCAGCGGCCGGAGCGGTCTGCTGGGGTGGGTCCTGGCGCATGGCGGGGTCCTCGGTGGTCGGCCGGTCGGGGGCGGTGAACCAGTGGCGGCGGCGTTGGAAGACGGTGGTGGGCAGCGGGACGCGGCGGGCCGGTCCGTCCGGCCAGTCCCGGGCGGCGGCGAAGCCGGCCCAGTCGAGCGGGACGCCGTACGACCAGAGCGCGGCCGCGGCGGCGTCGAACTGCTGCTCCGGGGAGGCGCCGCGCCGGCCGCCGGCGACGAAGTGGCGCTCCGGCAGCTCCCGGCGGCCCATGCCGGTCAGCGTCGGGTGCGGGCCGATCTCCAGGAAGAGCTCGTGGCCCTGCCCGTCCAGTGCGGCGAGGACCTGGTCGAACCGGGCGGTCTCCCGGGTCTGCCGGAGGAAGTACTCGGGCGTCGGGACGGTCCCGGGGGCCAGCACCTCGCCGCCGAGGTTGCTGACCAGCGGCACGGCCAGCGGCCGCAGGCGCAGCCGGGCCAGCTGGTCGCGGAAGGGGTCGAGCATCGGGTCGAGCAGGCGGGAGTGGAACGCCCGGTCGCTGGCCAGCCGTTCGGTGGTCACCCCGTCGGCGGCCAGCACGGCCTCGGCGGCGGCGATCTCGCGGGGCGGTCCGGCCAGCACGCACTGGCCCCGGCCGTTGACCACGGCCAGGTCCACGCCGGGCAGCCAGTCGCCGAGCCCGGCCAGCCGGTCCAGGCCGGCCGAGACCACCGTCATGGCGCCCGGTTCGGTCAGCCGGTGCATCAGCCGGCCGCGCAGCGCGGTCAGGAACATCCCGTCGGCCAGGTCGAGCGCGCCGGCCGCGTGGAAGGCCGCGTACTCCCCGGCGCTGTGCCCGGCGACGGCGGCGGGACGGAGCCCGAGCTCCTGCCAGAGCCGCAGGTAGGCCGCCTGGAGGGCGAACAGCGCGGGCTGCGCCGCCTCGGTGGTCCAGCTGTCCTCGGTGCCCTGCGGCGCGGGGTCGAGCAGCAGCGGCAGCAGCGGCTCGCCCCAGTTCTCGCGGTGCAGCCGGTCGCACTCGTCCAGGACGGCGCGGAAGGCCGGGAAGGCCCGGTACAGCTCGGCGGCCATGCCCCGGTACTGGGCGCCCTGGCCGGTGAAGAGCAGCACCGGCAGGACCTCGCCGCGCCCCACCTCGCGGTGGGCCGCGCCGGCGGTGGTCCGGCCCGCCAGGAAGGCGTCCAGGCCCTTGCGCAGGGCGGCCGGGTCGGGGCCGGTGACGGCCAGCCGGTGGCGCAGCGCGCGCCGACCGGCGCCGAGGGTGAGCGGCAGGTCGCCGGGCGCGAGGGCGGGTTCGGCGTCCAGCCGGTCGCGGAGCAGCCCGGCCAGTTCGGTCAGGCCCTGGGCGGTGCGGGCGGACAGCGGCAGCACGGTCGGCGCCGGTCGCGGTTCGACGGCCGGGGCCGCGGGCGCCTGCTCCAGCACGAGGTGGGCGTTGGTGCCGCCGACGCCCAGCGCGCTGACGCCGGCCCGGCGCGGGGTGGGGCCGTCCGGCCAGTCGCGGCGCTCGGCGGCGAGCCGGAACGGGCTGTCGGCCAGTTCCAGCGCGGGGTTGGGGCTGGTGAAGTTCACCAGCGGGGGGATGGTGCCGTGCCGCAGCACCAGCAGGGCCTTGATCAGGCCCGCCATCCCGGCGCAGGTGTCCAGGTGGCCGATGTTGGGCTTGACCGAGCCGAGCGAGCAGAACCCGGCGGCCTCGGTGCGGGCGCGGAACGCCTGGGCCAGTGCCCGGAACTCGATCGGGTCGCCGAGCGGGGTGCCGGTGCCGTGGGCCTCGATGTAGCCGATGCTGTCGGCCGGCACGCCCGCCAGGTCCAGGGCCCGGCCGACCACGGCCGCCTGCCCGTCGACGCTGGGCGCGGTGTAGCCGACCTTCCGGCCGCCGTCGTTGTTGACGGCCGAGCCGAGGATCACCCCGTGCACGGTGTCGCCGTCGGCCAGCGCCCGGTCGAGGCGCTTGAGCAGCACGGCGGCGACGCCGTTGCCGCCGACGGTGCCGCCCGCGTCGGCGTCGAAGGCCCGGCAGGCGCCGTCGGGGGAGAGGATCGACCCCTCCTCGTAGCGGTAGCCGGCCGCCTGCGGGATGTGCAGGGCGGCGGCCCCGGCCAGGGCCAGTTCGCAGTCACCGGAGAGCAGCGACTGGACGGCCAGGTGCACCGCGACCAGCGAGGTGGAGCAGGCCGTCTGCACGCCGATCGCCGGGCCGGTGAGGCCCAGCCGGTAGGCGACCCGGGTGGCGGCGAAGTCGGCCTGGTTGCCGATCGCGGTCTGCAGGGCGGCGACCGGCTCGGACGGGTCGGCGGTGGTGGCCAGGGTGTGCTGGTAGTAGGTGCGCAGCGCGTAGAGGGTCATCCCGGTGCCGGCGAAGACCCCGACCCGGCGCTCCGGGTCCGGCGCGTCGTAGCCGCCGTCCTCCAGGGCCTGGCGGCAGATCTCCAGCAGCAGGCGCTGCTGCGGGTCCATCAGGGCCGCCTCGGTGCCGCTGATGCCGAAGGCCTCGGCGTCGAACTCGTCGGTGCCGGTGAGCGCGCCGGTGACCGGGACGAAGTCGGGGTGGCGGTACTCCTCCGGGCGCAGTCCGGCCGCCGCCAGCTCCTCCTCGGTGAACCGGGTGGTGCTCCGGACGCCCTCGACGATGTTCCGCCAGTACTGCTCGGGGGTGTCGGCGCCCGGCAGGCGCATCGCCAGGCCGACGATCGCCACCCGGCGGTCGTCGCCCGGCCCGGCGACGGGGGCGGCGGCCGCGGTGGTGGGCGTGGCCGGCTCGGCGGACAGGTGGGCGATCAGGGCGTCCACGGTGGGGTGGCGGAACAGCTCGGTGGGCGCCGGGGGCGTGGGCAGCGCGGCGCTGAGCGCGCCGTGCACCCGCATCAACTGGAGGGATCCGATGCCGAGTTCGGCGAGCGGGCGGCCCGGGTCCAGCGGGGTGTCGAGGACGGACTCGAAGGCGTCCAGGACCAGTCGGCGCAGCCCGGACGGGGCGGTGTGCCCGGGGCCGGGTGCCGTGGCGGGCCGGGCGGCCGGCTCGGCGGTGACCGGCGTCGGCGCGGCGGCGGCCACCGGGCGGGGCGCGGTGGCGAGCAGGCGGCGCCGGGCGGCGGGGGAGCTCGGGTCCGGACCGGCGTACCGGTGGCCCGGGGCGCCGGCCAGCAGCAGGGCGGCCAGCCGGCGGCCGTGCGCGGCGCTCAGCACGGCGATGCCCCGGCCGGCGGCGGCCTGCTCGTTCTCGGTGTCGCGGTTCATGCCGACCCCGCTCCACAGGCCCCAGGAGATCGTCCAGGCCGGGGTGCCGGTCTCCCGGCGCAGCCGCTCGACGGTGCTCTCCAGGTAGCGGTTGGCGGCGGCGTACCCGGTGGAGCCGACCGCCTCCTGGAGGCCGATCATCGAGGAGAAGGCGACGAACTGGGCGCCGGGGCGCTGCCGGACCAGCTCGATGAGGTGGTCGGTGCCCTCGGCCTTGGTCCGGACTGCCTCGCGCCAGTCCTCGGTGCCGGTGTCGGCGAGGAGCGTGAGCCGGTAGCCGCCGGCCAGGTGGAGCACGCCGTCCAGCGGTGCCTGCCACTCCCGCTCGGCCTCGGCGAGCACCTCCGCCAGTTGCTGACGGTTCGTCACATCGGCCTGGCGGTAGGTGACCTGACCACCCTGGGCGGCCAGTCGGCGCAGCGCGGCCCGGCGTTCGGCCGCCTCGGCGGTCGGGGCGTCCAGGTCGCTGCGGCCGACGATCAGCAGCCGGGAGCCGTACTCGCGCAGCAGCCCGGGCAGCAGCTCGGCGGCGATCCCACCGAGGCCGCCGGTGACGAGGTAGCGGGCGCCGGGGGTGAGCAGTGAGCAGCCGTCCCCGGCCGGTTCGGGGGCGGCCTCGGCCGGTGCCAGCCGGGGGGCCCAGGGGCGGCCGGCGCGCCAGGCGGACTCGGGCTCGGGGCGGGGGTCGGCGAGCAGGGCGAGCAGCGCGGCGGCCTGCTCCGCGACCGGCGCCCCGCCCGGCAGGTCGAGGTGCCGGGCGGCGGGCACCAGCTGCTCGGCCCGTGCGCCGGCGGTCAGTGCGGCGGTCAACGCGCTTCGGGGGATTGGGAGTTCACCGGGGAGCACGGCGTGCAGCCCGGCGCTGACGGAGACCAGTTCGCGGACCGGGACCCGCGTCGGCAGCGCCCGTAGCAGGGCGAGCAGCGCCTCGTCCGGCGCCTGGTCGGAGGTGTCGGCCGTCGCGCTCCACAGGTAGACCAGCCGGTCGGCGGTCCGGTCGCCGAGGGCCCGCAGCCAGTCCTCGGGGTCGGCGGTCGGTGGGTGGTCCACCACCAGGGCGTTCGGCAGGGCGGCGGACAGGGCCTCGGTGAGGGTGCCGGGGCCGGACGGGCCGAGCAGCAGGATCGTTTCCTCGGCCAGAGAGGCCGCCGAAGAGGCAGGGGACGCCGCCACCGGGCGGGCCTCCCAGCCGAGCTGCCGCACGCAGTCCGGCAGCGTCCGGGAGTTGGCCTCGGCCAGGTCCAACGCGACGATGTGGTCGTCGAGTTCGCCGTCCAGCAGCCTCCCGCGCAGCGCGGTGCGCTGGATCTTGCCGCTGGTGGTGCGCGGGAAGTCGGCCGCCGGGACGGGCAGCACCAGGGCGGGGGCCGGCTGCCGGCGGGCCGCCAGCAGCTGCCGCACCTCGGCGGCGACCGGCGCCGAGGGCGCGTCCGGGTCGCTCTGGACGTAGGCGATCACCAGCTGCTCGGTGCCGGTGCGTTCGTCCGGCACCCCGAAGGCCGCGACGTGCCCGGAGCGCACCCCCGCCACGGAGGCCACCACGTCCTCCAGCTCGTGGCAGAAGTAGTGCACGCCGTTGACGATGATGATCTCCTTGCGACGGCCGGTGAGCACCACCTCGCCGTCGACCAGGAAGGCCAGGTCCCCGGTGTCGAACCAGTCGTCGCCGACGAAGGCCTCCTGGTTGGCCGGCGGGTTGTTCAGGTACCCCGGCGTCACCCGGCCGGAGTGGACCTGGAGTCGGCCGACGCGGAGCTCGGGCAGCGCCCGTCCGGCGTCGTCGGCCACCCGCATCCGGGTGCCGGGCGCGGGCCGGCCCATGCTGAGGAAGGCGGTGCCGCGCTCCGCGGAGGCCGGGTCCGCGGGCTCCAGCCGGCCGGTCAGCGAGTCGGTGCGCACCAGGCGGCGGGCGCCGTCCTCGTCGTAGCGCTTGTAGGTGATCGCCGTGCAGGTCTCGGCCATGCCCCAGGCCAGCAGCACGTGGCCGGGGCGGATGCCGAACGGGGCGGTGGCGGCCAGGAACTCGTCGATCACCGCCTCGGTGCACTGCTCCCCGGCGTTGATCAGCGACTTGACCGAGGACAGGTCCCAGCGGCGGTCCGGCCCGGCGGCCCGGACGGCCTCGGCGACCAGCCGGAAGCCGAAGTTGGGCGACCAGGAGTGCGCCGCCCGGTAGCGCTCCAGCGCGTCCAGCCAGACCAGCGGGTCGGCGAGCACGAGTTCGGTGGGGATCTGCACCTGGTCGGCGGCCAGTACCACGTCGCGCAGGTGGAACATCAGCAGTCCGGCGACGTGGTCCAGGGGCAGCCAGTTGACCGTGCCGTCGCCCGGCTCGGTGCCCTGGGCGACGGCCCCCGCCACGTACTCCAGGATGCCGCGGTGGGTGATCTGCACCGCCTTGGAGCGTCCGGTGCTGCCGGAGGAGAGCTGGAGCATCGCGACGTCGGCGGGGACGGGGGCGTGCTCGGGGGCGGGGCCGTCCGGCAGCCCGCCCTCGGCGGGCCGGTCGACCGCGATCACCCGCAGGCCGGGCGCCGGGTACAGCTCCCCGAGCCGCTCCAGGCCCGCCACCGCGGGCCCGCAGACGAGCACCGGCGGCTCCTCCAGGGTCTGCCAGGCGTGCCAGAGCTTCTCCAGCACGGGGTTGCGCTCGTGGTAGTCCGGCGGGCGGGCGACCGTCACCGGCTGCATCCCGCCCAGGAAGCAGGCCCACAGGGTGGGGAAGTAGTACTCGGGCTCCGGGACCTGGAGGATCACCCGGTCCCCGGCCCGTAGCCCGGCGGCGGCCAGCACGGCGAGGATCTCGCGGGAGCGGCCGAGGAGTTGACGGTACGTGATCCTGGTGGCCTCGCCGCCCGCCCGGATCAGGTGCAGTCCGCGGTCGGGGTGCAGCTCGGCGGCGCGCAGCAGTGCCTCGGGCAGTGTCCGGGGCGCGTCCGGCCCGGGGGCGGGCAGCGGGGCGCCGACGGCCTCCGTCCCGGGGTCCTCGGCGCCGGGGCGCTCGGAGTCGGCCTCCCCGGGGGCGGCCGTGGGCCGCGCCGGGGAGGCGCCGGCCGTCGCCGGGCCCTCCCCGAACGGGCGCCAGCGGTCGGTGAGTTCGCGCAGGTGGCGCAGGGCGGGGCCGGGGGCGGTGGGCGGCCGGGTGAGCGCCGCGGCCAGGGCGGCGGCGTCCGGTTCGCCCTCGGGGGTGCGGACGATGCCGTCCAGGAGGTGTACTTCGGCGCTCGGGTCGGCGTCCAGCAGCGCCGCGGCGGCCCGGCGGCGCAGGGCCTCGGGATCGCCGTCGACGGCGGGGACCAGGTAGGCCAGCAGGCCGGGGCGGCCGTTCTCGTGCTCGACGGGCAGCAGCGCGCAGTCGGCGATCTCGGGGCGTAGCAGCAGCCGGGCTTCCAGGGTGCGCAGCCGGCCGTGGTCGGGACCGGTGGGACTCATGATTTCGGCACCTTTCGGATCGGTGCCGGGGCGCGGGTGTGGGCCGCCCCGGGTCAGGGAGGGGGAGCGGAGGTGAGTGGCGCGTACGGCGCGGGGGCGCCGGGTGTGCGGAGGTGTGCGGGTACGCGGGTGCGCGGAGGTGTCCGCGGACGTGCGGTGGTGTGCGGTGGCGGGTGGAAGTGTGCCGTCTGCTCAGCGGCGGCGGGCGCGGGCGACCATCACCAGGAAGGCGAGCGCCAGCACGATCGGGACGGCGTGTGAGACGCCGACCACGGTGAGCGGGCTGAGCACCGCGAGCAGCGAGCCGCTCAGCAGCATCCCGGTGCCCATGCCGACGTTCTCGGCGGAGGTCAGGATGCCGAAGGCCTCGCCGCGCCGCTCGTCGGCGAGGGCCTGGATCCGGGTGGTGTAGGAGATCTCGGTGAAGCCGTCGCCGAGGCCGGCGCCGATCGCGACCAGCAGGAAGAGCGGGGTCGGCAGGTCGGTGAAGACCAGGATGAAGCAGGCGGACATCAGACAGGTGCCCAGCGCGAAGCCGCGCTCGCCGGGCTCGATGCCCCGGCGCAGCATGAACCGGGAGACCAGCTGCTGGGCGCCGAGGTTGCCGATCGCCCAGGTGGCCCAGAAGGTGCCGAGCAGGGCGGCCGGGTTGTCGGGCGACGACTGGTTGGCGAAGACCGGCAGGCTGATGTTGTGGGCGGAGGAGCCGAAGGCGTCCAGCAGCCGGATCCCCGCCATGGCGCCCACCACGGGGGCGGCCCGCAGGACGACCAGGGCCTGCCAGCGGGGGCGGCGCTTGCCGGTTGTCGGGGCGGGATCCTCCGGCGGGGTCGCGGGCTCCTCCGCCTTCGCGGCCCGGGTGGGCAGCGGCAGCCGGACCACCAGCGCCCCGAACAGGACGAAGCTGGTCGCGTCGATGAGCAGCGCGGCCCGGAAGCCGGCCCAGGCCACCACCACGCCCGCGGAGGCGAAGCCGAGCACCATCGCGGTGGAACGGCAGCTCGCCATCAGGCTGTTGGCGCGGGCGCGGCGTTCGGCGCCGACCATCTCGGGGATGCTGGTCCGCAGGGCGACGGCGGCCACGGCGGCGGCGCCGCCGAGGACCACGGCGAGCGGGTAGAGGACGGGGATGCGCAGCGAGGCCGGGACGAGGGCGACGACGACCAGCGCCAGCGCCTGGGCCAGGGCGCAGCCCGTCATCAGCCGCCGGCGGTCCAGCCGGGCCACCAGCCGTCCGGCGACCAGCCCGCCGGCGAGGCCGCCGGACAGTCGCAGGACGAGGTACCCGGCCGTGCCGAGCGCGTTCCCGGAGGCCTCGTAGGCGAACAGACTCAGCGCGACGAGGTCGAGCTGGCTGCCGTAGGTGTTCAGGGCATCGCCCGCGGCCAGCCGGTAGAAGGGCCGGGGCAGCTTGGTCGTGGCGAGTTGCGGTGCATCCAGTGCGGTGTCCGGCACGGTATTCCCCCCGGGGACGCCGTAGGGCGGCTCAGTGTGACATTGCACCGCAACCTAGAGGTGACCGGTCCGTAGATCAATACCGAGATCGTCTCCTGTCCGAAAGATCGTGAACTCGGCCGACTTACTGTCACCTTTTACGCCACGCTGGCCAGTTGTTGGCGTACGGACGGGAGTGCGCTCCGGGTGGGGGCGGGCGCGGGGTGGGATCAGCTGCGGCCGAACAGCCTGCCGAGCCAGCCCTTGCCCTTGCGGCCCTGCTCGGCGCAGTCGCACCGGGCGGACTTCGGCACCCCGGCCAGGACCTGCTCCACGTGCATTCCGCACCCGGCGAAGCCCGGCTTCCCGCAGGTGCGGCAGGCGACTCGTCGGCACATGTCGTGCTCCGTTCTCCGGGCTCCCAGGGGCGGAGCCATGCCGCCAATATACCCCACCCCGTATTCGTGATGTCGGATTCGTCCGGCCGCCGGGGTCGGAGCGGCGGCAGGGCGAAGCCGTGGTGCGGGGAGCGGAGGGAAGGGGGCCGTCAGGCCGTCTCGGGGCGGGCCGGCGGGATCGCGTAGGTCAGCGTGGCGCTGGCCACCAGGACCTCGTCGGCGTCCAGCAGTTCGGCCAGCACCACGCACAGCCGGCGCCCGAACTTGGCCGTCCTGGCGTGCACGCGCAGCGCCCCGGGCCGCGGCCGGTTGAGGAAGCTGATCTGCAGCGAACTGGTCAGCGCCATCAGGGTGGGCCCGAGCCGGGCGTTGATCAGGAGGAACGCGGCCAGGTCGCACAGGCCGGCCTGCTCCGGGCCCGAGACGGTGCCGCCCGGGCGGGTGCGCAGCCGGTCGCCGTCCACGGCCATGGTGAGGGTCCGGCCGTCCACCCCGGTCACCCGGCAGGCGGCGTAGTCGGGGAACTGGCCGGTGATCAGGTCATTGAGCTGATCGGGGCCCAGGAGGACGTCGACGGTGGCGACCGCCGTGTTCGAGTCGGTGGTCATGGGGCTCAGCGTAACCGTCTGCCCGGTGGTGCGCCCGGGGCGGTCCAGGCCCGCTTCCGGCCAGCTTCGTTTGCCGTGGTCAACCGCCAAGATCCGTTGCGGCCATGATAATTGCGCATGTCCTGGCGGTGTCGTGACGGCCGGAACCGGCCGCTCCGGTGCCGTCCGGTGGCCGAATCCGCTCGGCACGATTCGTAAGGGACCTTGTTCGGCCCAAAATGCAGCACCTACTCTCCGAGGAAGTTCAGCGGAGCCGATGCGGAACTCCGCCGGCCGCTGGGGGGCGGCGTCATTTTCCTTGTGGTCGTCAGGGGCCTCGGTGGAAAACGGGCCCCCACCCGTTCATGCCCGACCATGTCCTGCTTCAGAGTCCTGCTTCAGAGACGGGGTGTTGCGCCATGGGTATTTCCATTCTGGACGACGAGGCGGTGGTGGTCCGTACTCCCGACGAGTTCCTGGCGATGCCGGAGGAGTACCGGGAGATCGCCATCCGCGGCATGGTGGTCAACACCGAGGGCGAGCTCTCCGGCGGCGACGACTACGTGCAGGTCTTTCTGCCGCTGGCCCCCGACGCGGAGGAGCGGCAGGTCTGCGCGGAGCGCGCCGCCGAGGAGTACGACCACTACAAGATCGGCAAGCGGGTCCTCGCGGAGGTCGGCGTGGACACCACCTACATGGAGAAGCAGACCCTGGCCGACCGGAACCTGTTCCGCGCCCAGGAGTTCCACACCTGCACCACCTGGGCCGAGCGCGGGATCTTCTCCTACATCGGCGAGGAGACCGCGATGGTGATGATCTCCGAGTTCGCGCAGAGCAGCTACCGGCCCTGGGCCGACGCGGTGCGCACGATCATCCTCGACGAGAAGGTGCACATCGCCCACGGCGCCCGGGTGTGCCGCAACCTCGCCGCCACCGACGACGGCCGCGAGCAGCTCCAGCAGGCCCTGGACCGGCTGTGGCCGACGTTCATCCGGATCTTCGGCAGCCCGCGCTCCGAGCGCGCCAGGCTGGCCGTCCGCTTCGGCCTGCGGCAGACCACCAACGGCGAGGCCTGCGACCTGTGGCGGGAGAAGGTCACCCCGCGCATCAAGAACCTGGGACTGCGCCTCCCGGAGTAGCGGGAACAGCAGCACGCCGATCCCGCCACTCCCGAGGAGCCCATCGCCATGGCAACACCCGTCACCATCGAACAACGCCCGCTGAGCCGACGCGAGGCCAAGGCGCGCACCGCCGAACTCATCGCCGACCGGCCCGACCTGGCCGAACGCCTGCACCGGCTGCGCCGGCTGGGGCGCGAGGTCCGCTCCTGCGAGGTCCACCTCACCAACACCTGCAACATCCGCTGCAAGGGCTGCTGGTACTTCGAGGGCGGCTTCGACACGGCCGTCAAGGAGCTGTCCGACCTGGACCGCATCCGGGCCTTCGCCCGCAAGCTGGCGGACGACGGCGTCAACCAGGCCACCCTGATCGGCGGCGAGCCCACCCTCGTCCCGCGCCGGGTCGAGGCCTTCGTCGAACAGCTGCCGTACATCACCATCTCCACCAACGGCCTGCGCCCGATGCCCAAGCAGGGCTTCGAGAAGATCGCCATCGCGGTCAGCATCTTCGGCGGCGGCCCGCTCGACGACGACCTGCGCGCGATCCGGGTCAACGGCTCCAAGTTCACCGGCCTGTTCGACACCGCGCTCAAGCACTACCGCGACGACCAGCGGGTGCTGTTCATCTACGCGCTCTCCGAGGCCGGGGTCGAGCACATCGAGCCCACCGTGCGGAAGATCGCCGAGAACGGCAACATCGTCACCTTCAACTTCTACAGCGAGCACGGCACCGAGACCCCGCTGAAGATCGCCAACGAGCAGCGGGTGCTGGACGAGGCGCAGCGGGTCAAGGACCTGTACCCGCAGGCGGTGGTGAGCCACCCGTACTTCATCCGGACCCTGGTCACCGGCCGGACGCACTGGGGCGGCCGGTTCGGCTACGACGTCTGCCCGAGCCTCAGCGTCGACGCCCCCGAGCACGAGGACCGCGTCGCCAACGGCAACCCGGTCATCCCCGGCTTCAACGTCTGGGGCGCCGACTACGAGTCGCTCCAGTTCTGCTGCACCTCCGGCGACTGCGGCGGCTGCCGGGACAGCCAGGCCGTCTACAGCTGGCTGGTGGTCAGCGCCAACCGCTTCCTGGACGACGCCGCCCGGCTGGAGCAGTGGCTGGACATCGCCGAGAGCTACTGGCAGCAGTGGCACTGGTCCCCGTACCACGCCAGCAAGGCGGGCCCGGCGCTCTGAGCCCGCCCCCCCTGCCCGCCGCCCGTACGGCACCGCCCGTACGTCCCCCGCACCGCCACCGCCGCCCCGCGCGGACGAGGAGAGCCATGCCCGACACACTGGACCGCACCGCCATCGAGAACTTCGTCGTCGACGCCCTCGTCGACCTCGGCGTCGAACGCGAGGGCATCGTCGACGACGCCGCCCTGGACGAGCTGGAGATCGACTCGCTCGACATGGTCGAGCTCAGCCAGTCCATCCGCAAGCAGCTGGGCATCCCGGTGAAGCCCAAGGACTTCGACCAGCTGTACACCGTCGGCGAGGTGCTCGACCTGTGCCGCCGGAAGGCCGGGCTGGAGTGAGGCCCCGGGCCGTCGTCACGGGCCTGGGCGCGGTGACCCCGCTGGGCGTGGGCGCCGACGAGCTGCACCGGCGGGCGGTGGCCGGCGAGAGCGGGCTCGCCGACGGGCTCGGACTGTGCCGGGACTTCCGGCCCGCCGACCACCTGTCGCGCCAGCAGATCCGCCGCACCGACCGCTTCACCCAGCTCGCGCTCGTGGCCGCCGCCGAGGCCCTGGCCCAGGCGGGATGGACGGACGGCCCGCCGCCCTACCCCGCCGAGCGGGTCGCCTGCGTGGTGGGCTGCGCGCTCGGCGGGACGGCGAGCTTCGAGACGCAGGCCGAGGTGCTCCGGCAGCAGGGCGGGGAGTTCGTCTCCCCGCTCATGGTGCCCGCCATGATGGCCAACGCCGCGGCCTCGCAGATCGCCCAGCGCCACGGCCTGCGGGGCGAGGCGCTCTGCCTGGCCTCGGCGTGCAGCAGCGCCACCCAGGCGATCGGCACCGCCCTGCTGCTGCTCGCCGCCGGAGCCGCCGACGCCGTGGTGGTCGGCGGCGCCGAGGCCTCCACCTCCGAACTGGTGCGGGCCGCCTTCCGCACCGCCGGGGCGCTCTCCGAGAGCGGCCGCTCGGTGCCCTTCGACCGCGACCGGGACGGCCTGCTGATCGGGGAGGGCGCCGGAATCCTGGTCCTGGAGACCGAGGCCGGCGCCGCCGCCCGCGGCGCCACCGTGCTCGGCGAGGTGCTCGGCTACGGCTCCACCTGCGACGCCCACCACCTCACCGCCCCGGACCCGACCGGCGGGCCCGCGGCCCGCGCCGTCACCCTGGCGCTCGAAGCGGCCGGCGTCGCCCCCGGGCAGCTCGGCTACCTCAACGCCCACGGCACCGGGACCGTCCTCAACGACAGCTCCGAGTGCGAGGCGCTGCGCCTGGCGCTCGGACCGGCCCTGGACGCCGTCCCGCTCTCCTCCACCAAGTCCTGCACCGGCCACCTCTTCGGCGCGGCCGGCGCCGTGGAGGCCATCGCCACCCTGCAGGCGCTGCGCCACGCCACCGCCCCGCCCACCGTCGGGCTGCGCGAGCCCGACGAGAAGCTCGGCCCGCTGAACCTGATCCGCCACGCCACCCCGCTCGCCGCCCCCGCCCTGCCCGGCGGCCGGCGGGCCGGGCTCTCCACCTCCTTCGGGTTCGGCGGACACAACGCGGCCCTGGTGCTGGCGGCGGCCGACGCACCCGGTACGACCGGTACGACGAAAGGCCAGGAGTGATGCTCGGCTTCCACGGACGCCGCTATCTGATCACCGGGGTGCTCAACGAGGACTCCATCGCCTGGCACACCGCCAGGGCGCTCCAGGAAGCGGGCGCCGAGGTCCTGCTCACCGGCTTCGGCCGGGCCCGGCGGATCACCGAACTGGCCGCGGACGTCCTGCCCCGCCCCGCCGAGGTGCTGGAGCTGGACGTCACCCGGCCCGAGGACTTCGCCCGGCTGGCCAAGGAGCTGGAGCAGCGCTGGGGCGGGGTCGACGGCGTGCTGCACGCCGTCGCCGCCGCCCAGCAGACGGCGCTGAGCGGCAACTTCCTCACCACCCCGCCGGAGGCCGCCGGCCTCGCGCTGCGCACCGCCGCCGTCTCCCTGCACTCGCTGGCCACCGCGCTCGCCCCGCTGCTCAGCGCGGACGGGCGGCGCGGCAGCGTCGTCGGACTGGACTTCGACGCCAGCGGCGCCTGGGCCGGCTACGACTGGATGGGCGTCAGCAAGGCGGCGCTCGGCGCGGTCTGCCGGTACCTGGCGATGTACCTCGGCCCGTCCGGCATCCGGGTCAACCTGGTGGCGGCCGGCCCGGTGGAGACCGTCGCCGGGCAGGCGATCAGCACCTTCGACCGGATCGCCGACCGCTGGCAGGCCGAGGCCCCGCTCGGCTGGGACCGCACCGACCCCGCCGTGGTGGTCGGACCGGTGCTGTTCCTGCTCTCCGACCTCGCCGCCACCGTCAGCGGGGAGATCCTGCACGCCGACGGCGGGATGCACGCCGTCCGGATGGGCACCGGACCGGCCTTCGCGAAAGGAGGCGCGGCATGACGCCCGCCATCGTCGGGGTGGGCGCCGCCCTGCCCGAACGCGTCGTCCCCAACGCCTACTTCGAGCGGATCGGCGCCTCCCCGGAGTGGATCGTCAAACGGACCGGCATCGAGGAGCGCCGCTTCCTCCCGCCGGACGGCCGGCTCGCCGACCTCGTGGTGGCCGCCGCCGAGCAGGCGCTGCGCAGCTCCGGGCGCACCGCGGCGAGCATCCGGCACGTCGTGGTCGCCACCATCACCCCCGACCGGGTCACCCCCGGGGTGTCGGTGGAGGTCGCCGCCCGGCTCGGCATGCCGCAGGCCACCGCCTTCGACCTGCACGCGGCCTGCGCCGGGTTCGTCTACGGCCTGGACCACGCCGCCGCGCTGATCGAGACCGGCCGGGCCGGGGCGGTGCTGGTCTGCGGCGCCGACGCGCTGACCCGGATCACCGACCACGAGGACCGCGGCACCGCGGTGCTGCTCGCCGACGGCGCCGGCGCCGCGGTGGTCGCCGACGTGCCCGGCGCCCCCGACCCGTGCTTCTCGCTCGGCAGCGACGGCGAGCAGATCCCGCTGCTCTACGCCGACCGGGACGACCGCAAGCTGCGGATGGACGGCCGGGAGGTGTTCGACCACGCGGTGGAGAAGATGTCGGAGGCCACCCGGGAGGTGCTCACCCGGCGCGGCCTGACCTGCGAGGACCTCGACCTGTTCGTCGCCCACCAGGCCAACGCCCGGATCGTGCGCGCGGTCGGCAAGGAGGTCGGACTGCCCCCGGAGCGGCTCTACCTGAACGTCCACCGGGTCGCCAACACCTCGGCGGCCTCGATCCCGCTGGGCCTGACCCACGCCCGCGAGGAGGGCCTGCTGGACGGCCCGAAGCTGCTCGGCCTGGCCGCGTTCGGGGCGGGCATCACCTGGGGCGCCGGGGTGATCGGCTGGCGGCCCGGCGCCGGCGGGGAGGCGGAGGCGTGAAGACCCCCCGGTTCCCCGTGATCGCCGAGATCGCCGCGCCGGACGGGGCCCGGATCACCGTCCGGGCGCTGGCCCGGCCGGAGCCGGCCGCCCCGGTGGTGGTCGTCCTGCCGGCGATGGGGACGGCCGCCCGGCACTACACCCCGCTGGTCCGCGCCCTGCACGCGGCCGGGCTCAGCGTGGCCACCTGCGACCTGCGCGGCCACGGCGAGAGCCGGCCGGTGCCCCGGCACGGGGTCGCCTTCGGCTTCCGCGAGCTGGTGGAACAGGACTTCGGGGCGGTGCTCGACGCGGTGGCCGGGGCCTTCCCGGGCGCGCCGCGCCTGCTGCTCGGGCACAGCCTGGGCGGGCAACTGGGCCTGGTGCACTGCGGGGTGTTCCGGCCCCGGCTGGCCGGCGCGGTGCTGGTGGCCAGCGGATCGGCCTGGTACCGGACCTTCGGCGTACGGGCGGGCCTGCGGCGGCTGGCGCTGAGCCAGTTCTCGATCGTCGCCTCGGCCGTGGTCGGCCACTGGCCGGGCGAGCGGTTCGGCTTCGGCGGCCGGGAGTCGCCCCGGCTGATGCGGGACTGGGCGCGGCAGATGCGCACCGGCCGCTACCGGGTGCGCGGCGCGGTCACCGACTACGAACGGGCGCTGGCCCGGGTCGACCTGCCGGTGCTGGCGGTGGACGTGCAGGGCGACGAGCTCGCCCCGCCGCGGGCCGTCGACCACCTGTGCGCCAAGCTTCCCTCGGCCCGGGTGGAGCGCTGGAGCTACACCGCCGAGCAGGCGGACGGCCGGGCGCTGGACCACTTCCGCTGGATCCGGCACAACCGGGGCCTGGTGGAGCGGATCGCCCCGTGGATGCTCGCCGCCGCCGAGGCCGCGGGCGGCGCTGCGCCCGCCGAAGCCGGAGCGGACGCGGCTCCGCACGGCGGCGTCCGCCCGACCGTATAGGGACCAGACCGAGGAGTGCCCGCATGTCCGTCGTCCCCGCCCCGTCCGACCGCAGCGCCGACCTGCCGCCCGGCGCGCCCGGCCTTCCGCACGGCATCCCCGACCTGCTCACCGCGACCGCCGCGCGCTGCCCGGCCCACCCCGTCCTGCGGCTCGACGAGGAGGTGCTGAGCTTCGCCGACCTGGAGGCGCGCAGCGCCCGGGCCGCGCACTGGCTGGCCGCGCTCGGCGTCGCGCCCGGCGACCGGGTGGCCGTCCTGCTGCCCAACGTGCCGGAGTTCGCGGTGCTGTACTACGGCATCCTGCGCGCCGGGGCGGTGGTCGTCCCGATGAACCCGCTGCTGAAGGCCCGGGAGATCGAGCACTGCCTCGGCGACGCCCGGCCCGCCGTGCTGCTCGCCTGGCACACGGGCGACGAGGAGGCGGCCGAGGGCGCGCGGCGCACCGGCACCCGGCTGGTCGCCGTCGAGCCGGCCGCCCTGGCGGCGGCGCTCGCGGAGCAGCCGGCCCACCCGCCGACCGCCGCCGGGGGCCGCGGGGGAGAGGACACCGCGGTCATCCTCTACACCTCCGGCACCACCGGGGCGCCCAAGGGCGCCGAGCTGACCCACCGCAACATCGTGTGCAACGTGCGGGCCGGTATCCAGGTGCTGGGCCTGGTCGAACGGGACGTGATCTTCGGCGGGCTGCCGCTGTTCCACTCCTTCGGCCAGGTGATCGGCCTCAACTGCGCGGTGGCCGTCGGGGCCTGCCTGACCCTGGTGCGGCGCTTCGACCCGCTGGCCGCCCTCGCGGTGATCCAGCGCGACCGGGTGAGCGTCTTCCTCGGCGTGCCGACCATGTACACCCTGATGCTGACCCACCCGCGACGCGCCGGGCACGACGTCTCCTCGCTGCGGGTGTGCCTGGGCGGCGGCGCGCCGATGCCGCCGGAGGTGCTGCGCGGCTTCGAGACCGACTTCGACTGCGTGGTGCTGGAGGGCTACGGGCTGTCCGAGTCCTCGCCGCTGGCCTGCGCCAACCGCAGCGACCGGGAGCGGATCGCGGGCACCATCGGCATCCCGGTCGAGGGGGTGCGGATGCGGATCGTCGACGAGTCCGGCCGGGAGGTGCCGGACGGCACGGTCGGCGAGGTGGTGATCCGGGGCCACAACGTGATGAAGGGCTACTGGGGCCGGCCGGACACCACCGCGCGGACCGTCCGGGACGGCTGGTTGCACACCGGGGACCTCGGCACCCGCGACGAGCGGGGCGACTTCCGGATCGTCGACCGCCGCAAGGACGTCATCATCCGCGGCGGCTTCAACGTCTACCCGAGGGAGGTGGAGGACGTGCTGTACGAGCACCCGGCGGTGGCCGAGGCCACGGTGATCGGCGTCCCCCACCCCACCCACGGCCAGGAGGTGGCCGCCGCCGTGGTGCTGCGCGAGGGCGCCGCGGCGACCCCGGAGGAGATCCGGGGCTTCGTCCGGGAGCGGGTGGCCCCGTACAAGTACCCGCGGCTGGTGTGGACGGTCGACGCGCTGCCCAAGGGGCCGACCGGGAAGATCCTCAAGCGCGAGGTCGTGGTGCCCGCCGCCGAGCCGGGCCGGCCCGGGAGCTGATCGGGCCCGCCTTGGCTGGTCGGGCCCGCTGGAGCCGAGCGGCCCCGGCGGGGTGGGCGGCCCGGTCGGGGCCGCCCACCGGGAGGTCAGACCACCCGGCGCATCCAGCCGTGGACGTCCTCGGCACGCCCGTACTGGATGTCCAGCATGTGCTCGCGGATCGCGAGGGTCTGCTTGCCGGGCGTGCCGGTGCCGATGGTGAACGCGTAGCCCTCGCCCTTGGACTCGCCCTTGAAGCCGACGATCGGGGTGACCACCGCGGCCGTCCCGGCGGCGAACACCTCGGTGACCGTGCCGTCGGCGGCACCGGAGCGCAGCTCGGAGAGGGTGATCGGGCGCTCCACCGGCGTCAGCCCGAACTCGCCCGCCAGGGACAGGATCGAGTCCCTGGTCACCCCGTCGAGGATGTTGCCGAGGGCGGGGGTGACCAGCTCGCCGGCCGAGGTGACCAGGCACAGGTTCATCGTGCCGGACTCCTCCAGGTCCCCCTCGCCGCCGGTGTCGTCCAGGAACAGCACCTGGTCGCAGCCGTTCTTCCGAGACTCGATCTGCGCGGCCAGGCTGGAGGCGTAGTTGCCGCCGCACTTGGCGGCGCCGGTGCCGCCCCGCCCGGCGCGGGTGTAGTTGCTGCTCACCCAGAGCGTGATGCCGGTGACCCCGCCCGCGAAGTACGGGCCGGCCGGGCTGGCGATGACCGAGTAGGCGATCTGCTCGGCGGGCCGGACCCCGAGGAAGGCCTCCGAGGCGAACATGAACGGCCGCAGGTAGAGGCTCTTCTCGTCCGGGGAGCTGGGCACCCACGCCTCGTCCGCGCGGACCAGCTCCTCGACGCTGGTGAGGAAGTCCTCCTCCGGCAGCACCGGCAGGGCGAGCCGCTCGGCGGAGCGGGCGAAGCGGCGGGCGTTGAACTCCGGGCGGAACAGCCAGACGCTGCCGTCGGCGTGCCGGTAGGCCTTCAGCCCCTCGAAGATCTCCTGGGCGTAGTGCAGCACGGCGGCGCTCGGGTGCAGCGAGTACGGCGCCAGGGCGGTGACCTTGTGGTCGTGCCAGCCCTCGGCGGGCGTCCAGGTGGCCGAGGCCATGTGGTCGGTGAAGAACTTGCCGAAGCCCGGCGCGGCGAGGATTGTGCGTCGCTCCTCCTCGGAAACGGGACCGGTCGTCCGGGACAGAGGGAAAGCGCGACTCATCGTCAACTCCTCAACACCGCTGTGGATTCTGTGCGAACCGACGCCAACGACCGGCGTCATACCCGTCATGCTAACGGTCGTCAGCCGGACGTGATACGGCGCGGTCCGGTCGGGTCCGGAACTGTGGCCCTCCCCGGAGCCCGCGGCTCCGGAATTCCCGCCCTACCGGTGGCCGCCGTGGAGGTCGCCGACCAGGCCGTCCAGGGTGCCGCGCAGGGCCCCGGAGTTCGCCTGGTCGAACCAGGTGGTGCGCACCCGCTCGTTGCTCCCGCCCGGGGTCTCGTGCTCGGCCGCGAGCCGCTCCAGCGAGCGGGTCCCGTCGGCCAGGGAGCGGCCGACGTCCTGGTAGAGGCCGCGGACGAAGCGGTCGGCGTCCGCCGCGGGGATGCCCTGGCCGGTGGCCCAGGAGACGAGCGTGGCGAGGAACGCGTAGTGGGTGGTCTGGGTCGAGGTGACCGCGGACAGGACGTTGAGGGCCGCCTCGTCCGCGACCGGCAGCGCCCCGCCCAACAGCTCGAACAGGGCGTCCGCGTCCGGGTGGGAGGGCTGGACGACGGTGAGGCAGCGGCGCTCCCGGACGGTGGGCAGCGGGATCGCGTGGGTCAGCGCGGCGCCGGTGGCCAGCACCCGGCGCAACTCCTCGGAGGCGACGCCCGGGATCACGTTGACCACGACCCGGTCGTCAGGGACGACCAGCCCGGCCAGGGCCGCCCGCCAGTCCTGGCGGCGCAGGGCGACGATCACCAGGTCGGAGCCGTCCACCACCTCCTGGTTGTCGGCGCACACCCGCACGCCGTCGTAGCGCTCCGCCAGCTCGGCGGCGGTGCGGGCACCCCGCGGGGAGAGCAGGACCTCCGGCCCGGGCTCCTCCCCGTGGCGCAGGCCCATCACGATGGCCCGGCCGATCTCGCCCACTCCGATGATGCCGATGCGCTGCACGGTGACTGCCTCCGTCGTCGGTGATGGTCGGACGGAGCACCTTGTCATGCCCGTCGCGATATTCTCCGCAGCAGTCTGACCGCCGCGGCACCCGGTGGCCAGGGGCCCCGGTCAGCCGTGCGGGACGAGGGCGACCGGGCACCGGACGTGGTGGATCGCGGCGTGGGCGACCGGGCCGAGGTGGGCGCCGAGGAGGGTGCGGCGGACGCGGCGGCCGACGACGAGCAGCCGGGCCCCGGCCGCCGCGTCCACCAGGGCGACGGAGGCGCTGCCCTGGATCAGGTCGGCGGTCACCGACACCTCGGGGTGGCGCTCCCGCCAGGGGGTCACCTGCTCGGCGAACCGGGCCCGGTCGACGGAGGCGAGTTCGCCCAGCCCGCCGACGGCCTCGAGTGCCGTGTACTGGCTGGAGACCGGCGGTGACCAGACGTGCACCACCCGCAGCGGAGCCCGGCGCCGGGCGGCCGCGTCGAAGGCGAAGGCCAGCACGTCGTCCATCGGATGGGCGAGGTCCAGGCCCACCAGCACCGGGCCCTCCGACTCCTCCGCCTCGGCCCGGACCAGCACCACCGGGCAGCCCGCCCGGCGCAGCACCTCCTGGCTCACCGAGCCGACCAGGAAGCCGCGCACCGCGCCCAGCCCGCGCGAGCCCAGGACGAGCAGGGCGGCCGACTTGCCGACGGCCTCCAGCGCCTCGGCCGGGTCGGTCGGGACGATCGCCGAGGTGACCGGCCCGTCGCCGGCCAGCGGGCGCAGCTCCCGCGCCCGCAGCTCCAGCCGGTCCAGGGCGTCGCGGTACGTCTCCTCGCTGCCGACCACGTCCCGGTGCGGCCAGGGCCAGGCCTCCAGGAGGTCCAGCGGGCAGCCGCGGCGCCGCGCCTCCCGGGCGGCCCACTCGGTGGCGGCGAGGCTCTCGGGCGAGCCGTCGAATCCGGCGACGACGGGTGCGGTCATGGTCTGCTCCTCATCCGCGCAGCGTGTCCAGGGCGGCGTTCAGCCGCCGCGCCGCCTCGTCCGCGACCTCGCCCAGCCCGCCCCCGGACCCGGCCAGGGCGACCATCGTCTGCGGGTCGACGGCCTCCACCACCGTGGCGTCGCCGTCCGTCCGGACCACCACGTTGCAGGGCAGCAGCAGCCCGATCCGGCGGTCGGCCTGGAGCGCGCGGTGGGCGAGGGCGGGGTTGCAGGCGCCGAGGATCAGGTAGTCCTCGACCTCCGCGCCGATCTTCTCGCGCAGCGTCGTCCGGACGTCGATGGTGGTCAGGACGCCGAAGCCCTGCTCCTTGAGCGCGGCGGTGACCGCCTCCACCGCCTGCGCGAACGGCCGGTCGAGCCGTACGCCGAGACCGTAGTCCATGGTTCCTCCGGGGGTGTCGGGTGGCCTGGGAGGTCGCGGCCCCAGTATCGGCGGGCGCCGCGCCCGCCGCCTCCCGGGGCCGAGCCGCGGCGGTGCCGGTGGTGACGTACGGCGAGGACCGCCGGGCGGTGGCGGCGCGGGTCGGCAGGACCGCCGGGCCCGCGCACGGTCCGTCAGGCGGACGCCGCCGAGGCCCTCCGGCTGTCACGGGGGCCGGCGGGGGGCCGCTGCCTCATGCACCCGGGACAACGGGTGGAGCAGACTTCAGGGATATGCGGGAGCCCGACGACGAAGGGGCGGACTCATGGCTGCGGAGAGCGTGCGAAGAGCCTGGTGGCGGCCTCGGTCCGGTCCTGCGGAGCGACAACTGGCCGCGGCCGGGCTGTGCGCGCTCGTCTGCGTGGTGGCCGGCGGGCTGTGGGTCGGGTACGTGCTGAGCCACCTCGGCGCGCCCGGGGTCTCGGTGCCCACCCACGACCTGGCGGTGCTCGGGTACGGCCTCGCCGCCGTCGCCGGTGGAGTACTGCTGCACGCCCACCGGCCGGGGAACCAGCTCGGCTGGGTGCTGCTCGTGTACGGGGCGGCGACGATCCTCCCAGTCGCGGCCGAGGCCCCGATCTGGGTCGAGGGGGGCGACCCGCGCATGGTCGGGGCGGTGGTGGTGCTGTCGTCGCTGTGCGACACCGTCAGCGGAGCCCTGTGGCACGCGCTGCCGCTGTGGCTGCCGTTCGGGACGCTGCCGAGCAGGCGGTGGTGGTTCGCGATCGGCGCCGTGGCCCTGTGGCGGCTGCCCCCGGCGAGCTACTACGTCTCCGAGCCGACCGTGTTCGGCCGGCCCAACCCGTTCGCGGGCAGCGGCCTCGCGCACCTGCTGCAGGGCTTCAACGACCGGATGCTCGACACCCAGCTCGTCGTGTACGTCGCGCTGACCGTCCTGGTGGTGCTCGTCCCGCTCGCGCGGATCCGCGGGGCGTCCCGGCGGCGCCGGCAGAACGTCCTGATCGGCCTCGGGGTGTACCTGCTGTGGGGCGGGGCCGAACTCGGCTACTACTTCGACCAGGGCACGGCCGCGTACACCGCGTTCGCGGTCACCTCGGCGCTGTGGACGCTCACCCTGGCCGCCGTGGTGGTCCGGGACGGGTCCTGGCGGCTCGACCGGGCCGCCCGGCGGGTGCTGACCGGCCTGCTGGTGGCCGCCGGGCTGGCCGTGGCCTTCGTGGTGGTGGCCTGCCTGCTCTCCACCATGCTGATGCCCGGGACCGGCCTCGGGGCGCTGGTGGTGGTCGCCGCGGTCTTCCTGCTCGCGACCGGCCTGCCCCGGGGCGTGCGCTGGGCCTCCGGCGTCGTCGACCGCTGGTACTACGGCTCGCGCGCCCAGCCGTACCAGGTGCTGCGCAGCCTCGCCGGGAGGGTCAGCCAGACCGTCGACCCGCAGGAGGTGCCGGCCGTGCTGTGCCGCACCGTCAGTGAGGAACTGCTGCTCCCCGGCGTGGAGTTGACCGTATCCACGCGGAGCGGCGAACGGTCGCTGGCGGCCGTCGGGGAGCTCTCCGGCGGCGGCGAGGGCTTCCCGCTGGTGCACCGCGGGGAGCGGATCGGACGGCTCGCCGTCGCCCCGCGCCCGGGGCAGCGGGCGCTCGACGACAGCGACCGCGACATCCTGCGCTCGCTCGCCGACCAGGCCGCGCCCGCCGTCGCCTCGCTCCAGCTGATGGCGGACCTGCGGGCCAGCCGCGAGCGGATCGTCGCCGCCCGCGAGGAGGAGCGGCGCCAGCTGCGCCGGGACATCCACGACGGCCTCGGCCCGCTGCTGGCCGGGCTGCGGCTGCGCCTCCAGGCCGCCGCCGCGGTGGACGACCCGGCGCTCTTCTCCGGCGTGCTGGACCGGGTCGCGGACGACCTCGCCACGGCGGTCCGGGAGGTCCGGCGGATCACCGACCGGCTCGGGCCCACGGCGCTGGGCGACTACGGCCTGTCCACTGCGCTCGGCCGGCTCGCCGAGACCTTCAGCGGCCCGGACCTCGCCGTCGCCACCCGGCTGGAGCCCGACCCGCTGCCGGGGCTGCCCGCCGCCGTCGAGGTCGCGGTCTACCGGATCACCGCGGAGGCGCTCAACAACGTGGTGCGCCACGCCCGGGCGAGCAGCGCCACGGTGTCCGTGCGGGTGGACGCCGGGCACCTGGAACTCGAGGTCGAGGACGACGGGCGGGGCCCGGACCACGGGCTCGCGGTGCACCCGGGGGTGGGGCTGCAGTCGATGTCGGAGCGGGCCGCGGAGATCGGCGGCAGCTGCACCGTGGACGCCCTGCGGCGCGGCACCCGGGTGCACGCGGTGCTCCCGCGCAGGCCCGCGAGCGGCTGAGGGGCTGGTCCTTCCCGGCCCGGGGCCAACGAAGAGGCCCCCGGCGCGACGGGTGACGGCCGGGGGCGGGATCGGTGCTTCCGAGGATGGGGAGGACGAGGGGGTCAATGGCAGTTGGGGGGAGTGCAGCCGTGGGGGTGGCTGCCGGGGGAAGAGCTGCTGCCGGGGCCGGGACGGTGGCTCCGTCCCGCCTCCGAGGCGCTCTCGCCGCCCCGGACCGGGCACTTGCACGCCCGGAGGGCGGCGGCGATGCTCACCGCGGCGAAGACCGCGGCGACGCCGGCGGCCATCAGCGCGGTGTTGGCCGTTCTGTCGGTCATGGGGTCCTCCACGGGGTTCCGCAGGCGGTCCGCTTCAACCCGCACCCCCATGCCACCGCCCGTCCCGCCCCAGCCGCATGAGGCCACGGTCCTGTCCCGGTCCCGACGTGCGGGAACTCCACCGGATCGAACGCATGATCGAAATTCTGTTATGCGGCGTCGGCGGGAACGGGTTCGTTCACTAACATCGACAGTGGCCCCCCGCGATGTCCGTGATATACGAAATGCTTCACCGTGCGCGCGGCCGACCAGGGATTTCCCGGAGATCCGCGGGCGAATGCGGGGAGCGACGGGGATCGAGGAAAGGCGATTGAAGAAGGTGCGCAACCATGACCGCTGAGACGGATACCGGACACGGACCGGTGACGGGCGCCCCGCTGCGGCGGCGCGGCGAGGCGCTGGAGAGCGCCATCTACGAGGCGGTCCTCCAACAGCTCACCACCGACGGCTACGCCCGGCTCACCATGGAGGGGGTGGCCGCCGCCGCCCAGACCGGCAAGGCCGCGCTCTACCGCCGCTGGTCCTCCAAGGAGGAGCTGGTCATGGACGCGCTGCGGGCCAGCCTGCCGCCCTCCGGTCCGGCCCCCGACACCGGCAGCCTGCGCGGGGACCTGCTGGAGGTGGTGACCCGGCTGCGGGCGGCGATGGTCAGCGAGCTGGGCGCCGCGGTGCGGGCCATCATGAGCGAACTCGACCACCAGCGGGCGCACGCCTTCGTGGAGATCGTGCTGGAGCGGGTGGTCGAGCCGACGACGGCGCTGCTCGCCGAGGTGCTGGACCGCGGCACCACGCGCGGCGAGGTCCGCCCCGGGGCGGTCACCCCGCTGGTCACCGACCTGGTGCCGGCGCTGATGCTGTACCGGATCAAGATGTGCGGCGGGGAGGCGACGCAGCTCGATCCGGCGGAGATCGTGGACGAGCTGCTGCTGCCGATCGTCCGCCCCTGACGGGGGTGCTCCCGGGTACGCCGGGAAATCCGCGCGCCGCCGCCGGAACCCCACGGGTGTGTTCCTGTGTTCCGGAGGGAATTCCCGTGGGATTCGGCGACGGCGGTGGCGGTCCGTGTCGGGCCCGGGCTCAGGCGCCCGGGCCCGCCGTGGCTCAGGCCCCGCTGTGGCGGAGCATGGACTCGCGCTCGACGACCTTGACCCGCTCGCGCTGCTCGGCCTCGCCGAGCGCGCGCTCGTGGGCGTCCAGCAGCTTCCAGCCGTCCCAGGTGGTGAAGCGGACGCCCTGCGCGCGCAGGTGCTCCTCGACGGCCGCCGGGTCCGGCTCGACGGCGCCGGGCAGGCGGTCGGCCGCGTGGTCGTCCAGCAGGCAGGCGACGGTCTCGTTGGCGTCGCCCTTGGTGTGGCCGATCAGGCCGACCGGGCCGCGCTTGATCCAGCCGGTGACGTACGTGGCGGTGCGGTGCGAGCCGTCGCCGTCCAGGACCCGTCCGGCCTGGTGCGGGACGGTGCCCGAGGCCGGGTCGAAGGGCAGCTTGGGCAGCTCGTCGGAGTAGTAGCCGACCGCGCGGTAGACCGACTGGACGTCCCAGTCGGTGAAGGCGCCGGTGCCGCGCACGTTGCCGGTGCCGTCCAGCTCGGTGCGCTCGGTGCGCAGGCCGACCACCTTGCCGTCCTCGCCGAGCACCTCGACCGGGGACTCGAAGAAGTGCAGGTACACCCGGTGCGGGCGGTCGCCGACGTCGCGGATCGCCCAGTTCTCCAGCGTCGAGGCGACCAGGTCGACGTGCTTGACCGCGCGGCGCTCGGCGATCGAGCCGTCGTCGTACTCGATGTCCTCGGGGGCGACGATCACCTCGATGGTGGGGGAGTGGTCCAGCTCGCGCAGTTCCATCGGGCTGAACTTGGCCTGGGCGGGGCCGCGGCGGCCGAAGACGTGCACCTCGACGGCCCGGTTGCGCCGCAGGCCCTCGTAGACGTTCGGCGGGATCTCGGTGGGCAGCAGCTCGTCGGCGGTCTTGGCGAGGACCCGGGCGACGTCCAGGGCGACGTTGCCGACGCCGAGCACGGCGACCTTCTCGGCCTCCAGCGGCCAGGTCCGGGGCACGTCCGGGTGGCCGTCGTACCAGGAGACGAAGTCGGCCGCGCCGTAGGAGCCGTCGAGGTGGATGCCGGGTATGTCCAGGGCGCGGTCGGCCATCGCGCCGGTGGAGAAGACCACGGCGTCGTAGAAGCGGTGCAGGTCGTCCAGGGCGAGGTCGTTCGGGTAGTCGACGTTGCCGAACAGCCGGACCTGGGGCTTGTCGAGCACCTGGTGCAGGGCGGTGACGATGCCCTTGATGCGCGGGTGGTCGGGGGCGACCCCGTAGCGGATCAGACCGAACGGGGCGGGCATCCGCTCGAACAGGTCGATGGAGACACCGGGGTCCTGGGCGGCGTCGGACTTCAGCAGGGCATCCGCGGCGTAGATGCCGGCGGGGCCGGCTCCGACGATCGCGACTCGGATCGGGCGGGGCATGACGAGTGGTCCTCCGGTCGGGCGCGATGCAAACGTGGTCTGAACCTTTGTAGCAAACCCTACGGATGACCTGGGAAGTAGGTGGTGATGATCTATGAGGTCATAGGGCTGGCCTATGGCCTCGGCGCGGGTCCGACCGGGGCTCCGACGGCGTCCCGGCGGTGTCGCGGTGGCTTCGGTGGGGCCTACCGGCGGCCCGTGCGGGCCGGTAGCGTCGCCGGGTGACCACCACCACCGCCTCCGCGGCGGGCTCCGGCCGCGCCCGGCCGCCGCTGGTGACGTGGGCGCTGCTGGTGCGCCTCGTCTCCCTCTTCGGCTGCACCACCGGGTTCAACCTGCTGCTCTCCGCCGTCCCGTTGTACGCCCAGGAGTCCGGCGGCGGCGAGCACGCGGCGGGTCTGGCCACCGGCGCGCTGATGTTCGCCACCGTGGTCGGCGAGCTGGCCACCCCGTCGCTGACCGCGAGGTTCGGCCACCGCTGGGCGCTGGCGGCCGGGCTGGTGCTGCTGGGCGCGCCCACCCTGGCGCTCGCCTGGACCGGCGGCATGGCGGCCGTGGTCGCGGTCTGCCTGCTGCGCGGGCTCGGCTTCGCCGTCGCGCTGGTCGCGGGCGGGGCGCTGACCGCCGCGCTGATCCCGGCCGAACGGCGCGGCGAGGGGCTCGCCCTGGTCGGGCTGGTCTCCGGGCTGACCGCCCTGGCCGGTCAGCCGCTCGGTGTCTGGCTGGCCCAGCACGTCGGCTGGGGCTGGGTGTTCGCGATCGGCGCGGCGGCGCCGCTGGCCGGCGTCGTCTCCGTCCCGGCGCTGCCGGACCGCACCCGGGCCGACGGGCCGACGCTGGGCCTGCGGGAGGGGCTGCGCAGCGGCGCGCTGCTGCGCCCGGCCGTGGTGTTCGGCGCGACGGCGCTGGCGGCCGGGATCCTGGTCACCTTCCTGCCGCTCGCCGTGCCGTCCGCCGCCGCCGTCGCGGCGGCGCTGCTGGTCCAGCCCGCGGCCGCGACGGCGACCCGCTGGCTGGCCGGGCGGTACGGGGACCGCCGGGGCGCGTCCGGGCTGGTGCTGCCCGCCCTGCTGGTCTGCGCCGGCGGGGTGCTGCTGCTGGCCTCGACGGGCAGCCCGGTCGCCGTGGTGGCCGGGGCCACGGTGTTCGGCGCGGGCTTCGGCGTCGCGCAGAACGCGACGCTGACGCTGATGTACGCCCGGGTGCCGCCCGCCGGGTACGGCACCGTGACGGCCCTGTGGAACGTCGCCTTCGACGGGGGCATGGGCGTCGGCGCCGTCGCCTTCGGCGCGGTCGCGGGCGCGACGGGCTACCCGTGGGCGTTCGTGCTCACCGCGGCGGTGATGCTCGCCGCGCTCGCCCCGGCCTGGCGCGACCGGAGGACCAAGGGGTAGCCGGTCCCGGACCTCACTCCCGCGGGGCCGGACGGGCCGGTGCGTTCAGACCGCTTCCCAGGGGATCACGGCCCAGGCGGCGGCGAGGGCTTCGGCCAGGGCGTCCCCGTCGGCGGGGAAGGCCGTGCCGTCGATGGCGGCCAGCGGCTGGCAGGGGCAGATCGAGTTGGTCGCCGCGGCGGCGCCCAGGCCCGGCAGGTCGTCGGCGGTCAGGGGCCGGACCTCCCAGGGCAGCCCGAGCCGGGTCAGACCGCGCCGCAGCAGCTGCATCGTGATGCCGGGCAGTACGTCCGCCTCCGGCCAGACGACCTGCCGGCCGTCCCAGAAGGCGACGTTCCAGATCGATCCCTCGCTCAGGCGCCCGTCCCGCCCGACGAACAGGACGTCGTCGAAGCCCGCGGCCCGGGCCTGGAGGGGCTGGTAGCTCAGGCCCATCGTCGCGAGGTGCTTGACGTGCGGCAGTTCGCGTTCGTACGTCACCGTGCGGACGCGCGGCGCGGGTTGCGGCGCGTCGGGGACGGGGTCGGTGACGGCCACCATGACGTCGGGCGAGGCCGGGTCGTCGAGCCGCGCGGTGACGGTCACCCGGGCCGACGCGTCACGGTCCGCGCCGAGCGCCCGCCCGATCAGCCCCCGGAGCGTTCCGCCGTCGCACGCGATCCCCTCGCCGAACAGCGCGCGCGACGCCGTCTCCAGCCGCTCCAGGTGCAGGTCCAGGCCGCGGACCGCCCCGTCGCGCACCTGCATCGAGGTGAAGTGCCCGAAGTTCCGCGTCGCCACCCGGTACACGCTCTCCGCGTCCGCCCGGCGGCCGTTGATCTCTATGGTCAGCACCCGCGCCATGCTTCCACAGCGGGGCCCGTCCGGCCCCGGGTTTCCGCTCCGGGGGCACCGGCGGCCCGGGGGCGCGGACCGACACGCACGGGGCCGGGCCGTTGCTCGACTTGCCGGGGGCCGGGCGCTTGGATGGATCCGCCCTGGTCAACGCCCGGACGCGGCCAGACGGCCCCCGGCCAGCCGAGGAGTCACCACCGTGAACGACACCCCCGACCCCGCCGCCGTCGCCCGTCGGATCGCCGAACGGCGCGAGCAGCTGGGCCTCAGCGAGGAGGCCCTGGCCAACCGGGCCGCGATGGCCCCCCGCTACCTGCGGTGCCTGCTGGAGGCGGGGCCCGGCTTCGACCCGGCGGGCTTCGTCCGGATCGCCGCCGCCCTCGACACCACCCCGGGCGAGCTGCGGTCCGGCCGTGCCGACGCCGCGCCCGGCCAGGGCGGCCCCGGCCCGCGCCCCCGGCTGCTCGACCTCACCGAGCCGGAGTGCTGGCAGCTGGTCGGCGGCCACGGCATCGGCCGGATCGCCCTGCCGGTCGAGCCGGGGCCGGTGGTGCTGCCGGTCAACTACGTGGTGGACCAGGGCTCCTTCGCCTACCGCACCGGCGAGCACGACGCCGCCGCCCCGGTGGAGGGGGCCGCGGTCTCCTTCCAGGTCGACCACATCGACGAGTACCTCGGGCGCGGCTGGAGCGTGCTCGCCCTCGGCCCGGCGCACTACGTGGACGACCCCGCCGAGCTCGACCGGCTGGCCGGGCTGCCCGGCGCGGCCCCCTGGGCGGGCGGGGTGCGGCCGCGCTGGGTGCGGATCCGCCCGGAGGAGGTCAGCGGCCGACGGCTGGTCACGGGGTGAGGCGGGGCGGGACCGGGCGCCGGTCCGGGTCGTGGGCGAGCGTCCGTACGGGTCGGGAGCGAAGGCCGGTACGGCCCGTGGACGGGCGGCCCCGATGACTGGTAAGCAGACCGGAGACGGCCGGTCCGTCCGGGCCGCCGTCCGGGACGTACCACCAGGAGAGCAGGGGCGATGCGCAGAGTTCTGATCGTCGGCGCAGGGCAGGCCGGACTCCAACTGGCCCTGGGGCTACAGGCGCACGGCTACGACGTGACCGTGCTGACCGACCGCGGCCCGGAGGAGGTGCGCGGCGGCCGGGTGATGTCCAGTCAGTGCATGTTCGACTCCGCGCTGCGCACCGAGCGGGCCCTCGGCCTGGACCTGTGGGCCGACCGGGCGCCCCGGATCGAGGGCCTCGGGGTGTCGGTCGCCGGGCCGGAGGCGGAGCGGGCGGTCGACTGGGTCGGGCGGCTGGACGCCTACGCGCAGTCCGTCGACCAGCGGCTGAAGATGTCCACCTGGCTGGAGCTGTTCGCCGAGCGCGGCGGCCGGGTGGAGCTGCGCCAGGTGACCGCGGCAGACCTGCAGAACCTGGTCGGCTCGTACGACCTGGTGCTGGTCGCCTCCGGAAAGGGCGCGCTGGCCTCGCTGTTCGAGCGCGACCACGAGCGCTCCCCGTACGAGCGGCCGCAGCGGGCGCTGGCGGCCAGCTATGTGCACGGGCTCGGTCCGCGCCCCGAGCACGACTACCCGGCGGTGCGCTGCAACCTGGTGCCGGGTGTCGGCGAGCTCTTCCTGGTGCCGGCGCTGACCGAGGCCGGTCCGTGCGACGCCATGGTCTGGGAGGCGATTCCCGGCGGCCCGGCGGACGCCTTCGACGGGATCCGCGATCCCGCCGAACACCTGCGGGTGACGCTGGAGTTGATGAAGGCCTTCACGCCTTGGGAGTACGACCGCACCCGCGCCGGCGTCGAACTCACCGACGCCGGAGCGACGCTGGCCGGGCGCTTCGCCCCGGGGGTGCGCCGTCCGATCGGCGAACTGCCCGGCGGTGGCACGGTGCTGGGCGTCGCGGACGTGGTCGTCCTCAACGACCCGATCGCGGGCCAGGGCTCCAACAACGCCGCCAAGTGCGCCGCCGGCTACCTGGCGGCGATCCTCGCCCACGGCGACAGGCCCTTCGACCGGGCCTTCCAGCAGGCGGCCTTCGACGGGTTCTGGCGAACCGCCGCCCCCTCCACCACCTGGAGCAACGAGCTGCTCGCCCCGCCGCCCCCGCACGTCCTCCGGATCCTCGGGGCGGGCGGTTCGCTGCCCGCCGTGGCCCACCGGTTCGCCAACGCCTTCAACGACCCGGCGGACCTGGAGGAGTGGTACTTCGACCCGGCCAGGGCGGAGGCCTACCTGGCCTCGGTCGCGGCGGAGGACTGAAAGGTCAAGTTCTTCCCAAGTTCCGTACAAGCAAACGCCCTTCGTGGTGGGTTCTTCTCGCCCCCACCCGAGGGGCGCCTCCGGCCCGGCACCACGGGCCGGGCGGGCGAAGCGGACACCAGGAGGAGAGCCAGTGGCGGTCGACGGGGGCAACATGGCCCAGACAGTGATCGATACGGCGTACAACGAGCGCAAACGGCTGCACACCGGGCGCAGCCGGACCGTCGCCGTGGTCCTGTTCGGCCTGCTGATCGCACTCGGCTTCTTCCTGGCCCTGGTGGTCGGCAAGGCGGACCCGGACACCCCGCCGACCTGCGACGGCAAGACCATGACCCGGCACAGCGAGTGCCGGATATGGTCCAGCCGCGGCGGCGGGGGCACCTACTCGTACGACGAGATGATCGACCGTCGGGAGTCCGGGAACGGCGTGTGGCGGGTGGTCGGCTTCGGCGGCGCGGGCGTGGCCGCCGTCCTGATGGTCGTCTCGATCGCCAAGCTCAACCCGAACCGCCCGTGGGGCCAGCCGGTCGGCGCCGCCTGCCCGCGCTGCCGGGAGCTCAACCTGCGCGAGAAGCACACCGTGCACAGCGTCACCCGGGGCCGTACCACCCACCGCTACAGCGGCATCGTCACCCTCTGCACCCCGGCCTGCGGGTTCTCCGCGATCCGCCAGCGCTGACCGGCGCCCCGGGGCCCTACGGTCCGGCGCCGCGGGAGCCGCGGTCCGGGACCGCACGGTCCCGGGAGCCCGAATAGGTCCTCCCGCTCCCACCGGCTACGCTCGACCCCCGTCGAACAAACGATGGGGTGGACCGAGTGGGCAGGTGGGAGCGGGCGCTGGACGCGGCCGGGGTGCGGGAGGCCGGGCTGCGGGCCGACTACGGCCGGCAGCGGGAGCAGGTCGCCCGGTACAAGCGGGAGGTCGCGCTCGCCGCCGACCTGCTGCTGCCCGCCCGGACGGTCCCGCACGTGATCGCCGCCGCCGCCTTCATGCACCGCACCGACACCCTGCTCGACAGCGGCCCGCTCGCCGAACGCCGGGCGGCCTCCGCCCGCTGGCAGCGGCAGGTCACCGACAGCCTCGTCGCGGGCCGCACCGACGACCCCGAGCTGCGCCCGCTGCTGAACAGCGTCGCCGCCCACCCCGTGCTGCGGGACCGGGTGCTGGACTTCCTCGCCGCGACCGGGGCCGACCTGGACTTCACCGGGTTCGCCACCGAGGAGGACCACCAGGCCTACATCGACGGGTACTCGCTGCCCGGCTTCATGGTTGTCGCCGCGCTGCTCGGCCCCGACGGGGACCAGGGCGACTACCGCGCCGCCTGCCGCACCTTCATCGACGGCAGCCAGCGGCTCGACTTCGTCAACGACCTCGCCGAGGACCTCGCCGAGGGCCGGCTGACCATCCCCGAGCAGACCCTCCGGGAGCACGGCGTCACCCGCGCCGACCTGGAACAGGCCCGCGACCTGCCCGCCGTACGGGCCCTGCTCGCCGCCCTGCTCGACCGGGCCGACCGCAGCCTCGCCGAGGGCCGGGCCGTCATCGACCGGGTGCCGCCCGCCCACCGCCCGATGGTCCGCTGCATCGTCGGCGTGGAGGAGCTCACCAGCGCCGCCGCCCGCGCCGACCTCGGCGCCCTGCTGCGCCGCTCGGCGGGCCCGGCCAAGCCCGCCGCGCTGCGCCTGCTGGCCCGCGAGTACCTCCGGGCCCGCCGCCTGCGCGGCTGACCGGCTCGTGTCGTCCCGGTGGGCGCGCTCGGGAGCCGGCGTCCACAAACGGAACCTCCCTTTGTCGTAGTCGATCCGGCGGGTCCGTCAGCTCCCTGTCCCGGGTCGGGTGGCCTGGCTAGCATGAGCGCGCTCAGCACGCAGGACCCAACCACCTGAATGATTGGGAGGACCCCCATGAGTGCCCTGCTGACCGACATCCGCGACGCCGGCCCGCTGGAGATCGACGAGGACGCCATCGTCTTCGAGGACGAGTTCGACGCCGACCTCGCGCCCGCCGCCTGCCTGGGCGAGCCGTGGGTGACCTACGTCCCGACCCGCTTCCCCTGTGAGTTCAACGCCTGATCCACCCGGATCCGAAGGAACGGCTGACCACGGCGGACCGGGGGAGGACGGAACCATGAACGCACCGCCCGACCCCGGCTCCGCCGAGGCCGCGCACGAGGACGCACTGCGGGAGCAACTGGGCAGCAGGGCCGAGCAGTTGGCCGCCCGCGCGCCCGGCCCGCACCGTCCGCTGCGCACCGACGGCCAGTGGTGGTACCTCCGGGACCCGCGCATGCCGGAGCTCGCCCACGGCTGGAAGCTGCACCTCTCCGCCCGCCCGGACGGCTTCGAAGCGCTGCTGGACACGGCGCTCCCGATCCTGCTCGGCCGGGTCTGCGACGTGAAGTTCGCGGTGAGCACGGCCGCGCTGTGGGAGCTCAACAGCGGCCGGCACGGCGCCGCCGCCGTGGGCAAGGCCGTCACGGTCTACCCCTGGCCCGAGGAAGTCCGCGCCCTGGGGCTGGAGTTGGCGCAGGCGCTGGCCGGCCGGGAAGGCCCCGCCGTGGTCAGCGACCGCCGGGTCCGGCCGGACGCCCCGGTGCACTACCGCTACGGCCCGTTCCGGGTCACCGACGACGAGGCCCAGGCCGGCATGGCCGGCCCGGACGGCGCGCTGTTCCCCGGCCTCGCCGAGGCCCGCTACCGCCGACCGCCCTGGGCGAGCGACCCGTTCGAGGCGCCCGGCGCCCCCGCCCGCCCGGCGACCACCCGGGTCGGCGACGGCCGCTACCGGATCACCGCCGGCATCACCCGCGCGCCGAGCGGCCACGTCTACCGCGCGGTCCACCTAGCCACCGGGCGCGAGGTGGTGGTCAAGCAGGCCCGGGCCTTCGTCGCCGAGGACGGCGCGGGTGTCGACGCGCGCGGCCGGCTGCGGCACGAGCGCCGGGTGCTCGACGCGCTGGCCGGGGTCCCCGGAGTGCCCGCGCTGGTCGACTACTTCCGGCACGGCACCGACGAGTACCTGGTCAGCACCGCCTGCGGGCGGACCGACCTGCGCCGCGAGGTGCTCACCCGCGGCCCGTACGACGCCGAGGCGGGAGA
Source organism: Kitasatospora sp. NPDC058046 (assembly GCF_042885595.1). Lineage (NCBI taxonomy): Bacteria > Bacillati > Actinomycetota > Actinomycetes > Kitasatosporales > Streptomycetaceae > Kitasatospora > Kitasatospora sp. NPDC058046. The sequence goes on from NZ_JBHVRS010000015.1 coordinate 183,930, forward strand.
CGCGGGCGGCGCGGGTTCCGCTGGCGGCCCGGGCGGGCGGGACTGGTGGACGCTGGCGCGCGCGTTGCTGCGGGTGCTGGACGCGGTGCACGCGCGCGGCGTGGTGGTCTGCGACCTCAAGCCCGCGAACGTCGTGCTCGACCGGGACGGCCGGCCCGCGCTGGTCGACTTCGGTGTGAGCGCCCTGGACGGCGACCGCCCGCCGGGCGCCACCGCCGGGTACGGCCTGCCCGGCGCCACCGGAGAGGACCCCACCGAGGACCACTACGCGCTGGGCGCCACCCTGCACCACGCCCTCACCGGCCTCGACCCGGTGGTGATCGACCCCGACCCGGCGACCAACCGCGACCGCACCCTGGCCTGCCTGCGCGCCGCCCTCCCGGAGCCCGGGCACCCGGCCGCGGAACTCGTCGAGGGCCTGCTGAGCCTCGACCCGGCGCGGCGTGCGGCCACGGCGGCCCGGCTGCGGGAGGGGACGGTGCCGACCCGGCGGGCCCGCCACACCCGGTGGACCGCGGAGACCCGGCGGAGCGTCCTGGACGGCGCGCTCGACCACACCGTCACCACCTGCGTCCGGATGGCCCGCGAGCTGCTCGCCGCCGACCCGGGCGTCGAGCGGCCCCGGACCCTGCTCTCGCTGTACGACGGCGCCGCCGGCCTCGGCCTCGAACTCCTCCAGCACCCGGACCGCCCGGACGCCCGCTCCGCCGCCGCCGACCTGGCCGCCTGGACGGCCGCCCACCCGGCCCTCGACCACCTGGACGGCTCGCTCCACCAGGGCCGTACGGGCGTCGACCTGTTCCTCGCCGAGGCGGCCGCCGCGCTGGGCACCCAGCCCCCGGCGCCCCGCCGGTACGAGGGCACGGGCGTCGACCAGATCGCGGGGACGGCCGGGATCGGCACCGGGCACCTGCTGCTCGCCGGGCTCGGCCCGGAGACGGGAGCGCACCGGGCGGCGGCGGCCGACTGCGCCGCCGAACTGGTCGGCCGTCCGCTGGACGACCTCGGGGAGGAGCCCAACCCCGGCACCGCCGCCCTCGCGGAGGGCTTCGCGCACGGCCGCGCGGGCGTCGCCCACTTCCTGCTCGCGATGCCCGACGAGGCGTCCCGGCGCACCGCCCGGGAGATCGTGGACGGCCTCGCGGCCGACCTCCCCGGCATCATCGCCGCCGCCCGCGCACCCGGGGCGACCCGCCGCTACCTCTCCTGGTGCCGGGGGCTGGCCGGGCTCGGCACCCTGCTGGTCCAGGCCGGCCGGCAGTACGGCGACGACGCGCTGACGGCGCTGGCCGCCGACGCCGCCGACACCTGCCGGACGCTCGCCCCGAGGACCGCGCAGGTCTTCCGCTGCTGCGGCCTCGCGGGCGTCGGGGACCTCTGCGTCGACCTCGCGGTGGCCACCGGCGAGGCCCGGCACTGGGCCGCCGCCCAGGAGGTGGCGGAGCTGGTCCTCACCCGGGCGGGCGGCGCGCCGAACCGGCCACTGCTGCCCGGCCGCCGGCCGGACACGGAGGCCCGGGCCTGGGCGGTCGGCACCCCCGGCGTCACGACCTTCCTGCGCCGCCTGGCCCGGCGGGGCGGCCCGGTCCCGGGGCTGCTGCCGCTGCACTGAGCGGTCCCGGGGGCGCGAGTCCGAAGGCAGGCCCACGTCCCGTCCCCGGCCGGGCTTCCGCATGCCGTTGAACGGGTGCTGCTCGACGTGGGATCCAGGACCGGTCGAGAAGCCCCGCAGGACGTCCTGGGCCGGGTTGCGTACGAGCACGCCCCGACCACGGGTGTCGATCGTGCCGAGGGCCGTTGATCCCACCCGTGCCGTCGCACGGCCGGTCCTCCCCGGCGAGCCCCGCCGACGAGTTCACGGACCGGCAACAGGACGGGCGGGCGGCGCGCGGATCCGGCGCCGGTCGCGCCCGGGCCGGGCCGTGGTCGGGGGCCCGTGGGGGGCCGCTGGAGTGCCGCTTGAGCCGGACCGGTCTTGAGCCGACGGGGTACGGGCTCCCGGCCAAGGTGCCGATCGGCCGTACCGCCGGGCGCCGCCGGGTGCCTAGATTCGTTCTCGGGCGGCGCGAAGCCCGGGTCCGAGCGGCCCGAGTGCGGCGCACCCACGGGGGACCCGGCACATTCCGCAGCACCCGCTCGCAGGCACACCTTTCCGGTCCGACCGGCACGCCTGCCCATCCGAGGGAGTTCGCCATGTCCGACACCACCACGTCCCGTACCGCTGCCACCGAGGGCCTCGACCTTCAGGACCTCGACCTCAGCGAGCTGACCGTCACCTCGCTGCGCGACACCGTCGCGCTGCCGGAGAACGGCGCGTCCTGGGGCTCCTGCTCCTGCCAGGGCTCGTCCTCCTGCGCGCAGCCGCAGCTGCCGGACGTGCCGACCGCCTGACGTCCTAGGGTCCGGTTGTACGCCGGGCCTGCCGGCCAGGCCTTACGGGGCCGGTGCCAGCGCATCAGGACGGAACCCGGCGCGTCCACCCGGACGCGTCGGGTTCGTCCCGCGTACCCAGGGCGTGCCGTGCGGATCCCGGCCGGGCCCGCGACGTCGACGCCGCGGCCCGTCCGACCAGTCCCACGAGACGCGCCGCCAGGCCCCGTCGGAGGGAACCGCCATGCCCAACCGAACCGCCCTGCCCCGGGACGACCGCGTGCCCGCGCCCTCGCCCGCAACGGCCCCGGCCGCGTACACCGCGCGCCACGCCCTGGTGCGCTCCACCGTCCTCGCCCGGCCCGCCCAGTCCGCCGACTCGGCGGGCGCCCGGGCGCTGCTGGGCGGCCTCACCGCCGCCGAGGCCGCGGCCGAAGCCCTGCGGCCGGCCCTCTGCGACGACCTGTACGCCAGCCGGGCCGGGCACGACGAGGAGTTCCACCGCCGCGTTGTGTTGCCGCTCCGCCGCGACCTGCACAACGGGCGCCCGCCGCGGGCGGCGCTGCTCGACCGGCTCGGCGACCTGCCGCGCCGCGTCCCCCGACTCGCCGAGTGGCTGGAGCTGCGACGGCTGCGGGCCCGGCTGCTGGCCGCGCTCGCCGATGCCGTCCCGCGCGCCCTGGCCGCCGAACGGGTCTCCCTCGCGGGCATCTGCCGGGAGCCGGCCTTCACCCGGGCCGTCGCCCTCACCAGCGCCGACCTGCTGCGCGCGGTGGCCCACACGGCGGGCGCGACCGGGGAGCCGCGCGGCCGGGCCCGGAAGGAGGAGGCGGCCGTCCTGCGGCACGCCCTGCGGGCCACCGCCAAGACCAGCCCGCTGTCCTGGTTCACCGCCGTCGGCTGGACCTCCGACGTGACGGCGGAGGACGCGGAGGCAGAGGAAGCGGCGGACGGCCCGCGCGCGGTCGTCCGGGAGAACCGGGCGCTGGTCGCCGCGCTCGTCCAGGCCCTGCTCGACGACCCCCGCCGCAGCCGTACGCTGCCGCACCGGATGACCAGCGCCGCCCGGGTCGCCGACGGCCGCGCCCGCTACGCGCGCGCCGAGGTGGTGTTCGCGGGCGGGCGCTACCTCGTCACCCGGGAGGAGGAGGTCGAGCTCGCGGCCCGGCCCGAACTGGCCCTGCTCGCCTCGCTCGCGGCCACCCCGGACCGGCCGGACCGCCTCGCCGCCCGGCTCGCCGAGGCCCTCGGCCGCCCCGGTAACGACCCGGCCGCGCACCGCTTCGTGGGCCGGCTCCTGACGGCCCGGCTGCTGGTGCCCGCCGAGCCGGTCGACCCGCAGGACCGGCGGCCGCTCCGCAGCCTGGCCGACTGGCTGCGGCAGTGGCCGGAGGACGCCGCACTGGCTGAACGGCTCGACCGACTCGACCTGGCAACAGGCTCGTTGGTGGCGACCCCGGGCGAGCACCGCCCCGCCCTGCTGGCCTCCCTCGCCGACCACTGGCGGCGACTGCTGGCCGACGCCGGACGGCCGGTGCCGGACGAGGCCGCGCCGCTCAGCGTCCTCAGCGAGGACGTCCACACGCCGGCCGCGCCGCGCCCCCGACTGAGCGCGGCCGACCGTACGGTGCTCGCCGAACTCACCGCGCTCGCCGAGCTGTTCGACCATGGTCACCTGATGCGCCGGGCCGCCCGGGACCGCTTCGTCGCCCGCTACGGGGTCGGCGGGGTGTGCGACGCGCCCTGGGACTTCGGCGCCGACGCGGCGGACGCCTGGGCGGATACCGGCCTGCCGGACGAACTGGCTCTGCTACGACAGGAGTTCGCCCACCTCCCGGAGCTGGACGGCGAACTCGTGCTCCCCGCCGAGCGGGTCCGCGCCCTGGCCGCCCGGCTGCCCCACTGGACCGCGGCCCGGCCGCTCAGCTACTCCTGGTTCCTCCAACGCGACCCCGGGGACGGCCTGGTGTGCGTCAACCATGTCTACGGCGGCTGGGGGCGCTTCACCAGCCGGTTCCTCGACGGCCTGCCCCCGCGGGCCGCCGCCGAGGTCGCCCGGCAGCTCCGCTCCGGGCTCGGGGCCGGTGCCCGCGCCGCCCAGGTCCGGCCGGTCGGCGGCTTCAACGCCAACCTCCACCCCCGGCTGCTCGCCGACGAGATCGGCCCCGACCGGCGGTGGACCAGCCTCGCCGAGGCCGACCTCGACCTCGTCCACGACCCGGCCGACGACCAGCTCCGGCTGCGGCTGCGCGGCACCGGCGAACTGCTCGACGTCCTCTACCTGGGCTTCCTCGCGCCGGTCATGCTGCCCCGGCGGCTCGGCCCACTGCTCGCCGACCACCCCAACGGGGTCGTCGACTTCCGCCCGCTGCTGCCGCGCACCACCCTGGCCGCGCCCGGCGGCAGCGTGCTGCGCACCCCGCGGCTGCGCCACCGGCACGTCGTCCTCGCCCGCCGCCGCTGGCAGCTACCGGCCGGGGTGCTCGACGCCCTGCGGGCCGAACTCGCCGCCGACCCGGGCCCCGACGGGGTCCCGGCCGCGACCGTCGCCCGCTGGCGGGCCCGGCTCGGCCTGCCCGAACAGCTCTTCCTCCACCCCGCACCGGCCACCGCCGACGGCACGGGCACACCCGCCGACGCCTTCGTCGCCCACCTGCGCGCCCCCAAGCCGCAGCCCGTCGACCTCGGCAACCCGCTGCACCTGCGCCACCTCGCCAAGTGGCTCACCCGGCACCCGCGCGGCGCGGTGCTGGAGGAGGCCCTGCCGGGCATCGCGGGGCAGCGGGAGCCGACCCGGGTCGTGGAACTCGTGGTGGAGACCTACCGGCCCGGCCGGGACAGCGCGGCGGGGGCCGCTGCCCGCGACTCCGTCCGTACCGCCCGGCCCGCCCGAGCCGTCCGGACCGCCCGTACCGCCATCGCCGAGGAGGCGCCCGATGAGTGACCCGGCCGACGGCCAGGGGGCCGTGACCGCCTGGGACGTGGTCCTGTACCACTACCAGCCCGACAAGGCCCGCGCGCTGCGCGAAGCCGTCCTGCCGCTGGCCCGGCGGGCGGCGGCCGAGGGGCTGGCCGCCCACGTCGAGCGGCACTGGCGGTTCGGTCCGCACCTGCGGCTGCGGCTGCGCGGCCCCGAGGCGCGGGTGTCCGGGGCGGCGCGGCGGTCCGCCGAGGCGCTGCGGGCGTGGGCGGCCGCCCACCCCTCCGTCGCCGACCGCTCGGACGAGCAGCTGCTCGCCGAGGCCGCCGCCGCCGGACGGGCCGAGCTGGTCGCACCGCCGTACGGGCCGTTGGTGCCGGACAACACCGTCGTCGCGGCGCCCGTCGACCGGTCCGCAGAACACGCCCTGCGGTCCCTGATCGGCGCCGAATCCGCCGATCTGCGTGAGGAGTTGCTGCGGACCGGCCTGCCCGCCCTGGACTCGGCCTGCCACTTCCTCGGCGCGCACGGCGACACGCCGCAGGCGCGGGTGCAGCTGGTGGTGACGGCGCTCGCCGCGCACGCCACCGCGCACCCGGACGGGCTGGTCGGCGCGCACTACTCGGTGCTCTCGCACCTGGAGGACTTCCTGGTCCACGAGGACCCGGACGGCAGCCTGCGGGCCGGCTTCGAGCGCCGCTGGGAGCGCACCGGCCGGGCGGTCACGGCGCTGGTGGGCCGGATCACCGAAGGCGGGGCGCGTGACTGGGAGCGGGACTGGGCGCACTGGTCGGCGAACGCCTGGAGCCTCGCCGAGCGGCGGCTGGCGGCCGGAGCCGACCTCGGCGGCCGCCACACCGCGTACCGGGAGCGCGCCGAGGCCCTCGGCGACCGGGCCACCGCCGAACGCTGGAACGCCGAACTGCGCACCCGCTACAGCGAGTTCCACCGGCTGCTGCACCGCAGCGACCCCGACGGCGCGATGTGGCACCGACCGGACTACCTGATCAACCGGACCGGCACCAACGGCCTGTACCGGCTGCTCGCCATCTGCGACGTCCGCCCGCTGGAGCGCTACCTCGCCGCCCACCTGCTGGTGCGCAGCGTGCCCGAGCTGACCGGGCACCGCTGGCAGGCGCTCCTCGGCCCCCCGGCGGCGGCCGGGGCCGGGGCCGGGACCGGCCAGGCGGGCACGGACGGGACGCGCATGAACGGGACTCGCACCGACGGGACGTACATGGAGGGGGCGGCATGACGGCCGAACCGGAGACCCACCGGCCCCGGCTGCGCCCCGGGGTGGCGGTGACCCCGCTGCGCGAGGGGCTGCACCTGCGCGGCCGCGACACCAGCCTCACCCTGGAGGGCAGCCGGGTGCTCCCGGCGCTGTGGCAGGTGCTCGCCGCCCGGCTCGGGCCGGACGCGGAGGCCGCCGGCGCGGCCGCCGACGCCGCCGTCGAGCCGAAGGTGGCGGCCGCGCTGGCCACCGTCACCGCCCGGCTGCGCGAGCACGGCCTGCTCGTGGACCACCCGGACGGGGAGCGCCTGCCGCCCTGGCCCGGCTCGGTGGCGGACGATCCCGGCGGCGCGGTGGCGGCCCTGGCGGCCGCCCGTCCGGTGGTGGCGGCCGCCGACCCGGACGGCCCGTCGGCCCGCGCGGTGGCGCGCGCCCTCGCCCGGGGCGGGACGGCGGCCCCGGCGGTGGTCGCCGAGCCCGGGCTACCGCCCGGCCGGGTGGTGGCCGCGGCGGACGGTCCGTCGGGCCGTGCGGTGGCGGTCGCGGTGCAGTGCGGCGCGGACGGCGGCTTCGTCACCGAGCCCGCCGATCCGGCCCGGGTCCGGGCGGACGCGACGGCGCTCGCCGCCCGGCTGGGCCCCGCCGCCGCCACCGCTCCCGGTGTCGAGCCCCCGCCGGTGCTCCTCGCGCTGCTCGCCGCCGCCGGTGCCCAGCGGCTGCTCTGCGCCGTCGCCGGCCTGCCGGACCCGGGCGAGCCGGCCGAGGACCCCCGGCTGCTCGCCGGGCGTCCCGCCGTCCTGATCGCCGAGGCCCGCCCGCCGCGCGCCGATTACCACCCGTGGGCGGCGGGCCCCGGGGCCGTCGCCGCGCCGCCCGGGGACCTCGCCGAGGCGCTGCGCCGGGTGGACGCCCTCGGGGACGCCCGGCTGGGCGTGCTGGACGCGCCGTCCCCGGGCGAGCTCCCGCAGCTGCCCGTGGCCCTGGTCTCCTGCGGCACCCCGTCCGGCCCGCTGGCGGCCGGTGCGGTGCGGACGGACCTCGCCCGGCTGGCCGCCGCCTGCCGGTCCGTCGAACTGCATCTGGCGGCGGTGGGCGGGGGAGCCGTACCGGTGGTCGGCGTCGACCCGTCCCACGCGCTCGGCCGGGCCCTGCGCTGGGCCGTCCTCGGCCGGCCGCTCCGGGGCGACCGCCCGGTGCCGGAGTCCGCCTGGCGGGAGCACCCGCAGGCCGGGCACTGGTACGGAGCCCTGGCCCGCCGACTCGGCCGCGCACCAGATCTGACGGTGCGTCAACTCGCCTCTGAGCAGGTGTACCTGGCGCAGGCCGAGGGGGCCAGGGCGGTCGAGGCGACCCCCGCCGACGCGGTCGCCCACGCCGCCCTCGCCGCCCTCACCCGCCTGCTGGCCCGGGACGGCGGCCTCGCCGCCGCCCACCACGCCGCGCTCTCCGGCGCCGCCGCCCCGCTCGCCGCCGCCGGGCGCACCCCGGCCGCCTGGGCGGACCCCGGCTGGGCCGACCACTGGCTCGCCGACGTCGCCGACCGGGAACCGGACCTGCACGCCGCCCTGGTCCGGCTCACCGGCCTGCGGACGACCCGCTGGCAGCCTGCCACCCCCGGGGCCCGCCCGATCGCCGCCGCCCTGGACGGCTGCGGGTTCACCGCCCTCGTCACCGGGGAGGGCCGCCCATGAACGGGCTGCCGGTGCTCACCCCGGCCGAGGCCCTGGCCGCCACCGGCGGCACCGCCGTCGTCCACCTCGCCGAGTGGACCCTCGGTCTGGCCGAGCAGCTCAGCCGCCACGCCCTGGCACACCCCGTACGCCTGGTGCCGGTGCGCGAGGACGGCGCGCTGACGGTGGTCGGGCCGGTCCTCCACCCCGGGGCGCCCGCCTGCCTGAGCTGCACCGAGGTCCAGCGGCTCGCCACCGCCGGCGGCCGGGTGCCCTGGCAGAGCCCGGCCCTGGCGCTCGGCGGCACCGGCACCCCGGCCTTCGCCGAGGCGGTGACCGCCCTCGCCGCCGACCTGGCCGCCGAGAGTGCCGATTCCGTCGCCACCGTCCACGTGGTGCACGGCGGCCGGGCCTCCTGGTCCACCCACCGGGTCCGCCCGGTCGGCGGCTGCGAGGTCTGCCACCCGCTGCCCGCCGACACCCCCGAGGCCGCCCGGCTGCCCGCCACCCCCCGCCCCCTGCCCGACCCGGCCGTCCTGCGCGGCCCCAACGACCGTACGGGCACAGGACAGTTGAGGGCCGAACTGTACGACGAGCGGTTCGGCCCGGTCCGCCGGCTGTTCCGCACCGAGGACTCGGCCTTCGCCCTCACCACCGCCTGGGTGACGGACGGCCGGGCGCTGGACGACGGCGGCTACGGGCGGGCGGCGGACTTCCGCGCCAGCGAACGCGTCGCGCTGTTCGAGGCGGTGGAGCGGTACGCGGGCATGCGGCCGCTCGGGCGCCGCACCGCCCTGCGGGCCTCGTACGCCGACCTGGTCGCCGAGCGCGGGCCCGGGGCCGTCCTCGACCCGGCCCGGCTCGGCCTGCCCGACGACGCCCCGCCGGGGCACCCCGCCGTGGCCACCGTCCCGTACACCCCCGAGCTGGTACTCGACTGGGTGCACGGCTGGTCGCTCACCCACCGGCACCCGGTTGCCGTCCCGGAGCACGTCGCCTACTGGGACGTGCCCGGTCGCGACCGCCCCCGGGTGGTCTACGAGTCCTCGAACGGCTGCGGACTCGGCAACAGCCCCCAGGAGGCCGCGCTCTACGGCCTGTTCGAGGTCGCCGAGCGCGACGCCTTCCTGATGGCCTGGTACGCCCGCACCCCGCTGCCCGGCGTCGCCGTCCCCACCGAGGACCCGCGGATCGCCGAACTCGCCGACCGCGCCCGGTTGTTCGGCTACCGGCTGACCCTGCTCGACGCCACCAACGACCTCGGCATCCCCGCCGTGCTCGCCCTCTGCCGCCACCGCGGCGACCACCCCGATGCCCCGCGCGCCTTCCTGGCAGCCGGAGCCCACCACGACCCCCTCGCGGCGATCCGCTCCGCCGTCGCCGAGGTGGTCACCAACGTCCAGGAGGCGCCGCACCGCGCCACCGCCCCGGGCGGGCCGCGCGACCCGCGGCGGCTGCGGCCGATGCTGGACCGCCCCGACCTGGTCGTCACCCTGGACGACCACGTCGGCCTCAACGCCCTGCCCGAGGCGCAGCCCCGCCTCGACTTCCTCTTCGTCGGCCCGCCCCCGGTGCCCTGGACCGAGCGGTGGCCCGGCGCCCCCGCACCGGTCGGCGACCTCAACGCGCTGCTGGAGCGGACCGTCGCCCGGCTGGCGGGGGAGGGCCTGGAGGTCCTGGCGGTCACCCAGGACGAACCCGGCGTCCGCGACCGGCTGGGCCTGCACTGCGCCAAGGTCGTCGTCCCCGGCACCCTGCCGATGACCTTCGGCCACGCCAACCGCCGCACCCGGGGCCTGCCCCGCCTCCTGGACGTCCCGTACCGCCTCGGCCGCACCCCGGCGCCCCTGCGGCACGACGAACTCCCGCTCCACCCGCACCCGTTCCCGTAGCCGCCCGTTCCCGTAGCCGCCCGGAAGGACCGCGATGACCACCCAAGCGCCGCCCGCCGCCCGCTGGCACAGCCTGCACCTCGCGCTGCCGCTGACCGCCGCCGACGCCGACGCCTTCCTCACCGAGGACCTCGCCCCGCTGATGGCCGGGCACGCCGGCACCGACTGGTTCTTCATCCGCTACGGCGAGGGCGGCCCCCACCTGCGCATCCGCCTTCGCGGCCCGGGCCCGGCGCCCGCCCACCTGGCCGACCTGGCCACCGAGCTCACCCGCCGCGCCGCCCGCCGCACCCCGCCCGACGGCCCCTTCGCGGGCGGACACGGCGAGGTCACGGAGGTCCCGTACCAGCCCGAGACCGAGCGCTACGGCGGTGCGGCCCTGCTGCCGATCGCCGAGGAGGTGTTCACCCACTCCACCCGCACCGCCCTCGCCGCCCTGGACGCCCTCCGCGCGGCCCCCGGGGACCGGCTGCCGCTCGCCCTCGACCTCGCCCACACCACCGCCCACGCCCTCGGCCTCGACGAACTCGCCGCCTCCCGCTGGCTGCGCCGCCACGCCGCCTCCTGGCGGTGGGTCACCGAGTTCCAGCCGCTGCCCGGGGCCGCCGTGCACGTCCGGGTCAACACCGTGTTCGCCCGGCAGCGCACCGCGCTGGCCCACCGCGCCCGGGCCCTGCGCACGGCGCTGGACGCCGGCACGGCCGCACCCTGGCTGGCCGACTGGGCGGCGCGGGTCGCCGGGGCCGCCGCCCGGATGCGGGCGGCCGTCCCCGCCTCAGCTGACGCCGAGGAGCGCCTCTCCTGGGTCTGGGCCTTCCAGCTGCACATGCTGTTCAACCGGCTAGGCGTCGGCCCCGACGAGGAGCGGGCGGTCTGCCGCCTCGCCGCCCGCACCCTGCTGGAGACCGGGCAGCCGTTCACCTTCTTCCCCGCCGACCACCACGCCCCGGACCACCAGTACCTGGAACGCAGCAAGTTCCAGATCGGCCGCCCCGAGGACACCGCCCTGCGCGACCTGCCGCACCACCCGGCCCCGCGCCCCCGCCCCGGCGACCTCCCGCTGCCCGCCGACCCGCTGCCGCCCGTCACCCTGGCCGACGCCCTGCGCACCCGCCACTCCACCCGCGGCCCGCTGACCGGCCCGCTCACCGCCGGCACCCTCGGCGGACTGCTCTGGTCCGCCTACGCCGCCAACCCCGACACCGGCCACCGCCCGTACCCCAGCGCGGGCGCCCTGCACACCGTACGGCTGCGCCTGCTCGCCCTCGCCGTGGACGGCCTGCCCGCCGGCACCTACCAGTGCCTCCCCGAACACCGCAGCCTGCGCCCGATCGGCCCGGCCCCCGCCCTCGACGACCTCAAGGCCCTCTCCTCCTACCTCTCCCGCCCGGCCGACGACCCGGACGCCATCGGCATCGACCAGGCCCCCGCCGTCCTCGCCGTCCACCTCGACCTCGCCCACCTCCGCCGCCGCTACGGCCTGCGCGCCCTGCGCCTCGGCCTCCTCGAAGCCGGCCACCTGACCCAGAACCTCCTGCTGACCGCCGCCGCCTTCGGCCTCGGCACCACCCCCCTCGGCGGCCTCCAGGACGACCTGGCCCACGAACTCCTCGCCCTCGACGACCTCGGCGAACCCGTCCAGTACCTCCTCCCCCTGGGCCGCCCGGGGACCGCCCGGACGGGCACGGAGTGAGTGCCCCCGCCCCGTGACCGATCGCGAAGGGAGCGGTGCGCTTCCGTACCCGGGAGCTGGGCCAGGAACGCGGGCCGTCCGTTTCGGTCTCAGGTACCGGCTCGGACCGAAGTGACCGGCTCCGGCGCGTGCTCGTCGGGCAGGGGTACGGCGACGTCGAGGCGGCCGATCACCTGGCGGGCCGCTTCGGCGAGTTCTGGCGGGCCTTCGACGGTGAAACGGCGGTCGAAGGTGATGAGGAAGCCGATGAGTGCCGACCAGGACCACGCCCCCATCCGGATCCGGGTGATCCGCTCGTCGATCGCTTCGAAGCTCGCCGCGCCCGGGGCCCACTTCGCCACCAGCGTCGCCGGGCACTCCATCAGGACGGTGCCCCAGCACGGCCAGGTGTCCGCGGTGTCCCCCCGGTCGGGCTGGCTCTGGACGAAGCGGGTGATGTCCGCCTCCGGCACGTCCCGAGGACCGAACCGCCAGGCGGTGGAGGTCAGTTGCCCGATGCGGTCGAGCCGGTAGGTGTGCCAGGAGTTCCTGCGCTGGTCGTACGCCACCAGATACCAGCGCCCGGACCAGACGACGAGCCGATGGGGTTCGGCCAGCACCTCGTCGTCCTCCACCGGCCCGCGGTCGATGGACCGGTAGGCGAACCGCACCAGCTCGCGTTGCTGCGCGGCGGCGCTCAGCTGAGCCAGCAGCGCGGGATCGACCTGCGGCGGGGCCAGCTCCCAGGCGTTCTCTATCTGCTCGATCGAGAAGGTCGCCAGCCTGCGGGCCAGGTGGGGAGGCAGGAGCTCCTTGATGGAGTTCAGCGCCCGCTTCGTGGCGTCCCCCATGCCGGCCACCGAGGCCGGAGCCGTCTGCAGGGCCAGCGCGATGGCGACGGCCTGCTCGTCGTCGACTATCAGCGGGGGCAGCCGCGCTCCGCGGGACAGCCGGTAGAAGCCGGAGGGGCCCTTGCGCGCCGTGACGGGATAGCCCAGTTCGCGCAGCCGGCTGATGTCGCGCCGGACCGTCCGCGGGGACACCCCCAGCCGCTCGGCCAGACCGGCGCCGGTCCACTCCTTCTGGGCCTGAAGCACGCTGAGCAGCTCCAGTGTTCGGTTGGCGGTCACGGACTGCCCTCCGGATCTGTGTGAGTAGAGGTCAGATTACGTCCTCTTCCTCTGGCACGGTGCCAGTGGCTCGGAGGCGGAACGCCTCCCCGACACCCCCAGTACCTCGCCCTCGGCGACCGAACCGGGTGCACCCCCATCGAACAGAACGGAGGAACGCTGTGTCCGACAATCCGGCTCGGCCCTCACCCACCGACCGGGACGCCTGGTTGGGCCTGGTCGCCATCTCCCTCGGTGTCTCGCTGGTGGTCGTGGACTTCACCATCGTCAATGTGGTGATGCCGCCGATCATCGACGACCTGGAGATCTCGGCCTCCGGCGCTCAGTGGATCCAGGAGTCCTACGCGATCATCCTGGCCGCCCTGCTGCTGGCGATGGGCCGCTTCTCGGACATCCTGGGAGCGCGCAGGCTGTTCATGGTCGGGACCGTGATCTTCGGCCTGGCCAGCATCGCCGCGGCGGTGTCGCCCACCGGGGAGCTGCTGATCGCCGGCCGGTTCGCGCAGGGTGTCGGTGGCGCGATCATCATGCCGACCTCGCTGGCGCTGCTCAATCTGACCTTCCGGGGCCCGGACCGCGGCAAGGCGTTCGCCATCTGGGGATCGACGATCGGGGCGGCCGCCGCGGTCGGACCGCTGCTGGGCGGCTGGCTCGCCGACTACTCCTGGCGGTGGGCCTTCGGCATCAACATCGCGGTTGTCGCGCTGATCCTCGTCGGCGTCATGAGGTTCCTCCGGCCCTCCCCCCGCCGGCCGGGACGGATCGACGCCGTCGGCGCGGTGCTGTCGGTGCTGGGCCTCGGACTTCTCGCGTTCGCGCTGATCGAGGGACGCACCTACGGGTGGTGGGAACCGCGTAAGGACCTCGGTCCCTTCGGGGACGGTACGGGCCTGTCGGTCATCCCGGTCGCCCTGGTCGTCGCGGTGGTGTGCCTCGCCCTCTTCCTGTTCCTCCAGGTGCGACTCACCAGGGGCAACGGAACGGCGCCGCTGATGGACACCTCGCTGTTCGGCATCAAGTCCTTCAGCACGGGCAACATCGCGACGCTCGTCATCGCCCTTGCCGAGTTCGGCATGCTCGCCGTGCTGCCGCTGTGGCTCCAGTACGCCCTGGACTACTCCCCGGTCCAGACCGGACTGCTGGTCTTCGTCGTCGCGGTCGGAAGCTTCGTCGCGAGCGGCGCGAGCTTCGGCATGGCCGAGAAGACCGGCCCGGTCGGCCTGGTCCGGATCGGCCTGGTCTTGGAGGCCGCCGGCCTGCTGATGTTCGGCCTGCTGGCCGGCAGCGACTCCCAGTGGTGGGTCATCGCCATCGCCCTGTTCCTGTACGGCATGGGGGTCGGCTTCGCCACCGCCCAGGTTACCAACGTGGTCCTGGCGGACGTGCCGCCGCAGCAGGCCGGCCAGGGCTCCGGAATCCAGAGCGCCGCGCGCCAGCTCGGCTCCGCACTCGGAATCGCGGTCCTGACCTCGACGTTCTTCACGGCACTGGCCTCCGACCTGTCGGACCGGCTGGTCAAACAGGGAACGCCCGAGGCCGGCGCCGACCAACTGTCCTCGGCGGTCTCCGACAGCGCCGGCGCGATGATCTCCGGGCTGGGCGACAACCCGCGGACGGCGTCCGCCGCCGAGGCCGCCCGCGACGCCATGTCCCACGCGATCCAGATCGACGGCTACACCTGTGCCGCGCTGCTCGCCCTCGGCATGCTGGCGACCTTCCTCATCCCCCGGCCCAAGCAGGGGGCCCAGCAGTGGGGAGAGGGCAACGCCGCCGACGCGGCACCGGACGCCGGGATCAACGCCGGCCGGACCCACGCCCGGTAGTACGTTGCCGGGTTGATCTGATCGTGTGGGTTGTGGCGGTGCGAGCTGCGCCGCAACCTGTGGACTTGGCGAGGTGGAAAGGCTTCGCGGGGACCTCGGCGACTTCGTGGCCGAGGTCTTCGCGTTCCGTGCGCGCGAGGACCGGCGTCGGCAGGGGAATCGCCACCTTCGCGGGCTGCCGAAGGCTCCTCAGTCCGCCAGGCCCAGTGGGTCCGGGGCGGTGTCCAGCAGGTGGGGGCCGTTGTTGCGGACGCTGTTGACGGTGGTGGGGACGGCGCGGACGCGCAGGGTGTCGTCGGCGGGGCTGTGCAGCAGGTGGTGGAGTTCGGCGGGGTCGGTGTGGGCGGGGGAGAGCCAGGTGGCGAGGTCGTCGGGGGCGATGGTGAGGGGCATCCGGTCGTGGACGCGGCCGGCGGAGTCGGTGGCGTCGGTGGTGATGACGGTGGCGGTGGCCAGCCAGGCGAGCGGGTCGTCCTCGGGGAGGGTGGGGTCGCGCCAGAACTCGTAGAGGCCGGCCATCAGCATCAGGCCGCCGGTGCTGAGGAAGTAGGGCTGCTTGTACTTCTTCCGGTCGGCGGCGGCGGGGACTTCGCGCCACTCGAAGTAGCCGTCGGCGGGGATCACGCAGCGGCGGGTGGTGAAGGCCTTGCGGAAGGCGGGCTTGGTGTCGACGGTCTCCGAGCGGGCGTTGATCAGGCGGGCGCCGCCGGACGGGTCCTTGGCCCAGGACGGGACCAGGCCCCAGCGCAGCGGGCGCAGTTGGCGCAGCAGCTCGCCGGTGTCCCGGTCGACGCGTTCCAGGACGGCCGGGACCGGGTCGGTCGGGGCGACGTTCCAGCTCGGCGCGAAGGTCTCGGCCGGGTCCCACCGGAGCTCCCCGAGCAGGGAGACGAGGTCCTGGGGCGTGGTGGTGGAGACGAAGCGGCCGCACATGCCCCCAGCCTGCCACGCGGTACGGACAACGGCGTTCAGCGCGGCGCGCGCCCGCCCGGGGTGTGTCCGAAGGCGCGGCGGTACACGTCGATGAAGGCGCTGGCGGAGGCCCATCCGCAGCGGTGTGCCACGGTGGTGACGGGAAGGCCCTCGGCGAGCAGTACCAGGGCGTGGTGCAGCCGCAGCTGGGTGCGCCACTGGGGGAAGGCCATGCCGAGGTCGGCGCGGAACAGCCGGGAGAGGGTGCGGTCGCTGGCGCCGACGGCGTGGCCGAGTTCGGCGAGCGTACGGCCGTCGGCCGGGTCGGCCTCCAGCAGCGCGCACAGGGCGCGGAGCAGGGGTGTGGCGGGGGTGGGGAGGTGGAGCGGGCTCTGCGGGGAGGCGCGCAGCTGGTCGAGCAGGACGGCGCGGAGCCGGGCGCGTTCGGGGGTGTCCTGGTCGGGGGTGCGGGTGTAGGCGACGATCAGTTCGCGCAGCAGCGGGCCGACGGCGAGGACGGTCGGGCGGTCCAGGCCGAGCGGGTTGTCGGCGGCGGGCAAGCCGACCAGGTGGAGTTCGAGTTCGCCGTGGGCCTGGTGGGCGTGGACGGTGCCGGCCGGGATCCACAGCGCGCGGTCGCCGGGGGCGACCCAGGAGCCGGCGTCGGTGGTGATGCCGACCACGCCCCGGGCGGCGTAGGCGATCTGGTGGTCGTCGTGCCGGTGCGCGTCGATGGCGCCGCCGGAGGGCAGCAGGCGGGCCTCGGTCGACGCGACGGGAGTGTGGCGCGAGGTGACGGGTGTATGGCGCGAGGCGACGGGAGTGTGGCGGATTCTCGGCATCGGATGGCAGGTTATCGGAAGTCCGACAGCGGGTGCGGGCCCGAGGCTGGCGGCATGCCGAAACGATCCTCCGACCGAAGGTCGATCCTCCTGCTCTCCGTCGGGCACTCCTGTGTGGACGTCTACCAGGGCGCGGTGGCGGCCCTGGTGCCGTTCTTCGCGGCCGAGCGCCATTACGGGTACGCCGCCGTGTCCGGGGTGGTGCTCGCCGCCTCGCTGCTCTCCTCGGTGGCGCAGCCGCTGTTCGGGGCGCTCACCGACCGCCGGCCGCTGCCCTGGCTGCTGCCGGTCAGCACGCTGCTGGGCGGCGCGGGCATCGCGCTCAGCGGGGTGGGCGGCTCGTACGGGCTGACGCTGGCCTTCGTGGCGCTGTCCGGGGTCGGGGTGGCGGCCTACCATCCGGAGTCGGCCCGGGTGGCCCGGCTGGCGGCGCGGCGGGCGGGGGACGGGCGGCGCGGCCTGGGCACCCACCGGGGGATGGCCTGGTTCTCGCTGGGCGGCAACCTGGGCTTCGCCGCCGCCCCGCTGCTGGTCGCCGCCGTGGTGGGGACGGGCGGGCTGCGGCTGACCCCGCTGCTGGCGCTGCCCGCGCTCGCGGGCGCCGCCCTCTGCCTGCCGGTGCTGCGCGAGCTGGAGCGGCGGCGGGCGGCCGGGGAGGCGCGCGAGCCGGTTCCGGGGGCCGACGACCGGGCGGCCTTCGTGCGGTTGTCGTTGGCGGTGGTCTGCCGCTCGGTCGCGTTCGTCGGGCTGAGCACCTTCCTCTCGCTGTTCACCACCCAGCGCCTGGGCGGCGGTGCGGCGGCGGGCACAGCGGCGCTGGTGGTGCTGTACGCGGGCGGTGCGGTGGGCTCGGTGCTGGGCGGCGCGCTGGCGGACCGGTGGGGGCGGGTGGCGGTGGCCCGCTGGTCGTACCTGGTGGCGGCGGCCGCGGTGGCCGGGGTGCTGCTGGTGCCGGGCCCGGCGCTGTACCTGTTCGTGGCGCTGACCTCGGCGGGCCTGTACGTGCCGTTCTCCCTGCAGGTCACGCTGGGGCAGGACTACCTGCCGTCGCGGATCGGTACGGCGAGCGGGATCACCCTCGGGCTGACGGTGAGCGTCGGCGGGCTGGCGAGCCCGGTGATCGGGGCTCTCGCGGACGCGACCTCGCTGCGTACGGCGCTGCTGCCGCTGGTGCTGATGCCGGTGCTGAGCTGGGCGCTGTTCCGG
Source organism: Kitasatospora sp. NPDC058046 (assembly GCF_042885595.1). Taxonomy (NCBI): domain Bacteria; kingdom Bacillati; phylum Actinomycetota; class Actinomycetes; order Kitasatosporales; family Streptomycetaceae; genus Kitasatospora; species Kitasatospora sp. NPDC058046. The sequence goes on from NZ_JBHVRS010000015.1 coordinate 201,601, forward strand.
ACGCTCCCGGAGCCGGTGGTGTCGGAGCGGGTGGCTCCCGAGGCCGGGACGGCGCCGGTCGGGCGGTGACCGCCTCCGGGTAGGCGGCGGTAAAGACGATCACCTCATTGCGTTCATATCTGCTACGGTCGTTTTCGAAACGAACGATTGGTGAGTGAACGCTATGAAGATGTTCGGCAGGCGCCGGTGGCTCTGGGGCTCACTGCTGTCCGTGGCCGTGCTGCTGGCCGGCGCGGGCGGCTGGGTGGTCTACCAGAACGAGTACGACCTCACGGAGGAGCGGGTCACCGTCACCGGCGGCAGGCAGCCGCTCCAGGGCGTCCTGGCCCGCCCCACCGGCGGCCACGGGCCGTACGGACTGGTGGTCTTCGTCCACGGCGACGGGCCCGTGGACGCCACCCACGACACCTTCTACCGGCCGCTCTGGGAGGCCATGGCGAAGGCCGGGTACGCGACGCTCTCCTGGGACAAGCCCGGCGTCAACAACGCCCCCGGCGACTGGCTGGACCAGAGCATGCAGGACCGCGTCGACGAGACCCTCGCCGCGATCCGCTGGGCCAAGGCCCAGCCCGGCATCGACCCGAACCGGATCGGGCTCTGGGGCGCCAGCCAGGCCGGCTGGGTGATGCCCAAGGCCGCCCGGCAGTCCCCGGACGTCAGGTTCGTGATCGCCGTCGGCACCGCCGTCAACTGGCTCCAGCAGGGCCGCTACAACCTGCTCGCCGAGCTGGGGGAACGGCACGCCTCGCCCGCGGAGACCGCGGCCGCCGTCGCCCGCAGCGACCGCAACCTGGCCGCCCTGCGGGCCGGTTCGACCTTCGAGGAGTACCGGGCCGCGGGCGGCGACGTCGACGGGCTGACCCCCGAGCGCTGGGCGTTCAACAAGCGCAACCACCTCTCCGACGCCACCGAGGACCTCGCCGCCCTCCGGGTGCCGGTGCAGCTCGTCCTCGGCGGCCGGGACGTCAACGTCGACAGCGACGACACCGAGGCCGCCTACCGCCGCCTCGTCACCACCCCGGGCCTGCTCCACGTCCTGCGCTTCCCGGACTCGACCCACAACATGGTGCCCAAGGACGTCGAGGACTCCGAGCTGCGCAGCACCTTCCTCGCCGTCGCCGCACCGCGCTCGCTGTTCACCCCCGGCTACCTCGACGGCATGCGGAACTTCCTGTCCTCGCTCGACCCGGCCTCGCCCGACCACCCGAAGGGGTGACCCGCGACGAAACGTGGAGCTGTAGGACCACTCAGCGGCCGTGCGGTTCGCGCTCCGGCTCGCGCGCCGGCTCGTGCTCCGTCCAAGGGCGCAGCTTCTCCGGGTTGCGGACCGCCCAGACGCGGGTGATCCGGCCGTCGGCCAGGTCGAAGGCCGCCACCGTCGCGGTGCGGCCGCCGAGCCGGGCGACCAGGCCGGGGCGGCCGTTGACGGTCCGTTCGAGGAGGGTGAGCCCGGGGGCGAGGTCGGCGAAGTGGACCAGGTACCGGGCGATCCGCTCGCCGCCCACCACCGGGCGCAGGGCGGCGCCGGCCAGGCCGCCGCCGTCGGCGGTCATCGTGGCGTCGGGGGCGAGCAGGCCGACCAGGGCCGCGATGTCCCGGGCCTCCCAGGCCCGCTTGAAGTCCCGTACCAGCCCGGCCTGCGCGCCCGTCGGGGTCGCCGGGGCCCGGGCGGCCCTGATCCGGCGGCGGGCGGAGGAGGCCAGCTGGCGGCAGGCGGCCGGGGTGCGGCCGACGATCCCGGCCACCTCGGGGAAGGGGTAGCGGAAGACGTCGTGCAGGATGAACGCCACCCGCTCCGCCGGGGTCATCGCCTCCAGGACGACCAGGAAGGCCATGGTCACCGACTCGTCCAGGGTGACCCAGTCCGCGGGATCGGCCGGCCCGCCGCCGGCCGGGCCGCCGACCCACTCGCCGCGGTCGGGCAGCGGCTCGGGCAGCCACTCGCCGACGTAGCGCTCCCGCCGGGCCCGCGCCGACCCGAGCTGGTCCAGGCAGACCCGGCCGGCCACCGTGGACAGCCAGGCACCCGGCGAGGCGATGGCCTCCTGCTGCTCCCGGGACAGCGCGTACCACCGGGCGTACGTCTCCTGCACCGCGTCCTCGGCCTCGGCCAGCGAACCGAGCAGCCGGTAGGCCAGGTTGATCAGCTGCCGCCGCTCGCCGACGACCACGCCCGGGTCCGGTACGGAGGGGGTGTCCGCGGTCGGGGCCGCTCCCCGGGTCTGCTCGTCCGTCATGGACCTTCGCCTCACACTTCGCCGGCCTGTGTCGTCGGATGAGCGGGACACTATCGATCAGCTGCCGCGAGGCAGAAGAGGGGAGCGCGTCATGGCCATCGGGACGACGGCGGAGGCGACCACGGGCACCAGGGGCACCACGGACACGGCGGCGGGGCTGCGTGCCCACACCTTCCTCCGGGTCTCCGTGGCGTTCCAGACCGTGGCGGTCCTCTTCCAGGCGGTAACGGCCGGGCTGCTGCTCTCCACCTCCTACGGCGAGACGCTGCACAGCGTCGGCGCGCGCGTGATGTACGGGTCCTCGATGCTGTACCTGCTCGCCGCCGTCCTGGCCTGGCGGCCCGGCGGCGGCTCGCCCCGTCCGGTCCTGTACGCCACCGGGTTCCTGGTGCTGGCCTCGGCGCAGGTCGTGCTGGGCGTCGCGCACGTGCCGTCGGTCCACGTCCCGCTGGGCGTGGTCGTCTTCGGGTTGAGTGTGGCGGTACTGGTCCGGATGCCGGCCGCCCGCTCTGTGCAGCGGACGGCCGGCACGAGGGACTGAGCGGGCCCTCAGGACCCGAGGGTCCAGCGCTGGCCGGTGGCCGGGCGGGTGGTGACGGGGGTGCCGGCGGTGCCGGCGCCCGCGTCGAGGGCGAGGCCGGTGGCGACGTTGGTGACGGTGACGGAACCGGTGGCCTGGTCCTGGGTCAGCTTCCACTCCTGCCAGGGGTTGCCGGGCGACAGGTCGAGCAGGTAGGCGCTGTCACCGGCCGAGGCCCCGGCGGAGAGCACGGTGTGCCGGTGGGTGCCGGTGGCGCAGTTGTCGCTGATCCGGACGGTCCCGTCGGGGTTACTGGCGAAGGTCCACTGCTGCGCCGGGTCGCCGGGGCGCGCGGGCTCCAGGTCGGTGATCGAGCCGAGTGGCGCGGTGCAGGAGCCGAGCAGGGACAGCGCGAGGCCGCCGCTGCTCAGGGAGTGGTACGCACCGTCGTCGACCACGCCGGACGGCCCGCCGGTGCCCTGCTTGGCGAGCCGGTAGAGCGCCGCGCCGTGCGGCGGGAGGGAGGCGCTGATCGGGCCGGTGACGGTCGAACCCGCGCCCGTCCACAGCTCCTTGGCCTGGTAGCCGGAGCCGCCGAGGCCGAGTTCGGCGAGGCTGGTGGCGACGGTGCGGCCGGCCGACGGGTCCTGGTTGACCAGCAGCACGGCGGTGTCGCCGTTGGCGAGCTGCCGCTTGAGGACCACCGGGGCGTGCCCGTCGGCCGGCTTGGCGCCGACCAGAGTGGCGGGCTTCGCCAGGCCGTCCTGGTCGACGGCGATGACCTCCTTGTTCTTCAGGATCGCCAGGCTGGTGTCGTTGATCCCGGTGGACCAGGTGTAGCCGTCCGCGCTGTGCTGCGACTGTGCGGCGGTGCGCAGGTCGGCGCCGGAGATCATCGGCGCGGCGAGCATGGCGAGGACCGAGGCCTCCGTCCGCGACTCGTCGTCGGTGAAGGGCTTGTGGCAGGTGCAGGTGTCCGTGGTGCCCCACAGGCCGTAGACGTCCTGCCAGCCGGTGAACATCATGTCCAGGTCGTTCCAGCTGCCCGGGCGGACGTTGCCCGGGTACTGCAGCGCGGTCTGCAACTGCCCGTTCCAGAGCACCCCGTCGAGCTCGCTGTCCCGGTCGCCGCCGATCCGGCAGAGGTTGGCGACCTGGCCGCACCAGATGCCGGTGGGCGCGTAGCCGGGGGCGTGGAAGGGGGCCGTCCCGGCGGCCTGGACCACCGGGTCGGTGCGGGCCGGGTCGTCGGCGGCGAGCAGGTACGGGACCCCGCTGTGGACGGGCTGGGCGGAGACGCTGAGGGTGACCTTGGGCTTCCCCTGGGCGGCGGAGGCGGCGTCCAGGGCGTGCTGGAAGGTCTGCACCCGGGCGTAGATGGAGCGGGTCAGCTCCTTGCCCTCGCCCTGGGTGTAGTAGTTGTGCCCGTCCGGGCCGACGATCTGCGGGCCGTACGGGCAGTCGTCGTACTTGACGAAGTCGACGCCCCAGGAGACGAAGTCGGCGGCGTCGGTGGACTCGTGGCCGAGGCTGCCGGGGTGCATCTGGCAGGTGAGGTAGGTGTCGGTGGCGTAGAGGCCGAACTTCATGCCCTTGCTGTGCGCGTACTGGGCGAGGTACGCGATGCCGTTGACGGTGTGGCCGTCGACGGTCCGCTCGGGGAAGTGGTCGGGGCGCGGGACCAGGTGGCCGGAGGTGGGGTCGTTGCCGATGCCGTCGGTGCCGCTGACCGGGTTGCCGGCGTTGTCGTACAGCTGGAGGCCGCCGTCGGCGTTGCGGACCAGGTCGGAGCTCTGGCCGTCGCGGTGCCAGAGCGACCAGCCGTCGTCGATGGTGACGGTGTCGTAGCCGGCCGCGACCAGGCCGTTGGCGGTCATGAAGTCGATGGTCTGGACGACCTGGTCCTGGGTGACCTCGGTGCCGAGGGAGTTCCAGGAGTTCCAGCCCATCGGCGGGGTCGGGGCGTTGCCGTTGCCGAGGCCGGGGCCGATCGCGGTGGGGGTGGGGGTGGCGGTGGCGGGAGCGGCCGTGCCGAGGCCGACGGCTCCGAGGCCGGCGGTCGCGAGGGCGACGGAGAGCAGGGATGCCGCGACACGGCGGCGGGTTCGGCGCATGAGCGCCCTCCTGAGGGGTGGGGGATGGTGAGATGACGAACCGTCAGGAAGCGAGGGGGTGCGGCCGGCCGGGTGGGGCCGGCCGGCCGCGGTTGTGCTGTGTGGGGGTCAGTCGGTGACGGTCGCGGTCGCGGAGCGTCCGGGCGCGAGGGTCACGGTGATGGAGGTGTAGGTCGTGCCGTCGACGGTCGTGGTGCGGGCCTCCCGCTGCTCGCCGTCGACGGTGGCGCGGGCGAGCTGACCGGGGAAGCGGGCCTCCCAAGTGACGGGCTCCGTACCGGTGTTGGTGACGGTGCTGCGCTGCGCGCCGTCGTGGCGGACGGTCACCGTGCCGCCGCCCACCGGGATGCCCGCGACCTGGAGCCAGCCCATCGAGGCGGGCAGCTGCGGGGTGGTGGAGAGCGCGTGGCCGGCGGCGTCGGGGGTGACGCCGAGCAGGCCCTGGACGGTCTGGGCGAGCAGGGTGAACGGGACCTCGGGGTAGTCGCCGTTCAGCATCGCGCCGCTCACGTGCGGCTCGCCGACGCTCTCGTAGACGTGCCGCATCCACTTCCAGGCGGTGCTGCCGTCGTGGTTGGCGAAGAAGGCGTCCGGCAGGTAGGTGTAGGCCTCCAGGTTCGCCGAGCGCTCCGGGCCGGAGTCGGCGGCGTCGATGGCGGCGAGCTGGGCGTCCCGGCGCGGGCCCGGGTCGAGCAGCCCCTTGACCGGCATCAGTACGCTCGCCTCGTAGCCCCAGCCGGTGATCGGCTTGCCGGCGGTGTCGTAGCCGTGGACGACCTCGCCGGGCTGCGAACCGTCCACGCTCCAGGTGGAGTTGACGTACGTGCGCAGCTGCTCGGCGGCCTTCCGGTAGCCGGCGGCGGAGGCGGCGTCGCCCCGGGCGTCGGCCAGCGCGGCGGCGGAGAGGTAGGCCTGGTACTGGGCGCCGACCGCGTCCCCGGCCTCGGCGTAGGTGCGGGTGGCGTTCTCGGCGTAGCTGGCGGTGCCGGCGAAGATGCTGCGGCTGGTGGCCTGCGGGATCGGCACCCCGCCGTTGTCGACCGGGCCGGGGCGGGCGGCGATGAACGGGCCGAGCGTGTTGCGCACGTACCGGCCCAGGCCCGGGTCCTCGGCGTAGTCGCGGTCGCCGGTCCAGCGGTAGGCCTCGCCGGCCTGCTGGACGAGTTCGAACGGCGCGGGCAGCTCGCGGACGAAGCGGTCGGGGCTCCGGTAGTCGATGGCGCCGTAGCTGCGGGCGTCGAAGTTGAGCGCCCAGACCGGGTAGAGCTTGTTGACCTCGGTGGCGGAGGCCGCGAAGCCGCGCAGCATGGTCTTGTTCTCGGCGTCCAGGCCGAGCAGGTGGGCGCCGACCAGCTGGTGGGCGAAGTCGCGGCTGTAGAAGGCGGAGCGGAACGGGTAGCCGGCCCAGTAGGTGGCGTCGTAGGTGGTGGTGCCGGTGCCGCCGGGGTGGTTCTCGTCCTGGTCGAGCACGCCGGTGGCGCCGGCCTGCTGCACCCAGCTGTTGGCCTTGGCCTTGGCCCAGTCGAAGAGGGCGACGGCCTCGGGGTCGGAGGAGCTGATCACCGGGTCGTTGGGGGCGGCCGGGGCGACGGCGGCGTCGTCCACGTTGATCCAACCCGTGGGGGAGGAGCCGATGGTGAGGGTCAGCCGGTCGCCGGGGGCGACCCGGACCCGGGGGAGGGTGTACTTCGCGTAGAGGGACTGCTCGGGCAGCGGGAGGGAGCGCACCACGGTGCCGTTGACGCTCACCGAGAGGCTGCCGCCGGCGCCGCCCGTCGCGATCCAGGCGGACAGGTCGTAGCTGCCCGCGGTGACGGCGGTCACCTGCTGGCTCACCGCGTAGCCGGGGCCGGCATCGAGGTAGGCGAGGCGGGCGCCGCCGTGCGGGTTGTTGGTGGCGGTGCCGGTGTGGGGGGTGAAGGTCCAGCCGCCGGAGGTGCTGCCGGCGGTGGCGGCGCCGTTCGTGCCGCTCGTCCCGTTCGTCCCGTTCGTGTCGCTCGTGTCGCTCTGCTCGAAGCCGGGGTCGGCGAGGACCAGCGGCTCGGTGCGGGTGAGCGTCCAGCGGTGGGCGGGGCGGTTGTCGCAGTGGTGGGCCACCGGGGCCGGATCGGCGGTCAGGCAGCCGCCGGTGCCGCGGGTGGTGAGGGTGTAGGTGCCCTGCGGCGCGCGGGAGACGGTGAAGCGCTCGGCCTCGGGGGAGCTGCCGCAGTCGGCGGTGGCGGGGCGGCGGTCCGGGCCGGCGAGGGTGAGGCAGCGGCCGCTGGCGGCGTTCACGAGCAGGTAGTCGGCGCCGGCGCGGCGCAGCTGCCAGCGCTGGCTGAGCAGCCGCCCGCAGGCGGCGCCGACCACCGGGGTGCCGGGGGCGGGCTGGGCGTACTGCGGGCCGAGGCAGCTGCTGTCCAGGGCGGAGCCGAGGAGGTAGCCGCCGCCGTCGACGAGCGGCGTTCCGGCGGCCGCCGGGGCCGGGGCGGCGCCGAGGGCCTGGGCGGCGAGGACGGCCAGGAGGGCGAGACCGGTGGGTAAGGCGCGGGGGCGGGGCGGCATGGCGGAGCTACCTCCGGTCGGGTGGCGGGGCGATGGCGTTTGAACGTTCAAATCGGATGGGTGGTGTGCGTTACGATGCATCGCATGTGATGGGTGACATTTCACATGGTGGGCTCGGCCACGTCAACGGGATGCGCGGTGACGGCTTCCGGGAGACAGCTGGGAGAAGAGGTGAAGGCCCCTGCCCGACGGGGGTGGGCAGTGGCCTTCACGATCTGGGAACGGTTGCGGTCCGGGCCCCGTGACGGTCGGGGCCCGGACCGCGACCGGGCTCAGCGGTCGGCGGGGTTCAGTGACCGCTTGGGCTCAGCGCTTCGGCTGGGCTCAGCGCGTCAGGGTCGCGAGCGTCTCGTCCAGGCTCGGCGTGCCGGGGCGGGGCCGGTTGTACGGGAGCTTGGAGAGCATCGAGCCCATCGCGCAGGTGTTGGTCAGCGCGGAGAAGGCCAGCCCGCCGCCGACGGCGGCGGAGACCCAGCGGGCGCCCGGCAGGGCGAGGTCGACCAGCACGCCGGCCAGCACCAGCGAGCCGGCCACCAGGCGGACCTGGCGGTCCAGCGCCCACACCCGGCGGGCGCCGGCCACCTGGTCCAGCGGCCGCCCGGCGCCCGCCCAGGCGTTGGTGCCGCCGGTCAGGGTGAGGGTCGGGATGCCGGCGTCGGCCAGCACGCGGCAGGCGTTGTCGGCGCGCGGCCCGGCGGCGCAGACCACGGCGATCTCGCCCTGCCCGGCGGCCTCGCGCAGCGCGGGCAGGGCGCGGTCGAGCTGGTCGAGCGGGACGTTCAGGGCGCCGGGGATGTGGCCGGCGGCGTACTCGCCGGGGGAGCGGACGTCGATGAGGGTGAGCAGGCTGAGGCGGGGCTGGAGCTGCTCGACGGTCAGCGGCGTGGTCATGGGGGTGGGGGTCCTCTCGGGTGGGGGTGTCGGTGGTGGTGCGGGGAGGAGGTGGGGGGAGGTTCGGGGGCGGCTCGCCGTGGTGATCAGCCCACCGCCGTGATCAGCTCACCGTGGTGATGAGCATCAGCGCGGCGACGGCCAGCAGGGCGACGGCGAAGGCCTTCTGGAGGGTGCGCCCGCTGAGCTTGTCGGCCAGCCGCTTGCCGTCCCAGGCGCCGAGGATCGCCGCCCCGGTGAAGGGGGCGGCCACGGCCCAGTCGATCGCCCCGGCTGAGCCGAGGCGGGGCAGCAGGGCGGCGAGCGAGTTGGCGGTGATGACCAGCAGGCTGGTGCCGACGGCCTCGGCCATGGTGAAGGCGAGCACCGAGACCAGGGCCGGTACGGCGAGGAAGCCGCCGCCGACGCCGAGCAGTCCGGTGACGGCGCCGAGCCCGGCGCCCGCCGCCGTGGAGCGGCCGACTCCGGCGGCGGAACGTTCCTGCGCGTTCTTCGCGGGCGGCTTCAGCATCCGCCAGGCCGCGAGCGCCGCCAGTACCGAGAAGGCACCGGTCAGCAGCGCGCCCGGCAGATGGGCGGACAGCGCCCCGGCGGCCATGGCGGCGGGCAGTCCGGCGGCGGCGAACAGCGCGCCGGTGCGCCAGCGGACCCGGCCCGCCCGGGCGTGGGCGAGCAGCCCGGTCAGCGAGGTCGCGGCGACGATCACCAGGCTGGCGGTGGTGGCCAGCGCCGGGCTGAAGCCCAGCAGGTAGACGAGGGCGGGGACGGCGAGCATGCTGCCGCCACCGCCCAGCCCGCCCAGGGCCAGCCCGACCACCGCACCGGCGGCGAGCGCCAGGATCAGCGTGGTCATATCACGTGCCCGGCGCCGCCGTCGGGCGTGGTGACCGGCAGCCCGGCCAGCGCCCAAGCGCCCATGCCGCCGACCACGTTCAGTGCCTCGACGCCGCGCCGCGCGAGCAGTTCCGCCGCGCGCCCGGATCGGTTGCCGGAGCGGCAGATCGCCAGCACGGTCCGCCCGGCCGCCCCGGTCGGCAGTGGGACGCCGGCGGCCAGCCCGATCAGCGGCTGGTGCAGCGCGCCGGGGGCGTGTCCGGCGGCGAACTCGGCGGCCTCCCGGACGTCCAGCAGGACGGCGGCGCCGGTGCGGGCGAGCTCGTGGGCCTCGGCGGGGGTGGCCCGCCCGGGGGCGCCCGGTCCGTGGGCGTCGGGCCGGTGGGCGTGCGGCAGCAAGGGCATGAGGTGTCTCCAGTGGTGCAGACCGGACCGCAGTGGTCCGGCGGGTCGGGGGCGGCGCGGGCGTCCGTACGGGCCCGGTGGCCCGGTGCGGGTGGTGTGCCGGGTGCGTGGCACGGCCGGTGCGTCCTCGGCCCCGCCGGCACCTGGCCCGTACCTGGCTCGGCGGCGGTGGCCGGCCCCTCGGTGCCCCACCATAGTACCCCCGGGGGTATTATCGAAATCACTCGGCGATACCCCGTCCCGTATCGGCTCGGGCAGCCGTATGCTCGCAAATATACCGAGGGGGGTATCAGAACGGCGCTGCGGCGCCCGACACCGCCCAGGCCTACGAGCCGCCCACCCCCGCACCGCCCGGCCCCGAGCCGCCCAGTCCTATGCCGCCCAGGAAGGTCCCCCGTGTACTTCGCCCAGTTATCACGAGTCTGACGTTTCCGCCCAGCTCAGGGGCATGATCGACCATCCGGGGTCAGCAAAAGGTCAGCAGGATTCCGGGAGGTACCAGCAGATGGCGACCACAGGCCTCACCCGCGGCATGGGCAGCTTCTTCAAGGAGTGCGAGCATCCGGAGTCCCGCTGGAGCAAGTGCCCGCACGAGTACAAGATCAGGTACCGCAACGCGGCCGGGCGGCAGACGGAGGAGTCTGGCTTCGTCAACCAGGAGAAGGCGAAGGCCCGCCTTGCCGAGGTCTACCACGCGCGGAAGAACTCCCCGCAGAGCCAGCGCAAGGCGGAGCGCATCAAGAAGTACGGCGGGATGCACTTCTCGGCCTACACCGCTGAGTGGCTGAAGGGTCAGCGTCACCAGAGCCCGACCTCGCTGCGGAACATCGACTCCATCCTGAAGAACCACCTTCTCCCGGCATTCGGCAGTCGCCGCATGGGCACGTTCGACCACAAGGTCGTGGAAGCGTTCGTCGAGACCATGGAGCGGAACGGTGTCGGCCTGGCCGCCCAGACCAATGCCTTCGTCAGGCTGAAGACCATCCTGCTGGACGCGCACAGGCTGGGCCTCTACGAGGACAGCCCGATGAACGGTGTCCAGCCTCCCCAGTACGACCCGGAGCGGGTGGTGATCCCCTCCCTCGCTCAACTACAGGAGATTCGAAGCACCGGTGACGACGCCTTCCGCCTGGTCGCGGAACTCATGAGCGGCTGCGGCTTGCGCAACGGCGAGGCATTCGCCGTCAACATCAACAACATCGTCGCCGATGACGTCTACCGCGTCACCGAGCAGGTCAACCAGGCGACCAAGACCTACGCGCGCCTGAAGCACCGCAAGGTCGGCGAGTACCGCGACGTGCCGCTGCCGACACGCACCAAGCAGGCCATCGAGCGGTACGCGGACACGTACGGGACCGTGGACGGCTACCTTCTGCGCAATCCCAAGGACATCGGTCTGGCCATGCCGCACCACGTCATCCACAACCAGTGGCAGAGGATCAGGGCCTCCGGGCAGGCCGACATCCCCGAGGGCATGGTCCTCTACGGCCTGCGCCACTTCTTCGCGTCGAACTGCCTCAGCAACAACATCCCGATCACCGACGTCGCGGAGTGGATGGGCCACCGCAACATCGAGATCACCTTCAAGATCTACCGCCACCTCATGCCCGGCTCCATCAGCCGCGCGGCGCAGGTCCTGGACCTCGGTCTGGCCGCGTGAACGAGTGCGGGTCTGCCCGTCATGGGCAGGCCCGCACTTGCACCGCCGGCTCAGGCGCCGGACAACCGCTGCTGCCTCACCCAGGCATGCACCTCCGACACCTTGAACTGCAGCTTCGCGTTCCGCCCACCACCGAATCGGTAGGGAACGAGTCCCACCCGAGGAGCGTCCCGGTATACCCACGCTACGGACATGTTCAGGTACTCGGCAGTCTGCTTGACGCTCATGAAGTGCTCGGGCACGGGCTCCTCCTGGGTGATCGGTCGAACTCGCGGAGCCTGAACTATCCATGGAGAAAAGCAGTTTGGCCGCGCCGTCGCCGCGTGATAGCGCCCGAAGGAGGGCCGCTTCCAGTGGCCTGGGGCAGTGGCGTCGGAGTTCACGCGGCAGATCGCGAGCGCCTCGATTGCGTCGATAAAATACCCCCGGGGGTACACTCGACATAGAGCCAGCCTGTCAGACCCGACGAGGAGAAATCCCGTGATCTTCAGCCAGTACTACCTCGACTGCCTCTCCCAGGCCTCGTACCTGATCGCCGACGAGCGCACCGGCCAGGCCGTGATCGTCGACCCCCGCCGGGATGTCGACGAGTACCTCGCCGACGCCACGGCACGCGGCCTGACCGTCGTCGGCGTCATCAACACCCACTTCCACGCCGACTTCCTCGCCGGCCACCTCGAACTGGCCGACCGTACCGGCGCCTGGATCGGGTACGGGCACCGGGCCGAGACCGAGTACCCAATCCGCAAGCTCGCCGACGGCGAGCGGATCGAACTCGGCGACGTCACCCTGCAGATCCTGGAGACCCCCGGGCACACGCCCGAGTCGATCAGCATCCTGGTCTTCGAGCAGCCCGACGACACCGTCCCGTACGGCGTGCTCACCGGCGACGCGCTGTTCATCGGCGACGTCGGCCGCCCCGACCTGCTCGCCTCGGTCGGCGTCACGGCCGAGGAGCTCGGCGCGATGCTCTACGACAGCGTGCACCGCAAGCTGATGGGCCTGCCCGACGAGACCCTCGTCTTCCCCGCCCACGGGGCCGGCTCGGCCTGCGGCAAGAACCTCTCCACCGACCGCCAGTCCACCATCGGCGCGCAGCGACTGACCAACTACGCCTGCCAGCCGATGGACCAGGACACCTTCGTCCGCATCGTCACCGCCGGCCAGTCCGCCGCCCCCGCCTACTTCGGCCACGACGCCGCCCTCAACCGGCAGGACCGCCCGCTGCTCGACCGCACGAACGCCACCCGCCCCCTGTGCCCCGAGGGCTTCAGGGAGGCCCGTACCGCGGGTGCCGTCGTCCTTGACGCCCGCAGCCCCCAGGACTTCGGCGCGGGACACCTGCGCGGCGCCGTCAGCGTCCCCGTCGACGGCCGCTTCGCCGAACAGGCCGGCACCGTCCTCACCCCCGACAGCACCATCGCGATCATCGCCCCGCAGGACCGCGAGGACGAGGTCGTCACCCGCCTCGCCCGCATCGGCTTCGACCACATCGCCGGCTACCTGCGCAACCCCGACAACGCCCTGCCCGCCCTCGCCGACGACCTCACCCCCGCCAGCCGCCTCACCGCCGACCAACTCCGCACCACCCTCACCGCCGAACAGCCCCCCACCGTCCTGGACGTCCGCACCTGCGGCGAACGCGAAACGGGATCCATCGAAGGATCCCTCCACATCCCCCTGACCGAACTCCCCGCCCGCCTCGACGAGATCCCCACCGACCACCCCCTGGTCGTGCACTGCGCCAGCGGCCACCGCTCCTCCATCGCCGCCAGCCTCCTGCGCCACCACGGCCACCCCGACGTCTCCGACCTCCTCGGCGGCTACACCGCCTGGCACATCCTCACCCACCCCGCCCGGGCCTGACCCCAGCCGTCCCGCTTCACCTTTGTCCGGGCCACGGAAGCGGGACGTGGCCGTGGTGGGGCTCGGAAAGGTGAGTGTCGGTCACTGCTGCGGCAGCGCGAGCAGTCGGGCGTGCAGGCGTTGTACATCCCGGCTGCTGGCGATGTTCCGGTACTGGTCCTTGCTGGCGGAGTACCAGCTGGCGGCAGCCTCGGGCAGCCCGCGACGTTCGGGGTTCCTGATGCGTCGAGGGGGGAGGCGGCTACAGGCGGACGGGCAGCGCGAGGCGTTCGATGCGGGCAGCGAGGTTGGGGTCGCTTTCGGTGCGGCCGAGCCGGCATATGGTGGTGGTGCGTACCGAGGTGGCCTTGACGCCGCGCATGCTCATGCACAGGTGCTCGCCGGTGGTGAAGACGGCGACGTCGTCGGTGGCGGCGGCCTTGGCGAGATCGTGGGCGACGTCGCGGGTGATGCGTTCCTGGAGCTGGAGGGCGTGGGTGTGGGCCTCCAGGTGCCGCACCAGTTTGGACAGGCCGAGGACGGCGGTGGCCGGCACGTAGGCGATGGAGACGTCGAGGCGGAAGGGGAGCAGATGGTGCTCGCAGACGCTCCACGCCTCGATGCCGGTCAGCAGGACGAAGTCGCCGAACCGGCCCTCCTGGGCGAAGCTGGTGTCGAGCCTGCCGGGATCGTGGTCGAGGAACTCGCCCCACCAGTCGGCGAACCGGCGGGGCGTGTCCTTGAGACCGTCACGGTCGGGGTCTTCGCCGAGGGCGAGCAGCAACTCGCGGGTCAGCTCTTCGACGCGCGGGCGGTCGACCGGGCGGCGGCGCTGGGCTTGCACGGGTATGGACGTCATGGTCATCCCTTGGGGTGAGTTGACGGTAGGTGGGCCGCGAAGTGCGGCGTGTCAGAGGTGGGCGGCGCTCGGCAGACAGCCGAGGATCGGTACAGCGGTGAACGCCTCGGCGTACCGGGTTCCGATGCGGGCGCCCCAGAGCCGGCCGAGGTTCTCGGCCATGGGCCCGAAGTGCTGCTCGATCGGCTGGCTCACGTGCTCGCGCAGCGCGGCCATCTTGGTGTCGAAGGTCGCGGTGGTGTCCACGATGACGTCGGCGCGCACCGGGCCGTCGAGAGTGAGCGAGTTGTAGGTGTCGCAGGTGTAGAAGCGGCTCGGCCGGCCGGTGGCGATCCGAGGCTCGGGCACGGCCGCGAGCACGGCGGCGGCGACGGCCCGGTGCTCAGGGTGAACGTCGTTGAGCGGGTGGGTGATGACGACGTCCGGCTCTGCCTCCAGCAGCACTTGCTGCATGGTGGCGTGGTCGAGCCGGGGCACTTGGCGTAGTTCGGCCCCGAGGACGGCGGCGCCCTTGCGGGCCTCGGCGTCGCGGAGTTCGTCGCGGTACGGGACGACGATGGTGACGGCGGCGCACCGGGAGTGGAGGGCGAGGGTGGCGCCGGCCCACAGTTCGGCGTCGTCGGGGTGTGCGAAGGCGGCCAGGACCGAGCCGGGCACGGCATCGCTCACCACAGCCCCAGCTTCTCGACGACATCGGCGGGCTTCGGCAGCTGGGGGCTGGCCTCGCCGCGGAGGGCGACGGGCACGTCCAGGTCGCGGCGCACCGTGATCATCGCCTCCCAGCGCAGCACGTCGGCCCAGGCGGTGGTGATCGCCGCGCCCTTGGCGCCGGTCAGCCGGCCGGAGCTGGACAGGTCATGCAGCCGCATGCCGTCGCGCAGCAGGGTGGCGGCGACCTTCGGCCCGACGCCGCGGACGCCGGGGATGTTGTCGGACTTGTCGCCTGTCAGGGCGCGGAAGGCCGGCCACTGGGCGGGAGTGACGCCGTAGCGGGCGAGGACCTCTTCGGTCGTGATGATTCGCTGGGAGGACTTCCGGGAGCGGTTGAGGACCCGAACGCGGTCGTCTAGGACCTGGTAGAAGTCCATGTCCCGCGACATCACCAGGACCGGCCGGGAGGCGGCGGCCCGGGTGGCGAGGGTGGCGATCACGTCGTCGGCTTCGGCGTTCTCGATCTCGACCCACCGGATCCCGTACGCGTCCAGGCCGTCCTTCACCGGGGCGAGGAACTGCAGCGGCTTGAGCGCCTCCGGTGTCGCCTCCCGGTTCGCCTTGTACTCCTGGTCGGCGGCGACGCGCTCGGCCGTGCCGTGCTCGCCGTCGAAGACGACCAGGACCTCGGGCTGTGCGACGTCGAGGTCGTCGCGGACCGTGGCGCGCAGCAGGGCGAAGAAGGCGAACAGGCCGGTCAGTTCGCGGGTCTTGTCGCGGGAGAAGATCGGGGCAGGGAAGCCGAAGGTGCCGGCCCACAGAAGGTTGAATCCGTCGACGAGCAGCAACGGAGCAGGGGTTGCTGGGGTTTCGGGCATCACGACACCGCCTCCAGGAAGAAGTCAGCGATTCGGCGCGGCTCGAACTGGGCCGCCTGCCGATACACGGTCTGTGTAGTCGCGGCGTACAGTATGTCATCTTCCAGCAGGGTTTGGGCCGCCTTGTGGAGAGCGGTCGGGCCGTCGTCGTGGTCGACGAGGAGGTGGTCGCCGTCGCCGGTCGGGCTGATCAGGGCGGGCAGGTTGCCGACCCGGTAGGCGACGACCGGGGTGCCGACGCTCATCGCCTCCAGCGCGACCAGGCCGAAGGTCTCCTGGTGGCTGGGCACGATCACCACCGCCGCGCCGGAGAGCCAGGGAAGCACCTCGTCCCAGGCCAGCGCCCCGCGCAGACGGACGTTCGGGGTCCGGGCGGCTGCTTTCCTGCAGGCGTCGAGGAGTTCGGACTGGGATCCCGTACTGTCCTCGAACCCCGCTTCGGCGAGGGCTACTTCGAGGGGCCGGTCCCAGTCGGAGGCGGCCTCCAGCAGGTCGAGTGCGCCCTTCTCCGGCCCGAGCCGTGCGAGGACGCGTACCGGGCCGCTGCGGCGCAGCTGCTCGCGGAGCTCCGGCGCTGGTGGTGCCACGATGGGGTTGGGCATGAGTGCGTTGGGGACGACGCGGAGGTTGCGCGGGCCCCAGCCGGCCAGCTCGTCGCGCATGACGGCGGAGGGCACGAGGACGCGGGTGGCGCGGGCGAGTGCGGGCCCGGCGTCGAGGGTGTGCGGCTTGACGTGGGCGGCGAGGGCCCGGCGAACGTGGCCGGGGATGTCGCCGCGCAGGCGGCCGAGGCCCCACAGCGCGTCGGTGAACAGGACGGTGTCGATGCGGTGTTCGGTGATCAGGTCCCGGATCTGGCGGGTCAGCCTGGTGTCCTGGTAGGTGACGGCGCGGCGCAGCACGTCGTCGTCGCACGGGAACTGCACGTCGTCGAGGCGCAATCGGGCGATGGTGACGCCGGGAAGGCCGGGGCCTTCGGGCTGGGGTGCGGCGGTGGCGATGACGGGCCGGTGGCCATTCCGGGCGAGGCCGAGGGCCAGCGCGGCCGTCGCGCGTTCGATGCCGGCCGGGGCGTCAGGGGTCCAGGAGACGAGGACCAGCAGGACGCCGCGGGAGGAGGGCTGGGTGATCACCGGGCGCTCACCCACTTCAGGGCGGATACGGGTTGGGTCTGGCCGCTGTGCGGTGTCTCCCAGGGGAAGACGACCCAGTCGTCGACGGTCCAGGCCCACCGGTCGGGGATCTGCGTGCACCCGCGGTTGCGGAAGAGTGCCGCCGTCATGATCTCGGCGGAGTAGTCGAGCCGGTCGTTCAGCGCATTGCTGACGGCGGTGAACGTCGCTCCGGTGCCGGCGATGTCGTCCACGAGGAGCACTGTCCCGGACAGGCGTCCGGGCAGGGAGTTGGCGAGCCGGACCGCGACGTCGCCCGTGGCCTGCTGGAACGGGGCGTCGCTCTTGTTGTGCCTGGCAGCGACGGTGTGGAAGGGCACTTTGAGGTAGTCGGCCATGAGGCGGGCCGGTTTGATCCCGCCGGAGGCGATGCCGATCACGCAGGTCACGTCCGGGTCGATCCCGACGACGGACTCGGCGATCAGGCGGGCCGCGTCGAAGCACTGGTAGTGCGTCGGCGCGAACGGGACGCGCTGGGCGAAGACCCGCCTGCCGGTGCGCGAGGAACTGGTCACGAGGAACCCCCGGACGTGGGCAAGCGCAGGTCGGCCGGGCCGGTGACGGGGACGAACGCGGAGATGCCGGTGGCACCCCGGGTGTTGCGCCAGGCGTAGCCGTCGGCGCGCAGGACGGTGAAGCCGCCCGCACTGGTGCGGGTGCGCAGCCGGACCCGGACGCCGTCGGGGACGGCGAGCGGGCTGACGATCTCCCGGGCCTGCTCGTCGGTGAGCATCTGCTCGGCGGCGAGTGCGGTGCCTTCGCCGATGGGGAGCATCTGGAGGAAGGTCACCCCGCCGGCACCGAGTTGGGCGGCGCGGTCCAGTAGTTCCTGGGCCTCGTGCTGGTTGGACCGCATGAGGACCATCTGGAGCTGCACGAACAGGCCTTCGTCGACGGCGGCGCGGATGCCCGCGACGGCGCGCCGGTAGCTGTCCTGGCCGCGCCAGCGGTCGTGGGTGGCCTCGGTGGCGCCGTCGAGGGAGACCCGGATCGCGTCGAGGGAGTCGGCGAGTCCCTCGGCACGGCGGGCGAGGTGCCACCCGTTGGTGGTGCAGCTGACCACGTTGGTGCCCTGGTGGCGAATGGCGCGGGCGAGCTCGGGCAGGTCGCGCAGCAGCAGCGGCTCGCCGCCGGAGATGTCCACGCCCAGCACCCCCGAGGCGGCGATGTGGCCGGCGAGGACGCGCCGCTCGGCCGCGGTGGACTCGCGCACGCTCTTGTCGTCGAGGCACTGCGGGCAGTCCAGGTTGCAGCGCACGATCGGGGACCAGCACATGCTCAGCGGGAAGTCGAGCGGCAGGACGGAGGGGTCGGCCTCGGGCCAGGCGGCCACCTGCCGGTCGTCCAAGGCGACGCAGCCGGCGGGCAACGGCCGGGGTGGCAGGTGGTTGGTGCCGACCGCGGGGTCGTGCACGACGGTGGTGCCGTCGAACGTGGCGGCGGCGAAGGCGCGGATCATCGGGTGATCACCTCGGCGTCGGTCAGGTGCTTGTCAGCGGCGGCGACAAAGGCGTCGCCGCGGTCGACGGGGGCGGGAAGGGACAGCAGGTGGCGGTAGTGGGCGAGCGTCGCGGGCCAGGAGGCGAGCTTGGCCTGCCACTGGGCGGCGGCGTCCGGCGGATCGAGGTGGAAGCCCACGGCCTGACGCAGCGGGACCACGAGGCAGCCGGAGGCGATCAGGGCCGCGCCGAGGTGGGTGTCCTCCATGCCCCAGCCCAGCACCCCGAACTCCTCGTCGAATCCGCCGACGCCGACCAACTGCTCGCGCGGAACGGCCAGCAGCGCGGTGACGACCATCCGCGGCAGATCCCAGTCGTAGTAGGACCGGCCGTACCCGAGGGCCTGGAAGTCGTTGGTGGCATCCAGCGGGCGCCCATCCAGCGCGTCGGTGAGCGTGAGGCCGGAGTACGGCAGGACCTTGCCCACCGGGGGTTTCCAGGTGACGCGGTGGTCGGCACCGAGGAGCGGGGGTGCCTTGGGCAGCAACGGCTCACCGCAGGGCGACGCACGATAGGCGACGTTGTGCCGGAACCCGGTCAGCACGGTGTCGGCCGCGGCGCGCACGGCGACATCGGCGAACACGTGCGGCGGCAGCACCATGTCCGCGTCGACGAACAGGACGGTCGGTGCCTGGGTGAGGCGGACACCGGCGTTGCGCGCCGCCGCCGAGCCGCGTCGCTCGGCCAGGCGCACCGCGGTGGTGACCACCGGGTGCCGGCGGGCGATCTCGAACGTCGCGTCCGTGGAGGCATCGTCCACGAGGATCACCTCCACGTCGGCCGCGTGCTGCTGCGCGCCGAGCGCGTTCAGCACCGTCGGCAGGGCGTAGGCGGTGTTGCGGGCCGGGATCACTACCGACATCGTCCGGCCGGCGGCGGCCTGCGCGGGGGTGGGCTGGTGCCAGTTCAGACCGGTGCGCTCGGTGAACCCGGTGGTGAAGTACCGGTGGGCGTTGGCCTGGGTCTTGAGCGCGTCCGTGAGGCTGATGTTCATCACGGCCACCTCCATTCGTCGAGCACGGCGGCGGCCTGGGGCCAGCCGCGGGGGTCGGAGATCCAGTGCAGGACCGGGCGCTCCGGCAGGGCCAGGAGGTCGGCGAGCAGGACCAGGTAGTCGGGTTCGAGGACCAGCAGCACCCGTTGGGGGATGCCGTGGGCGGCGAAGTCGCGCCGCAGCTGCCCGTTCACGATCATGCGCAGCCCCTTGACCCGGTCGGAGTCGAGGCGCTGGTCGTACGAGGCGATCAGGTCGTCCGCACGCACCAGGCCGAAGGCCGCGGACAGGAAGCGGATCCGGCTGCGCGCGTGCGGGTGATCGGCGAAGCGGCTGTGCAACTGCGGCGCGATGCCTCCGGCGTACCGCTCCAGGGCGGGCAGGAGGCCGACGTCCGGCGCCTTGCGGCGCGAACAGCCCGCGATCACCAGGTCGCCGATCACGCCGCCCTCACCACCCGGAAGCCGATGCCCGGCGAGCTGAGCTCGGCCGGAGCGGCGTTCAGGAACGTGCACCGGGCGTACAGCGGCAGGGAGTTGTAGGAACCGCCGCGGATCACAAAGCCGCCGCCGATCGTCTTCGAAGCAGTCCACTCCCAGCAGTTGCCCGCCATGTCCCACAGCCCGGTCGGGGTCCGGCCCCCGGGGTGGGAGTTGACCGGGGTGAGCCGTCCGCAGAGGTCGCGCAGGTTCGCTCGTCCCTCGGCCGGCTCCTCGACTCCCCACGGGTACCGTCGGCGCTCGGGCCCGGAGGCCGCCCACTCCCACTCCTTCGACAGCGGCAGCCGGCCGCCCAGGTCTGCCGCGATCCGGGCCGCCTGCGCGTGGGCCACCCCGACCAGCGGCCGGTGGTCCGGAGCGAGGCCGAGCTGGGCCGGGGTGACCGGGGTCGCCGTCCACTCCAGGTCGACCACCTTCACCGGCTTCTTCCGGTCGCCGAACAGGCAGACACCGCCCGGCACCGGCACCCAGGCGAGCCTGTGGTCGATGAGGTTCGTCGTCATCGCTGCCCCTTCATCCGGCGATCAGGAACAGGTCTTCGGCGTTCACGCCGGCCCAGACCTTGGACTTGGCGAGGTTGGGCCGCAGCCCACAGCGCGCCAGCGCGCCGGTGAGGGCTTCGAGGGCCTCTCCGGCCTGCTCGGCGCCGCCGCAGAAGACGCAGTAGTTGTCGGCGAACCGCACCGTGCGCAGCCCCGCGAGCCTCGCGTCCGCCCGCGACAGCCGCAGGTTGATCAGCAGCGGCGCGAGCGCCGTGCCCGGGACGAGCGGCCACGGCAACGGCTCCAGCACCCGCTCGAACAGGCGCAGGAACGAGCCGTCCGCCACGTGCTCGGCCAGCCAGTCGGTGACCTCGGCCGCGCACGACCCCTCCGACACCCGCCGCACGTCCACGTCCGCCACCCACCGGAAGCCCTCCCGTAGGTGCCGGTCGGAGTCGCGCAGAGCGGTGACCCGGTTCCGCCCGGCCCGGTAGCCCGAGACCCAGTCGGCGAACGCCCGCTGCTCCAACACCGGCTCGATTGCGGACCGCATCGCCCGCTGGACGATCCGGTCCGCCACCGTCGGGATCACCGAGGGCATCGCCTTGCCGGTGTAGGTGGTGATCGCCACCTCGCGCAGCGGACCGGGCCGCCAGGAACCCGTCCGAAGTTCCTCGGCCAGGGCTTCCAACCGGCCGTCCATGCCCTGCCGGAACTGCGCCCAGCTCATCCCGTCGGCGCCCGGCGACCCCGCGCGGCGCATGCAGGCCCGTGCGGCGGCCTTCAGGTGTCGGGGTTCGATGAGGAAGGACATCAGCGAATGTGCGCGCGCGGGACGGGAGTTGGCTATAGTAGGTCGTGCCTGGACGGCATGCAGGATCCCGCTCCCCACTGCACCGCATACTTGGCCGCTACCCAACACGCGCGGCCTCGGGGAGCCGGAACGACCGCGCCGTCCAGGTGCTTCGCTGCTCTCACCGGCCACGTTCGGCCTCCCAGAGCAGCGTGTGCAGCCGCGGCGTCAGGTTCCAGCCCCGCCCCAGAACCTCGTCCGCCAGCTCCCGCATCGTGCGCAGGACCACCGCGCTGTTCGCTCCCTCCGGCATGACCCACACGTCGGGAAGCGAGAACTCCTCCACCAAGGAGGCGACTTCGTCGAGCTGGCCGGCCTCGTGCACGACGAACTTGAACCGGGCCTTCCCGCAGGCGGCCAATGCCTCCAGCGCCTCCGGGACGATCCGCCGGTCTCCAGGCGCGGCGAAGGCCTCCAGCTTCGGCGACACGTTGAACGCCGCGACCGACTCGACCAGCTCCGGCCGCGGGACGATGGTGCCGTTCGTCTCCACCTCCACCCGGCGGCCCGACAGCAACTGCATCAGGTCGATGAGCTGGGGCTGCTGGAGCAGCGGCTCACCTCCGGTGACCACCACCAGCCGGGGCGAGCGGGCCATCACCCACGCCGCCAGATCCTCGACGCCGTGCCGCGTGGACACCTCCCGCGGGTCGAACCGGGACCAGTCCCACGTCTCCGGGGTGTCGCACCCCGGACAGTGGAGGTTGCACCGCGACAACCGGACGAACAGCGACTGCTGCCCGACGCTCGGACCCTCGCCCTGGAAGGTCGGCCCGAAGCACTCCGCCACCAGCAGACCCCTGCCGCCGACGACCTCACCCCCGGACACGCTCACCGCTCCTCCAGCACGAACTCGGCCCAGCTGCTCGCCGTTTCCGACACCCGCACCGACACCAGCCGGCCCGGCAGCGAGGGTTCCACGTGCTCCACGAACCAGCCGGCCAGCCAGGCGGCGAGGTTCTCCGACGTCGGGGCGACCGACAGGACGTCGTTCAGCACCCGGTGGTCGAGCGTGCTGTCGATCAGCTTCTTCACCGGGGCGAGCTCGCCGAAGTCGGTGACGAACCCGGGCGGCACCAGCCGGTCGGCGGTGAGAACGAACTCCACCGCGTAGGAGTGGCCGTGCATCCGCGCGCACTGGTGTCCCTCCGGCAGATCGGGCAGGGAGTGGGCCGCCTCGAACCGGAACGTCTTCCCGATCCGGTGTCGGCCGGGCACGACGACCCCGTTCATCGGGCCACCCCGGTGGGCGCGACGGCGTACTCGGTCGGGTCCTCGACCTCAGCGAGCGCGAACGCCTCGATCCGCTCGGTGCACGTCCCGCACGTCCCGCAATGAAGCTCGCCGCCGCGGTAGCACGACCAGGTGTCCGCGAACGGCACACCGACCTGACTGGCGACCCGCACAATGTCCGCCTTCGTCTGGTCGATGAACGGCGCCAGCAGCCGGAAGCCCTCGGCGATGTACCCCTCGTTGCCGACCCGTGCGACCTCGCCGAACACGTCGAAGAACTCGCTGCGGCAGTCCGGGTAGACGGCGTGGTCGCCGGCGTGGGCGCCGAACGCCACCGCGTCCGCCCCCGCGGCGACCGCCGTACCCACCGCGACCGAGAGCATGATCGCGTTCCGGTTCGGCACCACGGTGCTGCGCATGCTCTCGGCGGTGTAGTGGCCGTCGGGCACTTCGACGGCCGGGTCCGTCAGTGCCGAGCCCGACAGCAGGCGGCCGAGACCGCTCAGGTCCACCACCTCGTGGCGGGCGTTCAGGCGGTCGGCGGCCTGGCGCGCGAAATCGAGTTCCTTCCGGTGCCGCTGCCCGTAGTCGAAGGAGAGCAGCGTGAGCCGGCTGCCGCTGTCGGCGAGCCAGTAGGCAACGGTGGTGCTGTCCAGCCCACCGGAGGCGATCACCACCGCGTGCTGCGGGGGAGCGTGTTCAGTCATCTCCATACGTCTTTCTTGTAGTCCTCCGCTGTCGGAGGTCGGAGTGAGTCCGGGACACCGTGCGTCCGGTCACCGTGCGTCCGTGACGGGCCCGGCGAGCGGGCCGACAACTCACGGACGGGCTCAGACCGGTCGTGGTCATCGGTTTCCTTGCCTGGAAAGCTGTCGAGCTTGACGAGGGCGCCACCCGAGCACGGCCGGAGAGCGTGCCGACGCCCACGTGCGTCCGGCTCTGCGGCAGTGCGTAGGGAGGACCCCGATCCAAGGTGCGAAATCCTTGGGGGCTCATACGGAAGCACCTGCCAAGCCCGGTGGAACAGTGCAGACTTGTGGCAACGTGCGGCAGTGATGTTGAAAAGGCGCTGATGACCTGCACAGTTGGCGCACCAGGAACTCTCGGGGAGAGCGCGATGACACGATGGGGACGGCTCGCCGTGCAGCGCAGGGCCGCCGGCTACACCCAGGAGCAGTTGGCCGCGCTGATGGACGTCGACCGCACAACCGTCCACCGCTGGGAGAAGGGCACGGCGACGCCGCAACCGTGGCAGATGCCGAAGCTCGCGAGGTTGCTGAAGGTCTCCGCGACCGAGTTGCGTTCCCTGCTCCCTGGAGGATCGGATGCGGTCGGCGCGCCGGCCGCTGTTCCGGAGAAGGGCGACGGCCGAGCACAAGCGGCGAACCAACACAGCCGGGGCGAGCAGAAGGTGACGCCCGTACGGTCGACCTTGGCACAGGTGAGCGGTCTGGTCGTCGACTGGCTCTCCATCAGCTCACCGACCGAAGCGACCACGTTGGTGCTGCCGGTGACCGAATCCGACCTCGGCGCCGCCGAGGGAATGCTCGACCTGTTCCGTCAGCTCGACCACACACACGGGGCTCGGCAGTACCAGCGACAGGTCAGCTGCTACATCGACAACGAACTCGAAGCACTTCTCCGCCGCCCGGTCGCGGACGAGTCGATCGCTCGTCGGCGGGCGGGGCTCACAGCAGGATTCTGCGAGCTCGCCGGATACCAGGCCGTCGACACCGGAAGCCCCGACCAGGCCCAGGCCTACTACCGGCGCGCGCTCACCCTGACGGCCGTGACCAACGATCAGGCGTACAGCGCCTACCTCGTGGCGGTGAACCTCGGGCACCTCGCGCTCCACTGCGGAGAGCCGGAGACCGCCCTGCGCTGGGCAGCCTCGGCCCAGGCCGCGGCCGGGACCGCCGCGAGCCCGGCAACCCGGGCCGCCATCACCGCCGTCGTGGCCCGCGCGAACGCCAGGATGCGCCGCGAGGCCGAGGCGACCGAGCTGATCATCCAGGCCGAGAAGCTGCTCGACACCGTTGACCACCAGGACGAGCCCACCTGGATCCGTTACTTCAACCACGCCTACCTCGCGGACGAGGTGGCCCACTGCCTCCACGACCTCGGTCGCGCCCCGGCCGCGAGGAACCAACTCGCCGAGGCGCTCAGCGGAGTGGGGGAGGACAGGGTCCGCCGGCGGGCGATCGACGCCGCTCTGCTCGCCGCCACCTGGTTGCGCACCGGGGACCTCGACCGGGCGTGCGCGGCAGGCCGGGACGCCGTCGCCTATGCGGCCAGGACGGGGTCAGGCCGGTGCGTCGAGCGGGTGGCCGGCGTCCTGGCCGACCTGCGGGTCCATGCCGACTACGCCCCGGCCCGGGAGCTGTGCGAGTTCGCCCGGGCCGTGCTACCCGAGGCCGACGACATGGCCGTCAAGCTCTCGGGCGGGTCATGAGGCGGCGGTAGAAGTCGAGTTCGGCGCGGAGGGCCTGTTCCCGAGCGGCGGGCGCCGACAGGTAGTGGTCGCCGTCCTCCAGCAGCAGGCTGTCGTGGTCACCGCCGAGGGCGGCCAGGTCCTGCGCGAACTGCATCGCCTCCGCGGCGGACGTGATCGTGTCGGCGGTGCCGTGGATTACCAGCACGGGACAACGGATCCGTTCCGGCGTCGCCGAGCCCGCAGGCCCGCGAAGAGCGGCCGCGTGGGGGCGCTGGAACTCCGGGACGGACAGCTCCCACCGAGCGGGGTCGATGATCGCCGAGGTGGCCGTCGCGCCGGCGAACGGCTCGGGACGACTCGCCGCCTGGAGAGCCGTGTACCCGCCGGCGCTCGCGCCGCTGATGAACATCGCCCCGGGCAGTGCCACGCCGGTCGAACGCAGGTGCTCGGCCGCCGCGGCGCAGTCCTCGACGTCGTACTCGCCCCAATGGCCGTGCAGCACCTGCCGGAACGCGCGACCCAGGCCGGTGCTGCCCCGGTAGAGGACCTCGGCGACGGCGAAGCCGTGGCTGACGAAGAACTGGGTCGTCCAGTCCAGCCGCAGGGGCACATCGTCTGTCGGACCGGGGTGCGCCCGCACCAGAAGCGGCACTGGCGCCGCTATTCCCGCCGGCCGGTGCAGCAGAAAATACACAGGCCCGTCCGCACCCCGTGCAGTGTCGATCGACGGTGGGACAGGCGCCCATGGCGGAACGGCCCCTGACCGGGTGCCCACCGGGATGGCCGGGGCGTCGGCTTGTGCTGCGAGGTCGAGCGACCAGAGCCCGGGGGCGGACGACGGGGAGGAGCCGATCACGGCGAGCCGGCCTTCGTCGACCGCGATGTACGGCTTCACCGAGGTAAGGTTCGGGCCGAGCCGGCGCCGACCGCCGGAGGGATCGACGGCGACGAGTTCGGCGGAGAACCCGTTCAGGACGGTCAGCACGATGGTGCCGTCGGGGGCGAATCCGTAGGACTGATAGCCCGCTTCCCAGGGCGCCGGCGCGCAGTCCGCATCGATGGGCAGGACCGGCGTCACCGTGTCGTCGCGAAGCCGGTAAAGGTTCCACCAACCCGTTCGGTCGGACATGAAGTACAGCGACCCGTCCGGCCCCCAGGACGGCTGGACCACGGACTCCGAGGAACTGCCCGCCACGGCGTCACCCGCCCCGGGGCGGCCGGAACGGATGTCGGCCAGCAGGAGGCGGCAGCTGTCCCAAGGCATCTGGTTCCGGCTCCACTCCAGGTACGCCAGGGCGTCCCGGGCGAGCCGGGGACAGGAGAGGAACTCGGAGGAGCGAACCAGGATCTGAACGTCTCCGGCCGGAGTCACCGCGACGATCTCGTCCGCAGCTCCGTCACCACGGACCGCGAACACGCTGCCGTCCGGGCCAGGAGTGAGGTCGCCGTAGTGCTCGGAGCCACGGACGGGCAGGATCCTGTCCGGCGCGCGGCCGAGCGGTTGACGGAAGAGGGAGCCGCCGTCACCGACGTACCACACCGCGTCCTCCACCACGGCGAAGCTGCCGCCGCCGTAGGCGTGGAGCTCACCCCCGACTGAGAAGTCGGATGGCGTCACCGCGAAGGCGTTGCCGGAGCCCTCCGAACACATCACGCGCCGGACCCCGCCGTGATCGGGGTCGGACTGCAACCACCACAGCGAGCCTGCCACAGCCTGGAGTTCGTCGTACGCGACGACCTTCCGCGCGACCCACGCGGGTGACAGCCCTGTGCCCTGAGACCTCATGGAAGGGATCCTGCCGAATCACGCCGGTAAGTGCCACCGCCGCAATGTGACCGGTACACGTCGGTGGGACGCCCGGTCTGACTTCGGAGAGAGGCCGGGAGGCTTCCCGGGAACCTCAGCGCTGCCGCCCGGTTCCGTTTACGGGTGGCAGCGCTGGGTCGGCTCGGCGGCTGTGGGCTACATGGCGGCCGCGATCGGGCTCGTGGTCAGCTCGCTGATGCTCTCGGCGGCCTTGCGGGTGTGGTAGATCAACGGCCGCAGGTCGGCGGGCATTTCGGCGGAGCGCCGGAGTAGGAGGACGGAGCCCATGATGGAGTCGTGCCACAGGACCGGGGCGGAGACGGAGTCCCAGCCGGGCATGCACTCCTGGCGGCCGACTCCGAAGCCGAGCCTGCGGATCTCGTCGAGGGACGCGTTGAGCGCGTCGTTGTCGCGGATCACGCCGGGGCCGGCGGTCGGCGGGACCTCCTCGGCGAGCACCAGGTCCTGGATGGTCTGGGGCAGGTGGGCGAGGATGACTCGTCCGGAGGCGCCGGTACGCAGGGAGCGGGAGACGGAGACGACGTCCTCGGCGGACATGCCGACTTCGGCGGGGTCGATGTCGCCGATGACGTAGTCGGTGCACAGGCGCTTGGCGCCGCCGAAGGGGGAGAGCACATAGAGCAGGGCGAGGCCGCCGGTGGCGGCGTGGAGGCGTTCGAGGATCGTGTGGGTGGACGCGGCGCTGGGGGAGTGGGCCATGGCTTGGACGCCGGCGCGGGCGGTGCCGGTCCCGAGGCGGTAGCGGCCGCGGCCGATCTGCTCGAAGACGCCGTCAGTGACACCGGTCTTGAGTATCCGGTGGGTGGTGGCGTCGTCCAGCCCGGCGGTGGCGGCGATGGCGCGCAACGAGTGCACCTCGCCGGGGAGCTGGGTGAAGGCCCGCTGGACGGCGAAGGCGCGGGCCGCGAGCGAGGACGGCGGCTTGCTCGGTGCGTCCTCCTGGCGCTGCTTGGACACCGTGTCGGGAGCGGGCGTGGTGGTGCTCGTCATGTTCGGCTTCCGGGGGATCGTCGCGTCGTCCGGCGACGACGCGAGGGGGACGTTCCGCGGTAACCCGCCGGAGGCGGGCGCAGGGAAGGAGGACCGGGCGGGCGGCCGGTCAGCGGTCGACGTCAAGGACGATCTTGCCGGTGGTGCGGCGGGCGGCGAGGTCGTGGTGGGCCTGGCGGGCCTGGCCGAGCTTGTACACCGGGCCGTTGAGCGGCTTGATCCAGCCTTCGGTGACCGCTGTGAACAGCGCGGACATCGAGTCGTTGAGGTGGGTGCGGGAGGGGTAGAGGTTCGGCAGCCAGAAGCCGCTGACCGCCTTCGACCCGGCGAGGAGGCTGGTGATGGGGACGAGGCCGTTCGCGCCGGTCACCGAGCCGAAGACGGCGAGGCGTCCGCGCGGGGTGAGGGCGGCGAGGGTGGCGTGGACGACGTCGCCGCCGGTCATCTCCATCGCGGCGGTGACGTGGCCGCCGGCGGCGTCGAGGATCCGCTCGGTGAGGCCCTCGGTGGTGGAGGAGTCGACGACGGCGTCCGCGCCCAGTCCCGTGGCGATCCGTCGCTTGTCCGCGCTGGAGGCCATGGCGACGACCTTGGCGCCGACGTGCTTGGCGAGCTGGACGGCGAGCGAGCCGACGCCGCCCGCCGCGGCCGGGACGAGGACGGTGTCCCCGGCGGTGACCCTCAGGTCGGTGAAGAGTAGGTGCCAGGCGGTGTTGCCCTGGAGCGTGAGGGCGACGGCGTCGTGGTCGGCAATGCCGTCCGGCACCTCGAAGGCGAGCTTCCGGTGGACGACGGCGGTCTCGGCGTAGCCGCCACCGCGGCTGAGCGCGATGTAGCGGCGCCCGTCCTCCGCGATGCCGAGTACCTCGTTGCCCGGCACGAACGGGGCGGGCATGGGCGCGGGGTACGAGCCTTCGCGCAGGTGGACGTCGGCGTAGTTGACGCCGGCCAGCCGGATGCGGAGCCGAAGGTGTCCGGGGCGACTCTCCGGCTCGGGCAGTTCGGTCGGCTCCAGGACCTCCGGGCCTCCGAACTCCCGGACGGCTATTGCGCGCATCTTTATCAGCCCCAAGTATTGCATGTCGGATTGTCGCTGAGTTCCCGCTGGCGGGTCGCTCGGACAGCGAATATACCCGCCATGGAACGCCGGATTCTGTTTGCGCATATAGGGGTCACGTCCACTGTCGGAGTGGAGGTTATCTGCGAGTGGTATTCGTCACGTGACGCTGAGTGGCGATCCCGGGGTGCTTGCTCACTGTGAGAATGCGGGGGAATTTTGCTACGCGTAACTGGGTGCTCTGCTTGCGGAGCGTTGCTTTGCTCCTTGCGGGAAGATCATTTCTCAGTCTCCGAAAAAGTCTTCGTTCTTCCCGCGTAGATACCCTTGATTTGTTGACCTGTATCCGGGTCGCTACTTAATGTCTCCCTGTCGCCGCAATCGCGGTCCGCCTGTTTGATGGGGAATTAGGTAATGGAGCTTCAGCTTCGTCCGGCTGTGATTCTGAGCCGGGCCGGCCGATGTTTCCGGGTGTCACGGCCAAGGGCAGAGTTACCGCGAGTGAGATCGGGCGCCCGCCCATTCCCTACGTACGGTGACCCTGGCTGTCGAAGGCCTGGGAACGGCGACCGGCTTCGGGCACTGACCGTCACGGGCGGATGTCGCCTCGTTGCAGGCTCTGCCGGAGCCTCGACCGCGTACCGAACAACGGGATGGATCTGTCGGCCGCGTTGCCCCTATGGTGCTGCTCCCGCCGCACGGTCAGCCGGCGGCCAGGGGAGGCCGGGCGGCTGAGCGCTGGTCCTGCGGCCCCACATGAGACCGGCGTCCTGGAGCTACCAACTCCTGGACGCCGGACCCGACACCCCGAAGGGTGTCGATTCACTACCACGCGCGCAGCGGGACTTCTTCGCACGAGGACCGCCGCGCGCGCTCCTACGAAGCAGGGAGTATTGCATGCCCGCCGCACCCAGCGGAACCCTGGCCGGCCCGGACACGGACGCACGCCCACGCCTCGCCGCCAGGCTCGCGGACATGATCCCGGGCGCTGCCGCGGTCACCGTCGGCTTCACCGACCCGGTGACCCAATGGCCCCACGCCTACGCCCGCGCCACCGACGCCGCCGGCCGCCCGATCCGGCTGGGCCCCGTCGCCAGAAGGATCGTCGCGCGGTGGATCGTCCGGGCCCACCCGGACGCAGACTGGACGCGCCCGCACCTCCTCGACCTCGCTGACGGGCAGCTCGCCGTCCGCACGGACAGCCCGGTCCGGGGGCGCTGACGTGGCACGAATACGGTCCGTCAAGCCGGAGACCTGGGTCTCCGAAACGCTGTCCGAGGTCTCCATCCCGGCGATGGTCACCTTCCTCGGCATGACCAACCACGCCGACGACCACGGCCGCCACCGCGACAACGCGGCAATCGTCTACGGCCTCATCTGGCCGATGCGCGACGAGATCAACCGCGCAGAGGTCGAGGGCCACCTCCAGCAACTCGCCGCCGTCGGCGCGATCTGCAGGTACACCGGCTGCGACGGCCGCAAGTACTTCCACTACCCGACCTGGCGCAAGCACCAGAAGATCGACAAGCCGAGCCTGTCCCGGCTGTCCGCGTGCCCGCACTGCGAGCCGGAGCGGTGCGGCGTCTGCAAGGGCCCCTGCATTCAGCGGGCCACCCTCGCGAGCACTCCGGGAACGACCACCGAGGACGCCGCGACCGCTCCCCGGGGGTTCGCCGAAACCTCGGCGAACCCTCCCGCAGCCCTGCCGCAGCCGAACGAACCCTTCCCGGCATCCGCCATGCCGACGGCTCCCGTCGCTGCCGGGGCGACGGACCCGGCGATCGACGCCGAGCGCAAGCCGGTCCCGGCCCCCCGTAAAACCGCAGGTCAGACGGCAATCGGCGAAACCTCCCCGAAGGTTCGCCGAAGCCTCGACGAGGGCTCGGCGCCTGGATCTAGGATCTTGGATCCTGGATCTTCTTTCCCTACGGGGCGCCAGGCGCCCGACGCGGACACGGTCTCGGGCGGCCAGTTGGTCGGCGAGTACGTCGCCGTCTGCGCCGAGCGTCCGCCGGGCAGCGTGATCGGCCACCTCGGCAAGGTCGTCAAGACCCTGCTGGACGAGGGCATCGCCGCCGAGCACGTCCGCGCCGGGCTGCGGCGCTTCGCGGAGATCCAGGGCCACCCCTCCCGGCTGCCGAGCCTGGTCAACGACGCCATGAACGCACGAGGCGCCGGTTTGGCGCGGCCGGGAATCCGGCCTAACGTGCCCGCTCACCAGGCGTGGACCAACCCGGTCGACGCCGTCGCCGCCTACGCCGAGGAGCTGTGATGCGCACCCACCGCGACCCGCAGACCCTCGCCGACGCCCCTTCGGTGCTCGACCGGATGGCCCGCATCCTCGCCGCCCGTGGCATCGACCAGCAGGCGGTTGACGCCCTCCCGGACGAGCCGTACTCGCCGGAGGAGGCCCTGTCCGCAGGGCTGCCGCCGCGCTACCGCGA
The DNA here is from genome assembly GCF_042885595.1 of Kitasatospora sp. NPDC058046. Taxonomy (NCBI): domain Bacteria; kingdom Bacillati; phylum Actinomycetota; class Actinomycetes; order Kitasatosporales; family Streptomycetaceae; genus Kitasatospora; species Kitasatospora sp. NPDC058046. The sequence goes on from NZ_JBHVRS010000015.1 coordinate 232,525, forward strand.
CGCGGTTGCCACGAACCCGCAGGTCCTCGCCTGGGTACGGCAGGTCGCCGCCCAGGCCGTCGCCCCCAGCCTCGGCGCCCGCCGCCAGGTCACCACCGGCCCCAGCCTGCTGATGGCCGGAGTGGTCGGCGCGGGCAAGACCCACGAGGCGTACGGCGCCGTACGCCGCCTGGTCGAGGCCGGCATCGGTGTGCGCTGGCGCGCCACCACCGCCGCTGACCTCTACGCCGAACTCCGCCCCAGCACTGGAACCGACTCCGAGCGGACGCTCGCGGCCTACAGCCGGGTGCCGCTGCTGATCCTCGACGACCTGGGTGCCGCCAAGGGCTCGGAGTTCGTCGAGGAGCAGACCTACCGGCTGATCAACCGCCGCTACAACAACCTGCTCCCGACCCTGATCACCACCAACCTGCCGATCAAGGACCTCCGCACCTGCCTCGGTGACCGCGTCACCTCCCGGCTCGCCCAGATGACCACCCGGGTCGCCTTCGAGCCGGTCGACCACAGACGGCTCCAGCGCGCCGCCTGAGCTGCTGCCGCGCCCGGCCGCCCCACGGAGAGCCACCCGACCTTCACCGACCCAGCGCACCTCCCCGCCGACGCCGACCTCGCGCGGAGAGCGATCGGAGCAACCCCGCATGACCACCACGAGCCGTCCCGCCCGCCACCGTGCCCTCGGCGACCACACCTGGCAGGACCAGGCCGTCTGCACCCCGACCGAGTACAACCCCGTCGACCCGGAGACCTTCTTCCCCGGGCCGGAGGACGCCGACAGGATCGCCACCGCCAAGGCCCTGTGCGCCCAGTGCCCCGTCGCCCGGGCCTGCCTGGACGCCGCCCTCGAAACCGGCGACACCCACGGCATCCGCGGCGGCCTCACCGAGGAGGAACGCGAGCCCCTGCACGCCAAAATCAACGACCGCCTCGACCACAGCCGCGTCAACGACACCCTCGCCGGACGCGACATCCACCTCACCAAGGCGGAGCGCCGCGCCGTCGTCCTCGCGGGCTACCGCCAGGACGTACCCGTTGAACGCCTCGCCTGGCTCCTCAAGATCAGCCCGGAGCACGCCCTCAAGCTCTACCGCGAAACCCGCCGCGTGATCCGCCACCGGCAGATCGCCGAAGAGGCCGCCCGCACCGCCTCGGCGGTCACCGGCGCCGTCGGCACCGAGCAGCTGGTCCGCGACGCCTTCGGGACGGCCGCGTGAGCACCACCACCGCGACCACCCCGACCGCGGCCCACGTCACCGGCTGGGACCGAGCCGTCGTCATCGCCCTTGGCGCCGCCGGCTGCGCGCTCTCCTACGACGCGCTGCAGCAGATGGCCATCGCCATCCACGTGAGGGGCCTCCTCACCTACCTCTTCCCGATCATCGTCGACGGCTTCATCGCCTACGGCGTCCGCGCCCTGCTCGTCCTGCGCACCGCACCACTGCGCGCCCGCGCCTACGTCTGGACGCTCTTCGGCGCGGCCACCGGGACGAGCCTGTGGGCCAACGCCCTGCACGCCGTCCGGCTCAACGATCTCTACTCCGCAGCCGGTGGGCTGCGGCTGGGCGACACGGTGGTCGCGGTGCTGTCCACCATCGCCCCGCTCGCCCTGGCCGGCGCCGTCCACCTCTACATCCTCATCGCCCGCGGACCGGCCAGCCCCACTGACCGGGACGGTCACGGCGACCGGCGGGTCGAGGCTGACCCCGGTCAGGTCGCCAGCGGGGAGGCCACACTGACCGAGCAGCGGGCCGCGCTGACCGTCGGCCAGGACAGCGGCGGCGACCCCGCTCTTGGTCAGCCGGTCAGCCGCCCGGTCACCGCCTCGACCCCGAGGCCGCAGCTGACCCCGGTCAGCGCGGTCAGCCTGACCAAGCCCTCTGGCCTGAGCGGTCACCAGGACACCGCCCGGGCGGTCACTGACCGACCGGCCGACCGGCTGCCGGTCACCGCCCCGCAGGTCAGCCTCGCCGAGGCCAACGGTCAGCCGGTCACCGCTGCGTCGGTCACCGACCGGGACGGTGGCCGACGCCCCGATCTGGACACCGAGGACCTGCTGAAGATCGCCCGGCAGGCGGTCAGGGAGGAGGACAAGCTGACCCGCCGGGTGGTCGCCGAGGCGATCCGAGGTCAGCAGATACCGCTGTCCAGCGCGACCCTGACGCACCTGATGGCCCAGCTGCGCGAACAGCACGGTCAGCCGGTCACCGCCGGCCGGAACTGACCGACACCCGACTGCCGGGGTGACCGATGAGGTCACCCTGGCGGTCACCACCCGCGCCACCGCCGAACGGGAGCACCCCATCATGCGCACCACCCCCGCCACCTGGGCCGAGGCGGACTCCTGGCTCGCCGTCCTGCACCAGCGAGGCCACCTCCACCGCGTCGAAACCGGCCCGGATGGCATTCGCAGCGTTCAGCGAGGTCGGCACCCTGTCCGCTGGACCCTCCACCACCCCGTCCTCGCCCTCGACTTCATCGAGGACCTCCTCCTCGACATCCGCCAGCGCGAAACCGAGGCCGGCCGATGACCGAGCGAGGCCAGGACAGCACCACGCAGGGACAGAAGCATGACCCCAACACGGCTCCTGGCGGAGCAAGTTGTGGGGTAAGGAGTCCTTACCCCGCCTGCGCCCCGAACGGAGCGCAGGCACCCCGGTCGGCGACAGACCCAGGGGGGCCTGCCGCCGACCGGGGAGTCGGCCCAGGGGTGCCGACCAAGGGGGAGGACGAGCAGCAGCCGACCGCCGCACGCCCCGCCCCGCGCCGACGCCTTCGCCAGAGCGTGCCGCGCACCAACCGCATCTGCCCCCGATTCAGCGACCCCGAGTGGTCCCTCCTCCAGCACGCCGCCGCCCGAGCCGACCTCGCCCCCGGCGGCTACACCGCTGCCGCCGCCGTGGCCGCCGCCGCCAGCACCGACCCCAGCGCCGCCGTCGCCGACTACCGACGCGGCATCCAGGAACTCATGGAGTCCAACCGCCAGCTCGGCGCCGTCGGCAACAACCTCAACCAGCTCGCCCACTACGTGAACGCCGGCGGCCAGCCAGGTACCGAGCTTCGGCAGCTCCTGGCCCGCGTCGAAGCCTCCATCGAAGCGGTCGACGACGCCGTCGACTGGCTCATCCGCCGGTGATCCCCAAGATCCGCACTGGAACCGACCGTGCCTTCCCCCTCATCGACTACCTCTTCGGCCCCGGCAAACACGAAGAGCACACGGACCAGCACCTCGTCGCCTCCTGGAACGGCTTCGCCCCGGACCCGGGTGCCAACCCGGAGCGCCAGCAGGTCGCCAAGCTCGCCAACCAACTCGACCAGCCGGTCAAGGCCCTCGGCCAGCAGGCACCGGCCACCAGGATCTGGCACTGCTCACTGCGCACCGCCCCCGGTGACCGGCACCTCGACGACGCCGAGTGGGCCACCATCGCCCGGCGCATCGTCCACGCCACCGGCATCGCCCCCGAAGGCGACACCACCGCCTGCCGCTGGGTCGCCGTCCGCCACGCCGACGACCACATCCACATCGCCGCCACCCTCGTCCGCCAGGACGGCCGCCTCGCCGGCCTCAGCTACGACAAGCGCAAGGCCCAGGCCGAGGCCCGCCTCATCGAGAAGGAGTACGGCCTGCGCCAACTCAACCCCGGCGACGGCACCGCCGCAAAGAACCCCACCAGCCAGGAGCACTTCAAGGCCGAACGCACCGGCCGCACCGAGCCCCCACGCGAAACCCTGCGCGAAGCCGTCCGCCAAGCCGTCGCCGGAGCCGACAACGAGCAGGAGTTCTTCACCCGCCTACGCGAAGCCGGCCTGCGAGTGAAGCTGCGCCACGCCCCCTCCGGCGACATCCTCGGCTACAACGTCGCCCTGCCCGGCGACCGCAACCGCACCGGCGAGCCCATCTGGTTCCCCGGGTCCAAGCTCGCCCCCGACCTCTCCCTGCCCCGAATCCGCCGCCGCCTCGACGCCGCACCCGCCAGCGGAATCCCGGAGCCGGCCGACCGCCCGGCCCGCGCTGACCGCTCCGCTCCCGCCCGCCGCCGCCGGGATGCTGCCGGCATCGCCGAGCGCACCCTCGCCGCCCTCGACCAGGACGACGACGAAGCCGCCGCCCAACTCACCGGCGCCGGCGAACTCCTCGACGCCCTCGCCCAGACCTCCCCGGCCGCCACCCGCACCGAACTCCGAGAAGCCGCCCGCGCCTTCGAACGTGCCACCCGCAGCCACGTCCGCGCCGAGACCGCCGACATCCGCGCCCTGCGCTCCGCCGCCCGCGGCATCGTCCAGGCCGGCAGCGCGCTCGGCCGGGGCGAGGACGGCGGCGCCACTGCCATGGTCCTTTCCACCCTTGTCCTGGTCACCCTCGCCGCCGCCCGCTGGCACTCCGCCCGCGGCCACGCCCAGCAGGTTGCCGCCTCCCGCCAGGCAGCCGACCACCTGCGTACCGCCTACCAGCAGGCCGCCGCCACCCCGATGCGCACGATGCGCGAGGCAGGCCGAGCCCTGCCGGAGGCCGACCGCCGCCGCCACGACACCACCATCCACGCCGTCCTCGACAGCGACCGGCCGCCGTCGGCACCGGTCCGCGACGCCCTGGCCGCGGTCCTCGCCGAAGCCGAGAAGGCCGGCCACGACCCGAAGGCCCTCCTGGAGGAAGCCTCCTCCTGGCGCGAACTCGACACCGCCCACAGCCGCGACGGCGTCCTGGTCTGGCGCATCCGCCGCATCGCCGACCTTCCTGCGAGCCCTGAGCCCCTGCACCTGTCTCCGGCAGCTACCAGGAACGGCACGAATCCGGTCCGGACCACACAGCGCCCCGCCCCGCTGACACCGGCCCAGCCCGCAACCGACCCGCACCGTCCGACCCCGCGCCGCTAACCCCACCGGCTCGGCGAACAACCGGCCCAGCTCGCCGGGTACGGCGGGCACAAACCCCTCGACACCCGGTCCCACCAGGTGTTACGCAAGTACCCAAGTACCGAACGGAGAGCCCGTGACCAGAACCGACGAGCGCACCACCACCCCGAACCCGACCACCACCCCGGCCGCCTCCGACCCCTTCCTGCAGCTGGAGTACGACAGCCGACCCCCGAGCGGCCCGAACGCGGTGCGCCTCGTGAAGTGCCCCGCCGAACTGGCGCTCCGCGGAATGCCCGTCATCTGCCCCACCTGCCGAGCGCGCCGGGACTGGCTGCTGATCAACCACCGCCGCCACGTCTGGATCGGCTGCCGCTGCGGCACGGAGTGGCTGGAGGCGGAGATCACCCGCCGGGACTTCGACGCGATGATCGCCGACCCTACCTGGACGCACTACCGCACCCTCGACGAGGCCCGCGCCGTGCTGGGCTTCGATGGGCTCTTCGCAGGGCTCTACCTGGAGTAACGGGTCGAATTGCATTTGCAACAATTCGACATGCGGCTGACGTGCAGTTCAGTCGGGGGCGGGATCCAGCCCACACCCCGGCTGGGGCCGTTGACCTGTACCGCCTATCCGATGCAACGAAGTTGCGCCGGATGCAACAGGCGATGTGCTTTGTGGATGGTCCGGTGCAGCCGCTAGCTGAGACTTCCACCGGTGGTGGCCATTTTCAGAGGTAGCTGGTCAGCTTGGCGGCTTCCCCGGTCGGTCTTGGAATCGGCTGTCAGCGCAGCTGTCGGCCCGCCAGTCCGGGCCGACAGGAGGCACCGGGCAGGTGCGCGCCAATTTCTGGGGGTCGCACCGCCAGTTGTGCCCTCGGCGCGTCCATGTCGTAGGGGTACGCTAACTCCTCATCAGACACTGCGACTTGCGGTCGACTGGGGACGGATTGATGCTGACGTGGATCGAGGCTGGGGCCTTCGGTGCGGGCGGAGGACTGATCGCCGAAGCGGTCGTCACCTACGGACGTTTACATAGCTGGCAAGGGGCTCGACACGCGGCACGGTCTTCAGAGACACCGCTCCCACCGCTCGGCAAGTTCGTCGATCCACTTGCGGACTCACTTGCCGCGCTGGTGCGCGTGCTGCTGGGAGGTGCAGCCGGGTGGCTGCTCCACACCGAGGTCACCGGTATCTACGCAGCGGTGACCGTAGGAGCCTCCGCCCCAGCACTACTGGCCCAGATCGGCCGTGCGACCACACCGAGCGAGGCCGCCCGCGCGCCCGGCAGATTAGAGCCGGACACACCTTCGACTCCAGCGGAACATGGGGGAACCTCTCCCGTCCCCGGGGAGGCGTCGTCATGACCATCAGCTCGGTCACCCGGCGCTCCTGGCGTTCGTTCACTGGCGGCACGATCGCATACCGCTCCCTGACAGGGACTCGCGGCCGCTCGGAGTACACGCTGCGGCAGCGGCTATGGGCCTCACTCATCGGCACAGACTTGCCCGCCGCACCGCTCGCCACCGAGATTGTCCTCCCGGATAATCCCTCCGGGAGCCCGCATTCGGGTTCTGGGGTTGCGTGCGATCGGTCACGTCCGCAGCGGCTTGCTCTGGGGTGGTTTCCTCTCCCACAGCTTCCGCGAGCCGGCGGTCTGGCCGCTGCGGGAGGCGACACCGTGCTGCTGGAGGCATCGTCCCCGGACGGCACCGCCCGATTCCTCGTGCGCACGTGGGGGGACTCCGCCCCTGAATACAGCCTGGAACTTGTCGTGCACGGCGTTGAGGGCGCGGCGCCACTTATGGCGGCGGTCAAGTACGTGGGCGGTGCTGGTGCCGAGCAGGTGGTGCTCGTGCCTGTGGCGCGGGGACGTTTTGGCCCTGCTGCTTCGTACGTGCGGTTGCCGGGCTTCGCCGGAGAGGAGTGGGCGGCCTCCGTGGCGGCACCGGTGGGTCCGGGCAGTACGTGGGACGTTGCGACGGTCATGCTGTCGGTCGGCGCCTCGCTCAACGATGCGACCCGTGATGCCTGGCGCGAGGTACGGGCGCTGATTTCGGACGTCGGGCTTCGTCACGTCATCGACCGGGAGCTGCAGTGACCTGGGGCATGGGACCGGAGGAGCACGAGAACTCGCGCGATGAAGCCCCCACAGAGAGGGTCGCGGAAGGCCGAGCGGGTTGGCGGGGATCGGCAGGCAGTGCCGGGCCGACGGCTCGGACGACGGTCGAGAAGGTGCTGGAGCGAGCGTCCGGCCCGCAGGCTGCGATCCGGGAATTGCTGGGTGAGTCCGCGCTGTGGTGGAACTGCTGCAGCGAGGCGGTCCAGAGCGATCCGACGTGGCTCGGCGGCCAGAGCTGCGAGGAACTGCGCGCCTGGCTCGGCGCGACCGCGCCCGACCAAGAGCACGCGGTTGCGGTGCGAGCCGATCACCCCCTCTTCCTGGCCAGAATGCTGGTCGCGTCCACGGACGCCGCCGTGGCCAACGACGACGCTCTGCTGCGACTGCTCGGAGCATGGGAGAGCAGCGGGCTGCTGTGCCCGGAAGCCGCTTCCGGCCCCCCGCAGCCCACCGGCAGGGAACTCTCCGCACTCTCGCCCCTACTCGCCAGCGGCATTGACACGCTCCTTCAACGGAGCCAGCAGCTGGCCCAGTCCGCAGCTCCTGGCAGACCGTCGACAGCTGCCAGAGGACTTCTCGTGATCGCCGCGCTCATGATGGCGGGCATCACACCGCGCAGACGCCCTGTCGTGCGGGTCCCCGTGGTCTTCGGCCGTTCATCCGGACCGAACGCAGACGCCCCGGCCGCCGAGGGTGCCACCGGTGTCCTGGAACTGCGCGAGTTCCCGCAGGGACCCGCGGGGCTGTACCCCGATCCCCGGACGATGGACGGGGTGCGCAGCCCCAACGGCCAGTTCGCCTTCGCGCTGGGCACGGCCTGGCGCCTGGCCGCTGTGAAGGCCGAAGACCGCTGCGTGGTGTGGCGGATCATCCTGTCCGACGAACCCTCTGCCCCGGAATGGATCGAAGGGCCTTCTCTCGGCGTCGCCTTCGCGCTCGGGCTCCGTGCCCTGATGCGGAGCCGGCCCGGTGCGGGTCGGCTCCGAGACATCTTCTACGGACTGCGCTCGCGCACCGTGGTGACCGGCGCCCTCGATGCGGACGGCCGGCTGCTCAGGGTTGCGGGCTTGGACGCGAAGCTGCTTGCCGCACGCCGTAAGGGCTTCCGACTGGTGGCACCCGAACTGAACCGGCTCGAAGTCTCCGCAACTGCTCCCCGTCCCGGTGACGTGAAGTTCGCTTCCACCCTGCGCGAGGCCGACCGGTGCGCTCGGCAGTTCCGTACCGGTCGGATCGTTGTCACAGCGCTTGTCCTCGCCGCCGTGACAACGGGGGCATTCGCTCTCCACCAGCACGACCTCGCTCAGGCCCAGCAGCAGAGCGCGCTGATCAGCCAGGTCACCGCACGAGCGGACCAGCTACGCGCCACCGACCCTTCACTGGCAGCCAGAACCGACATCGAGGCATATCGGCTGAATCCCACTGGGGATCGCTACACGCGCTTGGTAGAGGACGCGAACAAGCCCCTGGCCACCGACCTGAGTACTTCGTTTTCCAATGTCTCCAAGGCGGCGTTCAGCCCTGATGGTCGCATCCTCGCCGCAGCTGGCCGTGACAACGACAAAGACACAGGCACAGTGCGGTTCTGGGACATGACGAACCCCACACATCCCGTCCCTCTCGGCGAGCCCCTCCGGGTCCCCGGCACCGCCTGGATGGTGTTCAGCCCGGATGGACGCACCCTCGCAACATCCGCCGGCCCACTCCCTGGCAACACCGGCGTACGGCTGTGGAACGTCGCGGACCCAACCCGTCCCCGCGTACTCGGCGCAGCCCTCCCGCACACCGCCGGCGGCAGCCCACTGGCATTCAGCCCCGACGGGCACACGCTGGCCACCGGTACCGATCACTACTGGGACGAACAGCTGTGGGACGTAAGAGACCCCGCTCACCCAACCCCGCTGGGCCAGCCCCTCAAGCACGCCTCCGCGGTCAACGTCGTCACGTTCAGCCCGGACAGTCGATCCCTTGTCACATCCTCCGTGGACGATGGGGCGCGAATGTGGAACGTCACGGACCCCGCTCATCCCATTCTGCTCGGCAACTTCTGGACCGCTCTCAGTAGCGCGATATTCACTCCGGACAGCCATACCCTCGCCGTCGCTTCCAAGGGAGCCGTCCAACTGCTGAATGTGGCTGACCCCACGCACGTGGGTGCGTTGGGAGGCCCCGTGACCAGTTCCCTCGGCGGCCTCAACGCGATAGCGCTGAGCGCCAACGGCCGCACGCTTGCCACCCCCGGCGCAGAGCGGACATTCCGACTGTGGAACATTGCTGACCCTGCCAGCCCGACGTCCATCGCCCCGCCGCTGGCCAGCCCCTACGTAACCGCTATGTCGTTCGCCCGTGACGGTCGCACAATCGCTACAACCAGCGGTGACCGCACCGTACACCTGTGGCACCTGCCCGCCACACTGCTGACCGGCCACACCAAAGTCGTCTCCTCGACCGTTCCATCTCCCAACGGCCAGATTCTCGCCTCTGCATCGAACGACGAGACCGTGTGGCTGTGGAACATCTCGAACCCTGCTCTCCCCACCCCCCTCAGCATGCTCACGAAATTCGGCAGCACCGTTTTGTCCCTGGCGTTCAGCCCCGACAGCCGCATCCTCGCCACCGTCGCCAACGGCGACAAGCGCGTGATCCTCTGGGATCTCACTGAACCGACCAGGCCCACCATCCTCGCCCCGATCAATTTCCCCGAAGGAGTTGGGACCAGGGTCAACTCGGTGGCCTTCAGCCCCGACGGCCGCACCCTCGCCACTGCCAGCGGCACCGCCGTCGTTGGTGGCGACAACAGCGTGAGACTGTGGGACATGTCGGACCCCGCTCATCCACGACCGCGCGGCCAGCCGATCACCGGTGACGGTGACACCAACATGTTCATGAACTTCGTGTTCAGCCCGGACGGACGCACCCTCGTCATCGCTGGCCGCTACTCCTCTGGCACGGTGCAGTTGTGGGATGTAACCGATCCGGACCATCCGACCCGCTCTGGGCCGTCCATCCCCGGCGGCGCCGGCTCGATGGCGCTCAGCCCAGACGGTCACACCCTTGTCACGATCACGGATACTGGCGTTGCCGGTGCCACAGGCGACGGCGACGTCAAGTTGTGGAACATCTCCGACCACAACCACCCGACCCTCCTCGGCCGAGCACTCAGCGGCTACACGAGCCGTGTCAGCGCCCTGGCCTTCAGCCCCGACGGGAAGATTCTTGCCACCAACGGAGCCGGAGCGGGTGTGCGCCTGTGGAACGTCACGGACCCGGCCCACCCAGCGGTGATCGGCCAACCCCTCGCCATCAGTACCACCGAACCCACCTCACTGGCATTCAGCCCCGACGGCCAAACCCTCGTCACCGGCGGACAGGACAACACCGTTCGACTGTGGCCGCTGGCAGTGGACGAGAACATCCGACAGATCTGCGCTAACACCGACACCCCGAGCCGCCCGCAGTGGCAGCAGTACCTGTCCATGCTCTCTTACCACTCCACCTGCGGCTAACGGCGACGGGATCCCCGCCCGACCACCGCGTACCGCATGCCGCCCAGCCAGTACATACCTGCGACCAACAGCCGCAACCGCGCGAGAAGACCACCAACTGGCTCCAGCCGAGGAACCCCAACCACCTGGCTCCACGCGGCATTCAGAACGTCTACACGACCACCCGTCAGATCCGCCTTGCCAGGAATACGACAGCATGGGAATAAGTACTCTTCGCCGGTATAACGAGCAGATAGTCAGCTGATGTAACGCTCTGTCATTGTTGCATCGGCTGGCGAATAGTAGTTCCGAAGGAAACGGAATTCCCTCTGTCGGGGAATCCGACGGGGCATCTGTCCGTCTCTGTCTTTTGCTGCGACTTTGTCTCCTGCCAGCAATAGATCCAGTGCGAGGCTCCGGAACGGAAGAAGTTGGGTCAGGCGATCGTGAAGTATGCGACCTCGGGACCGTAGCCGGCTAGGAAGCCGTCGCTTGTGGCCGCAACAGTTTGTGATGGGTGCCGCAGATAGCAATTGCGGAGCCCGCGTCTATCACTGACGTTCCAGATGATCGCAGTCTCGTCTTGGCTGGTGGTGATGGCGAGGGGGTACCGTCCGTGGCGGTGACTGTGGCCACAGCGGTGACAGCGCTGGTGTGGCCGGTGAGGGTGTGCAGGTGCTCGCCGGTGGCGGTGTTCCAGGCGATCGCCGGTCACGATGGCTCACTGGTGTGGTCGGTGTGGAGGTCGCTGCGGTAGCCCTGGCCACGGGGTGTCCAGTTCTGCAGGGTGCTGGGTCTCCAGCGTGGGCGGCCCGGGATGCTGTCGTCGTCGGGGGTGGGCAAAGCACCGCTGCTCTTGCGGCTACGGGCGGCGCCGATGTCCAGGTGCGCGGCGACCTCGGTGTAGCCCCAGAGTGGCTGGCTGGCGGCCAGGGCGGTGTCCTTCCTCGCTGTTCCGGTGATGAACGCACGGGGCGGCGGGCGGGTGGGGGTACAGCAAGGCCGCCCCTGCCGGTTCGGCACGGGGCGGCCATCTGTGATGGTGGTCAGGAGTCGGCGAGCCGGTTGGCGAGTTCGAGCGCGGCGGTCGCCACGAGGAGGGCGGAGCACAGGCCGGTGACCTCGCGCAGGGTGGGGTGGATGAGGTGGGGCCAGTCGTCTCCGGCGGCGGGCCAGGTGGCGAGGGGCACCACGGTGGTGGCGAGGCCGAGGCGGGCGGTGACGTCCCAGCCGGCCTCGGGGGCGGGTTCCCAGCGCAGGAGGATGCGGCCGAAGGGGAGTTGGGGCGCGGTGTGCGGGATCCAGAGGACCTTGATCGGGTGGCCGGTGTGGGCGGGGACGCTGTGGACGAGTGCTCCGCTTGCCCACGGTGGCATGGGGTGAAGGGCGAAGCGGTCGAGCGGGCGGGGAAGGCGGGCGCGGTAGCCGGTGGGGATAGGGCTCTCCTTCGGTCGGCGGCTTGGGTCAGGCCCAGGCGAGCTGGTCGCGGACGTCAGACGGGAGGTAGTCCTCCTGGCCGTCCTCGCTGATGTAGGCGATGCCGTTCTGGACGACGACGTCCGTGCCGACGTAGTGGGCGAAGGGCCAGTCGGGGTTCACGGCGAGGCGGACCCGCAGGTTCGGGTCGAGGGGCTGGAGTTGGGCGAGCAGGTGGCCGAGGGTGAGGTGCTGTGGCATGGCGGTTCTCCAGGAAGGGGCGGTGTGGTGAGCGGGCGGAGCGACGGCGGTGGTCACGGAAGGTCGGGGCGGGGCATCGGTGCGGGGGCGCGCAGGCGGTGGCGAGGCCGGATGAGGACGGGGTCGTCGGCGGGCCACGGGTCGCAGGTGTCCCACGGGTAGCCGGCGGTGAGGACGACGGTGCCGTTCGGGGCTTGGACTTCCGGCAGGCCGGCAGACCCCGCAGCCGCAATCCGGGTGGTAGGGCCCGGGGCTGGCCGGGTAGGGGCCGGCGGTGAAGCAGTCGGCCCGGGGAAGGCGGCCGTGCGCGGAGGGTTGGAAGGCGGAGACGATCAGGTCGCCGGGCCGGACCTGGTCGGCGCGGACGATCCGCAGGTGGGGGCTCGCGAGGATGCGGCGGCTCGCGCCGTGCTCGGTGGCGGCGGTGACGACCACCGGGTGGAAGTCGACGTGGCGGGTACTCGTGGTGCCTCCTTCGGGGACACGGGTGATCAGTCGGCGAGGCGGTACGACCGCAGGGCCAGTGGTTCGTCCTCGGTGTCGAGCACCACCAGGCCGTCGGTGGCCAGACGGTCGAGCAATCTGGCGACCGCGCGGTTGCGTAGGCCGAGGGCGGTGCCGATCTGGCCGACGCGGGCGCCGTCGGGCCTCTTGGTGAGGTGGGCGATGATCAGCGTGTCCCGGCGCAGGCCGTCCGCGTGGATGTGGTCGAAGGCCAGCAGCAGGCCGCTTGAGCTGAGGGCGAGGCCGAGCACGAACGCGGCCGACCAGGGCGGGACGGAGAAGGCGTTGGCCAGGCCGAGCACGGCGATGGCCGGGCCGGGGATGCGCGTGAGGTCGATGGTGATCGTCAGGGTGTCGCCCTTCGTCGAAGCGGTAATCCGATGGTCAGGAGCGCTGGTGGGGAAGGAGCCGGGCTTCGCCGCCGTGGGCCTCGATCAGCTCCCGGACCAAGGCGACGGGGACGTGCAGGTACACGGAGTCGGCCGGGTTGTTCTCCTCGGACCCCGCGTCGAGGTGGGTGCGCCAGGCGTTCCACGGTTCGGGTCGCTGGGTGGGGAAGCCGATCTCCAGTGTCTCGGCGGGCAAGAGGAAGGCGTCGACGGGGTCAGGGGCGAGTACCGAGAGGCTGAAGCCGTCGCTGCAGACGATGTGGCTCTCCTGCACGGCGCGGCCGAGCGGGTTGCGGGGAGTGCCGTGGGCAATGGCGTGGTCGAGCCTGGGTGTTGCCAATTGGGGATCCATTCACGGGTGTTGGGTCAATGGATCGGGCCGGCGACGAGCGCGGCGACGAATCCGGCGATGGCCTCGGAGGGGGTGTGGAGGCCGAACTCCTGGGTCCAGGCATCGGCGTGGTCGGGTCGGACCTGCACGCGCCAGACGATGCCGCGCCGCCAGGCGCCGGGATCCTCGGGTAGCCAGCCGACGTAGACGCGCCCGTCCGGGCTGGTGCAGTGCACGTTGGCCTCGGGGGTGTCCACGGTGGCTCAGCCGAGTCCACCGAGCAGGGACAGGACCGGCTCCGCACAGTGGTCGGAGGAGAGCCAGTTGCGTTCCTCGGCAATGGGGCGGACGGGGGCGGGCAGCAGGGTGCCGGGCGTGATCATGGGGCTGGATCCCTTCGTTGACCTGCGGTTTCGGCGACATGAGTACGTTGACATGCGATGTACCGAAGCTCGTAGTCGTTTCCGGCGGTGATCGGTCTGCCGTGGGCGAACTGAGGCGGGAATGGATCGGCGGGGCCCGGTGCTGAAACGGGGTTACGGCGAGGGGCCGTACGTAGGTCTGAAGGGGGGGCGGCGTTGGAGCCGAGCAGAGGTCGTGACATGGCGGCGCTGGAGCGCAAGATCCGCAGCGCGGGCCGGGCGTGGACGAGGGGCGACATCGCCATGATCGCCGACGGCCAGTGGGCCGTGAACACGGCGAGCCGTGCCGAGCGGGCGCAGGCCGAGGTGGTCGAGGCCAGGCTGGCGGACGGCCGGCGCGTGGAGCTGACGCTGGAGGAGCTGGCGCACGTGGTGGGCACCGCCGATCCCGGCACCCACCACGACCAGGACGTGAACTGACCGTCCGCTACAGCCGGTTCGCTGCCGAGGCAGCTGGAGCGGCTGCGGTCGGCGGGGCGGGCCGTTCCGCGGGAAGACCCGGCGGGCGCGGAGCGTGCGTGCTGCGCGCGGTGGCGGCCTTCACGCGCTCAGCGGCTCGACCGCCCTGGGTCTGCAGGGCGAGTTCGCGGGCGTCGACGACGTGGCGGATCGCCTGCAAGGCGGTGTTGCTCTCGGCATGGGCGGTCCGCAGGGCGCTCGCCGATTCCGTGATCCGGTCGAGGTCGTAGAAGGCGGGGACATGACCGGGACGGGTGAGGGTGTGCAGGCGTTCTTGGTGCACGGCAACGGAGTTGGAGACCACCGTAAGGTAGCCGCGGCTGTGCATGGCCGCGCGCAGCAGGGGATCCTCGACGGGGTGGCGGGTCGCGGCCTTCTCCAGTTCGGTGACCGGCCGACCCCAGGCCTTCTCGATCATCGCAGCGGCGTGCTCCAGGGCGGTGGCGTCGGGCAGGGGGTTCCTCCGTAGTACGGGTGGTCAGCGGGAGCGTCCGGCGACGGCGGCAGGGAGCGCCGGAGGGCGAGTGGTGGTGCTGTAGGCGAGCGCGGACGGCGCGGTGCGGGGGACGGAGAGCGAGCGGGAGGTGGCCGCCCGGACGCGCGCCACCTCCAGGGGGCTGGGCGCCGTCGGCGTCGCGGTGGCGACGGCGGGCAGGTGCTCCAGGTCGACGCGCCGCATGTACCGGTGAACCGGCACCGGGTCGGTGACGGCGGTGGTGAGGGTCTGGAGCAGGTGCTCGGGCAGGCGCGAGGAGGCGGTGGCGTACCAGACGCCTCGGGGCGGGCCGACCTCGAACAGCCAGCGCTCGGTGTCGCCGGCCATCTCGGCTTCGTGCCGCAGCGGGTTGTCCCGTCGGTGGAGCTGGATGAGGCGGTCGGGCGACTGGTAGCTCAGGAACGGGGTGGCGGGGTCCAGGCGCCAGCCGTCGGCCAGGAGCCGGAGGGTGGTGTCGGCTCCGGAGGTTCGGCCGCCGTCGCCCAGGTAGGCCTCGGGGCCCTGCGCGTAGGCGTCGGCGAGCGCGGAGGTGAAGTCCTCGACGACCTCGGGCGGTGTGCGGTCGTCGAAGGTGACCAGCCACTGCGGCGGGGAGAAGGCGTCCGGCCCCGCGCTGATCTTCCACAGCGTCGAGTCCCCGCCCTCGGGCAGGAAGGCCAGGCGGGCCCGCAGGTCCGGCGCGGTGACGAAGGTGTTCGCCAACTCGTCCCTGCTGAGGGCCCAGCCGGCGTCCAGGAGGCGTTGGATGGCCGGGGAGCCGTTGGCATCCCCGTTGGCGAGGTAGCGGGGGGTGATCCGGTACTCGCGGGGCTTCTCGGGGGTGTTCGGCATCGGATCGTCCAGGGTCAGCGGCGGCGCGCGGCGCCGGCGGCGGGCACGGGCCGGGCGGCGGACGGGGTGGCGGGTGCGGCCGGCCGACTGCGGGGTGCCGGGCGGGCGGTGAGGTGGGGCAGGTGATGGGCGGGGATGTCGCAGCGTCGCCGTTCCACGGGGGCGGGTGAGCTGAAGAGGAGGGTGGCGCGGACGAGGGGGTAGAAGGGCACCCCGGTGGTGAAGTCCGCACGCCAGGAGGGGTTTCGCAGGTTGCCTGCGAGCATGCTCCAGGCCGGTGGGGTCCGGCCGGCGGCTTCGGCGTCGGGTGGTTGGTGGCCGACGCGGTGCCGGTAGACGGCGGTCAGGTCGGGTGCGACCTGGTCGTGGAAGCCCGGGGGGCTCTGGTCAGGCCGCCAGCCGCGGTCGGAGAGGACGGAGGCGGGGGTGCGTGGGAGGTGGTGGGGGCCGCCGTGCAGGTAGTCGCGGTGCCCGCTGCGCAGACCGTGAACGAGGGTGGTCGTGAAGGCGGCGGTGATCTCGGCGGGCGTGCCGGGCGCGAACACCGCACGCCACAGCGGGGTGGAGCCGGGCGAGCGGTAGCCGTGGACGGTCCAGGCGCCAGGGCGGCCGGTCGCGGGTCCACCGGTGATGAGGGCGGTTCGGCAGGGGCTGGTGAAGCGGATCGCTCCGTCGGGCGAGCGGTCTCGGCTCCAGTCGGGGGCGGTGTCGAGTGCGTCGGTGATGAGCCGTTGGTCGCCGGGGCCGGCGAGACGGAGCGGGTGGACGAGCAAGGGGGAGGTGGAGAGCACCGGGAGGATCCTGAACGAGGTGGGGAGCGCGCCCGCACGCCGCCGGCGGCGAGGGCGGGTGCGGCGGTGTGCGGACGCGGGGAGCTGGAGAGGGGGGAGGGGTTCTGGGGCGGGTGTTCACGGCGGTCACCGCCCGCGGGAGGGGTGGGAGGCCGCTGTCACCGCTGCTGGGACGCGCGGCTGCGGTGCCGGGGCATGGCTGAAGAGATTGGCAGGGGCGGGACTTCGCCGCAGTGCCGCCGCGGTCCGCACGGTGTCCGCTCCGGTGACGAGGGTTCGGGTGGCGGCCGGCACCCGAACGGCCGGGGCGGCCGAGTGCCGGTTGTCCCACTGCTGAACGGCGGCGTACACGGGGGCGAGGGAGTGCCCGGCGTCGGTCAGGGCGTAGGGGGCGCCGTGCCGGGATCCGGTGCGGACGACCAGGCCGTCGGCCTGCATGCGGTTGAGCCGGGTGGCGATGAGCTGCTCGGAGACACCGACGTGCTCCCCGAGGTGGACCACCCGCATGCTCCCGTGTTTCGAGAGCAGCCGGACCACCTCGGTGGTGTCCACCAGGTGCAGGCGGCGCAGGGCGTCCTCGATCCGGTCGGCCCGGCCCTGAGGTGCGTGGTCATGGTGTTCGGAGGACCACTGGGTGACCGCGCGGTAGAGCGGGCCGAGCGTCCGCGCGCCGGCGCTGAGCCTGTACGGCGCCCAGCGGTCGAAGGTGGCGTCGCGGTCCACCAGCCCGGCGTCCGCCATGGCGGCGAGGCGCCTGCTGACGTACGGCTGGTTGACCGCCGGGTGGTGGTGGGCGATGTCGCGTACACGCATCTCCGGGCCGTACTTGGCGATCGTGTGGACGAAGTGCGTGGTCCACTTCGGGGCCAGCTGGCGCAGGACGCTCTCCACGCGTGCCGCGTCGGCGGTGGTCATGGTGATGGTCGGCTGGGCGGGCATGATCCGGGGGACTCCTGGTCAGCGCGTGCGGGAGGAGGACGAGGTCCTCGCCGGGGAAGCGGCAAGCGGTGCGGGGGTGGCGGGAGTGTCAGCGGTGGGGGCCACGCCGCGATAGAGGGCGGCGGCCTCGCGCCGGCGGGCGGCGTGGGCGGTTTCCGGCGCCTTCCGGCCCGCCGGGGGCGAGAGCATGTGCCCCACCTGGGCGGCGTCCGTTGCGGTGTCGGCCGCGATCAGGCCGGAGGTGACGAGAGGCTCGACGGTCTCAGCCTCGACCGGCGCCCCGAGGCCGTTGCCGTGGATGACCTCCTTGCCGCCGAGCACGTTCTCGCGCATCCATAGATCCCCGAGCTGCACCTAGCGCAACGCCCTGCGTGCGGTGCCCTGTTCGTCGTCCCAGAGGGCCGGACCGGCGTGGGACTGCCGGGGGCTGGGCTGCTGCCGGGACTGCGCGCCGGTCGTCGCCGTCCGGTCGGCACCGGTGCATCGGGCGTAGGAGGTCAGCGAGGCGGCGAACTGGGTGAAGGCCGCTTCCCGGCGGGCGGCGAGCAGGTCGATCCGCAGGCCGGACTCCCGGAGGATGCCGTCGTGTGTGGACTGCCCGGCGTACTGTCCGCGCGCGACCGGCGACGGCGTCTCGACGACCGTCTTCGCGGCGGCGGTCAGCTCGCGGTGGACGCCGTCGACGGCGGTGGCGGACGTGGCGAGGTACCAGGCGAGGCTGGCTTCGGGACTCTCCTCGGGGTGGCGCCGCAGCAGGGCCCAGACGTCGTCCACACCGAGTCGCTCGTAGACGCGGTGCGCGGCGGGCTTCGCCAGCTGGTCGTGCGGGTTCACTCGGTCGTTTCCATCCGGGCGATGAGGGAGCGGACCAGGGTGGGCAAGCTGTCGGGGCCGTTGCCGCCCAGGCGCACGAAGCTGACCGACTCCTTTAGGAGTTCGTGGGCGTCCTCGGTCAGGGCGCCGACGATCTCCATGCACGCTTCGGTGAAGTCCGAGGCGGCGCCCTCGGCCAGGCCCAGGACCTGGAGGTAGAGGCCGGGTGGGAGCGCGGCTTCGGCCGCCAGGGTGGTGACCGTCTCCTGGTCGCTTGGGGTGTAGCCGGAGAGGTCGAAGCCCTCCAGTTCCCCGGGGACGGTGGGCGCGGCACCGGGGCGCGGTGGAAGACCGGCCATGGTGGCCAGGGTGTCGACGGTCTGCGTCAGTTCGGAGAGCGACTCGGTGAGCCAGCCCAGGGCGGAGGCGTAGGAGGCCAGGGTGAACAGGGTGGCCGGGGCGGTCGGCAGCTCCTCGTCGAGCAGGTCCTCCATGCGGTCCGCGAGGGCCGTGAGCACCTCGGGCCCGGCGGCGAGTGGGCCGAGGATGGGATGGAGGTAGGAGCGGGAGAGCGGCGTGGAGTGCTGGGTGGTGACGATGCCGGAGACGGCTTCGGCGGCCTCGACGAGCCAGGTGGCGAGTTCGGCGTGGGCGGGGACGGTGGCCATCATCGGGCCTTTCGGGAAGCGGGGGTGGGGGAGTAGCCGGGAGAGGCTGTGCTGTAGGCGGCGCCGGGGGCAGCCGCCGGTGCCGGGCGCGTGGAGCGGGCGCGGGCGGCGCGCACCCGGGCCTCCTCGGCGGGGCCGAGACCGGCGGGGAGGTTGACCCCGGTGCGGCCCAGGCGGTTCTGGGCGGAGCGGTAGACCGCGTAGTCCAGCCGCGGGCCGGCGGCGACGAGGTGGACCTCGCGTGCGTGCTTCGAGGCCGGCGGGGCGTCGCGGAACTGCACGACCAGGCGGTGGCTGGCCCACTGGTCGCCGACGCCGAGGTAGATCTTGTGGCAGCCCTCCAGCCGGCCGTCGAGGCGCTTGGCGACGCGCTCGCCGTGCACGAGGTCCTGCAGGTGCAGCAGCGCCTGGTCGCGGACGGCATCGGGGAGTTGGCGCAGGTCGGCGATGGCGTCGGGGTGGGCGGAGAAGCCGAACTTCGCGCGGGTCACAGCGACCGCCCCAGATCGGGCCGCGCGACGGCTGCGGGCGCGGCGGCCAGAACGTCGGCGGCAGTGACGGCGGCCGGGGCGGTGGTGCTGCGGGCGAGGGCGGCGCGGGTACGCAGGGCAGCCGCATCGAGGCGGTACTCCGGCGCGTCGGGCAGCGGAGTGGAGCGCTGCTCCAGCCAGTTCTCGGCGGCGGCGTGGTTGGCGAACGCCCCCTCGCGCACCGTGTAGGTGTACTGGTCGGGCTGGAGCGTTTCCAGGAACAGCCGGACGGGCAGCTCCTTGTCCTGGCGGTCGACGGCGATGCTCCAGCCCTCGACGTCGGCCCCGTCGATGACCTGGTAGTCGATGACCGCAAGGCCCTCGCCCGAGCGCCGGATGCGGTCCTCGACCTGGACGGTCAGCTCGTCGGCGGGCTTGGGGACGTCGATGGTCGGCGCGAGCGCGTCCGGAGGGCAGCCGCGGTTGGCGAGCCAGTTCTGCGCGAACGCGAAGGTGGCGTGCTCGGACCTGTGCATGCTGAAGGTCGCCTGGCTGCTGTCGCGCACGAGATCGAAGGAGGCGATGTTGGGCATGTTGGGGTAGCCCCAGGTGGCCGAGGCATCGAAGGCGACGATGAAACTGCGGTCGCCCACATCGTGCTGGGAGATCGTCTTGAAGTCGCTGACCCAAGTGGAGTCGTACAGTTCGGCGGTGCGCTCGTCGGCGGGTTCGAGGTCGTCGAGCCGGAAGTCGGTGTCCTTCATGCGGTGAGTCCCAGCTGGTCGGGGGTCGACAGGACGCGGTGGGCCGGCCGGGAGGGGCTCGTGGTGCACGCGGCGAACGGGCCGTCCGGAGAGCGGAGTTGAGCGATGGCGTGGTCGAGGTGGTCGCGATGCCACGTCGAAGGGCCGCCCTGGCCGGCCTCGGCGGCGGTCAGCTGCTGCCAGGCCAGCCACAGCGCGTGGAGACGGGCGACGGCTTCGGGGTGCTCGGGCCACCTCGCGCACCACGGGCGGGTAGAACCGATCTCCCGGCCGTAGACGGGCAGCAGGATGTGGGTGACCCAGAACGAGAGCTCGGCCAGCTCGGCGGCGTACTGTGCGCCGCCCATCGCGAGGATGAACAGCGGCGGAGCGGCCTCGGGCGCGTCCTCGCTGCCGGGGTCCGGCTCGATGGAGCCGGACCCCGTCTCGTCGTCGGCTTCGGAGCTGAGACGGTCGAGGATCACGCCGTGCTGGCGGACCTCGGCCATGGTGCGGTTCAGGGCGCTGACGAGGTCGTCGAGGTCCTCGTCGGGGATGCGGATCGGCTCGGGCTCGGAGGCGCCCGGCAGCGGATCGGACTCGGACATGGCACATCCAGGAGGTTCGGACGGACGGGGCGGTCGGGGTCGGAAGGTCTTCTTCGGGTCACGGCAGGGCTCCGGTGATGCGGTCGTTGAGGGAGATGGTCCGCAGGAACGGCGGCTTGGTCCGGCCGCCGATCGGTGCTAGGCGCAGGCCAGTTGCATGCCACGGCCCTGGACGAGGCGCAGGCCGAGGGCGACAGCTTCGGTGAGGGTGTCGGTGAGCGGGTGGCCGGAGGCGGCGAGCTTGGCGGGGTGGTGCAGCCCGCCGGTGTGCAGCACCGCGTGGGCGCCGTTGGCGTGGGCAGCGTCGGCATCGTCGACGGCGTCGCCGACCAGCAGCACCCGGCGCGGCTGCTCGGCGAGGCCGAGGGCTTCGAGGTGGGCGGTGAGCGGTGCGGCCTTGGTGCCCCCGGAGGGCCCGGTGCGGCCGTCGATCCGGATGAAGAAGTGGCCGATGCCGGCCTGCTCGACCTCGCGCACGAGGGTGTCGTGCGGGCACAGCGACAGCAGCGACTGGGTGTGGCCGGCCTCACGCAGGGCAGCCATCAGCTCGGCGGCACCCTCGCGCACGCGCACCGGCTGGGCGCGCAGGTGCTCCAGGAAGGCGCTGTCGCTGGAGACCCACTCCTGCTCGGTGATCGTGCGGCCGAGCAGGCGGGCGTAGAAGCGGGGGATCGGCACGGTGTGCTTGGCCCGGTAGGTCTCCCGGTCGACCGGGGCGCCGCCGAGGGCGGGCAGGGTCTCGTTCAACGCGAAGACGTGGTCATCGAGGTCGTCCTTGACCGTTCCGTTCCAGTCCCAGACCACGTGCATGCGGGTGGCGGGAGTTGCGGCGGCGAAGAGGGTGGTGTTCACGGCGGTGTCCTTCGGGGTGAGCGTGGAGGTCAGGTGGAGAGGCGGTCGTTGAAGCGGTGCAGCAGCCACAGCGCGAAGGCGGCCCCGGCGAGCGGGACGGTGGCGACGAGCAGCGGGTCGGCCGTGTCCGCGAGGGAGGTCAGGGCGGTGCCGGCGGCTTGGCCGATGCCGATGCAGGCGATCAGCCAGGCGAACGCCTCGGTCGCTTCCCCCTCGGGGGCGAGGCGGTCGACGGTGAGGAACGCGGCGGTCAGCAGCGGCGCGAGGAAGGTTCCAGGCAGCACGGCGCCCAAGACGGCGACGGCGGGCGCGGGGTCGGGCAGCAGCGGTAGCCAGCCGGCGGCGAAGCCGATCGAGGCGGCGACCAGGTGCTTGGCGGGGGCGCCGGGCCAGGCGTGGCGGCCGTAGGCGAGGCCGCCGAGCATGCTGCCGATGGACAGCGCGGCCGGCATGACCCCGGCCAGCCACCCGGCGTGGTGGCGCTCGGCGGTGGACAGCGCAAGGACGTTGACCGCGCCGAGCGCGACACCGGTGCCGATCAGCGCGGCGAACAGCACCCGAAGACCCGGCACGCGCAGCGGACCCGTCCAGTGCACCGCCTCGGTGAATTCGGCCGGCGTCCAGGCGCGGGAGGGGCGGGCGGTGACGACCAGGCCGGTGCCGAGCAGGCCGAGCGCCGCGGTCGCCACCAGCGCGGTGGTCGCTCCGGCGCCGGCCGCGAAGCCGGTGGCCAGCAGCGGACCCGCGATGAAGACCGTGCCCTGGGTGCTGCTGTCCAGTGAGAGCGCGGTGCGCTGGCGTTCGGCGTCGGGCAGCAGCACCGGCCACAGCGCCCGAAGACCTGCTTCCAGCGGCGGCGTCGCCAGGCCCGCCACCAGCACGGTGAGCGCGGCGAGCACCGGGTGGCGCACCGGGCCGGTGCACGGCAGCAGCAGGAACGCCGTGCTCGCCGTGGCCGTGGCGGCGACGAGGACCTTGGTCTGGCCGTGGCGGTCGACCAGGCGCCCGAGCAGTGGCTGCCCGAGCGCGCAGGCGAGGCCGTACAGGGCGCCGAGGGCTCCGGCCAGGGCGAGCGGGCCGTGCTCGGCGCGCACCAGCAGCAGGATCGCGATCGGCGCCATGCCGGTAGGCAGGCGGCCGATCAGGGTGCCGCCCAGCAGGCGGGCGACGTGCGGCGAACCCAGGACAGCGCGATAGGCGCTGTCCTGGGCAGGGCCGCAGACGGTGGTGGTGCTCAAGGAGAAGGTCCTTCGGTCGTACGGCCGGCGGCGCACGGGCGCGCCGGACCGGGGCATGCGCAGGCATGACAGCCCCCTCGGCTCGGTGCGGCTGCGGGGAGAAGAGTCCGCAGATTCCGGGATTTGGTACGGCCGAGAAATAGAGGTAGAAGCCCATCACCTCGTACGGCAGCGCAGGAAGTATGGGCGAGGTGAAGTCAGCAGCTGCAAGGCGTGGGTGGCCTGCTGGGGCACAACGCCATTGCCCAGAGCGGTGAGCTGGGCCGGTCACTCAAGCCCCAGAAGGGCTGCTAGCCAGCCCGAACCCGAACCCGTGTCAAGCGCACGTTCGTTGGCATGAAGAACTGCAAGATCCTTCGCGACTGCCGACAGAAAGGGGTCATCGGCCTGAACGGGCTGCTGATCGTGGTCCTGCAGATCCCT
>NZ_JBHVRS010000016.1:0-161553 GCF_042885595.1 Kitasatospora sp. NPDC058046
CCTGGGCGGCGCGCTGGGCCGCCCCGGCGCCCGCGAGGGCGGCCTCGGCGACGGCGAGCTGCTCGGCCGCGCCGCTGCGCAGGACCGCCGCCCAGCCCAGCACC
Source organism: Kitasatospora sp. NPDC058046 (assembly GCF_042885595.1). NCBI lineage: Bacteria > Bacillati > Actinomycetota > Actinomycetes > Kitasatosporales > Streptomycetaceae > Kitasatospora > Kitasatospora sp. NPDC058046. The sequence continues at coordinate 105 of NZ_JBHVRS010000016.1, forward strand.
CCGGCGGCCAGGCCGGCGGCGTCGTCCTCGGCCGGCACCCAGCCCGCGGCGGGCTCGGCGTCCGGACCGGCCGCCTGCTCGGCCTTGCTGGCGAGGTCCCGCAGCCGCCGCCGGCCGGCCTGGACGGCGGCCTCCTGGCCGCGCCGCTGCTCGGCCAGCCAGGCCTCCACGTACTGGAACCGCTCGGTGTCGAACAGCCGCCGCAGCAGCTTGCCGCGCTCCTCCGAGTCGGCCTTGAGGAAGCGGGCGAAGTCGCCCTGCGGCAGCAGCACCACCTGGCAGAACTGCTCCCGGTTCATGCCGACCAGCCGGTGGATCTCCTCCCCGGCCTCCTGGTGCGACTTGCTGAGCCCCCGCCAGCCGGGCGTGCCGTCGCCCGTGTCGGCGACCCACTCGCGCAGCAGGGTCTGCGCCCGCTCCACGGTGGTGCCGGTGCCGACCTTCTTCGGCCGGCGCTGCTCCGGCAGCCGGGTGACCTGGAGCCGTCGCCCGCCGAGGGTCAGCTCCAGCTCCACCGAGGTCAGCCGCTTCGGGTCGGCGTGGTCGCTGCGCAGCCGGTTGGCCCGGCGCGCGCCCGGCGTCTCGCCGTACAGGGCGAAGCAGACCGCGTCCAGCACGCTGGTCTTGCCCGCGCCCGTGGCGCCGCGCAGCAGGAACAGCCCGCCGGCGGCGAGCGCGTCGAAGTCCACCGTCTCGCTGCCCGCGAACGGGCCGAAGGCGGTGACGGTGAGCTTGTGCAGCCTCATCGGGGCAGGTCCGCCTTCCGGTCGGTGGTCTCCCGGACGTGCTCGAAGCCCTCGCGCAGCCAGCCGAGCTCGTCCGGCTCCGGCTCGGCACCGGGGCGGACGTGCCGCAGGAAGCCCTCCGCGATCTCCAGGTCCCCGCGGCCGCTGACCCGCGCCGCGTACGACTGCGAGGGCTCGGCCTCGCTCCGCTCGGGGTCGAACAGCAGCTGGAGGGTGTGCGGGAAGCGGCGGCGCAACCGCTCCATCGGCTCGCTCGGCCGGGCCGCGTCGGTGAGCGTGGCCTGCACCCAGGACTGCTCGTGCTCGGCGTACCCCTCCTCGGTGAGCAGCGCGTCGAGGGTGCCGCGCAGCGTCGCCAGCCGGCGCGGCTCGGGGCAGGGGACGCGTTCGGCCGTCACCGAGCCGTCGGCGGCCAGGTCGACCAGCCACATGGTCTTGCGCTGCTTCACCTCGGAGAAGGAGTAGGCGAGCGGGGAGCCGCTGTAGCGCAGGTGCGGTGCGAGCGTCTGGCAGCCGTGCAGGTGGCCGAGCGCCGCGTAGTGCACCCCGTCGAAGACCGACGCGGGTACGGAGGCGACGCCGCCGACCGCGATGTCCCGCTCGCTGTCGCTCGGCGCGCCGCCGGTGACGAAGGCGTGCGCCAGCACCACCGCCCGGGTGCCGGACGGGCGCGCCGCGAGATCCGCCCGGACCTGGTCCATCGCGGCGCCGAGCACCGCCGCGTGCCCGCCCTTCGCCAGCCCGAACCGCTCGCGGACCAGCGTCGGCTCCAGGTAGGGGAGCCCGTACACCGCCACCGGGCCGTGCTCGTCCGCCAGCAGGACGGGCTCGGCGCACTCGCCCGGGTCGGTCCGCAGGTGGACGCCGGCCCGCCCGATCAGCCCCGCCCCGACGCCGAGGCGGCGGGCCGAGTCGTGGTTGCCGCTGATGAAGACCGTCGGCACCCCGAGGTCCGCCAGCCGGTGCAGCACGTCGTCGAACAGCGCGACCGCTTCCAGCCCAGGCAGCGCCCGGTCGTACACGTCCCCCGCGACCAGCACGGCGTCCACGCCCTCGGACCGGACCACTTCCACCAGGTGGTCCAGGAAGGCGCGCTGGGCGTCGTGCAGGCTCTCCCGGTGGAACGAGCGCCCGAGATGCCAGTCGGAGGTATGCAGCAGTCGCATGGTCCCCGACCCTAACGCGCAGCACTGACAATCCCGCCCGGCCCGGTGGAAACCACACACCCCGGGGGTCCCGGGGGTCCCGGGGGTCCCGGGGGTCCCGGGAGTCCCGGGGGGACGGCGGGCCGCGGGTGCCGTGCGGTGCCGGTGAGGGTGGCGCTGAGCTTGTTCGATTACTTGGGGTGAATTGTCAGTGGCTCTGTGTATGTTCCTCGGCGTCGGCCACCCCCGGTCGGGGCGGCCGACGAGGTCCGGAGTCGGGCGAGCGAGAAGGAGGAGTCATGACTGTCGTGCGGGAGTCGGTGTGCGAGGCGCTGGGCGCTGCGGCGGGGCGTCCGTCGCGGGGGCGGCGGCGGGTGCTGGTGATGGCCGGGCGGAGGCCGGGCGGCGGTGTCGGCGGGGTGTCGGCCGCCGGGCCCGGCGGGGCGGCGCCGCCCGGGGGCGGCCGGCCGCCGGGGGCCCGTGCGGGAGGGGACGGTGCGCGGGCGGTCGGGCTCGGCGGGCGGGTCCGGGGCGCGCCGCCGCCCCAGCCGGTGGCGGTGGCCCTGGCCGTCGACGCCGGGGACTTCGCCGGGCTGGCGCGGTACGGGCTGTTCGGCGGGCTCGGGCACCAGGCCTACCTGCGGCGGGCGGAGGAGCAGCTCACGGCCCTGCACCGGCAGGGGCTGGAGGTGCACCTGCGGGTCCTGGAGGCGGGCGACTTCGAGGACTACTGCGAGGCGCTCGGCCTCGATCCCCGGATGCCCGCCGCCCGGGTCGCCTACGCGGGCGATCCCGAGCTGGCGGGGGAGCCGTTCGTCTACGCGGGGGAGCGGCTGGCCGAGCTGCTCCCGGTGCTGCTGGACGACCACCGGGCGCGGGTGCGGATGTCCGTGGCCTGCGCGGCCCTGCTGGACGCCGTCGGCGAGGACCCGGACGGGCAGTTCCGGATGGCGGCCGTGATGCGGTACGTGACGTCCGTCTACCTGGCGCTCGCCGAGGGCGCGGGGGAGGGGTGCCACCTGCTGACGCTGCGCTGCCACGGCCCGGAGGACGGCGAGGAGCTCACCTCGGCGGTGGACGTCTGCGTGGAGGAGGGGCGGCTGTACCCGGCCGGGCGGGACGCCGAGGCGTTCTGCGTCACGCTCGCGGCGGGCGTCGCCCTGGGCGGGGAGGGGGCGTTGCTGCTGCACGGCGATCCGTCGGCGGGTGTCCGGGCCGCCGGTCAGGCCGACGGCCGGTCCGCCCCGGCCAGGGGCCCGGCCTCCCCGGCCGACGACGCCGGGCTCCGGCCGCCGGTGCTCGGCTGGGCGTTGACCAGCGGGCGGCTGCGGCCGATGACGGCGCACGAGGTGTTCGACGAGCTGGCCGACGACGCCGCGCGTGGGATGCCGTTCCCGCCCGGGGTGGACCCTCGGCCCGGGTTCCCGCTGCCCGGCTTCCGGGGCGCCGGGGAAGGGGGTGGGCCGCTGGGGTGATCGGGGGGCTCGTCGCCTCCGCGTCCACCGCGTTCACCGCCTCCGCGTCCACCATGCGGCGCTGGGGACTGTTCATCGACCGCCTGTTCGGGGAAGATTCGGAGAAGATCAACAGCAGGAGCGTGCGGTGCCCCACGCCGCCGCTCCGGCCGCTCCGTACCGCGCCCTGCAGGTCCTCCCCGCGCACCGCCGGTCCGGCGAAGCCCGACAGCGAGAGGGGGACGGATGAGCGAGCGGAGCGAGCTCGGTGCCAGGGGGTGCGCAGGGGCGAGCACCCCCGCCGAGCGCCGCGGGGCGAGAGCATGAGCCCGATCGAGTACAGCGCGGAGATCGCCGAACTGCTCGGGAAGGTGCGGCGGCGTCCCACCGCGGGCTGGCCGTGGCGGCCGGGCGAGCAGGTGCCGGAGGGGCTGCCGGTCAAGCAGTCCTGGGGGTGGCTGTTCGCACCGGACGGGCGGGTGCTGACGCTGGTGAACCCCAGGGACGGGATCTGCTCGCTGCCCGGTGGGTCGCTGGAGCCGGAGGACGGCGGTGATCCGGCGGCCGCCCTGGCCCGGGAGGCCGCCGAGGAGGCGCAGGCCGTGATCGGCCGGCCGTACTACCTCGGCTACCTCTACGACCGGGTCGGTTCGGCGAACGGCGGGCACGAGTGTGCGCGGGTCCGGATGGCGGCGGCGCTGCGGGCGGTCGGCCCGAGCGTGGCCGACCCGGCCTCGGGCCGGCACTACCGGCGACTGCTGGTCGCGCCGGGCCTCGCCGTCGAGCTGCTCGGCTGGGGCGCGCCCGGGCTGCGCCAGGCTCGGGCGGCGGTCGCCACCGCCGCGCGTTGGCTCGGCGTGCCCGCGGCTGCGAACGAGGCGATCGAGGAGCTGCCGGTCGAGGGCTGCACGGTCTCCCCGGGCGCCGTCTCCCCGGGTGCCGTGCACCTCGGTGGTGGCCGCCCCGGCGTGCACGGCTGACCACGCGCGTCGCCGTACTCCTGCGCGACCTCCCGGCGGGGTGCTCTGATGCGCCGCCCTGGCGTGGTGTCCCGCCGTGCTGCCTTGACGCGCTGCCACATCGCGCGGCACGTGCGGCAGGCGCGGCCATGGCGGACGTCAACCGTCAGCCGCACGCGTCCGATCAGCCGCACGGGTCCGATCAGGCTCACCGGTGAATTTCACCGGTTCCGCCGATGCCCTGTTCCGCCCACCTTCTGACGTGCCTTGAGGTGTTCCGTCAGCCCCCCCTGTGCCCCTCGGCACCCGCTTCGAATCTGACTCGGCGGTAACCGGGCGGAAGCCCCCCGCTTACCGTGCACAGAACTTCCGCAAGTTGCCGGTCTACGCGCGCTGCGCTACGCGCGTCACCGCGTACCCCCGCTGACCTGGGCGAAATCCCGGATTGTCGGCGGCAATTCATCTCCGGGCTGTCGGACGGCCCGTCAATATCCTTGGCATGACCGCTTCCGGGTTTGGCTACCGCCTGGTATCACTTCTGTGACCCTCGCCACGCCACCCCACTGGAGATGCGATGATCCGCCCTGCCCGTGCCCTGTCCATCGCCGCCGTAGCGGCAGGCCTCACCATGACGACGCTCTTCGCCGCGTCGTCCGCGAACGCCGCCGGTGTCAACTACGTGGCCCTCGGGGACTCGTACTCCTCCGGCGTCGGTGCCGGCAGCTACCTGAGCGACAGCGGCAGCTGCAAGCGCAGCACGAACGCGTACGCGTACCTCTGGAAGAACGCGCACGCGCCGTCCTCCTTCAAGTTCGTGGCCTGTTCGGGCGCCAAGACCGGTGACATCCTCAACAGCCAGATCTCCGCCCTGGACGCCAGCACCACGCTGGTCAGCATCTCGGTCGGCGGCAACGACGCCGGTTTCGCCGACACCATGCAGACCTGTGTCCTCGGTTCGGAGTCCGACTGCGTCAACGCCGTCAACACCGCCAAGAACTACGCCACCACCACCCTGCCCGGCCAGCTGGACAAGGTGTACTCGGCGATCAAGTCGAAGTCCCCCAACGCCCACGTCGTGGTGATGGGCTACCCGCACATCTACAAGATCGGCGGCAGCTGCATCTTCGGCATCGGCGACACGGCGCGCGCCGCCATCAACAGTGCCGCCGACACCCTGGACGGCGTCCTCGCCAAGCGGGCCGCCAACGCCGGCTTCGCCTTCGGCGACGTCCGCAACGTCTTCACCGAGCACGAGATCTGCGGCTCGCTGACCACCTGGCTGAACAGCGCCACCCTGCCGGTCGACGAGAGCTACCACCCGAAGGCGGCCGGCCAGTCCGGCGGCTACCTGCCGGTGTTCTCGGCCTCCTGAGGACGGTAGGCCGTAAGGGCCGTAGGAGCCGGATCGGCCCGCAGTGGTCGTCGTGGCGGACCGCCGTAGCGAACCGCTTTGGCGGACCGTCGTCACGGACGGGCTCCGACGGGCACTGTCCCGTCATGGGGCATGCCGGTGCCGCCGTCCCCTCCCATGCTTCGAGAGGGGGCGGCGGCACCGCCGTTTCAGCGGCCGTTCGGCGCCGATCCGTTCGGCGCGGATCCGTTCGGCGCGGGCCTGCCCGGGGCCGGTCCGGTCGGCGGGAAGGGGATGCCGGCGAGGACCGGCAGGAGTTCCGCCTCCTCGAAGTCGAGGTGCGCCTCCAGTTCGGCGGACATCCGGTCCAGCTCCGTACGGAGCCGCTCCGGTTCGGTGACCGCGATCCCGGCCAGCAGGGCCACCAACTCCTCCTTGATCCGCCCGATGGCCCGGTGCTGCTCGTCGAGCCGCGCCAGGACGTCGGCCAGCTCCGGGTGGCTGCGCGCGAGGGCGGGGAACACGGCGGTGTCCTCGCCGGTGTGGTGGTGCGTCAGCCCGTCGCAGAAGGCCAGGCAGTGCTGGCGCAGCTGCAGCCCGAGCGGGGCCGGTCGGCCCGGGAGGTGGGCGTGCGCTGCCTCCCGTACGTGGCGCAGCTGTGCGCGCAGCCAGGTGTGCGCCTCCAGCAGCTTGTCGGCGAGGCTGCGCACCACCGGGGCGGGGCTGACGGAGGGCGGCTCGGGTCGTTCCAGGGCGATGACCGGCAACTCCCGGTCGGTGTGCGCCCGGTAGTCGCCGTAGCCCGGAGCCTTCCGGACGACGGCGGCGAACAGCCGTTCCCGGCGGTCGCCTTCGGTGGGCACGGCGACGGTGTCGAAGGCCTCGACGCCGAATCCTGCACTGTCGAAGGCTTCGGTGCCGATCTCGACCCGGACCACCGGGTGGGCGAGGAGGTTGCGGTACCACTGGGGGTGTTCCGGCGCCCCGGCGGCCGAGGCGACGACCAGGAGCAACCCCTCCGCCCGGACGTACCCGAGCGGCACGGTGTGCGGCCGCCCGGAGCGTGCCCCGGTGGTGGTCAGCAACAGCAGGTCGCCGCCCTCGAACGGGCCGCCGACCCGCCCGCCGTTGGCGCGGAACTCCTCGATGACGTTCTGGTTGAAGGACATGGGCATGCGTGTGTGGTGGATCTCCAGAGAGGAAAGGGGAAGTCGCGGTCACCTGCTGTGCCGAGTGCCGAGTGCCCAGTGCCGAGGGCCGGGCGCCGAGTTCCGGAGCCGGTGATAACGGCTGGTCGCGCGTCCGGCGACGTCCGCGGACATCCGTCGGCGTCCGTCGACGTCCGTCACGGGGCACGGTTCGCGCACGCGGGCAGCGCGGTGACCGCCCGGCGTCAGATCAGGGAAGCGGAGAGAGTGCTCATCGCGCATCGTCCCTTCGGAAAGGTGCTCGCTCGGCTGTCGGCCGGCCCACTACTCTGTGGCCGACGCCGCGCTGCACGCCCCCATTAGAGCCAGGCCGCGGACACGCTGTCAACGAGGACGATCGCCGCCTGAGAGGAACCGGAAGCTGCCATGGAACGTGTGGTGGACCTCGACGACGCCGCCGCGCGGATCGCCGCCCGGGCCCCGGGGTGGCGTGCGGCCCGGCTGACGGTGGGTCCGCTCACCTGGCGTGATCGGCTCGCCCCGTGGCCGCAGCCGCTGGAGACGGACCGTGCCCGGGTCGTCGATCCGGACTCGGTCGGCCTGCGGCTGGCCGACCCGCTGACCGGTGCGGAACTGGAGGCGGTGCTCTTCCGCGGGGGCTGGGCGGACGTGTCCTACCTGGCCGCCGGCTGGGAGGAGAAGCTGGTCACGGCGGGGGAGCACGAGTCGGGCGGTGCGATCCCGGCCCAGGACATCACCTCCGCGGCCGACTTCGAAGCGCGCCTGACCGGATGGACGGGAGACGTCTTCGGCGGCTGAGCGCCGGAGCGGCTGAGCGCCGGAGCGCGGGAGCGCCCGAGCGAACGGCGACGCGCCGCCGCCCCCCTCGGAGGCGGCGACGCGTCCGTCAGGCCCGGACGGGTGCCCGTCAGCGGAGGTAGTCGACCAGGCCGGCCGGCTTGAGCCCGGCGGCGTCGGCGGCGGCGAGGGCGCGCTGGAGGTCGGAGGCGAGGGTGTCGGTCCAGTGCATCAGGACGACGTCGCCCGGCTGCAGCAGGCCCGGGTGCCAGATGTTGGCGGCGCCCCAGCTGAAGTCCGCGTCGGCGGTGAGCACGGTGCGGATGCCGCAGTTGGCGGCGGCCTGCAGGGTGTCGGCGTTCCAGGTGAAGTACGGCGGGCGGAAGAACGTCGGCGTGGTGCCGAAGACGCGGGTCATGGAGTCACGGGCGTCGCAGATCTCGACCTGCTGCCGTTCCAGCGGGAGCGTGCTGAGGTCGGTGTGGGAGACGCTGTGGTCCTGGACCGAGGAGCCGGGTACGGCGGTGACCCGCCGGAAGAAGTCCGGGTCGGTGGCGGCCGGCATCGGCAGCGGGAAGGCGGTGATCGGCAGCCGGTGGTCGGCGATGAACCGTTCCGCCTCGGGGGTGCGCTGCCAGCCGTCGTCCACGGTGAAGAAGACGACCTTGTCGTTGGTGGGGACGGAGCCGGCGGCGACGGCCGGGGCGGGTGCGGGGCCGTCCACCCGGACGTCGTCCACGGAGAACGGGCCCTGCTGGTACCAGCCGTGGACGTACAGCCGGATGCTGCGCGCGTTCGGGCCGGTGGTGAACCGGGTGCTCAGCCGCTGCCAGCCGCCGCCGGTGGTCTCCGTCCAGGCGGGTGCGACGTCCTTGCCGGTGCCGGTGGCGCCCAGGTAGACGAAGTTGCCGCGCACCCAGGCGGAGGCCGTGTAGGTGGTGTTGGGCTGGACCGCGACGGTCTGCGCGCACTCCCCGGTGGAGTCGGCGTTCGCGGGGGTGACGGTCAGCGCGGAGGCGCCGGTGTGCGGGGCGTTGGCGGTGACGGCCGCTTCGGCCGGTCCGCCGGTGCAGCTCCAGCCGGGGATGCTGCCCCAGTCGGCGAGGTCGGGGGAGGGCAGTTCGAAGCCGGGGTTGGTGGCGAGGTTGACGGTCGGGGCGGCCTGGGCGCTCGGACCGCCGGCCGGGGCGGCGTCGGCCGAGGCCGCCGGTGCGGCGAGGCCGGTGAGCAGGGCGACCGAGGCGGCCAGCGCGGACAGGCGTGTGGACAGGCGTGTGGACGGGCGCGCGGACAGGCGTGTGGACATCGACACGTGAGGACTCCAGCATGTGGGGGTACGCCCGTGGGGAGGGCGTGAGCGGAATCGGACCGTGGAACTCTGGATCGTCGCAACAATGGACTAGACCAATAAGGCCGTCAAGGGAACGGCGAATGAACCAATTCGCCGCTGCGCGGTCATCGTGCCTGTGGCACAAGGGACAAGACGGTACGTCAAGGACCAGACGGACAGCCCCGGTTCAGGGCAGGTACAACTCCTCGATGTCCGTCGCGTAGTGCTCGGCGATCGCCGCCCGCCGCAGCTTGAGCGAGGGCGTCAGCAGCCCCTGCTCCTGGCTGAACTCCCGTGGCAGCAGTCGGAACGCGCGGATCGACTCGGCCCGCGAGACGGCCGTGTTCGCGGCCGCCACCGCACGCTGGACCTCCACGTGCAGCTCCTCGTCCGCGAGCACCGTCCACGGGTCCGCCTGCTCCCGCCCGTGGGTCTTCAGCCAGTGCGCCAGGGCGGCCGGGTCGAGCGTGATCAGTGCGGCCACGTACGGGCGGTCGTCGCCCACCACCAGGCACTGGGAGACCAGCGGGTGCGCCTCGACCCGTTCCTCCAGGGCCGCCGGGGCCAGGTTCTTGCCGCTGCTGGTGACGATCAGGTCCTTCTTGCGGCCGGTGATGCTGAGGTAGCCGTCCTCGTCCAGCCGGCCCAGGTCACCGGTCGCGAACCACCCGTCGACCAGGGACTCGGCGGTGCACCGCGGATGGTTGAGGTAGCCGCCGAAGACCGAGCCGCCGCGCACCCACACCTCGCCGTCGTCGGCGATCGCCACCGAGGCGCCCGGCACCGGCTGTCCGACCGTGCCGAGCTTCTGCCGGCCGGCCGGGTTGGCGGTGATCGCGGCGGTGGTCTCGGTCAGCCCGTAGCCCTCGTACAGCTGGAGGCCGGCGCCGGTGAAGAACAGGCCCAGCTCGCGCCGGAGCGTGGAGCCGCCACACATCACGCTGCGCACCCGGCCGCCGAGCACCGCCCGCAGCCTCGGGTAGACGGTCCGCTCGTACGCGAGGTGGCGCAGCCGCAGGGCCGCGCCCGGTCCGGGGCCGCGGCCGAAGGCCTTCTGCTCCCGGGCGGCGGCCCAGTCGACGGCCACCTGCCGGGCCTGCTCGAAGAGTTCGCCGCGCCCGGCGTCCTCGGCGGCCCGCCGGGCCTGCTGGAAGATCTTCTCGAAGACGTACGGGACGGCGTGCAGGAAGGTCGGGCGGAAGGTCTCCAGCGCGGGCAGCAGCGCGTCGGTGGAGACCTCGGGGATGTGCCCGATCCGGAAGCCGCCGCGGATCGCCGCGATCTGCACGGCCCGCCCGTAGACGTGCGCGAGCGGCAGGAACAGCAGGGTGGCGGGGCGGCCGCCGCCGGTGTCGCGCAGGACGTCCCCCCAGCCGGCGAGCAGGGCGTCCGCCTCGGCGGCCAGGTTGGCGTGGGTGATCAGGCAGCCCTTGGGGCGGCCGGTGGTGCCCGAGGTGTAGACGACGGTGGCGATGTTCCCGGCGGCGACGCCGAGGCGCTGGCGGTGCACCAGGGAGTCGGGCACGCCGAGGCCGTCCTCGGTGATCGCGGCGACGCAGTCGCGGTCCAGCTGCCAGATGCCGGTGAGGTCGGGCAGCGCGTCGCAGACCGCGCCGACGGTCATCGCGGCGTCCTCGTCCTCGACCAGACAGGCCACCGCCTGGGTCTCGGCGAGGATCCAGCGCACCTGCTCGGGGGAGGCGGTGGGGTAGACCGGCACGGTGATCGCGCCGATCGACCAGAGTGCGTAGTCGAACAGCGTCCACTCGTAGCGGGTGCGGGACATCAGGGCGACCCGGTCGCCGTAGCGCACGCCGTGGGTGAGCAGACCCTTGGCCAGGGCGAGCACCTGGTCCCGGAACTCCCGGGCGGTGACGTCCTGCCACTGCCCGTCCTCGGTCCGCCAGGACAGCTGGACCAGGTCGGGGGTGCGCCCGGCGGTGTCGTAGAGGGAGTCGGCGAGTCCTCCGGAGGCCTCGGGCACGGCCGGGGCGGGGGTGGTGAACTCGCGCACAGTCCTCCCCAGTTCGGTGCCGGTAGTACGGGGTGGGCCGAAACTATCGGATCACCCTGTCACTGCCCAGGGTTGTGGCGGTGACACGACGAGATCGGCACCGGCCTCCTCCGGTGGTGTCGTCCCCGGGGAGGTGCGGAGGAGGAACCGCTGAGGGTGCGGGGGCCTCGTGTCAATCCCGCATTTCCGGGCACGGGCGGACATTCCGGACGTGAAGCGGGGGAGGGGGAGGCCGGTTTCTGACGTGTGCGGGACGAGACCGGTCGGTGGACCGGTTCGCCCCTCGAACGAGTGGTGAGGGCGTAGTAGAGTCTCGCAGACCTGTGGCCGGAAACCCCTCCTCCGACCTTGCCCTCGGCACCCTCCATGCCGTCCCGCGCCACCCCCCGTACCAGCCCCGTACCACCACCGACCCGGCTCCGCCTCGGCCCCGATCCGGCCCTGAACCGGCGCCTCGACACCATCCCTCCACCGTTCCCGCCGCTCCCGCCGTTCCTATCGTTCCCACCGCTCCCCGTCCGCGCCTGGCACTTCCCGACCGAGGACTCCATGCGTCTGCGCAGCAGCTCGATCCGCGCGAAGATCATCGCGCTGCTCCTGGTGCCCATCGTCGCGCTCGCCGCGCTGTGGGCCTACGCGACGATCGCCACCACCGGGGACGTCTGGAACCAGCTCGGGATCAGCCGTACGTACAAGGAGTTCGCGGGCCCGGTCGACCAGTACACCGGGGACCTGCAGAACGAGCGCCGCGCCGCCGTCCAGCGCCTGGCCGACCCGCGCTCGCCGGCCGCCAGGGACGGCTACGAGCGGGCCAAGGCCGCCACCGACCGCAGCCTGGACGTGCTGCGGCAGAAGAAGGACACTTCCGCGGGCAAGCTCTCCGCCCCGCAGCGCGGCCGCTTCGTGCAGATCGTCGCCGCCGCCGACCAGCTCGGACCGCTCCGCGCCCAGGTCGGCCGCTCCGCGCTGAACTGGGAGTTCGCGCTGGGCCAGTACAGCGACCTGGTCAAGCCGGTGTTCGGCTTCCGGTCCGCCTACGTCGCCCGGCAGAGCGGCCAACTCCCGCGTCAGGGCACCATCCTGATCGAGCTGGTGCGCGCCCGCGAGTACCTGTCGCAGGAGGACGCGGCGATGGAGGGCCTGCGCACCGGCGTCGCCAAGCCCACCGCCGAGCAGTACCAGGTCGCGCTGGACGCCCTGCACAACCAGCAGGCGCTGTTCACCGTCTACGTCGCCGAGCTCGACCCCGCCGACCAGTCCGACTACGTCGCGCTGCGCGGCGGCGAGGCCTGGGGCGCGCTGGCCCGCGCCGAGGCGGACTTCGTCGGCGCCGGCGGCCCCGAGCGGGTGGTCCAGGCGCTCAACAGCGACTCCTGGCGGGTGACCGCCGACCGGGCGCTCGGCGACCTCGCCTCGATCAACAGCCGGATCTCCGCCGGGCTGGACGAGCGCGCGCGGTCCGCCTCGATGGGACTGCTGTGGCGCGGCGGCATCGCCGGTGCCATCGGCCTGGTCGCCGTGGTGCTGTCGATCATGATCTCGTTCCGGATCGGCCGCGGCCTCGCCCGCCAGCTGATCGGCCTGCGCAACGCGGCCCACGAGCTGGCCGGCACCCGGCTGCCGTCCGTCATGCTGCGGCTGCGCCGCGGCGAGCCGGTGGACGTGGCTACGGAGGCCCCCGAGCTGCACTTCGGGGACGCCGAGATCGGCCAGGTCGGCCAGGCCTTCAACGCGGTGCAACGCGCCGCCGTCGAGGCCGCCGTCGAACAGGCCGAACTGCGGCGCGGGGTCTCGGCGGTGTTCGTCAACCTGGCCCGGCGCAGCCAGGTGCTACTGCACCGCCAGCTCACCCTGCTCGACACCATGGAGCGCCGCACCGAGGACCCGGCGGAGCTGGAGGACCTCTTCAAGGTCGACCACCTCACCACCCGCATGCGCCGGCACGCCGAGGGCCTGATCATCCTGGCCGGCGGCTCGCCCGGGCGCGCCTGGCGCAAGCCGGTCCGGATGGTGGACGTGGTCCGGGCGGCGGTCGGCGAGGTCGAGGACTACGCCCGGGTGATCGTCCGGCCGTTCCCCGGCACCGGCCTGCTCGGCAGCGCCGTCGCGGACGTCACCCACCTGGTCGCCGAACTCGTCGAGAACGCCGCCGTGTTCTCCCCGCCGAGCACCCAGGTCACCGTCCAGGGCGAGGTGGTGGCGCACGGCTTCGCGCTGGAGATCGACGACCGCGGCCTCGGGCTGAGCGAGCAGCTGCTCGCCGAGATCAACGAACGCCTCGCCGTGGAGCAGGAGTTCGACCTCGCCGACACCGACCGGCTGGGCCTGTTCGTGGTCAGCCGGCTGGCCCGCCGGCACGGCATCCGGGTGCACCTGCGGCCGTCCCCGTACGGCGGGACGACGGCGGTGGTGCTGATCCCGCGCGAGCTGCTCGCGGAGGCGCCGGACGGGCGGCCGGAGCCGGGCACGGCCGGGCAGCGGCCCGTGGCGGGCGGCCGGCGCGGGCCGCGGGACCTGGTCGCGGTGCCCGGGTCGGGTGGTGCTTCCCCGTCGGCACGCCCGTCGGCTCCCTCGTCGGCGTCCGCGGTCGGTTCCGCCGGTGCCGGTGGTGACGCGGACGGCAGGCACCGCGGGGCGACGGGAGGGCCGCGCCCCTCCGCGCCGGACGCGGGCCGGACGGCGGGCGGACTGCCGCGCCGGGTCTCGCGCGGCAAGGGCGGGCCGGTGCTGGTCCCCGCGCCCGCGGCGGACCCCGAGGACGCGCCGGGGCCGGGGCGGCACCGGCGGGAGGACGTCGTGGTGGCCGCGGCCGAGGCGGCCGTCGCGGCTGCCGAGGCCGGCGGAGCTACCGGGGTCATCGGAGCTGCCGGGGCCAGTGGAGTCGGCGGCTCCGTCGGGCGGACCGACCCGGTCGCGGTTCCGCCCGCGGGTGCCGCTCCCCGGACGGCGGGCGGCCTGCCCCGGCGGGTCCGGCAGGCGAACCTGGCGCCGCAGCTCAGGGAACAGCTCACGGAACAGCTGAAGGAACGGTTCCGCAACGGAGCCGGTACCGGAGCCGACGGCGGGGCCGGAGGCGCGTCGGCCGGCGACGGATCGGCCGGAGGCACCCAGGACGGCGGGGAGGCCCGGGAGGTCCGGGAACGCTCGCCCGAGGAGGCCAGGGCCACCTTCGCCTCCTTCCAGCGCGGCTTCACCCGGGGGCGAGGGGCCACGGCCCCGGCGGACCGTACGGTCGGCTCCCCGGGCCGCCCCGGTGCGCCGACGGACCGGACCGGCGCTCCGTTGACGGATCGTCCCGGCACACCCGACGATCGTGCCGTGCGGGGGACCGGACGGCCCACCGCCGTACCGGCCTGGCAGCCGCCCGACCGGTCCCGGCGGGCGATCGCCCCGGCGCCCGCCCCGGCGGCGCTGCCCGCGCCGCGGGACACCGGCCGGGCGCCGCTCGTCCGGCGGGTACCGCCCGGGCAGCCGGTCCGCCGGACCCCGGACACCGCCGTACCCGCACCACCCGCTTCATCCGCACCACCTGCACCACCCGCTCCACACGCACCACCCGCTCCAGCGGAAGGAACTGATTCATGACCACGTCGATGCAGTCGTCAGGGGACCTCAACTGGCTCCTGGACGACCTGGTGGGGCGCGTCGCGGCCCTGCGGCACGCGGTGATCCTCTCCAACGACGGCCTGGCCACCGGCGCCTCCCGCGACCTCGACCGCGAGGACGCCGAGCACCTGGCCGCCGTCGCCGCCGGGTTCCACAGCCTGGCGAAGGGCGCCGGCGGGCACTTCAAGGTCGGCGGCGTCCGGCAGACCATGGTGGAGCTGGACGAGGCCTTCCTGTTCATCACGGCCGCCGGCGACGGCAGCTGCCTGGCCGTGCTGAGCGAGGCCGAGGCGGACATCGGCCAGATCGCGTACGAGATGGCGCTGCTGGTCAAGCGGGTCGGCGAGCACATGGCCGCCGAGCCGCGCACCGAAACCGCCCCGCCGGTGAGATGAGCGGTCCGATGGCGGATCCGAAGGCGGATGAGCCGGACGGCCCGGAGACGCCGGACGGCCCCCAGGTGCCGGTGGGTACGGCCGGGCCGTCCGGCAGCGGCGGTTCCTCCGGTGCCGGTGGTCCGTCCGGCAGTGGCGGTTCGAACGCCGTCGACCGCCCGGACGGCCATGACGGCCAGGACGGCGAGGTCGACCCGGACGGGCCCGACGTCGACCTGTTCCGGCCGCGCACCCCGGTCGACGACCGCTGGTTCGACGACGAGGCCGGCCCGGTGGTGCGGCTCTACTCGATGACCCGCGGCCGCACCCGGCCGGTCGAGGAGGGGCTGTTCGACCTGATCTCGCTGGTCACCGCCGTCGATCCCGGGCCGGTCGCGGGGGCCGTGCCCGCGCACGTCCTCGACCCGGAGCACCAGACGCTGCTCACCCTGTGCCGCCGCGAGCCGCTCTCCGTCGCCGAGCTCGGCTCCTACACCGACCTGCCGGTCAGCGTGGTGCGGGTGCTGCTCGGCGACCTCTACGACGCCGAGCTGATCAGCGTCACCCGACCCGTTCCGCTCGCCGAGCTGCCGGACGAGCGCCTGCTGCGAGACGTGATCAATGGACTCCGTGCGCTCTGACCCCCGCCCCCGCCCGGAGGGCACCGTGCCCGATCCGGACGGCACCGCGTCCCACCCGGCGAACGCCAACGACCCGCGCTGGCGCGGCGGTCCGGCCGTCGCGGTGAAGATCCTGGTCGCGGGCGGCTTCGGCGCGGGCAAGACCACGCTGGTCGGATCGGTCAGCGAGATCCGGCCGTTGCGGACCGAGGAGGAGCTCAGCGAGCTGGGCCGCCCGGTCGACGACACCTCGGGGGTGGAGGCGAAGCGCACCACCACCGTCGCGATGGACTTCGGCCGGATCGATCTGCGGCCGGGCCTCGCGCTCTACCTGTTCGGCACGCCCGGGCAGGACCGGTTCTGGTTCGTCTGGGACGAGTTGGCCCGCGGCGCGCTCGGCGCCCTGGTGCTCGCGGACACCCGGCGGCTGGCCGACTGCTTCCCGTCGGTGGACTTCTTCGAGCAGCGCGGCATCCCGTTCCTGGTCGCGGTGAACTGCTTCGAGGGCACCGAGCGGTTCTCTCCGGACGAGGTCCGCGAGGCACTCGACCTCGACCCGGACATCCCGGTGGTGCTCTGCGACGCGCGGCTGCGGCAGGACGGCAAGGACCTGCTCGTCGCGCTGGTCGAGCACGCCGCCGCCGGCCGGCACCGCCGCGCCCCGGTCGGCGCCTGAGGGCGGCTCGGCCCCGGCCGGACCCGGCTCGGTCCGGTCGGAGCAGGTCCAGCTCCGGCCGGGGTAGGCCCGCGCTCCGGCTCGACAACGGGTGAAGGACGGCTGGGCGACCGCCGTACGACGGGTGTGCGAAGAGTCGGCAGGTCAGCGCGCCGACCTGCCCCTTCCGCCCGGCGTCTCATTCCACCGTCCGTATCGTGGACGATCACTGCGCCGAAGGTTGCCTAGACCGGCCCGGCCGTGGAAGGCTCTGTGGACGAAGGCCGCCCGGCCATGCCGTCGGGGGCGCCGGAAACGCCCCGTTCGTACGGGCGTTGCAACCGGCGGACGGCCTTCGACGAACCGGCGAGGCATCGTCGGCGGGCACCGTCAACGGTGCGCCGCCGTGTGGAGAACGAGGGGGAGGGCAGCAGGATGACCGTCGGCCGACGACGCATCACCACCGCCGTGCCCGGCTCCCCGCTGCCCGGTGCCCCCATGCCCGGCGTCGCCGTGACCGGTGCCGCCGATCCGGCGCTCACCGTCCGCCGCTACATCGACCACGCGCTGATCTGCAGCGCGTGTTGTCGCTGACCGGCCTGACCTTCCCGACCTTCCCGGTACGTCCTCGGAGCTGACGGCCCACCCGGCCCTCTCGGTCCACCGTCCGACGCACCGCCGAAACCCGTCGACCAGGCCGTAGCGGACCGCCCGTCCGGCGTGCCCGCGGCCGACCAACCGGACCCGCCCAGCGGAGAGACCACCAGTGAACATCGTCTGCCCCAGCACCACCCCCGGCATCGTCAGCCGTACCCGAACGGCCGGGTCGGCCCCCGCGATGCGCGCGGGTGGACGGACCGGACGGTGGAACCGGTGCGGGAGCCGCGCCGTGGACAGCCGGCGGGGTCGCCTCGACCTCGAGCCGTTCTGGCCGTCCCGGCAGCCGCACCTGTTCGATCAAACGTGTCCCGGCTCGCCCAGCGCGTCCCGGCCCTCCGCCCGCTGATCCGGTTCGTTCCGGTCCAGCCCAGGCAGTACGCCCGGTCGACGCGCAGACGACTCCACCCCGTCCGTCACGCGCGAAATGAGCGGCACACCATGTCTTCTTCCTCCACGGCCACCCTGCCCCTGCCCACCGCGACCCCGCACCTGCGCGCGGTCCGCTCCGTCCCGCCGGTCTCCTCCGTCCCCGCCACCGCGCCGGTCGGTCCCGGCGCGTCCGGGGCCGCGGGACCGTCCGTCCCCCCGGCGTCGCTGTCCGACCGATGGCCCGGGGTGGCGGCCCGTCCGCCCTATGCCGGACCGACCCACGCCGGAACGGCCAACGTCGGCCCGGCCCATGTCGGACCGACCCGTCCGGCGACCGTTCCGGCACCCGCAGCCGCGCAGCCGGGAGTGACCGTCCCGCAGGTGCCCCAGTCGCTGCTCGCCGCGCTGCCGGAGGGGGCGGCCGTCGTCGCCACCCTGCCGCAGGGCGCGCTGCCGCAGGGTCTGCTCGCCCAGTACGGAATCCAGTTCGGCGGCGTGAACGGCGGCGCGATGGTCGGGTACCTGGTGCTGGTGCCGACCGAGGGCCCGGCGGCGCAGGTCGTCGGCCTGCCGGGGGCTCCGGCCGGCGTCGGGGCCGCCGCCCAGCCCGGAACCCACACGCTCCCCGGGGCCCACCCGGCCCACGGGGCGCAGCCGACGACCGGCGGGCCCGCCGGCCAGACCGTGGCGGGGGTCCGTCCGGTCCGCCCGGCCGGGCGCGGCATCGCCGTCGACACCGAGCGGCGCAACGCCTACGTCGACGGGCGGCTGCTCGACCTCACCTACCTGGAGTTCGAGCTGCTGGCGCACCTCACCGAGCACCCGCAGCGGGTGCACACCCGGGACCACCTGGTCTCCGCGGTCTGGGGCTACGGCCATGTCGGGGACGGGCGGACGGTCGACGTGCACGTCGCCCGGCTGCGCCGCAAGCTCGGACCGGCCTACCGGGACACCATCGTGACGGTCCGCCGGGTCGGCTACAAGTACACCCCGGCCGCGGTCTGACGGCTGGTTCCGGCCTGACGGCGGATCTGACGGCGGATCTGGACGGCCGGTCCGGCGCCCGATCTGGCAGCCGGTCGCCAACGGCCTCTTGCCGCCGGTCGGTTGAGCGTCGGCCGGTCGAAGCAGCGGACCACTCGTCCTGGACACGGACGGGCGGCCCGCTGCTTCGTCGCGTCCCTGTGGAGTGGAAGGCGTGCCGGGAGCGTCAGCCGCGCTGGTCCGGCGGGAGCAGGAGGACGGCGAGGGCGTCGGCGCAGCCGCGGGCGTGGCCGAGGAACCAGTCCAGCCGGTCGTCGGTGAGGTGCGCGGGCGTCGAACGGACCGCCAGGGCGAACCGCGCCTGCCCGGCGCCGTCCAGGACGGGCACGGCCACCGTCCGCACCCCGGCGGTCGACTCGCCGTCGTTGAGCGCGTACCCGGCCGTCCGGACCTTCGCCAACTCCTCCTCCAGGAGCGCCGGTTCGGTGATCGTGCGGTCGGTGAAGGAGGCCAGCGGGCCGAGTGTTGACGGTGTCGTCTCGCCCGGGCGGGGCCAGGCCAGCAGGACCTTGCCGAGCGCCGTGGAGTGCAGTGGGCGGCGCAGGCCCAGTCCGGTGTCCGGGCGGACCGATCCGCCGACCAGGATCACCGCGTGCGCGCCGCTGCGGATCGCCAGGTCGGCGGTGGCCTTGGTGCGCCGGGACAGCAGCTCCAGCTCGGGCCCGGCGAGGTGCAACCCGCGCTGGTGGAAGGTGAGCTGGCCGAGTTCGGCGACGGCCGGACCGAGCCGGTAGCGGGCGGTCTGCTCGTCCTGCTCCAGGAACCCGGCGCTGACCAGCGTGCGGGCCAGCCGGTGCGCGGTGGAGACCGACAGGCCCATCCGGCGGGCCAGGTCCGAGGCGCTCAGGTCGGGGCCGTTGTCATGGAAGCAGTGCAGCAGTCCGAGCGCGCGCTGGACGGCCTGCGCACCGGCCGGCGGACTCTGGACGGCGGTGGCGGCCCCGGGCATGGCACCTCGCGTTTCGGTTCGGAACTCCGGCCCGGCGGCCGGAGGCGGTCTCAGCGTAGGGCAGCCGGTGCTGCGGGAATGTGTCGACGGCGTTGCAATGGAATGGCGTTGATGAACAACCGATCCCATCATGTGGCAAAGACTTGCCTCGGGCTCGTCCGCCGTGGAACGCTCCTGGCATCGCGCCGGACGGCCACTCGGTCCAGGCGGCGCCTGCCCCGACTCTGCGGAAGGAGAAGCACCGTGACGTCCCACCGGTGTCTCCCCTCCCGTGCGTGTTGTCGCTGACCGACGCCTCCCGCGCCACCTGCCTTCCTCCCTGCATCGTGGCGTACAACTTCCTTGCGCACCAGGCTTCCTGTGCCTTCGTGCGGTAATCGATCCCGAGCTCCTCCGGCTGTCGTCGGAGCCCCCGTAGAGGACCAACTCCGTTGTCCAGTCGCATCCAGAACGCCTCCCCGCTTCCCGACACCCTCTGGTTCACCCGCTGCCCGGTGCCCACCGCGACCGGGATCGCCGCCGACCAGGGGTGGCTCGCCCGGGAGTTCGCCGCCGACGGCATCGCCGTCCGCTCCTTGCAGGACGCTCCGCCGGAGGTGGCGGCGGACCACCACTACACCCACGCGCTGACCGGACTGTTCCGGGAGGGCGGCAACGTCCCCGCACTGTGGGCCCGTTCGCGCGGCGAGGCGACCAGGCTGATCGGCCTCACCTGGATCGAGGAGCGCCAGGTGGTGCTGGTGCGGGCCGGCAGCGGCGTGACCGAACCGGCGCAGCTGCGCGGACTGCGGCTGGCGGTGCCGCATCATGACATCGGCATCGACTTCTGGCGGGCGATGGCGCTGGCCGGCCTCCGCGGCGCCCTCGGGCTCGCGGGCCTCACCCTGGCGGACGCCGAACTGGTGGACGTCCCCGGCGTCCCGGGCGGCGGGCAGTGGTCCGCGGAGCTGGCCGCCCTGCGGGACGGGGTGGTGGACGCGGTGTACGTGAAGGGGGCGCTCGCCGTCGAGGCGGCCCGCCGGATCGGTGCGGAGGTGGCCGTGGAGCTGGACGCGGCGCCGGACCGCCGGGCCCGGGTGAACAACGGCACCCCGCGGCCGATCACCGTCCACCAGCGGCTGCTGGACGAGCAGCCCGAGCTGGTCGCGCGGTTCCTCGCGGTGCTGCTGGAGGCCGCCGACTGGGCGGCGGAGCACCCGGAGGAGGTGGTCCGGATCCTGCGGGCCGAGACCGGTGCCGGGGCCGAGGGCGTCGCCGGGGCCTATGCGCCGGGCAGTCACCGCACCCTGCACCTGGACCTGTCGGCGGAGCGGCTGGAGCTGCTGGCGCTGCAGGAACGGTTCCTCAGGGAGCAGGGCTTCCTCGCCGCGCCGGTGGACGTCCAGGCGTGGGCCGACCCGGAGCCGCTCCGTGCGGCCCGCGAGCTGCTGCGTGTGCGGCGTGCGGGTGAGGGTGCGGGTGTCGCTGCCGGCACCGACACGAGCGGCGCCGCAGGTGCGGGCGCCGACAGCGTTCGGATCACAGACTTCAGGTAACAGCGTTCAGCTAACAGATTTCAAAAGTTGTCAGCTGTCGGCTGTCATCTGTCACTCACATGGAGACCCCCGTGAAGACCCCCCGCCTCGCCCTCGCCGCCACCGCGCTGCTCGCCTCCACCGCCCTGGCCGCCTGCGGCTCGTCCGCCGACGGGGCCAAGGCCTCCGCCGCCGGCGGGGCCGGTGGCAAGGCCGACGTGGTGCTCCGCCTGCCCGACCCCGGCAACAACGGCTTCCTCGCCCGCGGCAAGAAGGACGGTTCGCTGGACCGGGCCCTGGCGGCCGTCCACGCCAAGGTCGCCTGGACCGGCAGCGCCGGCCCCTTCGCCCCCGCCGCCCAGGCCCTCTCCGCCGACCAGCTGGACGTCGCCCAGGGCTCGATCACCTCGGCCGTCGCCGCGCTCGCCCAGAAGCCCGGCTTCAAGCTGTTCGCCCAGACCGCGCCCGACGGCGTCGGCGAGGGGATCCTGGTGAAGAACGACTCGCCCGTCAAGTCCGTCCAGGACCTGGTCGGCCGGAAGGTCGCCGTCTCCCAGGGCGGCACCAGCGAGTACCTGCTGCTCAAGGCGCTGGCGAAGAACGGGGTCCCGGCCGACAAGGTGGAGCGGGTCTACCTGCGCGCCGACCAGACCTCCGGGGTCTTCAACTCCGGCCAGGTGGACGCCTGGGCGACCTGGAACACCTTCTCGACGCCCGCCATCGCCAACGCCGGCGCGCACTTCCTGGTCAACGGCCAGGAGGTCGGCTCCGACAACTACGCCGTCTGGGCGGTGCGCAACGGCTTCGCCGACAAGCACCCCGGGGTGGTCAAGGCGTTCTACACCTACCTGCGCGAGAACGGCGAGAAGGAGAAGGCCGACCCGGCCGGCTACCTCAACGTGTTCACCGACGCCGGCCCGACCGCCGTCACCCCCGCCGAGAAGGACGTCGCGGTGAACGTCAGCAGGCAGGGGACCCCGGCCGACGCCATCTCCGACGCCGACACCGCCCGGTTCGGGACGGTCGCCCAGTTCTTCGCCGACCAGAAGGTCACCAAGCAGCTGGTGGACGTCAAGCCCTACCTGATCGACGTCAACAGGCTCGGGGACGGTGCCAAGTGACCACCGCGACCGAGAAGTTCACCCCCGAGGACACCCGGGCCGCCCTCGACGCCGGCCTGGTCGCCCCGCAGAGCCGGCGGAACCGGCCCCGCCCCCGCGCGCTGGCCGTGACCCTGCGCACCGTCGGTCCGCTCGCCCTGCTCGGTGGCTGGGCGCTCGCGTCCGCCACCGGCGCGCTGACCCAGGACGTGCTCGCCTCGCCCGCCCAGGTCGCCCAGGCCGTGGGGGAGTTGTGGGGCAACGGTCAGCTGACCGACGCCCTGTCCGTCTCCCTCACCCGGGCCGGGCTCGGCCTGTTCTTCGGCGCGACCACCGGCCTGGTGCTCGGCGTGGTCACCGGATTCACCCGGCTCGGCGAGGAGTTGCTCGACTCCGCGATCCAGATCCTGCGGACCGTCCCGTTCCTGGCCCTCGTCCCGCTGTTCATGGTGTGGTTCGGTATCACGGAGACCGCGAAGGTGGCCCTGATCGGGGTCGCCACCAGCTTCCCGATGTACGTGTCCGCCTCGGGCGGGGTCCGCAGCACCGACCGCAAACTGGTCGAGGCGATGCGCAGCTTCGGCCTCGGCCGCTGGGCGATCGTGCGCACCGTCGTGCTGCCCGGTGCGCTGCCCTCGCTGCTGTCCGGACTGCGCCTGTCGATGACGCTCAGCGTGATCGCCCTGATCGCCGCCGAGGAGATCAACTCCACCGAGGGCATCGGGTACTTGATGGCCCAGGCGCAGAACTACTCGCGCACCGACGTCCTCGCCGTCTGCATCCTGATCTACGGGCTGCTCGGCCTCGCCGCCGACGGCATCGTCCGAGTCCTGGAGCGCGTGCTGATGCCGTGGCGCCAGGCCGTCCAGGGAGCGGCCCGATGACCGCCGACACGACCACCGCCGCCGCCCTCGCCCCCTCCTCGCCCCGTTCGCCCGCTCCTCCCTCGGTGACCGAGCGGACGGCCCCGGCCGTCCACCTGCGCGGCCTGCGCCGGGTGTTCGGCACCCGGGCGGTCCTCGACGGGGTCGACCTCGACATTGCCCGCGGCGAGTTCGTCGCCCTGCTCGGCGCCAGCGGTACCGGCAAGACCACGCTGCTGCGCATCCTCGGGGCGCTCGACCAGGCCGACGAGGGCACCGTGCTCGTCCCTCCGGTCCGTACCGTGGTGTTCCAGGAGCCCCGGCTGGTGCTGTCCAAGCGGGTGCTGGCCAATGTCACGGTCGGCCTCCCGCGCGGCGCCGCGACCCGGGAGACCGGGCTGAAGGCACTCGCCGAGGTCGGCCTGGAGCGGCACGCCGAGGTCTGGCCGGCCACCCTCTCCGGCGGTGAGGCGCAGCGCGTCGCGCTCGCCCGGGCACTCGTCCGCGAGCCGCAACTCCTGCTGCTGGACGAACCGTTCGCCGCCCTGGACGCGCTCACCCGGCTGCGCATGCAGGACCTCGTCGGCGACCTGGTGCGCCGCCACCGCCCGGCGGTCCTGCTGGTCACCCACGACGTGGACGAGGCCGTACGGCTCGCCGACCGGGTCGTGGTCCTGCGCGACGGCCTGCTCGCCCGGGACGAGGCCGTCACCGTCGAGAGCCCGCGCGATCCGGCCGACCCCGCCTTCGCCGACCTGCGGCGCCGTCTGCTCGCCGACCTCGGCGTCCACTGACGTCCGCGACCCCCCGCTTTCCCCGACCTTCCCCCGATCCCGCCTGCCTTCCCACAAGCCAGGCCCGCACCACCGGAGTTGACCAGATGACCGTCACCCTCGGCGTCCACGCCAGCAACCCCTCGCTCTACTACCTCGCCCGACTCCCGTACCTGGACGAGGAGCTGGCCCCGCTCGGCGAGACCGGCGCCTTCCACCACTACGCGGATGGCACCCGCACCGGCGCCCTGCTCGCCGAGGGCGTCATCGACTTCGGCGGCACCGGTTCCACCCCGCCGATCACCGCCCAGGCAGCCGGCCACGACCTGGTCTACGCGGCGGTCTCGGCGCCCCGACCGGACCACGGCGCCCTGCTGGTGCTGGACTCCGGTCCGGTGCGGACGGTCGCGGACCTCAAGGGCGGCACCGTCGTCCTCTCCGTCGGTTCCTGGCAGACCCACCTGCTCGCCAAGGCCCTGCACGCCCAGGGGCTCTCGTACGGCGAGGACGTCACCCCGGCGCGCCCGGCGGCCGGTGAGGACCAGGCCCGGCGGCTGCGCGACGGCGAGATCGCCGGCTGGATCGCCCAGGGCGCCGAACTCGCCGCGGCCCGCCGCACCGGGGAGTTCCGTGAACTGGTCCGCACCGGTGACGTCATCACCGACCGCTCGGTGTTCTTCACCCGTCGGGACTTCGCGACCGGGCGCCCCGAGGTGGTCGCCGCGATCGCGACCGCGCTGCGCCGGGCGGACGCCTGGGTGGCCGCCAACCCGGCCGAGGCCGCCGCGATCGCCGCCGAGAACCTGGGCGGCACGGCCGCCGACTGGCAGGCCGCGCTGGTCGCACTGCCCTGGCGACTGGAGCCTGCCACGGCCGGGTTCGTCGCCGAGCAGCAGGAGGCCGCGGACATCTTCCACGGTGTGGGCTTCATCGACCGGGCGCTGACCGTCGCCGACGCCCACCTCCCCGGTCTGGAGGCCCCGGTGGCCGCCGCGCTCGCGAAGGCGGTCTGACCCATGGCCTCCGAAGTCCTCTGGTACATCATCCCGCGCGAGGGCCACTACCCCTGGGAGCCGGCCGGGCGCCGCCCCGTGGACCTCCGCTACCTCCAGCAACTGGCGGGCAGCGTCGAGCGGTTGGGCTACACCGGTGCCCTGCTCGCGACTGACCTGTACGACGTCTGGACGCTCGGCAGCGCGCTCGCCGCCGCCACCACCCCGGCCTTCAAGCCGCTGCTGGCCGTCCACCCGGGGCTGGTCTCGCCCACCCTGCTGGCCAAGATGGCGCTCAGCTTCGACCACCTGCACGGCGGCCGACTGCGCTTCAATGTGGTGAACGGCTCGACCGCGCAGCTGCGCGAGTACGGCCTGGACGTCGAGCACGACGACCGCTACCGGCTCAGCGGCGAGTACTGGTCGATCGTCAAGCGCCTCACGGCGGGCGAAGTCTTCGACCACAAGGGCGAGTTCTACGAGCTGAAGAACGCGGGCGCGAGCCTGCGCGAGCTGGCCCCGGCGCAGCCCGGCGGCATTCCGCTCTGGTTCGGCGGCAGTTCGGCGGCCGGCATCGAGATGGCGGCCGAGCACGTGGACGTCTACCTGACCTGGGGCGAGCCACCGCACCTGCTCAAGGAGAAGCTGGACCTGGTCCGCGAGCGCGCCGCCGCCCACGGCCGGAGCCTGCGGATCGGACTGCGGCTGCACCTGATCGTCCGGGACACCGAGGACGAGGCCTGGGCGGCCGCCGACCGGCTGCTGGACGTCACCAGCGAGGCCACCTACGCGCGCCAGCTGGGCGGGGCGAAGGGGGAGGACGGGGTCGGCTGGCAGCGGCAGTTCCGCCAGCACGGGGGCAAGGTGCCGGCCCGGGCCCGCGAGCTGGAGGCCTACCCCAACCTCTGGCCGGGGATGAGCCTGTTCCGCCCCGGCCCCGGCACCGCGGTGGTCGGCTCGACGGCCCAGGTGATCGAGCGCCTGCAGGAGTTCGAGGCGCTGGGTGTCGACACCTTCATCCTGTCGGGCAACCCGCTGCTGGAGGAGGCCCACCGGGTTGCAGAAACGGTTCTGCCCGCTCTGGGCATCAAGCGGCCGGCAGCGAACAGGTGACGGCTGACAAGTAACAGATATCAGCGAACAGATAACAGATGACAGCTGACAGATTTCGAAATCTGTCAGCTGTCATCCGTCGATCGTCAGCCGTCAGCCAACGCCTCCCGCTCCGCCGGAGGCGCCTCGGCTCAGCGGCTCAGCCGGTCGATCTCCGCCAGCTCCTCAGCCGTCAGCGGGCCGCCCGCCAGCGCGTCGAGGTTCTGGTCCAGCTGGGCCACGCTGCTCGCGCCGATGATCACCGAGACCACCCGCGGGTCCCGCAGCACCCAGCACAGCGCCAGCTGCGCCAGCGTCTGCCCGCGCCCCTCGGCGACCTTGGCCAGCGCCCGCAGCCGGTCCAGCTTCGGCCCGGCCAGCGCCTCCTCGGTGAGGAACTTCCCGACCGACATCCGCGAGCCCGCCGGCACCTCCCCGGTCAGGTAGCGGTCGGTCAGCAGCCCCTGGGCCAGCGGCGAGTAGGCGATGAGGCTGGTCCGGGTGTCGCCCACCGCGTCCAGCACGCCGTGGTCCTCCACGTACCGGTTGAGGATCGAGTACGCCGACTGGTTCATCAGCACCGGCGTCCCCAGCTCGCGCAGGATCGCCACCGCCTCCCGGTGCCGCTCCGCCGGGTAGTTGGAGATCGCGGCGTACAGCGCCTTGCCCGAGCGCACCGCGCTGTCGAGCGCCCCCATCGTCTCCTCGATCGGGGTGTCCGGGTCGTACCGGTGCGAGTAGAAGACGTCGACGTAGTCCAGGCCCATCCGGTCCAGCGACTGGTCGAGGCTGGCCAGCAGGTACTTGCGGCTGCCGCCGTTGCCGTACGGGCCGGGCCACATGTCCCAGCCGGCCTTGGTGGCGATGAACAGCTCGTCCCGGTACGGCCGGAAGTCCTGGGCGAACAGGTAGCCGAAGTTGCGCTCGGCGCTGCCGTACGGCGGGCCGTAGTTGTTCGCCAGGTCGAAGTGGGTGACACCCCGGTCGAAGGCCCGGCGGAGCACCGCCCGTTGCACCTCCAGCGGCTGGGCGTCACCGAAGTTGTGCCAGAGCCCGAGCGATACGGCGGGCAGCTGGACGCCGCTGTGGCCGGCCTTCCGATAGGTCATCGAGTCATAGCGGTCATCCGCGGCGAGGTAGCTCATGCCGGACATCTTGCCAGTCGGCCGTGGCGGATCAAGCCCTTGCCCCGTCCCCGGCCGGTGCCTATGCTCGCGGAGGATCGTGCGCGTGCGAGGCGAGGGGGAGGCGAGATGGCAGTCCGGACCGTGACCGCCGCCGCAGCCCGCTGTTGTTGTCGCCGCCACCGCAGCACCGTCCGCTGACACCACCCGCGTGCCCTGCCGCCCGAGCGGCGCGCCGCCCGTCCCGTCAGCCGCTCCGCGGGTGCCCGCCCTTGGGAGTGCGACGCCGGACCACGTACCGGCTCCCCGTGCTCCGCGCGGCCCGTCGGCTCCCGGGGCTCCACCGGCCCCGTCAAGCCCGGCCCGGTCTGCGCCGAACCCCTTCCCGAGGGCTCCTCCTCGAGCCCCTCCGATTCCGTCCCGAGCCCCTCCCGTGCCCCTCCCGAGCGTTCAAGGAGACCGCCGTGCGGTTCACCGTCTCGTCCCTCGTCGCCAACGCCCCCGATCCGGTCACCGGTGTCCGGCGCACCCCGGAGCAGAAGCTCCACAACGTCATCGACCAGGCGGTCCTCGCCGAGCGGCTCGGCTACGACGGCTACGGGGTGGGGGAGCGGCACGGCGAGCCGTTCCTCTCCCCGGCCCCGCCCCTGCTGCTCAGCGCGATCGCCGCCCGCACCTCCACCATCCGGCTGTTCACCACGGTGACGGTGCTCAGCATCCTCGACCCGGTCCGGGTCGCCGAGGACTACGCGATGCTCGACCAACTCTCCGGTGGCCGAATTGAGTTGATCGTCGGCAAGGGCAACGACCCGCGCCACTTCGGGCTGTTCGGCCTTCCCGAGGAGCGTCAGTGGGAGGCGCTCGCCGAGAACTACGCTCTGCTGCGCAGGCTCTGGCGGGAGGAGAAGGTGACCTGGGAGGGCTCGACCCGCCCGCCGCTCCGGGACGCCACCGTCTGGCCGCGCCCGCTCCAGGACCCGATCCCGGTGTGGCACGGCAGCGCGACCAGCACGCGGTCCACCGACCTCGCTGCCCGCCACGGCGACCCGCTCTTCTCCGCCAACTCCTTCCACCCGCTGGAGAAGTACCGGGCGCTGGTCGACCACTACCGCGAGCGCTGGGAGTACTACGGGCACGACCCGGAGCGGGCCAGGGTGGGCGCGAGCTTCGGCGGACTGTACGTCGCCAAGCGCTCGCAGGACGCGGTAGAGGGCTTCCGCCCGTACTGGAATGCCCTGTTCGACTCGGCCGCCGGCCGGCACAACAACTCGCCGTTCACGTCGCTGGAGGACGCGCTGGAGCGCGGTTCGGCCCTGGTCGGCAGTCCGCAGCAGGTGATCGAGAAGATCCACCGCTACCACGAGGCCTTCGGCAACGAGGTGGTCGGCATCGGGGTGGACGCACTCACCGAGGGGGCGCAGCGCGAGCAACTGGAGCTGTTCGCGAGCGAGGTGGCCCCGGAGGTCCGCCGCGCGCTGCCGTAGTCGCCCGCGTCCGGCGCCCGCCCGCGCAGTGCGCCGTGCACCCCCTACGCGGCGTGACGCCGGCCACCGTCCGTGACGTGACGCGCGCCACCAGGCGCGCCGGAATGCCGCTCGGCGGTGCGGGGGATGACGAACGGTCGAGGGGCCGTGGCCGCCGGGGGGCGGCGCACGGCCCTCAACCGTTCCGCGAGGAGGATCCGGGCGCCCCGGGGCGCCCGGGCGGAGTCAGCCCTGGCGCTCTGTACCTACTGGTATGTACAGTGGCTCGCATGAGCACCCAGGACCGTCTCATCGAGAGCACCCAGGCCCTCCTCTGGGAGCGCGGCTACGTCGGCACCAGCCCCAAGGCCATCCAGCAGCGCTCCGGGGTCGGCCAGGGCAGCATGTACCACCACTTCACGGGCAAGCCCGACCTCGCGGCCGCCGCCCTGCGCCGCAGCGCCGAGCAGATGCGGGGCGTCGCCGAGGCCGACCTCGCCGCCCCCGGCACCGCCTACGACCGGATCGCCGCCTACCTGCACCGCGACCGCGACGTCCTGCGCGGCTGCCGGATCGGCCGGATGGCCCAGGACCCCGACGTCGTCGCCGACCCGCAGCTGCGCGCGCCCGTCGAGGAGACCTTCGACTGGCTGCGCGGCCGGATCGCCGAACTGGTCGCCCAGGGCCAGGCGGACGGCGAGTTCACCCCCGGCCTCGACCCGGCCGACACGGCCGCCGCCGTGGTCGCCGTCGTCCAGGGTGGCTACGTCCTGGCCCGCGCCGCCGACGGCGCCGAGCCGTTCGACCGGGCCGTCCGCGGCGCCCTCGGCCTGCTCGCGGCACACCGCACGGCCTGACCCGCACGGCCTGACCCGCACGACCCCGGGCGCGCCGCCGCACCCGTACGGCCGAACCCTCGCGGCCGAACCCGTACGACCAGAGCCGACGCGCCCGCCGAAAACCAGGACGCCCGCCGTCAGACTGGCCAGAACCCGAGGAGCCCCGCCGTGCACGCCATGCAGTACGAGATCACCCTCCCCGCCGACTACGACATGGGCGTCATCCGCAAGCGCGTCGCCGACAAGGGCCACCTGCTCGACGCGCACCCGGGCCTCGGCCTCAAGGCCTACCTGGTCCGCGAGCGCGGTCGGCAGGGCTCGCCCGTCAACCAGTACGCGCCGTTCTACCTCTGGCGCACCGCCGAGGGCATGAACGGCTTCCTCTGGGGCCCGGGCTTCCGCGGCCTGAGCGCCGACTTCGGCCGCCCCGCCGTCCGGCACTGGCTCGGCGCGGGCCTGACCCGCGGCGCGTCGCCAGTAGCGGGGGAGAGGACCGAGCAGCCCAGCACCGCCACCCGGGCGACCGTACGGCTGCCGGAAGGCGCCGACCCGGCCGAGGCCGTCGAGCGGGCGCTCGCGGACCTGCCCACGCACCCGGACCTGCACACCGCCGCCGTGGCCGTCGACCCGAGCCGCTGGGAGCTGCTCCGCTTCGCCCTCTGGAACGGCCCGGCCCCCGAGGACGCGCCCGGCGTCCGGTACCAGGTGCTGCACCTGTCCCGCCCCGAACTGGACCGGCTGCCCGCCGGCCGCCACTGGTGAAAGGACCCACCGCCCCGATGTCCCCCGCGACCGCTCCCGCCGGCCCCGACCTCACCCCGGCCCCGCTCGACCGCGCGGCCGGCCACGCCCTGCTCGCCGACCTGGCCGGTCCGGGCGCCGCCGCCACCCTCGGCGGCCTGGACGCCCTCGCCCCCGGCTTCCCCGACTGGATCGTCACCAGCCTCTTCGGCGGCACCTACCAGCGCCCCGGCCTCGCCCTGCGCGACCGCCAGATCGCCAACCTGGCCGCCCTCACCGCCCTCGGCGGCGTCGAGCCGCAGCTCGCCGACCACGTCCGCTACAGCCGGCGGATCGGCCTGACGGAGGCGGAGATCACCGAGGTCATGGTCCACCTCGCCCCGTACGTCGGCCTCCCCAAGGCGCTGGCCGGCCTGCGGGTCGCCACCGCGACCTTCGCCGAGAGCACCGAGAGCACCGAGAGCACCGAGAGCACCGAGAGCGCCGAGAGCGCCGAGGCCACCAAGGCCGCCGAGAGCGCCGCCGGGACCGTCACCGAGGAGGCCGGGGCATGAGCCGCACCGTCCGCACCGTCCTCGGCGACCTGGACCCCGCCGCCCTCGGCGTCACCGACGCCCACGACCACCTCTTCATCCGCAGCCCGCTGCTTCCCGGCCAGGAACTGGACGACCCGGCCGCCGCCGAGGACGTCCTGCGCGCCTACGCGGCCGCCGGCGGCCGCACCCTCGTCCAGTGGACCCCGCTCGGCCTGGGCCGGGGCGCGGACTCGCTCGCCGCGCTCTCCCGGACGACCGGCGTGCGGATCGTCGCCGCCACCGGCGCGCACCAGGCGGTCCACTACGCGCCGGGCTCCTTCTCCGCCACCGGCGCCGGGGCGGAGGACCGCCCCGGCCCGTACGCCGACCTGGCGGAACGTTTCGTCGCCGAGCTCACCACCGGTCTGCCCGGCGCGCCCGAGGGGGTCCGGGCCGGGCTGATCAAGGTCGCGGCCGACGCGGGGCCCGACAGTCGCCACACCCGGTGGACGCTGGCTGCCGCCGCCGAGGCCCACCATGCCACCGGCGCCCCGATCGCCGTCCACCTCGAAGCCGACGGCGCCCCGCCCGGGGTCGTGCACCGGCTGTGCCACCGGCACGGCGTCCGGCCCGACCGGGTCATCCTCGGCCACCTCACCCGGCTCCCCGACCGTGCGCTGCACCGCCGACTGGCCGCCGAGGGCGTGTACCTCGCGCTGGACAGCCCCTCCCGGGCCGGCCACGCAGGCGACCACCAGGCCTTCGAGGTCATCGCCGACCTGGTCGAGGCGGGCCACGCCGCCCAGCTGCTGCTCGGCGCCGACACCACGACCCGGAACGCCCGCGCGGCCGGCGGCCCGGTCCGGCTGCTCACCGAGCTCGCCCCGCGCCTCGCCCGCAGCCACGGCCCCGAACTGCCCGAGCTGCTCCTCACCGCCAATCCGGCCGCCGCCTTCGCCGCCGACTGGCGCACGCCGTAGGGCGCTCGCCGGGCCGTCGGACCCCGCCGAACCGCCGGGGCCGGTGGCGCGCGGGCCCGCAGGTACGGGAAACGGACTGACGGCCGCCGGTCGGGCCCTCTACGGTGCCGGACATGGTGACGCTGACGCTCCGAACCCTCACGACCGCCGACTGGCAGCTCTGGCGGGACCTCCGCCTCGCCGCCCTGACCGACGCACCGGAGGCCTTCAAGGCCGGCCTCGCCGACTGGCACCGGGGTGGCGAGGAGCGCTGGCGCGACCGGCTCGGCATCCCGGGCGCCCACCACGTCGCGGCCCTGCTGGACGAGGACCCGGTCGGGCTCGTCGGCGGCCTGCTCGGATCGCCGGACGGGGTACGGGAGTTGCGCTCGCTCTGGGTCGCCCCGCGGGCGCGCGGCCGGGGCGTCGCCGACCGGCTCGTCGAGGAGGTCGAGCGCTGGGCCCGCGCCACCGGCGGGACCACGCTGCGCCTCGCCGTGCTCCCCGGCAACGAAGCGGCGCTCGCCCTCTACCGCCGGCACGGCTTCGCCCCGCTCGCGGAGCCGGGCGACCTGCTCGCCGACGGGGTCACCCGGGAACTCCTGCTCGGGAAGCCCCTGCGGTGACCTGACCGACCGCCGCCGCACCCGGCTCCGGCTCCGGCTCCGACAGCGATAGCGACAGCGACGCGAAGGCGGGGCCTGCGCCGTACGGGGGACGGCACAGGCCCCGCCTTCGACCGGACCGAGGGGGCGATCAGCCGGTCACATGTGGGTGCCGCCGTCGATGCGCAGCTCGGTACCGGTGACGAAGGCGCCGTCGTCGGAGGCGAGCATGGCGATCACGCCGGCCACCGTCTCCGGGCCGGCGAAGCCCTGGCCGAGGGCGGGGGAGAGCTTGGCCAGCAGGCTGAAGTCGGCGTCGGCGGGCAGGCCCGGGTTGTGGGTCATGCCGCTGTCGATGCTGCCCGGCGCGACGCAGACCGCGCGCAGGCCCTGCTTCGAGTACTCCGAGGCGATGGCGTGGGTGAAGGACTGGATGCCGCCCTTGGTCGCGGCGTACGCGGCCATGTACGGGTGGGCGAAGCTCGCGGAGGTGGAGCTGAAGTTGACCACCACGCCCCTGCCACCCGCGAGCAGCGCGGGGAGCGCCTCGCGGGTCATCAGGAAGGTGCCGGTCAGGTTCACCGCGAGGAGCTTGTTCCAGAACTCCAGGCTGGTCTCGTGGGTGTGCGAGGAGCGGAGGATGCCGGCCGCGTTGACCAGCACGTCCAGGCCGCCCAGGCCGGTGGTCGCCTCGGCGACGCCCGCGACGACGGCCGCCTCGTCCGAGATGTCCAGAACCTGAATGGTCAGGCGGTCCGCGGTGCCCTCGGCGGTGGCGCGGTCCAGGGTCTTCTTCAGGCCGTCCTCGTTGACGTCGACGGCGACGACCTTCCCGCCCTCGGCGAGGATCCGGTGCACGGTGGCCTGGCCGATGCCCGAGCCGCCGCCGGTGATCAGGACGTTCCGTCCGCTGAAGCGCTCCATGGTGGTACTCCGTTCGTTCGTGGTCTCTCGACCTCGGGAACCACGGTACGCCTGAGTGGCACGTTGTGCCAAAAAGGCTGGATGTGCCAGATCGTCGTGACGTGCCACCTTGGCATGCGTCCGCGTAGGCTGGCCCTGTGACCGGACGCCCGACCCTGACCCAGCGCCGCCGTGAGGCCACCCGACTGGAGATCGCCCGTACCGCCGCCGCGCTCTTCGCCGAGCGCGGAGCCGAGGCGACCACCGCCGAGGAGATCGCCCTCGCCGCGGGCATCTCGCTGCGCACCTTCTACCGGTACTTCTCCGTCAAGGAGGACGCCGTCGCCCCGCTGCTCGCGTCGGGCGGGCAGGAGTGGGTGGAGCTGTTCGCGGCGAGCCCGGCCGACCTGCCGCTGCGCGAGGCGCTGGAGCGTGCGGCGGTCGCGTCGCTGACCCCGGCCGACGAGGCGCGGGCGGAGATGATGCGGTGGGCCCGCGGCCTGCTGCGCGACCCGAAGCTGAACGCCACCTGGCAGCGGGTCCACGCCGACTCGGAGGCGCGGCTGCGGGTCGCCCTCACCGAGCGCTGCCCGGACGGCACCGATCCGCTGGAGATCCGGCTGGCCGCCGCCGCCGCGACCGCGGCGATCCGGGTGGCCCTGGAGCAGTGGGCCTCCTCCGAGGCGCCCCTCGCAGGTCTGGGCTCCCCGCAGGACCTCGGCGCGCGCTGCATGCGCGAGCTCACGGCGGGGCTGCGGCTCTGGGAGCGGGTGGGCTGAGCCCGGGCGCAGCCCACCCCGCCCGCTCCGGCTGGCGGGAGACAGCCGACCGCTGACAGATTTCAG
Source organism: Kitasatospora sp. NPDC058046 (assembly GCF_042885595.1). Lineage (NCBI taxonomy): Bacteria > Bacillati > Actinomycetota > Actinomycetes > Kitasatosporales > Streptomycetaceae > Kitasatospora > Kitasatospora sp. NPDC058046. The sequence goes on from NZ_JBHVRS010000016.1 coordinate 33,655, forward strand.
ATGACAACTTTCGAAATCTGTTATCTGAACGTTGTCATCTGTCAGCCCGGCTCCCCGTCACCTCCCAGCCGCGGTCAGCTTCCTCCCAGCTGGCGTTAGGGTTGGTCCTCGCGCCCCGGCGGGGGAACCGGGGTGACCTCCTCGGATGTCCCCAGCGGAGGGGACTGGAGTTCGAGGCGTGGGAGCAAGCGGGACATGGGTCTGACGAGCCACAAGGTGCTGGCGCTGACCGCACTGATCGCGGTCGTGATGATGGTCGGCACGGTCTGGCTGTGGCCCAGACTCGCGAAGAAGACCTGGCAGTCGGTGCTCGGCCGGATCGGCGCACTGCTCGCCACCCAGCTCGCGGTGCTCGCCGCACTCGGCCTGGTCGCGAACAACTACTTCGCCTTCTACAGCAGTTGGGACGACCTGCTGGGCACCGGCGACACCGGCCCGGTGGTCATCCACAACAAGGCGGACGCCTCCGGTCGGCTGATGGTGGAGACGATGGGCCAGGCCGCGGTCAAGGGCGGCGGCGCGATGGGCCGCGAGCCCGCCCAGTCCGGCGAGATCCGCAAGGTCCGGATAGACGGCGCGGCCAGCCGGCTGTCCACCGAGGGCTACGTCTACCTGCCCCCGCAGTACTTCCAGCCGGAGTACGCCCAGAAGCAGTTCCCGGCCGTGATCGTCAGCACCGGATTCCCAGGAATCGCCGAGAACCTGATCACCCGCTTCAACTACCCGGGCGCCGCGCTCAAGCTGCTGCAGGAGGGGCGGATGCAGCCGACCGTCATGGTCCTGGTGCGCCCCTCGCCCGCGCTGCCCCAGGACACCGAGTGCGAGGACGTCCCGAACGGCCCGCAGTCCGACACCTACTTCACCAAGGACGTGCCCTCGGCGATCCAGGCCAGCTACCGGGTCTCCACCGACCCGCAGGCCTGGGCCTTCATGGGCAACTCGACCGGCGGCTACTGCGCGCTCAAGCTGGCCATGCGCCACCCGGACGTCTTCCCGACCGCCGTCGCCCTCTCCGCCTACTACGACGCCGCCGACGACCCGACGACGGGCGACCTCTTCGGCGGCAGCAAGCAGCGCCGCGACGAGGCCAACCTGCTGTGGCGGCTGAAGAACCTGCCGCAGCCGAAGGTGTCCGTGCTGCTGGCCGGCACCAAGAAGGGCGACGGCGACTACCGGCAGCAGACCGAGGCCTTCGTCGACGGGGTGCAGAGCCCGATGAAGGTCTCGTACAGCATGCTGGAGAACGGCGGCCACAACTTCGAGACCTGGAGCGCCCTGCTGCCCTCCTCGCTGGAGTGGCTGTCCCAGCACCTCAAGGTGCCGAACCAGTCCGCATGAGCCTGACCGGCCGGGCCTGACCGACCGATCCTGGACGACCGAGCATGAACGACCGAACCCCCGGAGCCATGGCACCGGGGGTTCGGTCATTCAGGAGCCGTACGGCGGTTCCGCCGCTCAGGCCACCCGCTCCAGCGTCCCGGTGTGCAGCTGGCCGACCCGGCCGCCCTCGCCCTCGAAGGTCCAGAAGGCCCGCACGGTCAGCCTGCCGAGGTCCATCACGTGGCTGACGGTGATCCCGCTCTGCTCGGTCCAGCTGACGAAGTAGATCGAGGGCGCGACCTCGGCGACGTGCAGGCGCACGTCCTCCCACTGGCCCGCGGACTCGCCGAGGCCCTCCCAGCGCAGCCGCGTGCCGTCGGCCGAGTAGGTGTTGCGGAAGGCCGCGCCGTTGTCGACCCGGAAGAGGTAGGTGCGGCCGGCGAAGGCGGGCAGGGGCGCGGTCATGGTGGGGCGGGTCCTCGTCTCTGTCAGGTCGTGGCGAGCACCCGGTCGGGCTCGCCGCTCTTGTGCACGGCGGATGATGTCAGGCTTCCAATTTATCCGACCGGGCGCACTCGGTCAGGCAAAGGCCACGGTACGGTCCGCCACCACGCGGCGGCCCGGGTGTGCGACCGGCACATGGGCAGGGCCGCGCGCCGGCCCTAGCGTCCGGCCATGAGACGTACCCCCACACGCCCCGGCCCCGCGAGACGCGTCCCCACCGCCCTCGCCGCCGTGCTCCTGACCCTCGCCGCCGCCCTGCTCGGCACCCCCACCGCCGCGCAGGCGGGTACGGCCCGGGCCGCGGCCGCCGCCCCCCTCACCCTGGAAGCGACCTTCCCCGCCCCCGGCAACGGCTGGGCCAAGGTCGAGCGCTACCTCGACACCACCCCCGGCTTCGGCGCCGAGCAGTTCCCCGCCGACGGGCGCGGCGACCAGGACGGCGCCCGCCGGACGTACTTCGGCACCGGTCGGCCCTCCTCCGCCCGGTTCCTGCTCTACTCCGCCGCGGGCTGGGACACCGGCGCCCAGGCCACCCCCGTCCTGCTGGTCCACGGCGCCAACGACAACGCCGACCGGGCCTGGGCGAACCCGGGGGAGAGCGGCGCCTGCGGTGCCGCGAACTGCCCGTCCACCGGGCTCGCCCAGTACCTGGCCGGCACCGGCCGCCGGGTCTTCGCGATCGGCTTCGCCCACAAGCACGGCGACAACCTGCTCCAGGCCCAGGCGGTCGGCGACGCGGTCGCGCTGATCCGGGCCCGACTCGGGGTCCCCCAGGTCGACGTGGTGGCCTGGAGCAAGGGCGAGGTCGCCGCCCGGGCGTACGTGTCCTCGGTGAAGCCCTCCTGGGGGAGGGCGTACGCGGGCGACGTGCGCCGGCTGGTCACGCTGGGCGGGCCGCACGGCGGGCTCGACTACGTGTACGCGCACGGCTGGGACTTCGACCTGGTGACCTGGCCCGCCTGTGGCGGCACCGCCAACGCGCCGTCCCCGCACCTCTCCATGACCTGCTACGGCACGTACACCGCGCAGCCCTGCCTCGGGGTGCTGCCGAGCGGCGGCTACGACTGCTACCCGGGCCAGCGCCAGCTGCTCGCCCGCTGGGACGGCACCTACGGGGTGGACAGCAGTGCGCAGGACTGGTGGACCACCTACTACGGCGGCCAGGGCTTCTACACCTCCGGCCAGGGCATCCAGGCGGCGATCGACGCGGGCTCGCTGATCGCCCCGCTCCGGCAGGCCGGCATCCCGGCCGCGGTGCGCACCTACCTGCTGGCGGGCGGGTCCGCCGACATCCCGGGCGTGCTCAACGAGGGTCGCGGGCCGAGCGACGGCCTGGTCTTCACCGCGAGCGCGCTGGACACCACCGGCATCGCGACGGTCGGCGGCACCCGGCTGCTCGGCGGCCTGAACCATCTGGAGCTCGCCTGGGCGCCGGACGCGGCGAGCCAGGTCAACGCCTGGCTGAGCTGAGCCTCAAGCCGGTCAACTCGACTGCCGTGCGGGGCCGTTGGTCGGCACCTCGGCGGGTGCGGCGCCCCGCCCGCCGCCGGCAGGACGGTCCCGTCGGCAGGGCCGACCCCGCCGACGGGACCGCGCGGCCCACACGGCTCAGGAACCGGCGGCCGTCCCGGCCACCGTGATGTCGAACGGCTGCCGGTTGTTGCCCTCGTACCGGTCGTCCGCGCTGCGCACCGCGACCGAGCCGCCGCTCAGCCTGCCCTCCGGCAGGTCCGGGGCGAGCCGGACCGGGATGAGGGCGGTCGCGCTGCGCCCCTCCCGCAGCCCGGGCGCGAACACGCACCGCACGACGCGGCCGCGGCTCACCACCTGGCAGGTGGACGGGAAGAACGGGCCCTCCGGGCTGACGCCCTCCGGCAGGGTGATCGCGACCGTGAACGGGGAGGCGGTGGTCTCCGGGCCGCCGTTGCCGACGAAGGCGTGGATGGTGGTGGTGCCGCCGGGCGCGGCCGCGTCCGGGTCGATCCGGACCACCTCCAGGTCGGAGTCGGACGGTCGCGCGGCGGCCTCGGCCGTCCCGGGCCCGGCCCCGGACCCGGCTCCGGGCTTGGCCGGGGCCGGCAGGGTCGAGGCGGTGGGCGTCGCCGGTGCGGGCAGGGTGGACGGCGAGGGCGCACCGGCCGCGACGACCTCCACGGCGGGCCGGGGCTCGGGCCGCCGCAGCGCCCAGACCGGGTCGGTGGCCAGTACCGTCACCGCGCACCCCGCCGCCACGGCCGCGACCAGCCCGGCCCCGCCGAACCCCCGGCCCCTCGCGGCGCGCCGTACGCCACCGGCCCGTACGCCATCGCTCCGGACCTCACCTCCCCGGACCCCACCGCCCCGCGCGCCCTCCCATGCGTCCCGGTGCTGCTGCTCCATCCCCGCTCACCCTGCCCTCGCGTCCCGGCCGCCCGCGCCGTTGCGGGCCGCGTCGGCACCAGGGTGGCGGAGCCACCGCCGGAGCCGGGCGGCAACCCGCCCGTCGTCCGCCCGAACGGATGACGCGGCACGCCGTGCCAACCGGGTCGGCGGGCAAGGGAGGTTGACGTTCCGTCAGGGAGCGAGGACCTGGCCCAGCCGGGTCGCGATCTGGTGCATCACCGGCACCAGCGAGGCGGCTCCGGCCTGCTCCTCCAGGGCCCGGATGCGGGCCTCCGGGCCGGAGACCGAGAGCGCGGTGGGCGTCGGCGCGCCCGGGACGGCGAGCGCGATGCAGCGGACGCCGATCTCCTGCTCCTGGTCGTCGACCACGTAGCCGCGCTCGCGCGCCTCGGCGAGCTGGCGCATCAGCTCCTGCGGGTCGGTGACCGTGTACTCGGTGTGCGCGGGCAGCGGGTTGGGGCCGAGCACGGCGCGGGCCTCGTCCTCCGGCAGCTGGGCGAGCAGCGCCTTGCCGACGCCGGTGCAGTGCGGCTGCACCCGTCGGCCGACCTCGGTGAACATCCGCATCGAGCGGCGCGACTGCACCTGGCCGACGTACACCACCTCGCCGCCCTCCAGCACCGCCAGGTTGGCGGTCTCGCCGGTGGCCTCCATGAGCTCGGCCAGGTACGGGCGGGCCCAGCTGCCGAGCAGCCGGCCGGCCGTCTCGCCGAGCCGGATCAGCCGGGGGCCGAGGGTGTAGCGGCGCGCGGTGTCCTGGCGGACATAGCCCTGCTGCACGAGGGTACGAACCAACCGGTGGATGGTCGGCATCGGGAGGCCGGACGTGGTGGAGAGCTCGCTGAGGGTGGCCACGCCGCCGGAGTCGGCCAGCGCCTCCAGGAGTTGGAAGGCGCGTTCGACGGACTGCACGCCGCCGCCCGCGCGGTCGGCGCCTGTCGTCGATGCTGGGTCGGGGGTCGCAACCACCGGCGTTTCCTTCACTGTCGGGGAGGAGTAGAGTCCCGGCGATCTCTTCAACAAACCGTTGAAATTCTGTATCGCGGAAACTAGTCTCCACCTTACAGAATCGAACTCGCCGACAGGCGGGTACCGATCGAGGAAGTTCCCTGAGGAAGTTCCCACCGGAGCTCCCTCCGCCAGGCTCAACCGTCTTAGGAGTGTCCTGCTCATGGCTGCAGATCAGGGGCCCGTCGGCGCCTCGCCCGCCGCTCCGGTCGTCACTGTCGCCGGTCCTCGCGTCCCCCGGGCGGAGGAGGTGCTCACTCCGGAGGCGCTCGCCTTCGTCGCCGGGCTCCATCAGGCCTTCGAGGGGCGCCGACAGGAGCTGCTGGCCGGGCGGAAGGCCCGCCGCGCCGAGATCGCCGCCACCGGCACGCTGGACTTCCGCCCCGACACCGCCGACATCCGGGCCGGGGACTGGAAGGTCGCCGAGGCGCCCCGCGCCCTCCAGGACCGCCGGGTCGAGATCACCGGGCCGACCGACCGCAAGATGGTCGTCAACGCGCTCAACTCCGGGGCGCGGATCTGGCTCGCGGACTTCGAGGACGCCACCTCCCCGACCTGGGAGAACGTGGTCGGCGGCCAGGCCAACCTGACCGACGCCTTCGAGGGCCGGATCGACTTCACCGGCGCGGCCGGCAAGGCGTACACCCTCAAGCCCGCCGCCGAACTCGCCACCGTCGTGGTCCGCCCCCGCGGCTGGCACCTGGACGAGAACCACCTGCGGGTCGACGGCACCCCGGTGGCCGGCGCGTTCGTCGACTTCGGCCTCTACTTCTTCCACAACGCCGCCCGGCTGCTGGCCAAGGGTGCCGAGGACCCCAACTCCGGCCCGTACTTCTACCTGCCGAAGACCGAGAGCCACCTCGAGGCCCGGCTGTGGAACGACGTGTTCACCCACGCCCAGGCCGAACTCGGCATCCCGCACGGCACGATCCGGGCGACCGTGCTGATCGAGACCATCACCGCCGCGTTCGAGATGGACGAGATCCTCTACGAGCTGCGCGACCACGCGGCCGGCCTCAACGCCGGGCGCTGGGACTACCTGTTCTCGATCGTCAAGAACTTCCGCGACGCGGGCGAGCACTACATCCTGCCGGACCGCAACACCGTCACCATGGCCTCGCCGTTCATGGCCGCCTACACCCGGCTGCTGGTACGGACCTGCCACCGGCGCGGCGCCCACGCGATCGGCGGCATGGCCGCGTTCATCCCGAGCCGCCGCGACCCGGAGGTCAACGCGGCCGCGCTGGAGAAGGTCAAGGCGGACAAGGACCGCGAGGCCGGGAACGGCTTCGACGGCTCCTGGGTCGCCCACCCCGACCTGGTGCCGGTCGCCCGGGCCTCCTTCGACGCGGTGCTCGGCGAGCGGCCCCACCAGAAGGACAACCCCGGCCCGGCCGAGCCGGTGACCGCCGCCCAGCTCCTCGACATCGCCGGAGCCGGCGGCACCTGCACCCGAGCGGGGCTGCACAACGCCGTCCAGGTCGGCGTCCGCTACATCGAGGCCTGGCTGCGCGGGCTCGGGGCCGTCGGCATCTTCAACATGATGGAGGACGCCGCCACCGCCGAGATCTCCCGCTCGCAGATCTGGCAGTGGATCCACAACGGGGTCGTGCTCTCCGACACCGGCGAGAAGGCCACCGCCGACCTGGTCCGTTCCCTGGTCGCCGCGGAGCTGGCCGAACTCCTCGCCGAGCTGGGCGAGGAGGCCTATGGCGCCGGCCGCTGGCCGGAGGCCGCCCGGCTCTTCGAACAGGTCGCCCTGGCCGAGGAGTTCGTGGACTTCCTGACCCTCCCCGCGCTCCCGCTGCTGGGCTGATCCCGACCTGCCCGCCGGAGCCCGCCCGGCTGCGGTGCGCCGGCGGTCCACCACTCCGTTCCGTACGGCGACGAATCCCACCTGTCCTCTCGTCGCTGTACGGAACGGTATTGTCCACGTAAGGAGTTCACCCATGGCGCGCATGTTCTTCAACGGCCAGGCAATGGTCGGCGGTCCCTTTCACGCGAAGGTCGCCGACTCGCTGATCGGGCCGGCCAGGACCGCCCCCGGCTACCGCTTCTTCTCCATCGACCACAGCGGCGGCACGGACGTCTGCCCGGGACTGCTGGCCGACCCGGAGGCGGACACCGCCATCGAGGGCGAGCTGTACGACATCCCCCTGGAGCGGTTGCGGGACGTCATCCTGCCGGGGGAGCCGCGGGAGCTGGAACTGGGCGTCATCGAGCTGGAGGACGGCTCCGCGTGCCTGTCCATGCTGCTCTCCCGGGGCGAGCTGGAGCGCGGCGTCCACCGGGAGATCACCCACCACGGCGGCTGGCGCGCCTACCTGGCGTCGATCGGGCGTACGGCCTGACGGCTGCCGCCGGGTGCGCCGGCAGCCCCGGACCCTCGCCGTGGGTCCGGGGCTGCGGTCCGCGCACCGGTGACGGCGAACAGACGACAGAGAACAGCTGACAGATAACAGATAACAGATGACGAAAGTTGTCAGCTGTCATCCGTCCGCCGCTGTCGTCCGTCCGTCGCCCCGAGGTGCGCGGAGCCCGGGGGCGCACCGTCCCTGGGCGCCCCCGGAGTACGGGGTGGGCGTCGGACCGGCCCCGGACCGGACCGAACCGGCCCAGACCGGACCGGCCCTAGACCGGACGCGCCGCCAGCTCGCGGGCGGCGCGGGCGCAGTCGCGTGCGATCCGGTCCTCGTTGACGGTGGTCAGCTGCCCCTTCTCGACCACCGCGTTGCCGTTGACGAACAGCACCGACAACGGCGGCAGCGCGCCGAAGGTGAGCGCGGCGACGGGGTCGGCGATGGACGAGTGCATGACCCCGTCGATCTTCCACAGCGCCAGGTCGGCGAGCTTGCCGACCTCGATCGAGCCGATCTCGTCCTGCCGGCCGAGCACCCGGGCGCCGCCCATGGTGCCCAGGCGCAGCGCCTGCCGCCCGGTCAGCGCGGCGGGGGAGCCGTGCAACCGGTTGATCAGCAGGGCGTTGCGCAGCTCCGTACCGAGCTCGCCGGACTCGTTGGAGGCGGTGCCGTCCACCCCGAGCCCGACCGGGACGCCGGCCCGGAGCATGTCGGGCACCCGCGCGATCCCGGCCGCCAGGCGGGCGTTGGAGGACGGGCAGTGGGCGACGCCGGTGCCGGTCTCGGCGAACTTGGCGATGTCGGAGTCGTTCATGTGCACGCAATGCGCCATCCAGACGTCCTCGCCGAGCCAGCCCACCGACTCGAAGTAGTCGGTCGGCCCCATGCCGAACAGCTCCTTGCAGAACGCCTCCTCCTCGGCCGTCTCCGAGCCGTGGGTGTGCAGCCGGACGCCCTTGCGGCGGGCGAGTTCGGCGGACTGCCGGAGCAGGTCGGTGGAGACGGAGAAGGGGGAGCAGGGCGCGAGGGCGATGTGCAGCATCGAGCCGAAGGAGGAGTCGTGGTAGCGGTCCACGGCCGTCTCGGAGGCGGCCAGGATGTCGTCCAGCTCCTCGACCGCGTGGTCCGGCGGCAGCCCGCCGTCCTTCTTCGAGCGGTCCATCGAGCCGCGCAGCGCGGTGAAGCGCAGGCCGAGCTCCTGGACGGCCTCGATGGAGGCGCCGAGGATGTCGCCGCCGTCCTTCGGGAAGACGTAGTGGTGGTCCGAGGCGGTGGTGCAGCCGGACTTGAGCAGCGCGGCGGCGGAGCCCTGGCCGGCGGCGTGCACGAGCCGCTCGTCGATCCGCGCCCAGGTCGGGTAGAGGGCGACCAGCCAGTCGAACAGGATGTCGTCCTGGGCCAGGCCGCGGGTGATCCACTGGTAGAAGTGGTGGTGGGTGTTGACCAGGCCGGGGGTGGCCAGGTGGCCCTCGCCGTTGATCCGGCGCACCACGTTGTCCAGCCACGCGGGGGCGGGGCCGTCGCCCACCGCCTCGATGGTGTTGCCGAGGAGGACCACGTGGCCGCGGGCGTACTCGGTGTCGTTCGCGTCCACGGTGGCGATCGCGACGTTCTCGATCACGGTCCGCTGGTCGGTGGGCGGGGGCTGGACTGCCATGGTGTGACTCCTAGGGGGAGGGTCGGGAGGGGCGCGCACCGTGGCGCACGCCCCTCCCGGGGCCGGTCAGGACGGCGTCGCCGTCGGAACCGTGGGACCTGTCGGCATCGACGGCACCGCGGGAGCGGTCGGAGCCGCCGGCACCGTCGCGTCGGAGCCCTGGCCGGGCCTGGAGCGACGGGCGGCCCCGACGTGGTGGAAGAGCAGGTTGAGCAGGACGGCCACCACGCAGCCGGCCGATATCCCCGAGTGCAGCAGGGTCCGGGCGGCCTCCGGGAAGGAGTCGTAGAACGTCGGCGCGGCGATCGGGACGATGCCGACCCCGAGCGAGACGGACACCAGGATGGTGTTCGACCCGGACTCCATGCCGGCCTCCGCGAGGGTGCGGATGCCGCTGGCCGCGACCGTGCCGAAGAGCACGATCCCGGCGCCGCCGAGGACGGGCTGCGGCACCAGGGAGACGACCGAGCCCAGCACGGGGAACAGCCCCAGCAGGACCAGGATGCCTCCGCCGGCCGCGACCACGAAGCGGCTGCGGATCTTCGTCAGCGCCACCAGCCCGATGTTCTGGGCGAAGGCGCTGGCGGCGAAGCCGTTGAAGACGGGGCTGAGCGCGGTGGCCAGGCCGTCGGCCCGCAGGCCGGCGGCGAGGGTGGGTTCGTCCGCCTCGCGGTCGACGATCCTGCCGAGGGCGAGCATGTCGGCGGTGGACTCGGTCATCGCGACCACCATGACGATGCACATCGAGACGATCGCGGCGGCGTCGAACACGGGCGCGCCGAAGTGGAACGGGGAGGGGAGCGAGAAGACCTTCGCGTCCTTGACCGCGCCGAAGTCGGCGAGCCCCAGCGGGAAGGCGATCAGGGTGCCGAACGCCAGGCCGATGAGCAGGGACAGCTGCTGCCAGAACCCGCGCAGCAGCCGGTTGCAGAGCACCACCGCGACGAGGGTGATCGCGGCGAGGCCGACGGCCCGCATGGAGCCGTACCCGGGGGCGCCCGGCGAACCGCCGCGCGCCCAGTTGACCGCCACCGGGAGCAGGGACACCCCGATGAGGGTGATCACGGTGCCCTGGACGACCGGGGGGAAGAACCGGATGAGCTTGCAGAAGTACGGTGCCGCGAGGAAGCACAGGAGCCCCGCGACGATCACCGCTCCGAAGATCACCGGGAGGGCCTCCTTCGGTCCTCCCGTCTTCTCGATGGAGCCCTTGGCGATGGCGATCATGGGCGCGACCCCCGCGAAGGAGACGCCGTTCACGAACGGCAGCCGCGCGCCGATCTTCCAGATGCCGAGGGTCTGGAGGAGGGTGGCCAGTCCGGCGGTGAACAGGCTGGCCGAGATGAGCAGGGCGAGTTCGGCGGGGGAGAGCCCGACGCCGGCGCCGACGATGAGCGGGGGTGCGACGACCCCCGCGTACATCGCGGCGACGTGCTGGAGTCCGGTGGAGAACAGCTTCACCGGGGGCAGCAACTCGTCCACGGGATGGGTTCCGGGCCGGGGCGGCTTGCCGGTGCGGTGCGCCGGCGTGCCGTCCGTGCCGTCCGGGTCCTGCGTTCTCTCCGGGGTGGAACCGCCGTCTGTACTGGTGGTGTTGCTGGGTGCCATGTCGAGCCCCTCTTGTGCCCGTGGCTCCCGGCGCGCCCGTGGCGCTGGAGTGCGGCTGGTGCTGGTGCTGGTACGACCGGGGGCGGGACGGCGGTGCAAGGATCCCTCGGCCGGGCTCTCCAGTGCCCCGGGCCGGCCGCCGCGAGGCAGACACGAACTCCGGTGGGTGGGGGTGGAGGTGGAGAAGAACTAACTGGTGCGGGTGGTGCCTGGTGATGGGGCCGGTGGGGCGGCCCGCCCGGCCGTCCGGCCCGTGGGGACCGGGGGATGCGGCGATTCCGGGCGGCGTCCACCTGGTGGTGCGGGTGCTGAGGGTGCCGAGGGTGGGGGAGGTCAGGCGACCGGGATGACCGGGACGACGCCCTCGCGGTGCACGGTGCCCTCGATCAGGCCGTACATGCGGTCCGCGGCGAAGTAGACCTCGTTCTCGTTCTTGAGGCCGAACGGCTCCAGGTCGACCAGGAAGTGGTGCTTGTTCGGCAGTTCGAGGCGGACCTCGTCCACCTCGGCGCGGTTGTTGAGAACCCGGGTGCCCATCGCGTGCAGGGTCTGCTGCAGCGAGTAGGAGTAGGTCTCGGCGAACGCCTCCAGCATGTGCCGCTTCACGTGGGTGTAGGAGCGGTTCCAGTTGGGCTGGGCCTCGCCGTTTCGGCCGCTGTAGCCGAACTTCCAGCGGGCGGTGACCTGGGTGGCGAGGATGCGGTCGTACGCTTCCTGGAGGGTGGTGTAGCCGTCCTTGATGTAGCCCCAGAACTCCGAGTTGGTGGAGTTCATGACGACCAGGTCCTTCAGGCCGGATATGACCTGGACGGACTCCCCGTCGTAGACGATCTCGCTGGTGCGGACCTCCTGGCCGTTGCGGACGAAGGAGTGGCCGACCTCCTCCGAGCCGATGAAGCGGGCCGAGCTGTCCGGCGTCCGGATCCGGTCCCAGGAGTACTCCTCGATCCGGATCCGGGCGCTGTGCACGACGCCGCGTTCGGTGTCGTCGACGAAGTGGCGGGCCAGGAGGATGCCGAACGCCTCGGCCGACTCGATGCCGTGCTCCTTGGCGAAGGCGTAGACGGTGTTCTTGGTGGTGTCGGTGGGAAGGCAGTTGGCGTTGGACCCGGTGAGGTGGACGTCCTCGAACTCGCCGCGGAGCGAGACCGAGACGTTCAGGTCCTTGATCTCGTGCCGGGTGGAGTCGCGGTGGATCCGGACGATGCGGTTCTCCGCCTTGCCGTACTGGTTCTGACCGAGCACGTGGGCCATGACGTGGCTCCTAAGCTTTCCAGGTCGGTCCACTAGCTTCCGCGGTAGACCGAGTATCCGAACGGGTTGAGCAGCAACGGCACGTGGTAGTGGTGCTGTTCGGGCGCGACCGTGAAGACGATCGAGACCTCGGGGAAGAACGGCGGCTCGGCGGACGTGGACGCGGAGTACGCGCCGGTGTCGAAGAGCAGCCGGACGACCGAGCCCGCCTCCACGGCCGGCAGGTCCTTGACCCGGCCGTCGGAGTCCGTGGCGGAGGTGCCGAGCACCTGCCAGCCACCCTCGGTGTGCAGTGCGAGCTCGACCGGGACGCCCTCGGCCGGTCGGCCGAGGCTGGTGTCGAGCACGTGGGTGGAGATGCCAGTCATGGGTGAAGTGACCTTACTGATGGCAGAAGTGATGGTGCGTCAGCATCAGTGGATGCCGGAAGTGTCTGGCAAGGAGGATGGGAGAAAGCGCGATATGACGATGTGTCAGTAAGCGTCGAGCAGGCGGTCGAGCCGGATGTCGTTGATCTTGCGCAGCTCCCCGCGGACGATCTCCGCCTCGGTGGCGGCGTCGTTGGGGTGGCGTTCGCGCAGGGCGGCGAGCATGCCGACCGCGGTGCGGCCGGTCGCGCAGATCAGGAACACGTGGCCGAACTTGGCCTCGTAGGCGGCGTTGGCCTCGTGCAGCGCGTCGAGGACCGCCTGGTCCACGCCCTGGATTCCGGCCTGTTCGCGCTCGGAGACGGCGTCGCCGGCTGTCGGCCTGCCGATCCGGGCGTGGCCGGCCATCGCGTCGCGCAGGTCCTCGGTCGTCAGTGACGCCATGGCCGCCGCGTTGGCGGCGAGCAGGGTGTCGCGGTCGGACCAGGGCCGGGCCGCGGCGACCGCGGCGGCCCAGCGGGGGCTGGAGCAGACCTCCAGCAGGATCCGTTCCAGCGCCGCGGCATCGGTCGCGGCCAGGACGTCAAGGGTGTGGGGGTGGTTGGTCACGGGTGGACCTCCTGAAGAGTGGTGCCACCCGGAAAAGCTAGATCGGCCCCACCCGGCCGTCAACACTTTGTTGAACGGTTGGTGGTTACGTTTTGAACCGGGCCCCGATGCCGGGCCCTTTCGTGTGCGATTCGCCAAGTGTGCCCCGCCGCAGGCCGATCCGGTCCTGTCGTGTCGGCGGGGTCACCCGTTCGGAAGCCCCCGGGGCGGGGGCGCGCACGTGCCCCGGAGGGCGTCGAGCCGGAGTGTCAGGACGACTTCGCGCCGTCCTGGCGGTTCAGGTAGTTGTACACGGTGAAGCGGCTGACGCCCAGGGCGGAGGCGACGGTCTCCACGCCGTGGCGGACGGTGAAGGCGCCGCGCTCCTCCAGCAGGGCGACGACCCGCTGCTTCTCCAAGCGGTCGAGCTCGGCCAGCGGGCGGCCGTCGAACTGCCGGGTCATCTCGGCGAGCAGCCGGTCCAACGCGCTGCTCAGGTGCGGCAGTCGGACGGCCAGGGCCGGGGTGCCCTCCCACTCCAGGACCACGTCGTCGGGCTTCGCCTCGTCCAGCGGGACGTGCGTCGCGCCGACCGCGGCCAGCAGCGGCTTCACCGCCGCGGCGAGCGGGTGTTCCACGTTCTCGGTCACGGCGTACCGTCCTCCTCGCCCAGCACGCTGACCTGGACCGAGATCCGGGTCGCCCCGGCGTCCAGGGTCTCCTTGAGCAGCTTGGCCACCGCGGCGAGGACCTGCTCGGCCCCGCCCTCGGCACCGGTGCCGAAGGGGCCGACCGAGACGTCCAGGCCGGCGTCGTCGACCACCCGGCGAGCCGCCGCGGCGTGCTCCGGGAACGTGTCCAGTTCGAACGGTTCTGTCGTGAACTCCACCATCAATCGCACGGGGTCACTGTAGCGAGCGGGGGTGCGGGCGGGCAGGGGTCGGGGGATCGAACGGTCCGGCCCCCGCGGACGGCGCGCCGCCGGTGTGGCCTCGGGGTGCCCTCGGGGCTGCCCCGGTGTGCCCTCGGGGTACCCGGCAGGGCCCCTCGGGACTGCTTCAACAAAATGTTGCGACTCCCTTGACACCCGCTCGGCGGGCCGGAGATGCTTCCACCACACAGAATCCCTCTTCCGGATCGTGGAAGTTGCGGATGAAGGAAGAGAGATGAGAGGTGAGCGACGTGACGGCGGCTGCCAAGCACGGCTTCACGGTCAACCTGTCGATCCTGTTCGGCGAACTGCCGCTCCTGGAGCGCCCCGCCGCGGCCGCCGCGGCCGGCTTCACCGCCGCCGAACTGTGGTGGCCCTTCGGTGCGGAGCACGACCCCTCGCAGGCCGAACTGGACGCGCTGCGCAAGGCGTTCACCGACGCCGGCGTGCGGCTCACCGGCCTCAACCTCCTGGACGACCTGAGCAAGGGCGCCCGCGGAACCGTCTCGGTGCCCGCCGAGCGGGACCGCTTCCGCGCCAACCTCCCGGTCGCCGCCGAACTCGCCGCCTCGCTCGGCGCCACCGCGCTCAACGCGCTGTACGGCAACCGGGTCGAGGGCGTCGACCCGGCCGAGCAGGACGCGCTCGCACTGGAGAACCTGGTGCTCGCCGCGCGGGCCGCGCACGGGATCGGCGCCGTCCTGCTGATCGAGGCCCTGAACAGGGCCGAGTCGCCGGACTACCCGCTGGTCTCGGCCGCCGCCGCGGTCGAGGTGGTCGACCGGGTCAACGCCGCCACCGGCCTGGGGAACGCCAGGTTCCTCTGCGACCTGTACCACCTGGCCAGGAACGGCGAGGACCTGGCGGCGGTCATCGACACCCACGCCGACCGCATCGGCCACGTGCAGATCGCCGACACCCCGGGCCGCAACGAGCCCGGCACCGGCGAGCTGGACTTCGAGGACCTGTTCGCCCGGCTCACGGCCGCGGGCTACGCGGGCTCCATCGGTCTGGAGTACCGCCCCTCCGGCGGCGTCAGCGCCGACAGCTTCGGGTGGCTGCCGCGCGAGCTGCGCGCCGCCCAGTAGCGGAGCCGCCCGGCGGCGCGCTGCCGGGCAGTGCCCGGTTCGAGCGGCGGGCAGCGCACCGCCGACCCACCCGACCTCCCACCCGCACACGTAAGGAACTCGACGCGATGAGCCGCAAGATCGCCTTCATCGGCCTCGGCATCATGGGCAGCCCGATGGCCGCCAACCTGGTCAAGGCCGGCCACCACGTCACCGGCTTCAACCTCACCCGGCCGCCGATCGACGCCCTGGTCGCGGTCGGCGGCCACGGCGCCGGCAGCATCGCGGAGGCGGTCAGGGACGCCGAGGTGGTCATCACCATGGTCCCGGCCGACCCGCAGGTCGAGCAGGTCGTCCTGGGGGAGGGCGGCGTGCTGGAGAACGCCAGGCCCGGCACCCTGGTGATCGACATGTCCTCGATCACCCCGCAGACCTCGATCAGGGTCGAGGCCGCCGCCAGGGAGAAGGGCGTCCGCACCCTGGACGCCCCGGTCTCCGGCGGTGAGGCCGGCGCCGTCGAGGCCGTCCTGTCGATCATGGTCGGCGGTGCGGCCGAGGACTTCGCCGAGGCCAGGCCGCTGTTCGACGCGCTGGGCACCACGGTCGTCCACGTCGGCCCGGCCGGCGCCGGCCAGACCGTCAAGGCCGCCAATCAGCTGATCGTCGCGGTCAACATCCAGGTGCTCGCCGAGGCCGTGGTGTTCCTGGAGAACGCCGGCGTCGACCTCGCGGCCGCGCTGGACGTGCTCGGCGGCGGCCTGGCCGGCTCCACCGTGCTCAACCGCAAGCGGGCGAACATGCTGAACCGCGAGTTCGCCCCCGGCTTCCGGATCGACCTGCACCACAAGGACATGGGCATCGTCACCGACGCCGCCCGCGC
Organism: Kitasatospora sp. NPDC058046; assembly: GCF_042885595.1. Taxonomy (NCBI): domain Bacteria; kingdom Bacillati; phylum Actinomycetota; class Actinomycetes; order Kitasatosporales; family Streptomycetaceae; genus Kitasatospora; species Kitasatospora sp. NPDC058046. The sequence continues at coordinate 49,582 of NZ_JBHVRS010000016.1, forward strand.
CGTGGGCGCCGCGCTGCCGGTCGGCGCCGTGGTGGCCCAGCTGGTCGCCTCCGCCCGGGCCAACGGCGACGGCTCGCTCGACCACTCGGCGCTGCTGCGCGGCGTCGAGCGGCTCTCCGGGCGCGAGGTCGCGTGACCGCCGGGGGCTCCCGCGCGGAGCCCCCGGCCCCGAACTCCTCCTGGTGGCGTGTACCTATCCGGTCGTGCCCGCGCCGCCAGGAGGCCGGACCCGACCGGCGTGCGGGCCGGGGCTCATCCGCCCGCCCGTCGGTCGATCCAGGCCGGTGACGCGTACGTCCCCCTGGGGGCACTTCGGTCGTGCCTGGTACGCGTCGCCAGGGCCCCTCCCCGCCGCGGGGAGCTCCTCGTACGTCGGAAGCGGGACGAGGGGAACGGCGGGGAGGGGCGCACCCTCCTGGAGCGGGCCGCTCCGGACACCACGGTCACCCCCGACCGCCCCGACCGCTCCGGCCTCCCCGGCCGAGGCGCTGGCCACCCGGAGCACCCGGGCCCATGCTGGACGCACGTCAGCCGGACGCACGTCCCGGAACCACCGCCAGACCCGTACGGAAGCGAGGAGCGCGCCATGCCCCCCACCCCCCACCAGGGCCATGTGGTCGTCGCCCCCGACAAGTTCAAGGGCAGCCTGGAGGGTGCCGAGGCGGCGGCCCGGATCGCGGCCGGCATCCGGCGCGCCGCGCCCGGCACCGAGGTGCGCGAACTGCCCGTCGCCGACGGCGGCGAGGGCACCCTGGCCGCCGCGCTCGCGGCCGGCTTCAGCCGGGTCCCGGCCAAGGTGGCCGGCCCGACCGGCCTGCCGGTGGACGCCGCGCTGGCCGTCCGGGACGACACCGCCGTGGTCGAGCTGGCGCAGGCCTCCGGCCTCGCCCGGCTGCCCGGCGGCCGCACCGCCCCGCTCGCGGCCGGGTCCTACGGAGTCGGCCAGTTGATCGCCAAGGCGGTCTCGCTCGGCGCCAAGCGGATCGTGCTGGGCCTCGGCGGCAGTGCCTGTACGGACGGCGGCGCCGGCATGGTGCAGGCGCTCGGGGCACGGCTGCGCGATGCCGGCGGGGCCGAACTGCCGCCCGGCGGTGCCGCGTTGCGCCGGCTCGCGGAGATCGACCCCGGCCCGCTGGCCGAGGCCCTGGGCGGGGTCGAGGTCGTGGTGGCCTGCGACGTGGACAACCCGCTGCTCGGGCCGCGCGGCGCCGCCGCCGTCTACGGCCCGCAGAAGGGCGCCGACGGCGGGGACCTGGTGGTGCTGGAGGCGGGGCTGACCCGGTTCGCCGACCTGGTCGCCGAGGCCACCGGGCGGGACGTCCGGGAGGCGCCCGGCGCCGGCGCCGCGGGCGGCGTGGGCTTCGCCGCCCTGGCCCTGCTCGGCGCGACCATGCGCCCCGGCATCGAGCTGCTGCTCGACCTGCTGGGCTTCGACGGGGCCGTGCGCGGGGCACGCCTCGTCGTGACCGGGGAGGGGTGTCTGGACGCCCAGACGCTCCACGGCAAGGCCCCGGCCGGAGTCGCCGCGGCGGCCGCCCGGGCGGGGGTCCGGGTGGCCGCGGTGGCGGGCCGGCTGGAGCTCTCCGAGCCCGAGTGGCGGGCCGCCGGCTTCACCGCCGCGATCGCCCTGACCGACCTGGCCGAGCGGCCGGGGGAGAGCATGACCAGGGCCGCCGAGCTGGCCGAACTCGCGGGGGAGCGGCTGGCCGAGGAGCTCCTGTCGCACTGAACCCCGGTGCGTGCGCGACCTTCCCGCGCGGTGATCCCTCGGACGTTCCTCCATTGACGTTTTGTTGAAGGCGGGCCTAGGCTCCCGGCAATCCCTCGCCTCCCCCCGTGTTCCGTCACCCTCAACTCCCAGGTTCCGGAGGTCCCCCATGCCTTTCAGCCAGCCGACGGTGATCCGCTCCCGGCGGGCGGTCCTGCCCGACGGCGAGCGCCCCGCGGACGTGCTGATCCAGGACGGGAGGATCGCCCGGACAGCCCCGCACGGCTCGCTCGCGGCTCGCGAGGGCGAGCTCGTCGACCTCGGCGACACCGCCCTGCTGCCCGGCCTGGTCGACACCCACGTGCACGTCAACGAGCCCGGCCGCACCGAGTGGGAGGGCTTCGCCACCGCCACCCGGGCCGCCGCGGCCGGCGGCGTCACCACCATCGTCGACATGCCGCTCAACTCGATCCCGCCCACCACCACGGTGGCGGGGCTGGCGCTCAAGCGGAAGGCCGCCGACGGCCAGGCCTGGGTGGACCTCGGCTTCTGGGGCGGCGCCGTCCCCGGCAACCTGGCCGACCTCGAACCGCTGCACCAGGCAGGGGTGTTCGGCTTCAAGAGCTTCCTCGCCCCCTCCGGGGTGGACGAGTTCCCGCACGTCGAGGCCGCCGACCTGGAGGCGGCGCTGGCCGAGCAGGCCAGGATCGGGGCGTTGGCGATCATCCACGCCGAGGACCCGGCCGTGCTCGCCGCCGCCCCGCAGCAACCCGGCGTCCACTACCGGGACTTCCTGGCCTCCCGGCCCGCCGACGCGGAGACCGCGGCCGTCGCCCGGCTGCTCGACGCGGCCCGGCGCACCGGTGCCCGGGTGCACGTCCTGCACGTCTCCTCGGCCGCGGTGCTGCCGCTGCTGCGGCAGGCCCGCGAGGACGGCGTACGGGTGACCGCCGAGACCTGTCCGCACTACCTGACCCTCGCGGCCGAGCAGGTGCCGGACGGCGACACCGCCTTCAAGTGCTGCCCGCCGATCCGCGACGAGTCCAACCGGGACGCGCTCTGGGAGGCCCTGGGCCGCGGCGAGTTCATCGCCGTCGTCTCCGACCACTCGCCGTCCACCCCCGACCTCAAGCTGCTGCCCGAGTACGGCGGTAGCGGCGACTTCGCGGCCGCCTGGGGCGGGATCGCCTCGCTCCAGCTGGGCCTGCCGGCCGTCTGGACCGAGGCCCGCCGCCGCGGCCACACCCTGGCCGACGTGGTGCGCTGGATGTCCGCCGGACCGGCCGAACTGGTCGGCCTGACCGGCACCAAGGGCGCCATCGCCGCCGGCCACGACGCGGACCTGGTCGCCTTCGACCCGGACGGCGGGTTCGCCGTCCGTGCGAGCGGGCTGCACCACCGCAACCCGGTGACCCCGTACGCGGGCCGGACCCTCACCGGCGCGGTGCGTGCCACCTGGCTGCGCGGCCGCGAGGTGGACCCGGCGGCCCGCCCCTTCGGCCGGCAGCTCGCCCGGCCGCAGGCCGACCCCACCCGCTTCACCACCGCCACCCCCATCCCGTCCGAACGCGCCTAAAGGAGAGTCAGTGACCACTGCCGACACCCCGAGTGCTCCCTTCACCGAGCTGGTCGACCTGGCCTCCCGACTGCTCGGGGCGGGCGTCGTCGCCACCAACGAGGACACCTTCGCGGACGCCGAGAACCTGCTGGTCGCCAAGCCGGCCGAGTTCCGCCCGCACACCTTCGGCCACAAGGGCCAGATCATGGACGGCTGGGAGTCCAAGCGCCGCCGCGGCGTCTCCGCCGACCAGCCGCACCCCACCGACGAGGACCACGACTGGGCGATCGTCCGGCTCGGCGCCGCCGGGGTGGTCCGCGGCGTGATCGTGGACACCGCCCACTTCACGGGCAACTACCCGGAGACCGCCTCGGTCGAGGCCGCGTCCGTCCCCGGCCACCCCTCGCCCGAGGAGCTCCAGGACGCCGAGTGGACCACGATCGTGCCGCGTACCGCGCTCAACGGCGACACCGCCCACGAGTTCGCCGTCGCGGACGGCACCCGCTACACCCACGTACGGCTGAACATCTTCCCGGACGGCGGGGTCGCCCGGCTGCGGGTGCACGGCGAGGTGCTGCCCGATCCGCGCGAACTGGACGGCCTCACCTTCGACCTGGCCGCCCAGGAGTACGGCGGCGTGGCCGAGGCGGCCTCCGACCGCTACTTCTCCTCCCCGCACAACCTGAACGCTCCCGGCCGCGCCTCCGTCATGGGCGACGGTTGGGAGACCCGGCGTCGGCGCGACAAGGCCAACGACTGGGTGCAGATCGCCCTGGCCGGGGGCGGTGAGGTCCTGGCCGCCGAAGTGGACACCTCCTACTTCGTCGCCAATGCCCCCGGCTGGGCCGACCTGATCGGCTTCGACGCCTCGACCGGGGTCGACCCGGCCGACGGCGAGTGGTTCGAACTCCTGCCCCGCACCCGGCTCCAGCCCGACACCCGGCACCGCTTCCGGCTCGCCGCCGGCCGCCCGGTGACCCACGTGCGCATCAACGTCCACCCGGACGGCGGCCTCGCCCGCCTCCGGCTCACCGGCCGCCTCACCGGGGCCGGCCGCGCGGCCCTCGCGCTGCGCTGGTTCAACGCCCTCCCGGCCGCCGAGGCCGTCGCGGCCCTCACCGGGGCCGGTCTCACCGCCGACGAGGCCGCCGCGCTGACCGCCGCCCGCCCGGCCGCCGACCTGGCCGCGGCCGCGACCGTCGTCCGGAGCCTGCTCGGAAACTGACGACCCGTCGGATCCGCTCGTCGGGAGCCCCAGGGAACCTTTTCCGGCGAACGGATCTGACGATCCGTCACCTCACTCTCCACGCACCGCGCTTATCGACACCTGAAGGACCCTCCATGCCCAAGATCCTGACCACGGAGTCCGGCGCCCCGGTCGCCGACAACCAGAACTCGGCCTCGGCCGGCGAGTACGGTCCGCTGCTGATCCAGGACCAGCACCTGCTGGAGAAGCTGGCCCGGTTCAACCGCGAGCGCATCCCGGAGCGCGTGGTGCACGCCCGCGGCTCCGGCGCGTACGGCTACTTCGAGGTCACCGACGAGGTCGCGCGGTACACCCGGGCGGGCTTCCTCTCCGAGGTCGGCAAGCGCACCGAGGTCTTCCTGCGCTTCTCCACCGTGGCCGGCAACCTGGGCGCCAGCGACGCGGTGCGCGACCCGCGCGGCTTCGCGCTCAAGTTCTATACCGAGGAGGGCAATTACGACCTCGTCGGCAACAACACCCCGGTGTTCTTCATCAAGGACCCGATCAAGTTCCCCGACTTCATCCACTCGCAGAAGCGCGACCCGTACACCGGCGTGCAGGAGGCGGACAACGTCTGGGACTTCTGGGCCCACTCGCCGGCCTCGACCCACCAGATCACCTGGCTGTTCGGCGACCGCGGCATCCCGGCCTCCTACCGCCACATGAACGGCTACGGCTCGCACACCTACCAGTGGGTCAACGCCGACGGCGACGCCTACTGGGTGAAGTACCACTTCAAGACCAACCAGGGCATCCGCTGCCTGGACGGCGACCAGGCAGCCGAGGTGGTCGGCGGCGACGCCGACTCGCACCAGCGCGACCTCCACCAGGCCATCGAGCGCGGGGTGTTCCCGTCCTGGACCCTCTACGTCCAGCTGATGCCGGTCGCCGAGGCCGCGGACTACCGCTTCAACCCCTTCGACCTCACCAAGGTGTGGCCGCACGCCGACTACCCGCTGGTCAAGGTCGGCCGCCTGGTGCTCAACCGGAACCCGGAGAACGTCTTCGCCGAGGTCGAGCAGGCCGCGTTCTCGCCGAACAACTTCGTGCCCGGCATCGGCCCGTCCCCGGACAAGATGCTCCAGGGCCGCCTGTTCGCCTACGCGGACGCCCAGCGCTACCGCCTCGGCGTCAACCACACCCAGCTTCCGGTGAACGCCCCGCGCGCCACCGAGGCCGCCAACTACGGCCGGGACGGCCAGATGGCCGCCAACAGCGCCGGCCGCGGCAGGAACTACGAGCCCAACTCGTACGACGGTCCGGTCCAGACCGGCGACGCGACGGCCGCGCCGGTCAAGGTGAGCGGCCACACCGGCACCTACACCACCCCGGCGCACACCAAGGACGACGACTTCTTCCAGGCCGGCGAGCTGTACCGGCTGATGTCGGAGGGCGAGAAGACCCGCCTGGTCGGCAACATCGCGGGCTTCCTGGCGCAGGTCTCGCGCGACGACGTGGTGGAGCGGAACCTCGCCCACTTCCACGCCGCCGACGAGGAGTACGGCGCCCGACTGGCCGCCGCCGTCGCCAAGTTGCGCGCGGGCGACGAGGGCTGACCCGTCCGCACCATCCTCCGCACCGCCACCCTCGCGGCCGCCGGGCCCGTACCCGGCGGCCGCGGAACGGGCCCCTCCTCCCGGGCAGTGGGGGAGGGGCCCGTCGCGTCCGCCCAGGTCGGCCGGTGGGCCTGCACGGATTGTCCACGGATATGTACGGACGGCAGTCGTCGGAGCCGCCGGGTCGATAGGCTGGTGTGCGCCCGCGGTCGCTCCGTGGGGGGACATCGGAAGGGGACGACATGTCGACACCAGCCCCGGGTCGTCACGCCGCGCTTGACCAGGGTCCGACGGGCCCGTTCACCTCCCTGCAGCACGCCCTCAGACTGCTGGAGGCGGTCGACCGCCACTCCGACGGAGCCACCCTGGTGGCCCTCGCCCGGGAGACCTCGCTCGGGCTGCCGACCGTGCGCCGGCTCGCCGAGATCCTGGAGGTCGAGGGCTACCTCCAGTGCCAGGACGGCGGTTGGCTGCTGGGCGGCACCTTCGCCCTGCTCGGCCAGCACAACCGGGAGCAGCTGGTGAAGGCCCGGCTCAACCGCAAGCTCGCCGAACTCCGGGACGAGTTGGGCGCCGCCGTGTACTTCACCCGGTACCACGACGGGGAGTTGTCGGTGGAGGCGGTCTCGGCCGCCGACTACGCCCCGGCCGTGCAGGAGTGGGTGGACTTCCGGGCCACCGCGCACGCCAGTGCGATCGGCAAGTGCCTGCTCGGCCAGCTGGACGCGGACGCCCGGCGCGACCACCTCTCCCGACACCCGGTCGCCCGGCTCACCTCCCGCACCGTCGTCGACGCCGACCAGCTGATGCACCGGCTGGAGCGGCAGCCGGCCACGGTGCCGGTGCTGGACATCCAGGAGTACGCGCTGGGCACGGTGTGCGCGGCCGTGCCGATCACGGCGGGCAGCACGGTCGGCTGCCTGGCCACCTCGATGCCGGCGGACAACATCCACAAGCTGAAGGCCGCCGCCGAGCTGCTGGCGGCCCGGGCGGCGCCGCTGATGCTGGCGATGGCGGTCTGACGGCGGGGCGGCCGTCGCGCGCGTGACGTCGGGGAGGCCCTGCCGGGAGACCGGTGGGGCCTCCCGCGTTTCCCGCGTTTCCCCACGGTGTCCGGTGTCGTCCGGCGGCGTCCGGCCGTGCGCGTCGCCCGACGGCGCGCGTCACTTATTAGACTCGATGTCGATAAGGGGCGCCGAACCCCTTGTCCCGATGGCTACCCGCGAGTACGTTTCCCTGGAGCCGAGCCGCCGCCCCCAGGTCAGGAGGGCCTGCCATGCCCCGTTCCACCCCCGTCCCCGCCCTCGCCGCGCCCGCCGCACGCGTGCACGAGAGCCTCGTGCTGGAGCCCCGGGACGTCCGCTTCGACTGGTCCCGGCTGCCGCTGCACTGGATCCCGGACGAGCCGATGGCCACCCACGTCATCAACGTGCTGCACCTGCTGCTGCCCGAGGGCGAGCGGTGGTTCGTCAAGGTGTTCAAGGAGGCGCTGCCGCTCATCCGGGATGAGCAACTGCGCGAGGAGGTCCTCGGGTTCATCGGCCAGGAGGCCATCCACGCCGAGGCGCACCAGGAGGTCCTGGACCACCTGCTCGGCCAGGGGCTCGACCCGCGGCCGTACGTCCGGCAGATCTCCTGGCTGTTCCAGCGCGTCCTCGGCGACAAGCCGGGGCTGTCGCCGGCCCGGCAGCGCGAGAACGTCATCGAGCGGGTCGCCTTCATCGCGGCGATCGAGCACTTCACCGCCTTCCTCGGCAACTGGGCGCTCAACTCCCCGGGCCTGGACCGCGCCAAGGCGGACCCGACGATGCTGGACCTGCTGCGCTGGCACGGCGCGGAGGAGGTTGAGCACCGCAGCGTCGCCTACGACCTGATGGTCCACCTGGATCCGGGCTACCTCCGCCGGGTGCGCGGAATGGCCGTCTCCGGGCCGCTGCTGGTCCACCTCTGGGTGCGCGGCGCCCGGTTCCTGCTCGCCGCCGACCCCACCCTGGCGGGGCGGCTCAAGCCCACCTGGCGGGAGGCCGGCCGGATCGCCAAGCGCGGACTGCTGCCGGACCCGGTCAAGTCGGTCCGCTCCGGGCTGCGCTACCTGCGGCCGGGCTACCACCCGACCCAGGAGGGCTCGTCCAGCCAGGCGCTGGGCTACCTCGCCGCCTCCCCGGCCGCCCGCGCGGCCGCCGGGCGCGGCTGACGCGGGCGACAGCCCCCTCTCCCCCCTCACCCCAAGGACCCCGCCGGATGGACCCGCTCGCCCCGCCCCCCGACCTCTACGGCCGCCCCCGCGCCGACGGCTTCATGCGCCGGCTCACCGCCTTCGGCGACCGCTACTCCCCGGCCCTCGGCAGCCCCCTGCTGCGCCGCAACCCCCGGCGCCCGCTCAGCCGCCCCACCCCGCCGCTCCAGTTGGTCGTCGCCGAACGCCGCCGACCGGCCGCCGACGTCGTCGAGTTGCGACTCGCCGACCCCTCCGGCGGCCCGCTGCCCGGCTGGCAGCCCGGCGCCCACCTGCGCCTCGTCCTGCCCTCCGGCCGCGAGCGCCACTACTCCCTCAGCGGCGACCCGGCCGACCGCGCCGCCTACCGCATCGCCGTCCGGCGGCTGCCCGAGGGCGGCGGCGGGTCCGTCGAGGTCCACGACGCCCTGCACCCCGGCACCCGGCTCACCGCCCGCCGCCCGCGCAACGGCTTCGCCTTCTGCGCCGAGCCCGCCGTCCTCCTGCTGGCCGGCGGCATCGGCATCACCCCGCTGCTCCCGATGGCCCGCGAGGCGCAGCGGCACGGCCTGGACTGGCGCCTGGTGCACGTCGGCCGCAGCGCCGACACCCTCCCGTACACGGACGAGCTGCGCGCCCTCGACCCGCACCGGGTGGTGCTGCGCACCGACGACGAGCACGGCGGCGTCCCCACCGGCGCCGAACTGCTCGCCCACGCCCCGCGCGGCGCCGCCGTCTACTGCTGCGGCCCGGCCCCGATGCTCTCCGCCGTGCAGCGCGCCCTGGACGGCTCCCCGGCCGCCTCCCTGCACTTCGAGCGCTTCGGCGCCGCCCCGGTCACCGACGGCGAACCGTTCGCCGTCCGACTCGGCACCGACGGTCCGACCCTCGACGTCCCCGCCGACCGCTCCGCCCTGGACGTGCTGCGCGAGGCCCGTCCGGACCTCCCGTACTCCTGCCACCAGGGCTTCTGCGGCACCTGCGAGGTCCGCCTGCTGGCCGGCTCGCCCGACCACCGGGACCGCAGGCTCACCCCCGAGCAGCGCGCCGCCGGCGCCCTGCTGCCCTGCGTCTCCCGGGCCGCCGAGGGTGAGACCCTCGTGCTCGACCTCTAGAAGGAGCTCCGCCATGGCGAAAGCGACCCCCGCCTTCCGCTACACCGAGCGCGACCTCGCCCGCTTCCGCGAGACCCAGCAACTCGCCTACCACTGCGCCGAACAGGTCGCCGCGTGGATCGAACCCGGCGTCACCGAGCGGCAGACCACCGCCGAGCTGCGCCGCCGCCTGGTCGCAGCCGGGGTGCAGGACTTCTTCCACGTCCCCTTCGCCTGGTTCGGCGACCGGACGGCGTTCCGGCACTTCCACACCCCGCTCCAGTTCTTCGCCGGCAACCGCCGGCTGGAGGAGGGCATGCCGTACGTGCTGGACTGCGCACCCGTGGTGGACGGCTACACCGCCGACATCGGCTACGGCGGCAAGGTCGGCGAGAACCGGGTCTGGGACCGCCTGGCCGCCGACCTGAAGGTCTACCGCGAGCTGATCCTCGCCGAGGTGCGGGCCCGCAGGCCGCTCGCCGAGGTGTACGCCGCGGTGGACGCCCAGATCGCCGCGCACGGCTACGACAACCGCCACCAGGTCTACCCGGGCCGGGTGATCGGCCACCAGGTCACCCGCAACACCGCGCGCGGCCCGGCCGGGGTGAACGTCTTCGGCTTCGGCGTGCGCACCCTCCAGACCCTCGGCCGCGAGCTCGTCACCGAGCGGCTGCACGGCCGTTCGCCGCTCTGGGCCGACGGGCGGTCGTCGCGGCACGCGCCCACCCCGGGGCTGTGGGCGGTCGAGCCGCACATCGGCTTCCGGGGCGTGGGCATCAAGTTCGAGGAACTGCTGGTGGTCACCGAGGACGACGCCTACTGGCTCGACGACGACCTGCCGCACGTCCGCCGCTGGACCGCCGCCGCCACCGAGCCGGCCACCACGGAGCCGACCGACACGGAGCCGACCGCCGCCGAGCCGACCACCCTGGAGGCCACCCGATGACGTTCCCGACGAAGCCCCAGGCGCAGGCGAAGCCCCCGGTCCGCCGCCGGACCGTCCACTCCGGCGGCCTCCCGCTCGCCGTCTTCGAGCAGGGCGACCCGGCCGCCCCCACCGTCCTCCTCGTGCACGGCTACCCCGACACCCACACCGTCTGGGACGACATCGCCGCCGACCTCGCCCGCGACCACCACGTGGTCCGCTACGACGTGCGAGGCGCCGGGGAGTCGGCCGCCCCCGCCGACCGGTCCGGCTACCGCCTGGAGCACCTCGCCGAGGACCTGTTCGCCGTCGCCGAAGCCGTCAGCCCCGACCGCCCGGTGCACCTGCTCGCCCACGACTGGGGCTCGATCCAGTCCTGGGAGGCCGTCACCGCACCCGGCGCCGAGCGCCGGATCGCCTCGTACACCACCCTGTCCGGCCCCAGCCTGGACCACATGGGCCACTGGCTGCGCCACCGGCTGCGCCGCCCCACCCCCCGCCACCTGGGGCAACTGCTCCACCAGGGCCTGCACTCCTGGTACATCACCGCCTTCCACCTGCCCTACCTCGCCCCCGGCGTCTGGCGCCTCGGCCTGGCCCGGGCCTGGCCGAGGGTGCTGCGCGACCTGGAGCACGTCACCCCGCGCGCCGACCACCCGCAGCCCACCCTGCGGCGCGACGCGGTCCGCGGCATCGAGCTGTACCGGGCCAACTTCCGCCCCACCCTGGGCAGTCCGCGCGAGCGGCCGACCGAGGTGCCGGTCCAGCTGATCACCCTCACCCGGGACCGGTACGTCGGCACCTACCTCTCCGAGGGGCTGGAGCGCTGGGCGCCGAACCTGACCCGCAGGACGCTGCACGCCGGCCACTGGTCGGCGCTGCTGGAGAAGGGAGCCACCGTGGCCGGACTGGTCCGCGAGTTCACCACCCGCACCGACGAGGGCCGGGCCCGCCCCGAGGAGGGCGACGGCCGGCTGGTCGTGGTCACCGGCGGCGGCAGCGGCATCGGCCGGGCCACCGCGCTCGCCTTCGCCGAGGACGGCGCCCGGGTGGTGGTCTGCGACCTCGACCTCGCGGCCGCCGAGCGCACCGCCGAACTGGCCTCGCTGATCGGCCCGCAGGCGCACGCCTACCGGGTGGACGTCTCCGACGGCGCCGCGGTGGACGCCTTCGCGCAGACCGTCGCGGCCGAGCACGGGGTGCCCGACGTCATGGTCAACAACGCGGGCATCGGCCACTCCGGGACGTTCCTGCAGACCACCGAGAAGGAGTGGCAGCGGGTCCTGGACGTCAACCTCTGGGGCGTGATCCACGGCTGCCGCGCCTTCGGCACCCTGATGGCCGACCGCGGCCGGGGCGGCCACATCGTCAACGTCTCCTCCGCCGCCGCCTACCTGCCGTCCAAGGCGCTCACCGCCTACGCCACCAGCAAGGCCGCGGTGTTCATGCTCTCCGACTGCCTGCGCGCCGAGTTCGTCGGCCACGGCATCGGCGTCTCCACCATCTGCCCCGGCATCGTCAACACCAACATCACCCGCACCTCCACCTTCTCCGCCACCACCTCCACCGAGCAGGCCGCCAAGCAGGCCCGCGCCGCGAAGCTCTACGCCCGCCGCGGCTTCCCCCCGGAGAAGGTCGCCACCGCCATCGTGACCGCCGTCCGCACCGGCAGGCCCGTCGTCCCCGTCACCCCCGAGGCCAAGGCCGCCCGCTTCCTCTCCCGCCTCAGCCCCGGCCTGCTGCGCCTCGCCGCCCGCCTCAACATCACCTGACCGGGTGAACAACGGCCGATCGGGCCCCGTGGGGCCTGCGATATCGGATACGGTCGAACCCGATATCGCAGACCCCGCTTCGCTCGGGAGGTTGGTCATGGCCCGTACCGTGATGGACATCAACGACGACCTGCTGGCCGAGGCTGCGGAGATCTTCGGTACGACGACCAAGACCGCCACCGTCAACGCCGCTCTCGAGGATGCGGTGAAGCGTCGCAAGCGCCAGGTCTTCACGACCTGGCTCGAGGACGGTGGGCTGCCCGATCTCACCGGGCCGGTGGAAAAGGGTGAGTGAGCGCTCCACCGAGTGGGTCGTCCCGCCGGGGTCGGCGGACTGAGCGACGGCCGCTTGACGAGGTCCCTCCGGGGCTGTGAGAGCATCGAGGCCCATGGAGATGACAACGGCCCTGTGGTCCTTCGCCCTCGTCGTGGGGCTGCTCACGCTCACGCCCGGGCTCGACACGGCGCTGGTCCTGCGGACCTCCGCGTTGGGGCGGCGCCGGCAGGCGTGGGGCGTCGTGCTGGGGATCCAGACCGGGACGCTGATCTGGGGGACGCTGACCTCGGCCGGGGTGACGGCGCTGCTCACCGCCTCGCAGGTGGCGTACGAGGTCCTGCGGTGGGCGGGCGCGGCGTACCTGGTGTGGATGGGCATCGGGATGCTGCGCAACCGGGGCGGTGAGGCGGCGGCCGAGGAGGAGCCGGAGGACGGCGGGTTCGCGCACGGCTGGCGGCGGGGCACGCTGACCAATCTGCTGAACCCCAAGGTCGGGGTCTTCTACGTGGCCGTGCTGCCGCAGTTCATCCCGGTCGGCGTCCCGCACTTCGCCGCCGGTGTGGCGCTGACCTGCGTGCACGTCGTGGAGGGCCTGCTCTGGTCGACCGTCCTGGTGGGTTTCGCCCGGGTGCTGCGCGGCTGGCTGCGCCGGCCGGCCGCCCGGCGGCTGATGGACCGGGTGACCGGCGCCGTGGTGGTGGGCTTCGGCGTGAAGCTGGCGCTGACCGACTGAGGCGGGACGGCCCGGCCGCTCAGCGGCCGAGACGCTTCAGTCCTTCCATGAGTTCGTCCGCGTTCATGCAGATGTGCAGGTCGACGGTGGCGTTCAGCTGGGTCCAGAACGGCTCGGCGATGGACGGCAGCGAGGCCTCGTCCGGGACGTCGACGACCATGACCATGCCGCGGCTCCCGTTGCGGTTGAGGAAGTAGGCCGCCTCCGGCTTCAGTTGGGCCAGTATGCGCTGGACCCCTTCGGCCATCGTTCCGTCGCTGATCAGCTTGTTCGAGGCCGCGGTGTCGATTTCGACCTCCAGCAGGGCGCGCATGGTGCCCGCTCCTTCCCCGGGCTCGGGGCGAGTCCGCAACTCCAGCCTCCCGCCGCGCCGGTGGCCACGCAACGTGAGCGGTGCCGGAGCCGCTCCCGGCTCAGGCCGCGTGGGTGCGGGGTGCCGGGCCGCCGGCCGCGCCGCCCCCGTCACCCTCCGTCTCCGTGCGCGACAGGTCGTGGTGGATCGGCCCGTCCGAGGCGCTCAGTGGCAGGCAGCTGCCGCCGCGCCGGTGGGCGACGATCTCGGCGGCGACCGAGACCGCCGTCTCCTCCGGGGTGCGGGAGCCGAGGTCCAGGCCGATCGGGGAGCGCAGCCGGGCCAGTTCGGCCTCGGTGAGCCCCGCCTCGCGGAGCCGGGCGGCGCGGTCCCGGTGGGTGCGGCGCGATCCCATCGCGCCGACGTAGCCGACCGGCAGTCGCAGGGCGCGTTCCAGCAGCGGGATGTCGAACTTGGCGTCGTGGGTGAGCACGCAGAGCACGGTGCGTCCGTCGATCCGGCCGAGTTGGGAGTCCAGGTAGCGGTGCGGCCAGTCGACCACCACCTCGTCGGCCTCCGGGAAGCGGCGGGCGGTGGCGAAGACCGGCCGGGCGTCGCAGACGGTCACGTGGTAGCCGAGGAACTTGCCGATCCGCACCACCGCGGCCGCGAAGTCGATCGCCCCGAACACCAGCATCCGCGGCGCGGGCACGTACGACTCGACGAAGCAGGTGACGGTGCCCCGGCCGTGTTCGTCGCAGGGGCGGCCGTCCAGGCCGAGCACCAGCCGACCGGTGCGTCCGGCCTCCAGCATCGCCCGGGCCCGCACGACGATCGCCCGCTCGAGGGCGCCGACCGTCGAGGGGGTGGGTGAGAGCGCGCCGGCCACGCCGTCCGCGGTGACCGCCAGGGTGGCCCCGACCAGCCCGCCCGGTCCGCCCGCCCCGCCCGGTCCGGCGATCACCCGGACCAGGGCCACCGGTGTGCCGGCCGCGATGTGCGCGATCCCGGTGTCCAGCCCGGCGTCGGCCCCCGGCACCACCGGCTGGACGAACACGTCCAGGACGCCGCCGCAGGTCAGACCCACCGCGAAGGCGTCCTCGTCGCTGTACCCGAAGCGTTCCAGCACCGGCTCGCCGCTCGCCAGGGCGGCCCGGCACAGCTCGTACACCGCGCCCTCGACGCACCCGCCGGAGACGCTGCCGACCGCCTCGCCGTCCGCGTCCACGGCCAGCGCCGCCCCGGGGTCGCGCGGAGCGCTGCCGGAGACGCCGACCACGGTGGCCACGGCGAAGGAGCGCCCGGACGCGTGCCAGGCCCGCAGCTGCTCGGCGATGTCCTGCATGGGGGAGGCTCCTTACACGGTTTCGACAGTAGCGGGAGACGCCGCCGTACGGGAAACGATCCCGTACGGCGGCGGTGGCACCCGAGGCGGTCCTGCCCGACGCGGGCGCGAACAGGGCGAAGGCGCCCGGGTGCCTAGTGCACGCCCAGCCAGGACTTGACCGGGGTGATCGCGAAGTACACCACGAACACCGCGGTGAGGATCCACATCAGCACCCCGGGCTCGCGCCAGCGCCCCAGCCCGGCCTTGATGACGGTGTACGAGATGACGCCGGCCGCGACGCCCGCGGTGATGCTGTACGTGAACGGCATCAGCACGCAGGTGAGGAAGGCCGGGACGGCCACCTCGCGGTCGGACCAGTCGATGTGCCGGGCCTGGCTCATCATCATCGAGCCGATCACGACCAGGGCGGCCGAGGCGACCTCGACCGGGACGATCCCGGCGATCGGCGAGAAGAACAGCATCAGCGCGAACAGGGCGCCGGTGACGGTGGAGGCGAGTCCGGTGCGGGCGCCGTCGCCGACGCCGGTGGCGGACTCGACGAAGACGGTCTGCCCGGAGGCGCCCGCCAGGCCGCCGACCGCGCCGCCCGCGCCGTCGATGAACAGCGCCTTGGACAGTCCGGGCATCCGGCCGTGCCGGTCGGCCAGTCCGGCCTCGGTGCCGACGCCGATGATGGTGGCCATCGCGTCGAAGAAGCCGGCCAGCACCAGGGTGAACACGGCGACCGAGGCGCTGATCGCGCCCATGCCGTGGCCGCCGAACGCGCCGAACAGGTCGACGTGGCCGAACAGGCCGAAGTCCGGTGCGGAGACGGGGCTGCCGGGCCAGACCGGCACCGAGTTCCGCCAGGCCCCGGCGGGCACGTGGGCGGCCCGGTTGACGATCACCGCGAGCACGGTGCCGCCGGCGATGCCGAGCAGGATCGCGCCGCGGACGCCGCGCGCCATCAGCACGAAGATCGCCAGCAGGGTGACGCAGAAGACCAGCACCGGCCAGCCGGACAGCTCGCCGGTCGGGCCGAGCGAGAGCGGGGTGGGGCCGCCGGTGTGCATGAACCCGGCCTTGTAGAGGCCGATCACCGTGACGAACAGGCCGATGCCGATGGTGATGGCGTGCTTGAGCGGCAGCGGGATGCCGTTCATGATCCGCTCGCGCAGCCCGGAGACGACCAGCAGCACGATCAGCAGGCCGTAGATCACGCACAGGCCCATGGCCTGCGCCCAGGTGGTGTGCGGGACGACCAGCGCGGAGACCGCGCCGGAGACGGAGAGCCCGGCGGCGAGGGCGAGCGGCACGTTGCCGACCAGGCCCATCAGGACGGTGGTGACGGCGGCGGCCAGCGCGGTGGCGGTGGTCAGCGCGGCGGGGTCCAGTTTGGCGCCGGTGGCGTCCGCGCCGCTCAGGATGAGCGGGTTGAGCAGGATGATGTACGCCATCGCCATGAAGGTGGTGACCCCACCGCGGAGTTCGTTGGCGAGGGTCGATCCCCGGGCCGAGATCTTGAAGTAGGCGTCCAGTGCGCCGGTGGGGCGCGGGGCTTCCTGGGGCGACGTGCCGGGTTCGTTCCCGGCGGGTCCGTCCTCGGCGGGTCTGTCTTCGGTGGTGCCGGGCTCCGTGGGGATTCTGGTCATGTCCATCCCAAGTGTCAAAGGGGGTTGGGGTGGGCGAGCCGACCTGACCGCCGGTCAACGAAGCGGCGTAGGGGGACGTATCGACTCACGGGGGCACTCATGAGCAGCGGGGGAGTGCCCGCGGTGCATCAGAGGGTGTGGTGCATCAGAGGGTGGTGCGCACCGCTGCGGGCCCCGGCGTGGGCAGGGCAGCGGGTGTACGGGGACGCCTCCGGGGTGGCGGGGACGCCCTAGGGTCCCCGGGGCGGCGGGGAAGACGGTCGCCGCCCCGGGGAGGACGAACTCGGGCCGTCAGAGCGGCCGTTCGGTGGTCAGGTGCTCCGGCCGGACCGGGATCCGGTTGAGCGCCAGCCCGGTGGCGTTGCGGATGGCGGCCACGATGGACGGCGTCGCCGAGACGGTCGGCGCCTCGCCGACCCCGCGCAGCCCGTACGGGGCGTTGGGGTCGGGCAGTTCGAGCACCTCCACCGGGATCGGCGGGGTGTCCAGGATGGTGGGGATCAGGTAGTCGGTGAAGGAGGCGTTGCGCACCTTGCCCTCCCGCACGATGATCTCCTCCATCACCGCGAGGCCCAGCGCCTGGGTGCAGCCGCCCTGGATCTGGCCGACCACGGAGAGCGGGTTGAGCGCCTTGCCGACGTCCTGGACGGCGGTGAGCTCGACCACCTTGACCAGGCCCAGCTCCACGTCCACGTCCACCACCGCGCGGTTGGCGCAGAAGGTGTACTGGACGTGGCCGAAGCCCTGGCCGGTCTCCTTGTCGAAGGCCTGGGTGGGCCGGTGGTGGTGCTCGCGGGTCTGCTCGACGGCCTCGTCGCCGAGCAGGTCGACGATGGAGACCAGCGCGCCGGCGCTCTTCGACACCACCTTGCCGTCGGCCAGCACCAGGTCGTCGTGGGTCCAGCCGTAGCGCCGGCGCCCCTTGTCGAACAGCTCCCGGCGGACCGCCTCGGCGGCCAGCTTCACCGCCCCGCCGGTCATGTACGTCTGGCGCGAGGCGGAGGTCGAACCGGCCGACCCCACCTCGGTGTTGGCCGGGTGGATGGTGACCTGCTCGACGCCCAGCTCGGTGCGGGCGATCTGGGCGTGCACGGTGACGCCGCCCTGGCCGACCTCGGCCGCCGCGGTGTGCACCATGGCGACCGGCTCGCCGCCGATCACCTCCAGCCGCACCCGGGCGGTGGAGTAGTCGTCGAAGCCCTCGGAGAAGCCGACGTTCTTGATGCCGACCGAGTAGCCGACGCCGCGGACGATCCCCTCGCCGTGCGAGGTGTTGGACAGCGCGCCGGGCAGCCGGCGCACGTCCAGGTGCTCGGTGTCCAGCGGCGGCGGCAGCGGCATCTCCTTGGCCCGCCGCAGTAGTTCGGCCACCGGCGCGGGGGAGTCGATCTGCTGGCCGGTGGGCATGAAGTCGCCCTCGGACATCGCGTTGAGCTGCCGCAGTTCCACCGGGTCCATGCCCAGTGCGGCGGCCAGCTTGTCCATCTGCGACTCGTAGCCGAACGCCGCCTGCACCGCGCCGAAGCCGCGCATCGCCCCGCAGGACGGGTTGTTGCTGTACAGCGCGATGGCGTGCATCCGCACGTTGGGGATCACGTACGGGCCGTGCCCGAGCGAGGCCGCGTTGCCGACCACGGCGGGGGAGGCGGAGGCGTACGCGCCGCCGTCCAGCACGATCCGGCAGTCGGCGTAGACCAGCCGGCCGTCCCGGGTGGCGCCGTGCTCGTAGTGCATCCGCGCCGGGTGGCGGTGGACGTGGCCGAAGAAGGACTCGTCCCGGGAGTAGACGATCTTGACCGGCTTGCCGGTGTGCTGGGCCAGCAGGCAGGCGTGGATCTGCATCGACAGGTCCTCACGGCCGCCGAACGCGCCGCCCACGCCGGCCAGGGTCAGCCGGACCTTCTCCTCCGGCAGGTCCAGCACCGGCGCCATCTGCTGGCGGTCGACGTGCAGCCACTGGGTGGCGATGTAGAGGTCGATGCCGCCGTCCTCGGCGGGCACCGCGAGGCCGGACTCCGGGCCGAGGAAGGCCTGGTCCTGCATGCCGACCTCGTAGTCGCCGCTGACGACCACGTCCGCCAGCGCCCGCACCTCGTCGGTCACGCCGCGGCCGGAGACCAGCCGCTGCTCGTGGCAGATGTTGCCGTACGCGTGGGACTTGTACTCGTGCGGCTCGTGCACGTACCCGTACGTCTCCGGGTCGAGGCACTGCTCCTCGGTGACGATCGGGGTGAGCACCTCGTACTCGACCGCGATCTTCTTCACCGCCCGGCGGGCCGTCTCCGGGTGGTCGGCGGCGACCAGCGCGATCGCCTCGCCGTGGTAGCGGATCCGGTCGATGGCCAGGACCGGCTGGTCCTGGATCTCCAGGCCGTAGTACTTCGAGCCGGGGATGTCCTCGTGCGTCAGCACCGCGTACACCCCGGGCACCTTGAGCGCCTCGGAGACGTCCACCGAGAGGATGTTCGCCCGGGGGTGCGGCGAGCGCAGCGCCGTGCCCCAGAGCATGTCCTCGTGCCACAGGTCGGAGGAGTAGGCGAACTCGCCCCGGACCTTCAGGTTGCCGTCCGGGCGCAGCGGCGAGCCGCCGATGCCGTCCTTGGCCGCCTGGTTGATGTTCTGCAGGTTCTTCTGCCCCTGGATGGTCCGCGCGCTCATGCCGCGCCCTCCGTCCCCGCGCACGTGCGGGCCGAGGCCAGCCGCACCGCGTCCATGATCTTCTCGTAGCCGGTGCAGCGGCACAGGTTGCCGGACAGCGCCTCGCGGATGTCGTCGTCGCTCGGCTGCGGGTCCTCGGCCAGCAGCGCGTCGGTCTGCACCAGCAGGCCGGGGGTGCAGAAGCCGCACTGGACGGCGCCGGCGTCGACGAACGCCTGCTGGACCAGGCCCAGTTCGCCGTCCTCCGTGCCCAGGCCCTCGACCGTGCGCACCTCGCGGTCCTGCACCTGGCCGGCCGCGACCAGGCAGGAGCAGACCGGGAGGCCGTCCAGGTAGACGGTGCAGGAGCCGCACTCGCCCTGCTCGCAGGCGTTCTTCGAGCCGGGCAGGCCGACCCGCTCGCGCAGCACGTACAGCAGGCTCTCGCCCTCCCACACGTCGTCGGCCTCGACGGGCCTGCCGTTGGCGGTGAAAGTGACCTTCATGCCGCGCTCCTGATCTGCTTGCCGTAGTCGTTCCAGGTCCAGGTGAGGGTGCGGCGGGCCATCACGGCGAGCGCGTGCCGGCGGTAGTCGGCGGTGCCGCGGACGTCGTCGATCGGCGAGGCCGCGGCCTTCACCAGCTCGCCGAAGCGCTGGACCACCTCGGCTCCCAGCAGCTCCCCGGACTCCCACAGCCCGCGCTCGGCGAGCACGCCCTGGAGGTACTCCTCGGCCTCGACGGCGCGGCGCGGTGTGGGGGCGGCCGAACCGATGCCGGTGCCGACGGTCCCGTTCCGCGGGTGCAGGGCGAAGCCGAACGCGCAGACCGCGATCACCATGGCGTTGCGGGTCCCGATCTTCGAGAACTGCTGCGGCCCGTCCGCCACCGGGATGAGCACGGCCCGGATCAGCTCGTCGGCCTCCAGCAGGTTGCGCTTCACCCCGACGTAGAAGTCGTCGATCGGGATCAGCCGGGTGCCGCGCACCGAGGCCGCCTCGACGAACACGTCCCGCCCGGCCGCGAGCAGCGCCGGGTGCGAGTCGCCGGCCGGGGAGGCCGCGCCGAGGTTGCCGCCGACGCTGCCGCGGTTGCGGATCTGCGGCGAGCCGACGGTGTGGGCCGCCAGGGCCAGCCCGGGCAGCGGACCGGACAGCTCCGAGATGATCCGGGCGTACGGGACCGCGGCGCCGAGCCTCACCACCTCGCCGTCGTTCGACCATTCGGCGAGTTCGGTGATGCGGTTCAGGTCGAGAATCGCGGATGGCCGGTGCACGTCGAAGTTCAGCTCGACCATGACGTCCGTGCCGCCCGAAACGGGCAGCGCGGTCGGGTACTCGGCCTTCGCCGCGAGTGCCTCGTCCCAGGTGGCGGGCCGAAGGAACTCCATGCGGGTGTCTCCTCAAGTCGTCGCCCGCCGGGTGCCCGGCGGCGTGTCGCCCAGTGAACCGCCGCGACGCGGCCCGCTGGCAGTCACCGATGGCATGAAGCCCCGGCTGTGAGCCCGCCCGGCATCCTGTACGTTCCTCTAAGGAGGAGAACCTCGCAGCCCAGGTGTCCGCCGGGTGCTACCTACGACCGTAATCCGGCCGTGACGCGCGGGCTACGGACCCGGGCGGACGCCCGGCCGGACAGGCCCTATCGTTACCCCTTCACCCTCCCCCCAAGCCCCCGTTAAGGAGTCCGCGGATGCGCGTCCGTGACCTGCTCGCCCCCGGCGCCCCGCGACTGCGCCTGCTCGCGGCCGAGGAAGAGCTGGACCGGCAGGTCAGCGGTGTGATGACGACGGACCTCCAGGACCCGGGCCGCTACCTGCACGGCGGCGAACTGGTGCTCACCGGCATGCTCTGGCGCACCGTCCCGGCCGACTCCGAGCGCTTCGTCCGCACCCTCGCGGCCGGCGGCGCGGTGGCCCTGGCGGCCGGCGAGGCCGAGGTCGGCCCGGTGCCCGAGGACCTGGTCGAGGCCTGCCGCCGGCACCGGATGCCGCTGCTCGCCGTCCCCGACGACATCGCCTTCGGCACCGTCACCGAGTTCATCGGCCGCCAGGTCTCCGCCGACCGCGCCGCCGACCTCGCCGCCCTGGTCGACCGGCACCGCCTGCTGGTCTCGGCGGCCGGCGGCGGCGGACTGGACGCGGTGCTCGACCTGCTCGGCGGCGACCTCGACCTGGACTGCTGGGTGCTCACCCCGACCGGCGCGGTGATCGCCGGCCCCGCCGACCGGCTCTCCGCCCAGGACCGCGACCAGCTGGTCCGCGCCCACCTCGCCGCCCAGCGCCAGCGCCGCCGCCCGCCGCACCGGGCCCGGCTGGCCGCCGGCTCCTTCTCGCTGCTGCCCGCCCCGGCCTCCGCCGAGCACGACGAGCCGCCGGCCGGCGGCGGCCTGCTGGCCGACTGGGTGCTGGCGGTGGCCGGCGACGTCACCGAGTGGACCACCAAGCGCCAGCAGCTCGCCGAGAACCTGGCCCGGCTGGTCGCCGCCGAGCGCCACCGCCGCGACGAGGGCCGCCGGCTGCGCCGCCGCCTCGCCGACGAACTGCTCGCCCTGCTGCGCCGCGACGCCGACCCGGCCGAGGTCGGCCGCGCCCTGTACGCCTCCTCGGCGATGGCCGCCCGCTACGAGGGCCCCGGGGCCAAGTCCCAGGCGGAGGACGGCTCCTGGCTGGTGCTCAGCGCCGAGGGCACCGGCCTGCCGGAGGGCGCCGTACGGGCGGTGCTGGAGGAGGCGCTCGGCGGCGCCTCCGACCGCGCCCTGGTCGCCGGGACGGGCACCGGCGCCGTGGTGGTGCTGCCCGTCCTGGACGCCCCGGTGCCCGCCGACGCCCTGCGCGAACTGCTCGCCCCGCTGGAGGCCGGGCTCGGCTCGGAGGGCCGGATCACCCTCGGCGTCTCCGCCCCCGCGGCCGGGGCCGGCGGCCTGCGCGGCGCCCTGGAGGAGGCCCGGCACGCCCGCCGGATCGCCGCCTCCCGGGTCGGCCGGGTCTGTGTCGCGGGCCCCGAGGAGCTCGCCTCGCACGTCCTGCTGCTGGCCGCCGTCCCGGACGAGGTGCGCCGCGCCTTCCGCAGCCGGCTGCTGGACACGGTGATCGCGTACGACATCGAGCACCAGGCGGACCTGGTCCGCACCCTGGAGGCCTTCCTGCGCTCGGACGGCTCCTGGACCCGCTGCGCCGCCCAACTGCACGTCCACGTGAACACCCTGCGGTACCGGATCGGCCGGATCGAGGAGCTGACCGGGCGTGACCTCTCCCGGCTGGAGGACCGGGTGGACTTCTACCTGGCGCTGGAGCTGGCCTGACGCCGCGTCCGGACAAGCGGAAGGGCCCGCCGCGACCTCGGTCGCGGCGGGCCCTTCCCGTACGGTTCGCTGTCGCCGGCCGGCCTACTGGACCGGGATGACCGAGGTCAGCCACTGGAAGGCGGCGGGGACCATCTTCTTCCACTGCTCGGTGGTGTGCGGGCCGGTGCCCTCCTCGACCTGGACGGTGGTCGGGGCCTTGGCCGCGGCGCGGATCGCCTCGCCGTCCTCGTAGCCGTCGCCCTTGGAGCCGCTGACCAGCAGGGCGACCTTCGGCGGCTGCGGGGCGGTCTTCAGGATGTTGACCGGGTTGTTGGCCTCGCGCAGCTTGGCGTCCTTGCCGACCAGGGAGTCCGGCTCCTGGGCCGGGTCGTTGTAGCCGGACATCGCGATGGCGGCCCGGTACCGGTTGGGGTGGGCCAGCGACAGCTTGGCCGCGCAGTGCGCGCCGGCCGAGTAGCCGGCGATCGCCCAGCGGTCCGCGGACGGGTCCGCGCGGAAGTTGTCCAGCACCATCTGCGGGACGTCGCGGGTGACCCAGGCGTCGGCGTTGATCTTGCCGGGGATGTCGGTGCAGCCGGCGTCCTGGTTGTTCAGCAGCTTCGTGCGGGGCGAGACCAGGATGAACGGGGCGACCTTGCCCTGCTGCATCAGCGGCTTGAGCTGCTCGGAGACCTTGAGGGTGCCGTACCAGGTGGAGGAGGAGCCGGGGTAGCCCGGGATCAGCTCGACCACGGGGAACTTCTTGTCCTTGAACGCCGGGTCGTTGTACTGCGGCGGCAGCCAGACCAGCACCTCGCCGTCGACCCCGGACACCTGGCCCTTGAGCTCGGTCCGCTGCACGTCGTTCGGGACGAGCGGGTCGTTCACGCCGCCGAAGCTCTGCTTGACCTTCTGCGGCTCCTTGGCGGGCTCGGCGCCCTGGCCGCCGGCGGCGGCCGCGGCCGGGTCGACCGGCGCCACCACGGGCACCGCGCGGACGTGGTTGCCGGTGCCGAGCAGGTCGTCCCAGTTGCCGTAGATCAGGTTGGCGTTGTTGACCATCACGAAGACCATCAGGACGGCGGTGACCTGGCAGAACATGATCATGACGATCCGGGTGAGGTAGCGTACCGGCTGCGGGCCGCCGACCTTCCCCCAGAACAGCAACGCCACTGTGATGGACACCGGCACCAGGATGACGGTGAGGAGGAAGAATGGCGTACCTGTCAGTTCCATCGAGTTCTCGTATCCGGGTCGCACGCCGCCCGGGGCCCACTCGCCCGAACGCACGTCAATGGCATCAGACGGCGATGGACCGGTGATCGGTTGCCGTCCGAATCTGTGCGGAACCTGAGAGGAACATCACTTTCTTGTGATGAACCGCCTTCGGATCGGCGCCTAGTCTGCCACCCGAACGGACGTCGTCCGGACCAGATGTTCAGCGAACTACCAGGAAAGGTCCCCCGGGGCACCTTACCTCCCAGGCCGTTCGCGCTGCCGGGCGAGGCGGTGCGATACCGCGCGGCACGGGCAGGGAGACTATGGGGATGAGCATCACCCGCTTTCGCCCGTCCCACCGCCTCTGGCCCGCGTGTGCCGTCCTGGCACTCGCGGTCGCCGTGGCCGGTTGCAGCAGTACTGGAGGCAGACGCGCCGAGGAGGCCCGCGCCAAGGCCGCGGCCACCGGCGGCGGCGCCGTCTCGACTCCGCGCTGGAAGGTCGCCATGGTGACCCACGCCGGAGCCGGCGACGCCTTCTGGGACACTGTGCGCAAGGGCGCCGAGCAGGCCGCCGCCAAGGACAACATCACCTTCCTGTACTCCAACGACGCGCAGACCCAGAACCAGGTCCAGCTCGTCCAGGCCGCCATCGACCAGAAGGTCGACGGCCTGCTGGTCACCCTCGCCAAGGGCGACGCGATGGCGGACGTCCTCGGCAAGGCCAAGGCCGCCGGCATCCCCGTGATCACGATCAACTCCGGCCAGGAGTACTCGCAGAAGTTCGGCGCGCTGACCCACATCGGTCAGGACGAGTCCACCGCCGGCCAGGCGGCCGGTACCGAGCTGGCCTCGCGCGGCCGCAAGAACGTGCTCTGCGTGATCCACGAGCAGGGCAACGTCGGCCAGGAGCAGCGCTGCTCCGGCGCCCAGTCCAAGTCCGGCGGAGCCTTCCAGGTGCTCTACGTCAACGGCGTCGACATGCCCGACGCCCGCGCCGCGATCTCCGCCAAGCTGCAGGCCGACCCGTCCATCGACACCGTGCTGACCCTCTCCGGCCCGATGGCCGCCACCGGCCTCCAGGCCGTCCAGGACGCTCACCGCACCGTCGAACTGGACACCTTCGACCTGGGCACGCAGGTGGTGTCCGGGCTCAAGTCCGGCAGCGTCGGCTTCGCCGTCGACCAGCAGCCCTACCTCCAGGGCTACACCGGCGTCGACCTGGTCTGGCTGTACAAGTACAACCTGAACATGCTCGGCGGCGGCAAGCCCGTCGAGACCGGTCCGCAGATCCTGACCAAGGACAACGCCGACGCGCTCGCCGAGTACGTCGCGAGGGGGACCAGGTGAGCACCCCCGACCTCCTCGCCCACGACGGCCTGGTCGACGGCCGTCCACCGGCCCTGCGGCGGCTTCTCGCCCGCCCCGAGCTGGGCTCGCTGATCGCCGCCGTCGCGGTCTTCACGGTCTTCGCCGTCGTCGCCGAACCGTTCCTGCGGGTCTCCTCGCTGGGCACCGTGCTGTACGCGGCCTCCACCATCGGGATCATGGCGGTGCCGGTCTCGCTGCTGATGATCGGCGGCGAGTTCGACCTGTCGGCCGGCGTGCTGGTCACCACCGCCGCGCTGACCTCCTCGATGGTCTCGTACCAGTTCACTGCGGTGACCTGGGTCGGCGTGCTGGTCTCGCTGGCGACCACGCTGGCCATCGGCGGGTTCAACGGCTGGATGCTCGGCCGCACCAGGCTGCCCAGCTTCATCGTCACGCTCGGCACCTTCCTGATGCTGACCGGCGCCAACCTGGGCGTCACCAAGGCGATCTCCGGCACCGTCTCCACCAAGTCGATCTCCGACATGGAGGGCTTCGCCGCTTGCCGCTGGCTGTTCGCCTCCGAGGTGACCGTCGGCGGGCTGACCGTCAAGGCCACCGTCTGGTGGTGGCTCGGCCTGCTCGTGGTCGGCAGCTGGGTGCTGCTGCGCACCCGCTTCGGCAACTGGATCTTCGCGGTCGGCGGCGACGCGGACGCGGCCCGCGCGGTCGGCGTGCCGGTCGCCCGGACGAAGACCCTGCTGTACCTGGGTGTCGGCTTCGGCGCCTGGGTGCTCGGCCAGCACCTGCTGTTCTCCTTCGACACCGTGCAGTCCGGCGAGGGCGTCGGCAACGAGCTGATCTACATCGTCGCGGCGGTCATCGGCGGCTGCCTGATCACCGGCGGCTACGGCTCGGTGGTCGGCTCCGCGCTCGGCGCGCTGATCTTCGGCATGGCCAGCAAGGGGATCATCTACGCCCAGTGGAACCCGGACTGGTTCAAGTTCTTCCTCGGCGCGATGCTGCTGCTGGCCGCGCTGCTGAACGCCTACGTCAAGCGCCGGGCCGAGCGGGGGCCGCGATGAACACGGACCTCACGGGGGCCGCGACGAACACGGAAGCCATGGGTACCGAACTGCTCTCCCTCGACGGCGTCGGCAAGAGCTACGGCACCGTCCGGGCGCTCCAGGACGTCTCGCTGACCCTGCGGGCCGGCGAGATCAGCTGCGTGCTCGGCGACAACGGGGCCGGCAAGTCCACCCTGATCAAGATCATCTCCGGGCTGCACCAGCACGACGAGGGCACCGTCACCGTCGGCGGCGAGGCGGTCCGCTTCGACTCCCCGCGCCAGGCCCTGGACCGCGGCATCGCCACCGTCTACCAGGACCTCGCGGTCGTCCCGCTGATGCCGGTCTGGCGCAACTTCTTCCTCGGCTCCGAGCAGGGCATGCGCCGCTGGGGCGGCCTGCGGCTGGACGCCGAGGGGATGCGCGCCACCACCCGCGACGCGCTCGCGCGGATGGGCATCGACCTGTACGACGTCGACCGGCCGATCGGCACCCTCTCCGGCGGGCAGCGCCAGTGCGTGGCGATCGCCCGCGCGGTGCACTTCGGCGCCAAGGTGCTGATCCTGGACGAGCCCACCGCCGCGCTCGGCGTCAAGCAGTCCGGGGTGGTGCTCAAGTACGTCACCGCCGCCCGCGACGCCGGGCTCGGGGTCGTGCTGATCACCCACAACCCGCACCACGCGTACCTGGTCGGCGACCACTTCACCCTGCTCCGGCGGGGCCGGATGGCGGGCAGCCATCCGCGTGCCGAGATCAGCCTCGAACAGCTCACCACCGAGATGGCCGGCGGCTCCGACCTCGCCGAGCTCTCGCACGAGCTGGCCCGACCGTCGCTCTCCGACCCCCGCGGCTCCGCCCCCGGCGGCTCCGGCACCGGGCTCCCCGGTGGCGGAGAATCGGCTTCCGGAGAATCCGACCCCCGAGAACCCGACACCCGTGAGGAGCGTCCGCAGCCGTGACCGGCTCCCAAGGCAGCACCCGGCCACCCGTCCTGCCGACCCTGCTCGGCCTCGGCCCGCGCGCCGAGCGCCGCCGCCGCGCCCTGCCCGCCGGGATACTGCGGCTGCCCACGATCGGTGTCGACATCGGCGGCACCAAGGTGGTCGCCGGGGTGGTGGACGGCGAGGGCAAGGTGCTGGAGAAGCTGCGCACGGACACGCCGCACAAGAGCAAGAGCCCCAAGGTGGTCGAGGACGTCATCGTCGAGCTGGTGCTCCAGCTCGCCGACCGGCACGACGTCCACGCCGTGGGCATCGGCGCGGCCGGCTGGGTCGACGCCGACCGCTC
Source organism: Kitasatospora sp. NPDC058046 (assembly GCF_042885595.1). Lineage (NCBI taxonomy): Bacteria > Bacillati > Actinomycetota > Actinomycetes > Kitasatosporales > Streptomycetaceae > Kitasatospora > Kitasatospora sp. NPDC058046. The sequence goes on from NZ_JBHVRS010000016.1 coordinate 76,735, forward strand.
CAAGGTGCTGTTCGCCCCGCACCTCAACTGGCGCAACGAGCCGCTCCGGGAGGCGCTCAGCGAGCGGCTGCGGTTCCCGGTGATCGTGGAGAACGACGCCAACGCGGCCGCCTGGGCCGAGTGGCGCTTCGGCGCCGGGCGCGGCGAGGACCACATGGTGATGCTCACCCTGGGCACCGGCATCGGCGGCGCGGTGGTCCGGGACGGCTACGTGGACCGCGGCAAGTACGGCCTGGCGGGCGAGTTCGGGCACATGCAGGTGCTGCCCGGCGGCCACCGCTGCCCGTGCGGCAACCGGGGCTGCTGGGAGCAGTACTCCTCCGGCAACGCCCTGGTGCGCGACGCGCGCGAGCTGGTCGCCGAGGAGTCGCCGGTGGTGCAGCCGCTGCTGGCCCGGGCGGGCGGCACGGTCGAGGGCATCACCGGGCCGCTGGTCACCGAGGCCGCCCAGGAGGGCGACCCGGTCGCGACCGAGCTGCTCTACGAGGTCGGCACCTGGCTCGGCGTCGGCATCGCCAACCTGGCCGCCGCGCTGGACCCGGGCCGCTTCGTGATCGGCGGCGGGGTCTCCGAGGCCGGTGACCTGCTGCTCGGTCCGGCCCGGGACACCTTCCGCCGCACCCTCACCGGGCGCGGTTTCCGCCCGGAGGCCGCCATCGTGCACGCCGCCCTCGGCAACGAGGCCGGCCTGGTCGGCGCGGCCGACCTGGCCCGGCAGGTGGCGCGGCGCTTCCGCACGATCAAGCGGCGGCGGGTGGAGCGCAGCGCGCTGTAGCGGGGTGGGGGCGCCTGCCGGCTGTTCTCCTGGCGCCCCCGCCCGCCCCGCCAACTACCCGTTGGTAGCGGCGCGGTGTGGTTGTCGGATCATCCCTCCTGTGGAACAACTGAGTTGACGCAGACTCAGGAGGATTCGGATGAGGGCTCTGACCCGTCTCGCACCACCACTGCTGCTCGCCACCGCGCTGGTCTGGTCCGGTGTCGGACCGGCCGGCGCCGCGACCCCGCCGACGAAGGTGCCCGAGGCGGTGGGCCGGGGCGGAGCGGTCGCCACCGTCGACGCCGACGCCACCGCCGCCGGCATCGAGGTGCTGCGCAAGGGCGGCAACGCGGTGGACGCGGCCGTCGCCGCCGCCGCGGCCCTCGGGGTCACCGAGCCGTACTCCTCCGGCATCGGCGGCGGCGGGTACTTCGTCTACTACGACCACGCCACCGGCCGGGTGCACACCATCGACGGCCGGGAGACGGCCGGGCGCACCGCCGACAGCGGCCTGTTCCTGGAGGACGGCAAACCGCTGCCCTTCGCCGACGCCGTCACCAGCGGCCTGTCCGTCGGAGTCCCCGGCACCCCCGCCACCTGGGACGCCGCACTGCGCAAGTGGGGCACCCGCTCGCTCGCCCAGAACCTCGAACCGGCCGAGCGGATCGCCGACCACGGCTTCGTCGTCGACGACACCTTCCGCGGCCAGACCGCCGACAACTACGCCCGGTTCAAGGACTTCCCGGCCACCGCCGCGCTCTACCTGCCGAACGGCAAGCCCCCCGAGACCGGCAGCGTGCTGCGCAACCCCGACCTCGCCGCCACCTACCGGCTGCTCGCCAAGGACGGCGTCAAGGCCTTCTACCAGGGCGAGTTGGCCAAGGACATCGCCAACACCGTGCAGCACCCGCCGGTCGACCCGGCGTCCGGCCGCACCGCCCGCCCCGGCAGGGTCGACACCACCGACCTCGCCGACTACCGGGTCCGCGACCAGGCGCCCACCCACGTCTCCCACGGCGCCTACGACGTCTACGCGATGGCCCCCTCCAGCTCCGGCGGCACCACCGTCGGCGAGGCGCTCAACATCCTGGAGGACGGCGGCGACGTCTCCACGTACAGCGGCACCCAGTACTACCACCACTTCCTGGAGGCCTCCCGGATCTCCTTCGCCGACCGCAACCGCTGGGTCGGCGACCCGGCCTTCAGCGACGTCCCCACCAGGGAACTGCTCTCCGAGCGCTACGCCGCCTCCCGGGCCTGCCTGATCAGCCCGGACCACGCGCTGACCAGCCCGCTCGCCCCCGGCGACCCGCGCCACCCGGCCGCCTGCGCCGACACCGGCCAGGCCGTCCCCGAGCCGTACGAGGGCCCCAACACCACCCACCTGACGGTCGCCGACCGCTGGGGCAACATCGTCTCCTACACGCTCACCATCGAGCAGACCGGCGGCAGCGGCATCACCGTCCCCGGCCGGGGCTTCCTGCTCAACAACGAGCTGACCGACTTCGACTTCACCCCGCTCGCCCCGGGCGTCCCCGACCCCAACCTGCCGGGCCCGGGCAAGCGGCCGCGCTCCTCGATGTCCCCGACGGTCGTGCTGCGCGACGGCGAGCCGCTGCTGGCCACCGGCAGCCCCGGCGGCGCGACCATCATCACCACCACCCTCCAGGTGCTGCTCGGCCGGCTCGACCGGGGCCTGAGCCTGGAGCAGGCCATCGCCGCCCCGCGCGCCAGCCAGCGCAACAGCGCCACCACCCAGGCCGAGCCCGCCTTCCTGGCGCTGCCCGAGCGGGCCGCGCTGGAGGGCCTCGGACACAGTTTCGTCAACGGCGGCGAGATCGGTGCCGCCACCGGCGTGGAACGGCTGCCGGACGGCCGCTGGGTGGCCGCCGCCGAGCCGGTGCGGCGCGGCGGCGGCTCGGCCGCGGTGGTCCGGCCCGCGGGCTGACCGGGCCGGCCTGTCGGTGCCGGGCGGTATGTTCGGGGTGGGCCTCCCTCACGAGGGGCGGCCCACCCCGTCCGTATGCCCGACTGCATGTCCGTCCGCACCGAACCACCGGGAAGGCCGCCCGCCGTGACCGTCCGCATCGCCACCTGGAACATCAACTCCGTCACCGCGCGGCTGCCCAAGCTCCTGGAGTGGCTGGAGAGCGCCAAGCCCGACGTGCTCTGCCTCCAGGAGCTCAAGTGCGCGGCCGACGCCTTCCCGTACGAGGCGGTCCGCGAGCTCGGCTACGAGACGGCCGCGCACGGCAACGGCCGCTGGAACGGCGTCGCGATCGTCTCCCGGATCGGCCTGGACGACGTCGTGCGCGGCCTCCCCGACCAGCCCGGCTACTTCGCCGACGGCGCCCTGCTGCCCGAGGTCGAGCCGCGCGCCATCGCCGCCACCTGCGGCCCGGTCCGGGTCTGGTCGGTCTACGTGCCGAACGGCCGCGAGGTCGGCCACGCGCACTACCAGTACAAGCTGGAGTGGCTGGAGGCGCTGCGCAAGGCCGCCACCGAGGACGCCGCCGGCCCCCGCCCGTTCGCCGTCCTCGGGGACTTCAACATCGCCCCGACCGACGACGACGTCTTCGACGCCGCCGCCTTCGAGGGCCTCACCCACGTCACCCCGGTCGAGCGCGCCGCACTGGCGGCCCTCGACGGGATCGGCCTCCAGGACGTGCTGCCCCGCCCGCTCAAGTACGACCACCCGTACACCTACTGGGACTACCGCCAGCTGGCCTTCCCCAAGAACCGGGGCATGCGGATCGACCTCACCTACGCCAACAAGCCCTTCGTCGAGGCCGTCACCGACAGCTACGTGGACCGCGAGGCCCGCAAGGGCAAGGGCACCTCGGACCACGCGCCGGTCGTGGTGGACCTCGACCTCTGAGCCGCACCGCGTGAGCGCCACTCCGGGTGAGCGCCACGGCTGAGCCCCGCCGCGGGCGTCACGACGGGTCACGGGTCGTAACCCGAACGGTCGTGAGCGCTGGCCGAGCGTGGGGCGCGTCCCTACCGTCGGTGAATGACCGGGTGCAGTTGCTCGACCACGTGGACATGGGAGTCCCCGGCTGCGCCCGAGAATCCCGGAGGTTCCGGTATGCGCCCCATGCGTACGGCCGCCGCCGCCCTGATCGGCGCGACGGCGCTGACCGGCCTGACGGCCCCCCTCGCATCCGCCAGGGACGGTTCCGCGTCGGTCAGCCCGTCCCAGGCCGCACCGGGCCAGACCGTGACGGTCACGGTCTCCTGCGAGAAGTCGGACAAGCCCGACGCCAAGACCATCACCGCCCGCTCCGCCGCCTTCGAGGGCGGGCCGGCGACCCTCACCCTGGGCCCCGACGGCAAGCACAGCGGCTCCGCCCGGCTGGCCGGCCAGCACGCCGGGGACAGCAAGGTCGACGGCACCTGCCCGGACGGCGGGGCCTTCGCCACCAGCGTCACGGTCACCACCGTGGCCGTGCCCGACAGGGGCGGCGACAAGGGCGGCGACAAGAACCCCCAGAAGAACCCGGGTCTCGGCGAGTGGGGCGAGGCCGCGGGGGAGTGGGCCGGTTCGCTCGGGCAGTCCGGCGCCGGCAACCAGCAGGTCGCCCCGCACGGTGCCGTGCAGACCGGCCTCGGCGGTTCGGTCGCGGCGAACCCGGGGGAGCTGGCCGGCGGCCTCGCGCTGGTCGCGGGCGGTGTCGGCGGCTTCTGGCTGCTGCGGAGGCGCGGTGCCTGAAGGCCTCGCGCCCCACTGCGCCCCTGCGCCGCGCCGCTGGATCCCGACGGGATCGGCGGCGCGGCGGCGTGTCGGGACGGCGTGCCGGTTCTCCGGAGCGCCGGTGCGTCAGGCGGTCCGCGGTTCGGCGCCCTCGCGGTGCAGTCGGTCCTGGTGGCGGAGGGTGCCGTCGGCCAGCAGGTACTGGGCCAGCACATAGGTCGCCATGATCCAGAACTGATGGCCCGGCAGCTCCCGCCACTTCGCCAGCTGGGTGGCGATCAGCGTGTCGGAGAGCAGGAACAGCGCCCCGCCCAGCCCGGTCCGCCAGCCCAGCCCGGCCGAGGTGACGGCCGTCGACGCGAGCAGCAGGCTGTAGCCGGCCACCGGGACGCGCAGGTCCCCGAGGTCCGGCCAGAGCTGCCCGACCAGGGCCACCCAGGCCGTCGCGTACGCGGCCGCGACCACCAGGGCCCGGCGGCGGTCGGTGAGCGCGCCGCGCTGGACGAACATCGTCACGTAGCAGACGTGCGCCGCCGCGAACGAGCCCATGCCCGCGAGGAACGCGGGGTCGTTCTTCAGCTGGAGCAGCACGTCGCCGCCCGCGCTCAGCAGCAGCGCCGGTGCCAGCAGCTTCGGCGCCTCCCGCCCGGCCTTCGCGGCCGCCGCCACGCTGTGCGCGGCCAGCAGCGGCATCAGGGCCGGCTTGGTGGCGTTCTGGAGCACCGAGGCGCCGGAGGCGATCGCGCCCAGGTGCGCCGCCGAGGTGGCCGCGAAGCCGCCCAGCAGGCCGGTGGCCGAGCGCAGGCGCGCCCCGAGGCCGACGCGGGTGGTGGTACGGACGGTCATGCGTGCGCCTCTCGGTGATCCGCTGCTTCGGACCGACCCTAGAGGAGCCGGACCGGCGGTGGAAGGGTCGGTTACCGGTGCGTAACCCGGGCGGGGTGCGGCGGATGACGGGGCGGCCGGTGAGCGGAGCGCGGGCGGCCGCTTCGAGGGCTCTTGCGGAGAGTTCCTCAGGAGGGCGGTTGCTGCGGTCGGGTGGCCCGGGCACCGTCTAGTCTGGACCCCGACATGGATCAGCAGGACTACGCGGTCGGCGCCACCCGGGTGGCCGCCGGCAGGCCGGACGGACGCACGGGCGGGGCAGGGCGGGGAACCGCCGCCGCCGTCCTCGCCGTACGCGAAGCCGGTCCCGAGGCTGGTCCCGACGCCGGTGGTGCCTCCGGGTCCGACGCGGGCCGCTCCTCCGGTCCCGCTGACAGGACGCCGGGGGCGGCCATGGGGAGCGGTGCTGACGGCCCGCAGGCGTCGGCCGCTCCGGCCGTCGACACGACGCTCTCGCCCGACCCGGGGCTGCTGCGCCTGGCCCACTGGTTCGCCGCCGCCACCCCCGGCACCGCCGACGACCTCTGCACCGCCTCCTTCGGCCTCTACCCCGCCCGCCACCTCGGCACCGCCGCCGAGCCCGCCGCCGATCCCGGCGTCAGCTGGTGGCACGGCCCCACCGCGCACTTGGCCACGCCCGTACGCCCCCGCGAGGACCGCACCGAGGGCGGACTGCGCCGCGCCCGGCGCGACGACGCCGCCCTGCCCGTCGTCCGGTCGGGTGCCAAGACGGGCCGGCCGGGCCGGCACCGCAGGCCCGAACGCACGCGGGTGGCACCGCCCACCGTCGTGGCGCAGGATCGTTCCGGCGAGGAGCTCCCGGCGGCCGAACGCCGGATCGCCGCCCGGCTGTTGCTCGCCCACCCGCTGGTCACCGCCTCCGGCCCGCACGCCGACGGCTTCCCGCTGATCCGCCGTCACCGCGACTGGCTCGCCGAGCGCTTCGACACCCTGCTCGGCTACCGCCTCGTGGTCGGCCCCTGGCACGCCCGGCTCTGCAAGGCCGGCCTGGGCCCCGGCGCCGCGCGCCGCCTCGAACACCCCGTCACCGGCACTCCGTTCACCCCGGCCGGGTACGCCCAACTCGCCCTCGCGCTCGCCCTGTTGGTCGACGCCCCGGAGGAGCTCGGCTACCGGCGGCTGCTCGACGCGATGAACACCGCCGCCCCCGAACTCACCGCCGAACCGACCGACCTCGCCATGGCGCTGGCCGCGCTGGCCGGCTGGCAGGTGCTCGGCGAGCTGCCGGCCGAGGGCCCGGCCGACGACTCCTTCGTGCTGACCGTGGACCGCGAACTCGCCCGGGCCGTCCCGGCCGGCCCGCCCGCCCTCGCCGACGACGCCGCCGACCTGATCCGCCGCGCCGCCGAGGCCGAGCCCGCCACCGCCGTCCGCCGCCTGCTCGCCGAGACGCCCGCCGTCCTGGCCGCCGACCTCCCCGAGGACCACCGCGCCTGGCTGGACGAGCACCGGCTGAGCGGACCGGCGGCGCTCGCCGAGTTCCTCGGACTGGAGGCCGAACTGCGGGCCGAGGGCGTCGCGCTGCTCGACCCGGCCGCCGAACTCACCGACCTCGCCCTCCCCGGCGGGGGCACCCTCACCCAGGCCGCCCTGCTGCTGGTCGAGCGCCTGGTCGAGGAGGTCCGCCCGCTGCCCGACGAGCCGGTGGCCGGCGACGTCCCGATCCCGGACGCGCTGATAGACGGCGTCCTCGGCGACATCGCGGACGAGTTCGGCCTCCCCGCCCGCTACCTCGCCGACCGCACCGCCCTGCGGCGGGACGCCCTCGACGTGCTCCACCGCCTCGCCCTGATCACCCCCACCCCCCACCCCACCCGCCCCCCGGCCTGGCGCCTGCGCCCCCCGGCCGCGCGCTACGCCCCGGCCCCCGACCTCCACCCCACCCCCGGCACCGGCCGCCACTCCCGCCCCGGACAGCCGGCGTAGCGGACCGCCGCCGTGGCGGCGGCGCCCACCGTGCCGCCCCGGCTCCGCCGCCGGGGAGCGGAAAGCAAGAAGCACCGGGCCCGGAACGGGACCGCGGTGCTGGGTGGAGCAGGGGCTACTTGCTGGCGGAGGCGCTGGCGAGGGGGCCGTGTTCGACGGTCTCCACGGTGGCGCCGACGCCCAGGGTGCCGAGGGCGATGGAGGTGAGTACGGCGGTGACGGCGAGCAGCCGGCGGTGCCGTTGGGGCAGGGGGAAGCGCGGTTCCTGGTAGGGCGCCTGAGGGCTGGCGTTCATGACAGGGAGGTTTCCAGGGCGGCGTGAACGGTCGGTACGTGCGGGTGAAGTCCGGACGGGGGTTGGGCGTCGGTTGGCCGCGTACGCCCCACCCGTCACCGGGCGGGGCGTACGCGCAGGTCAGCGGCGTGTGCCCGACTCGCCGACGACCTCCCGGACGGCGTCCCGCAGGCCGTGCGGAGGGTGGAAGCGGGCGGGGGCGGCGGCCGGGTCCTCGCGGAGCTCCTTCACCAGCGAGACGCACAGCAGCAGCATCACGACCACGAACGGCAGCGCGACCAGGATCGTCGCGTTCTGGAGCGCGGTGAGCCCGCCGGCCAGCAGCAGGGCCGCCGCGACCCCGCCCATCAGCACGCCCCAGACCACCACCAGCCAGGTGCGCGGGTGCAGCGAGCCCCGGCTGGAGAGCGAGCCCAGCACCAGCGAGGCCGAGTCGGCGCTGGTGATGAAGAAGGTCATCACCAGCAGCACCGCGACCACGCTGGTCACCGAGCCGAGCGGCAGCGCGCGCAGCATCTCGAACAGCGAGGCCTCCGGGCCCTGCGGGATGGTCGCGACCAGGTCGGCCGCGCCGGTGGTGGACAGCCGGATCGCGGTGCCGCCCATCACGCAGAACCAGATGACCGTCGCCCCGCTGGGCACCAGCAGCACGCCGAGCAGGAACTGCCGGATGGTGCGGCCGCGCGAGATCCGCGCGATGAAGGTGCCGACGAAGGGCGCCCAGGAGAGCCACCAGGCCCAGTAGAAGATCGTCCAGGAGCCGAGCCAGCTCTCGTCGGTGAAGGCGCCGGTCTGGGTGGACATCCCGAGCAGGTCGGAGAGGTAGCCGCCGACCGAGGAGGGGATCGCGTCCAGGGCGAACACCGTCGGGCCGACCACGAAGACGAAGACCATGATCAGCGAGGCCAGCACGACGTTCGCCGTGGAGAGCCACTTCACGCCCTTGTGTACCCCGGAGAACGCGGAGACAACGAACGCGGCGGTCAGCGAGCCGATGATGATCAGCTGGGCGTTCTGGGTGTTGCGGACGGAGGTGATGTAGCCGAGCCCGTCGGCGACCTGGAGCGCGCCGAGGCCGAGGCTGGTCGCGGAGCCGAAGACGGTGGCGAACACGGCCAGCAGGTCGATCGTCCGCCCGGCCCAGCCGTCCGCGCCGCGCTGGCCGATCAGCGGGACGAAGGCGGCGGAGACCCGGTTGCCCCGGCCCTTGCGGAAGGTGGTGTAGGCGAGGGCCAGGCCGCCGACCGCGTAGATCGCCCACGGGTGCAGGGTCCAGTGGAAGAGCGAGAACTCCAGGGCCTGCTGGGCGGCGGCCGCGCTCTGCGGCTCCAGGCCGGAGCCCGGCTGCGGGGTGGCGAAGAGCTGGAGCGGCTCGCCGACGCCGTAGAACATCAGGCCGATGCCCATCCCGGCGCTGAACATCATGGCGATCCAGGCGAGGGTGGAGAACTCGGGCTCGTCGTCGTCGCGGCCGAGCCGGATCCGGCCGAAGCGGCTGAACGCGAGCAGCACGCTGAGCGCCAGGAAGACGTCGGCGGCCACCACGAACAGCCAGCCGAAGTTGTGCAGCACCCAGCCGAGCGCGGTGTCGGAGGTGCGGCCGAGCGAGTCCTCGGCGAAGACGCCCCAGGCGACCACCGCCAGGACCAGGACGGCGCCGATGCCGAACACCGCCCGGTCGGCCGGAAGGGTCGCGGCGGGTTCGTCGGGCTCCTCCACGGGCTGGTCGGACTGGGGCGGCTGGCTGCTCATCGGATGGACCCCTCGACATACTCGGCGTGCGTCGGCACGCTCGGATTCAAGCTGTATGTCGCACTATGTCCAGTCCGCTCCGTGAGCGGAGGGACGGCGCGCCGGGGAAGCGCGGGGTCGGGACCTACGTCCCGTCAGGCCGCCTGCTCCTCGCCGTAGTCGTGCCCGTCGTCGTGCCGGTGCCCGGGCCCGTGCTGCCGTCCGTGGTCGGGCCCGGAGTCGCGCGCGGTGGCGAGGTAGTGGGAGAGCGCCCGGCGGCTGCGGCTGAGGTCCTCGATCCGGGAGTCCAGGTCGGCGAGTTCGCCGCGCAGGATGGCGAGCAGCTCCGGGCAGGCCTCCAGGACGGGGACCGGACCGGTGGCGCAGGGCAGCAGCTCGGCGATCACCCGGGTACTCAGACCGGCCGCGAGCAGGCTGCGGACCTGCCACACCCGGACGGTGTCCTCCTCGCCGTACTCGCGGTAGCCGGCCGCCGTGCGGTCCGGCCGGAGCAGGCCCTGTTCCTCGTAGTAGCGGAGCAGGCGGGTGGACACCCCGGTCAGGCGGGCGAGTTCTCCGATGCGCATGACCGGGCGAACGCCGCCGCCTGCCGGGGTGTTCCCCCGGGAGGCTCGGCTCCTGAGGAACTCCGGCGGCACGTCGCGCAGTTCGGGCGGCGTCCCGGCCACCGGCAGGCGCCCGCAGGGGAGTTCGGCCAGGCGTGTGCCGGGGATCAGCCCGGCCGGCGACCAGGGCGGGGACGGCTGTCGCGGCCGGTTCGGCGCGGACGTCGGTCCGGGCGGCGGGCCGGAACCGCTGCCGGAAGCCGTCCGGTGCCGGGGACTTGGGATGTTCCCGCAGCGGGGCGAGCTCGTCCGGCCGGTCGGCCAGGTCGATGAACAGCTCGGAGAGCGTCCGCCACCGGGCCGGGCCCCGGCCACGCCGGCGAGCAGTGGCAGCGAGCGGACCCGCCCGGGGCGGCGGGTGGCGATCCGGACGGCGACGGCGGCGCCGAGCGGGTATCCGGCCAGATCGAAGGTGTCCGGGCGCCGGCCCCGGCCCCGTGGGCGAGCGGCGGTTCCGGGCCGGGACCCCGGAGGATCCGGGCGGGCGGGGTGGCTGACATGGGGTGCTCCGCTGCGGGGCGGGGTTTCGCCGACACAATGGGAACGGTAGGAGTCCACACCGGTGAGTAGGTCAGACCGGGGAGCGGAAGCCCGTCCAGGACGGCCCGCGGGCCCCGGCGGCGGCCGCGGTCGCGCGCGGCGCCGAAACCGACCACGCTGAAACGGAAGGAACGCCGTTCATGGACGACGAGGTCCGCACCCCGAACGAAGCAGTCCCGACACCGGCCGATCCGACGCCCGCCGACCGGAGGCAGACCGACCGGAGGCAGACCGATCGGAGCCGGGCCGACCGGAGGCGGGCCGAGCCGACGCGGGCCGCCCGGGACGGCGCGCGTGCCGACGGCGTGGACCGCCGGACGCTGCTGCGGGCGGCCTCCGCCGCCGGGGCGCTCGCCGCGCCGGTCCCGGCCGCGCCCCTGGTCACCGCGGGCCGGGCGGCCGCCGAGGGGGTGTCCGGGGCCTCGTCCGGGCCCGTGCCCGGGATCGTCAAACCGCTGCCCGCCGAGTGGTTCGTGCCGCACGGCACCAACGCCGAGACGCGCTGGGACACCTTCCGCGGCGCCGACGGCGGCGCCGCCATCGGCCGCCACGTGCCGGTGGAGCGGTTCTTCGTCCGCAACCACACCAGCACCCCGCTGATCGACCCGGACACCTGGAGCCTCAGGCTCTTCGGCAGCGGCCTGCGCGGCGCCCCGACGGCCGGGCGCCCGGTCGAGTTCGGCCTGGACGACCTGCGGGAGCTGCCGTCCACCCGGATCAGCGCGCTGATCGAGTGCGCCGGCAACGGCCGCAGCTACTACTCCGGCCAGCAGGGCCAGCCCGTCCCGGGCACGCCGTGGACGCTCGGCGGCGTCGGCTCGGCGAGCTGGCGGGGCGTCCGGCTGGCCGAGGTGCTGCGGGCCGCCGGGCTGACCGGGGCGGCGGTGGACGTGCTGCCCACCGGCCTGGACCCGGACTTCGTCGCGGGCGGCACCAACTACGGCCCGGTGCGCCGCCCGCTGCCGATCGCCAAGGCGCTGGACGACGTGCTGCTCGCGTACGAGATGAACGGCGAGCCGCTGACCCCGGACCACGGCGCCCCGGCCCGGCTGGTGGTGCCCGGCTGGGTGGGCATCGCCTCGATCAAGTGGGTGGGCAGCGTGGAGGTCGCCGACCACCCGCTGTACTCGCCGTGGAACACCGACTTCTACCGGATGTTCGGCCCGGACTACCCGCCCGGCGGGGGCGACCCGCTCACCGTCCAGGTGGTCAAGAGCGCCTTCGAGCTGGCCGCGGGAGCGCGGCTGGCGGCGGACCGCGAGCACCGGCTGCACGGGCGCTCGTGGTCCGGCGTGGCGGCGGTGCGCCGGGTCGAGGTCAGCACGGACGGCGGCCGGACCTGGCGGCGCGCCGAGCTGCGCGACGAGCCGCGGGCCGACGGCTGGACGCGCTGGAGCTTCGACTGGCGCCCCGGGCGGCCCGGCCCGTACGAGCTGCGCGCCCGCGCGACGGACCGCCGGGGGAACACCCAGCCCGAGCGGGCGCTGTTCAACCGGGAGGGCTACCTGTTCGGTGCCGTGGTGGCCCACCCGGTGACGGTGGTCTGAGCCGAGCGCCGGTCCGCGCCGCGCCAGGAGCCCCGGCGGCGGGGCCCGTGGCGTGGCGCGGCTCAGCCGGTGGACTGGACCTCGTACGGGGCCGGGTAGCGCGTCTCGTACGGGGTCAGCACCAGCCGCACCACGTCCTCCAGGCGCCGCCGGGCGTCCCCGAGGGTGGTGCGGCCGGTCACCCAGGCGGTCAGCTCGCCCTGCCAGGCGTGGGCCACGATGTGCCGCACCAGGTCGCTCGCGGCGGCCGGCACCTCGGCCGTCACTGCTTGCAGGGCGGTGCTGTCGGCCCGGGCCATGCCCTGCAGGGCCTCGCTGGCGAAGGGGTCGGTGGAGGCGGCCACGGCCACCCGTAGCCGGGCGAGTTCGGGCTGCCGCTGGTAGGCCCGCATCCCGCCCCGGACGAACCGGACGGCCCGGTCGGTGGCCCCGAGCCCGGCCCTCGGTCCGCGCAGCTCGGCCACCAGGTCGGCCAGCAGCAGGCGGTGCCATTCGGCGATCGCCGCAGCCAGGAGGTGGTCCTTGGAGGAGAAGTAGCGGTACGCCGTCCCCAGGGCGACTCCGGACCGCTCGCAGACTTGTTTCATCTGCATACGCTCGACGCCGATCTCGTTCACCAGGGCGAGCGCGGCCGCGATCAGGCTTTCGCGGCGTTCGAGCTGACGCGGAGACATCGCCTCCACCGGCCGTGGTGACAGGTCAACCTTGGTCACCCGCACCATGATACGGGCCGGGGCCGCTCAGGAGTATGACGCCGTCCGGCCCCCTTCCGTTCGTCCGGCGGTCACCGGGGTGCCGGGGGTGTGACGAGGGGGCCCTCGGGCGTCACGACGGGTCGCGGACCAGCGCCTCCTGGACGGCGGAGGCGACCAGCCGGCCGTCCAGGTCGTAGAACTCGCCGAGCGCCAGGCCCCGGCCGTCCGAGGAGGACGGGCTGCGCTGGGCGAACAGCAGCCACTCGTCGGCCCGGAAGGGGCGGTGGAACCACATCGCGTGGTCCAGCGAGGCCATCAGCAGCCGGGGCGGCTCGGTGCGCTGGAAGAAGTTCGACTGCACGTCCAGCCCGACGGTGGAGGCCAGGGTGAGGTCGGACAGGTAGGTGAGCGCGCCGGCGTGCAGCAGCGGGTCGCCGTCCGGCAGCGGGGAGGCGGTGCGCATCCAGACGAACTGCTGGAGCAGCCCGGGGGCGGACGGCGGCAGCCCCGGGGTGTCCGCCGGGACGAACCGCAGGTCGAGGTCGCGGAAGCCGCCGGACGCGGCGAAGCCCCGGCGGACCTCCTCGGGCAGGAGGGCGACGGCGTTCGGCAGCGACTCCGGGTGCGGTAGCGGCGGGATCCGGCGCTGGCGGTCGGCGGCCGGCTCGGGGTGCTTGAAGGAGACCGAGAGGGTGAAGATCTCGTTCCCCCGCTGGAGCGCCGTCACCCGGCGGGTGGTGTACGAGAGGCCCTCGCGGACCCGCTCGACCAGGTAGTCGATCGGGTGGCCCGGGGTGCCCGGCAGCAGGAAGTAGCCGTGCAGCGAGTGCACCGGGCGCTCGTCCTCGCAGGTGCGCCCGGCGGCGACGAGCGCCTGCGCGGCGACATGGCCGCCGAAGGCGCGCATCGGGGCGCCGGCGTGGCAGCAGCCCCGGAACGTGTTCTCGTCCAGCCGCTCGATCTCCAGCAGCTCGGCGAACGGGGCGGTCGGCACGGCGCGCCGTTCGGCCCGGACGTGCGGTTCGGTGAGGTCGGTCACGAGGCCATAGTGGCAGAAGCCAACCGGGTGGTGGTGTGACCTGGGTAACGCCGTCCGCGGGCTCGCCTAATGACATAGAACACGTTCCAGTCCGATCCCCGGTTCCGGCCCCGCGCCCGGCCGGGGCGGGGCCCTCCCAGTGCCCTCCCAGCGCCCTCGCGAGGCCGCCCCGAGGCCGTCCCGAGGCCGTCCCGACGGATTGTCAGTGCCCTCACCTAGCGTGCTCGGCATGACGCAATCCGCACACGCGTACGCCTATCTGCGCCCGTCGGCCGTCCTGGACGGCGCCGACGGCCGGCACCTCGACCTGGCCACCTCCGGCGGCGCCACCCCGCTCGGCGCCGCCGCCAACCCGCGCTTCTTCGCGGGTTTCCTGGCCGATCCGGCGCCGGCCGCCGCCGCGCTGCTCGCGGTCGCGGACGTCGCCGCCGCGCGCTACTACCAGCCGCGGCTGCGCGCCTCGCTCGACCCGGTGGTCACCGCGAACGGGGACCGGCTGCGCTTCGAGTCCTTCTCGGGCTGCTGCGGCGTCTACGCCCGGCTCGACGTGCTCGGGGCCGGGCTCGACGGGGACGAGATCGGCCACGGCACCACCAACGTGGACGTCAACAACCCGCTGCGCGAGGCGCTGACCAGGATCGGCCCGGCCGACCCGCTGCACCTCGCGGTCGGGCCGGACGCGCTGGAGGTCACCACCTTCGACGGCCCGCTGGTCGAGAAGAAGGTGCCGCTGCCGGAGCGCTGGCTGCGCGGCTTCGCCGAGACCCAGGTGGTCGCCGCCGGTTTCGAACCGCGCGCCGAGCTGCCCGCCGCCGAGGCGGTGCGGTTCCTGCGCTCGCTGCCGCGCGGCGGGCGGGCCGGCGTCGGCTGGGTCGTCCCGGCCGGGAAGACGCTGCGGCCGACCACCCGGCCGGTGCCCGGCGCGGTCTGCCTGCCCGGGCCCGACCGGCTGGTGGCGCTCCAGCGGGTGCTGCGGCACGCGCTCGCCCTGCGGGTCTACGGGCCGGTCGCGGCCGGGGAGCCGACCGCCTCCGCCTGGGAGGCGGTGCTGCCCGGCATGCGGCTGACCCTGACGCTGTCGCCCAACGCCGCCCGGGGCTTCTCCGGCGAGGGCGGGGTGCTCGACGCGCTCGCCACCGGCACGGCCGAACGGGACGCTGAACTGATCGCGGTGCTGCTCGCCTGGGAGCCCCGGATCGAGGTCGGGGACCTCGCTGCCCAGTCCGGGCTGAGCCCCGAGCGGGTCCGCGCCGCGCTCACCCGGCTGGGCACCGCCGGGCAGATCGGCTACGACACCGCCGAGGCCGCGTACTTCCACCGGCAGCTCCCGTACGACGCCGGGCGGGCCGAGGCGGCCAACCCCCGGCTGCGGGCCGCCCGGGCACTGGTCGAGGCGGGCGCCGTGCGGCTGGAGGAGGGCGGGGCGACGGCCGTCGTCACGGTGGACGAGCACATCCAGCGGGTGCGGACGGACGAGTCGGGGCGGCTGAGCTGCACCTGCCTGTGGTGGGGCAAGTACCGGGGCGGACGTGGGCCGTGCAAGCACGCGCTCGCGGTCGGGATGGTACGGGAGACGGCCGCCGGGGCGGCGGGGACGAAGGGGGCCGGAGCGTGAGCACGGTGGAGGGGGCCGACCGGCAGGGGCCGGTCGGCGAACTGCTGACGACCGTCCGGTCCGGGCGGCTGGCACGGATACCGGAGCTGCTGGCCGGGCTGGACACGGCCCAGCGGCGGGCCGCCCTGACCGCGCTCAAGGCGCTGCGCAAGGAGCTGCGCCAGGAGTGGTCCCGGGAGGCGACCGAGACCAGGGGCCGCCTGCTGGTGGCCGGGGCCGGCTGCCACGCCGGCCCGGCCGCCGCCGCCACCTGGCTGGCCGGCAGCGACTTCGGCGTCCGCGACTGGGCCCGGAACTCCGTGCTGCACCAGGTCGTCGAGGCGCAGCCGGTGGAGTGGCAGGTCGAGGTGGTCACCCGGCTCGCCGTCCGGCCGGTGCGCAACCAGGGCTGGTCGATGTACCCGGTGATGGAGGCCGTGGTCCGGCGCACCGGCTGCGAGGTGCCGCGCGGCGAGACCTTCGTCCGGGGCTGGACGGACCGCGTGAGCGACTTCGGCAGCCGCGGCGCGCGTCCCACGCTGGCCGAGAAGCTGCGCCAGGACGCCTTCACCCCGGTGCTGCTGCCCGAGCTGCTCGAACTCGCGGACATCGGCTGGCAGCTGACGCACCGGCACAGCCCGCGCTCCGGCGACGTCTGGACCGAGGCGATCGGCGAACTGGCCGCGGCCGGCCTGGTCGACCGGGCCGAGCTGCTCGACCGCTGCCTGGCCCGGCTGCTGCGCGGTGGCAAGTCGGCCGACCAGCGGGCCCTCCTGGAGGTGCTGCGGGCGCTCGGCCCGACACCGGCCGAGTACGCGGCCCGGGTGCGCGACCTGGTGGCGCTGCTGGACGGCCAGTCGGTGCTCGCCGGGCACGCCCAGGAGGTGCTCGCCGGGTTGGACGAGGCCGGCCTGATCGAGCCCGAGGTGCTCGCCGAGGCCTCGGCGGTGGTGCTGTTCCGGACCGAGAAGAAGCTGGTCCGCGCCCAGCTGGCCTGGCTGGACAAGGCCGCCCGGCACGCGCCCGGGCGCTCCGGCCCGGTGGTGCTGGCCGCGGCCGAGGCCTTCGGGCACCCCGACGCGGCCCTCCAGGAACGGGCGCTGAACGTGGTGGCCCGGCACCTGAAGGCGGCGGGGGAGGCGGTGGTGGCGGAGCTGCGGACCGCCGCCGAGGGGCTGAACCCGGCCCACCACCAGCGCGCGGGCGACCTGCTCGGCGCGCCGGTCGGCGGCGACGGGGACGACCCGGACACCGGGTGGAACGCCCTCCTCCCGCTGGCCCCCGAACCGCGCCCGCTCGGCGCCCCGATCGGCTCGGCGGTGGAACTCGCGGAGGAGCTGTCCGCCCTGCTCGCCTCGCAGGAGCCCGCCGTGGCGGACTTCGAGCGGGTGCTGGACGGGCTGGTCCGGCTCACCCGCCTGGACCGGAAGGCGCTGGCCGAGGCGGTGGAGCCGGTCCGCCGGGTGCACCCGTGGCGCGGCACCAACAGCGTGGGCGACTGCACGCCCCGGGAGATCCTCTACGTGGTGGCCGCGGTGGCCGGGGAGACGCCGCCGTGGAAGGTCTGGGACTACCTCGGCCGCAAGGGCCGCTCCGTGCTGCGCGGAGCGCACACCACCGTGCCCGGGGCCGTCCTCGCCGCCCGCCTGGAGGAGGCCGCCTGGCAGGTCCACCACGCCGGGCTGCCGTACCTGCTCGCCACCCCGACCGACGCCACCGGCGCACTGGACGCGGCCGAACTGGTCGAGCGGCTCGCCGGGTACGAGGCGGCGGGCGTCAAACCGGGGAAGGCCGACCTGTCCCAGGCCCTGCTGCGGGTCGACGTGCGGGCGAAGGAGGCGGTGCTGAAGGCCGCCGAGGCGCTCACCTCCCCGGCCGGGCGGTGGCTGGCGCACTGGCTGCGCACCGGAGGCCTGCCCGGGCAGCCCTCCGAGCGGGTGGTGTTCGCGCCCGGCAAGGGGGTGCGGCACACCAACGTGCACGGGGACCGCTGGTGGGAGGAGGTCGAGCGGATCGCCGTCGCCCAGCCGGGCATCGGCGCCGGACCGAAGGGGCCGGGCGGCGAGCGGCTCCCGGCCGAGCCGCGGGCCCTGCTGGACGGCACCGAGCCCAGCGTCGCCCGGGCCCGCACGGTGTACGGCTGGACGTGGCGGCCCGTCGCGCACTGGTTCGCGATGCTCCCCTGGCACCGGGAGGAGCTGGCCGCGCGCTGGCTCGACCCCTTCGCCGGGGGCGCCGACCAGGACGAGCGCGGCGCCGCCCGCTACCTCCCGCTGCTCGCCGAGGCCGGCGGCCCGGCCGGGCTCGCGCTGCACCTCGCGCTGGCTTACGGCCTGGGCTCCCGGCACGCCGAGGACCGGACGGCGGCGGTGGACGCCCTGCTGGTGCTCGCCGCGCGCGGCGAGCTGGACGGCGCGCTGCTCGGCCGCGAGCTCGGCGCCCTGGTGGCCTGCGGCACGGTGATGGCCGGCCGGCTGGGGGCGGCGCTCACCACGGCGGCGGAGACCGGCGCCCGGGCGACGGTCTGGTCGGTGCTCGGGGCGGCCCTGCCGGTCCTGCTGGGCGAGGCCGACCAGTCGGCGCGCGGGCTGGGCGACCTGATCGCGCTGGCCACCGACTGCGCCCGGCGCACCGGGGCCCGCGGGCCGGTCGCCGAGGTGACGGCGGCGGCCGAACGCGGAGGCTCGGGCCGGGTGGTCAAGGAGGCCCGGGCGCTGCGGGACGTCCTCGCGGGCTGAGGGGGCGGCGCGGGCCGGGTGGCGGCTTGCGGCTGACAGCTCTCAGTCGACGGTTTTCGGCGAACAGCTTTCAGAAGACAACTTTCAGCGAACAGATTTTGAAATCTGTTCGCTGAAGGTCGTCGCCTGTTCGCGCGCCCCGGCCGCCCCCGGGCCGGCCACCGCCTCCTCCGGCCGCTCGCCGACCAGCGGCGGGACGCCGTGCGGGCCGGCGGCGACGGCGCGCCACCACAGCCGCAGGGCGGGCGGGGCGGCCGGTTCGAAGGGCTTGCCGGGGCGGGGCACCGCGAGCCGGGCGCCGAGCGTCTGGGCGGCGGTGACCACCCGCTCGGCGGGCTCCTCCCAGGGGTGCGGCGCGAGGTTGAAGGTGCACCAGTGGATCGGCAGCAGCAGCTCGCCGCCCAGGTCCAGGTGCGCCCGTACACCCTCCTCGGGGGTCATGTGCACTTCGGGCCAGAAGTCGCTGTACGCGCCGACCTGCATCATCGTCGCGTCGAACGGGCCGAGCCGGCGGCCGATCTCGGCGAAGCCGGGGAAGTAGCCGGTGTCCCCGCTGTGGAAGATCCGCCGTCCGCCGCCGGCCACCACCCAGGACGCCCACAGGAACAGCGTGCTGGTGCGCGGCCCGCGGCTGCAGTAGTGGCGGGCCGGCGTGGCGGTCAGGGTCAGCCCGGCGACCTCGGCCGACTCCCACCAGTCCAGTTCGACGATCCGCTCGGCCGGTACGCCCCAGTGCTCCAGGTGCGCCCCGACCCCGAGCGGGACGGCGAACGCCGCGCCCGTCCCGATCAGCGCCCGGACGGTGCCCATGTCGAGGTGGTCGTAGTGGTCGTGGGAGATCACGACCACGTCCACCGGCCCGAGTTCGGACAGCGGCAGCGGCACCGGGTGCAGCCGCTTGGGGCCGGTCCAGGAGAAGGGGGAGCAGCGCTCTCCCCAGACCGGGTCGAGCAGCACCCGCCGTCCGTCGATCTCGGCCAGGACCGTGGCGTGTCCCAGCCAGGTCAGCCGCAGCCCGGACCGGGGCGTCGCGGCCAGGTCGACGGGGAGCAGCCGGTGCACCGGGACGGCGGCGGTCGGCGTCCGGCGGGTCTTGTCCCCGGTCAGCTGGGCCCGGGGGATCTCCAGCGGGCTGCGCTCGTACACCAGGCGGCGGGTCGGCACCGGGTTGCGGAAGGCGCCGTCGGCGAAGTGCGGGGAGCGGCGGATGCGGGCCAGCCGTTCGCCCCGGGGTTCGGCGCCGAAGGCGTCGGTCCGGATCCGGTGCCAGGCGGACCGGGGCAGTCCGGCCAGCCCGGGGGCGGCGCGCTCGGCCGCGGGGCCGGCGGACGGCGGGGCGAGCTGCGACGTCAGACCGGCGAGGCGGGAGAACCACGGGGCGGGGCGGGGCACGGCTCCTCCAGGGACGGTCACGGCTACCGGGCGTGCCGGGGCGCGCAGCACAGCGGCGGGTGGGGCTGCTGCGATACGACAACCATCTCGTCGGAGATTACTCGCCGTGGGCCGTCCGGACCTGGTGGAGAGCCCCGCGCGGTCCAATCGGCGTACCCGGGGGAGGGTGGCCCGGGCCGGTGCCCGGGTTCGGCACGGCGCGGGTCCGCGCCGAGTGGAGCGCGGGCCCGAGCGCCCGTCGGTCCGCCCTCCGTCAGGCGTAGAAGCGGGTGATCGTCTCCGCGACGCAGTGCGGCTTGGCGCTCCGCTCACTGGTCACGGTGAACCGCACCACCGCCTGGACCCCGCCCGGCACCTCGGTGGCCGAGAGCAGCTCGGCGGTGGCCCGGACCGCCGTGCCCACCGGCACCGGCGCCGGGAAGCGCACCTTGTCGGAGCCGTAGTTCAGCGCCATCCGCACGCCTTCGACGGCGTAGCACTCCTTCGCGAGCACCGGGATCATCGACTGGGTCAGGTAGCCGTGCGCGATGGTCGAGCCGAACTGGCTCTCCTTGGCCCGCTCCGGGTCCACGTGGATCCACTGGTGGTCACCGGTCGCCTCGGCGAACAGGTCGATCTGCCGCTGCTCGATGGTGTGCCACTGGCTGGTGCCCAGCTCGGTGCCGACGGCGGCGGTCAGCTCGGCGAGGGAGGCGAAGGTCGTCACGGTGCGCTCCTGGTGGGGGACGGACCCGGGGAGGGATCAGGACGCCGGAAGCGTATGCCTACCCATCGGTATCTGTCAGGAGCCGAGCGGGAAACCGGTGTTCACGGGGCCGGTCCTCACGGGCCCCGCGCTCGTCGGCCCCGCGCCCGTCGGCCGTCGCGTCTGGAGTCCCGGGGCGCCCGGTCCGGTCGGGAACAGCCGGCGGCCGCTCACCAGCTCCGGCACCAGCGCCACGAACAGCGGCTCCGGATCGCCCACCCACGGCCGCAGGCCGGAGCGCAGCACCCGCCTGACCTGCTCGGGGTCGCTCACCACGTCGGCCCGCCCGTGCACCAGTACGCTCCACCCGGTGCGGGTGACCGGGTCCAGCAGATCAGCCTGGAAGGCCACCACCGTGCCGTCCAGCCCGCGCGCGGTGGCACTTCCCCGGCGTACGGCGAGCACCAGCCGCCCGTCCAGGACCTCGAAGGAGACCGGCAGGACGGCCGGCAGCGCGTGCTCGGTGTACACCACGCGCCCGACGGGCACGGTGCTGAGCAGCCGCAGGCACTCGGCCTCGCTCAGGGTCTCCACACGGTCCTCACGCTCCATGCGTCCGATCGTCCTCGGTCGGTGCCCGCATCGATAGGGCCCATGGTCCCTGAGCGGACGGGCCGGGAGCCCCGTCGGCGGCCGTCCGGGGCGGTAGCCTGCCCGGCGGGTGGAGAAATGGTGCAGGAGGGGGACGGCCGGATGGCGGGCGGGGTCGATCTGGTGGTGATCGGGGCGGACGGCGGGCCCGACCGGGCCTTCGGGGGTGCGGCGCTCGCGCCGGACGGTGCCCGGCTGCTCGCCGAGGTGCTGCCCGGGATGTGCTTCGACACCGGCGCGGCCGGCTGCCGGGTCACCACGGTGCCGCCGGACGCGGACGCCAACGCGATGCTCACCGCCGTCCGGGACGCCGCCCTGCACCCCGGCCGCTGGCTGCTGGTCTGCCTGGTCGGCCAGCTGGTGGCCGATCCGCGCGGCCGCCGGCTCGCCCTGGTCACCGCCGGCAGCACCGCCGACAACGCCTACCGCCGGGGCCTGGCCTGGGACTGGGTGGTCAGCGCGATGGTGCACGGGGACCAGGAGGAGGCGCTGCTGCTGGTCGACGCGGCGGTCGACCGGGACGCCTGGGCGGCGCTGGAGCGCGGCGAGGACGGCGCGGGCGAACTGCTGAGCTACTCGCGGGTCCCGCTGTGGGGCCGGATCGGCCGTTACAGCCCGGGCAGCCGCTACGCCCCGGGCAGACGCGGCCGGGACGCCGTCCTGCCGGGCGGGGAGGGTTCGTTCAGCCGGGCCCTGACCACCGTCCTGCGCGAGGGCGTCCCGGGTGCCCCCGCGGCCGTCTCCCCGCTCGATCTCCAGCCGGCCGTGGCCGCGCTGACGGACGGCGGGGAACCGGCCGGTAGTTCGGGTGCGCCTGGCGCGCGCCTGCTCGTTCCGCCGCACGCCGGGCGGCTCCTGATGCGCAATCGGGCCGCGGTTCGGGGCGCATTGGCCGGATTGTCGCTTTCCGAAGAACTGTTGGCCGTTCTGTGGCGGGAAAGTGCCCCGACGGAACCGCCTTCCGCGTAAGGTCAGGGGGCCTGAGGTGTTGCCGTGATGGGGTGGGTTGGCGAAGAATCGATCCCCAGCGGAAACACCGGTGGGACGGCGGAATTCTCCTGGCGGCCGTGGATCACGGATCAGGTCGGTCGCAATGAGGTGGGGCCATGCGGCAGCGCGGAAATGTGTTGCGCCCTGGGGCGGTTGGGGTCGGTGGGGCGGTTCTGGTGTTGCTGCTCGGTGCTTGTGCGGGCGGTGGTGCGGGCGGTTCCGTCGATCGCATCGGGTCGGCCGCGCCCACCGTCGCGGGAGTGAACCCGCTAACTCCTTCGAGTGGTTCGGCAAACGATTCGATCGCGCCGACCAGCGGTCCGGAAGGGGCCATGGCACGGCTGGCCCTGAAGGCGTATCAGGACTGGTGGCAGGCCCAGGCCGAGGTGTTCGGGCGGTCGGATTCGGACGGTTACGGACTGGAGCAGTACTCCTCCGGTCGGGCGCTCTCCGACAGCCTGGTCAGCCTCCGGCAACTGCGCGACGCCAAAGTGGTGATGACCGGAACGCCGCGCAATTCCGCGGTGGTCAAGACCGTCGACCTGAAAGCCGATCCGCAGACCGCCGTGATCGAGGACTGCGTCGACCTGTCCGGCTGGCACCGCGTCGATGCCGTCACCGGGGCCGCCAAGGATCCCGGAGCACGCCTGAACCGGTACGTCGGAACCGCTTCCCTGCGCTGGTTCCAAGCACATTGGTTGATCTACGACTTCAAGCGGGAGGTGGATCGGACATGCTGAACGCGCGGAAACCGGCCCGGCGAATCTCGGTCGTCGCGTCGATGTCGGCCGGGTTGCTGCTGTCCTCGGCGGTGGGTGCGACCGCGGACGAACCGCCGAGCGGCGGGGCCGAGCAGTGCTACCCGAACGTGATCTGCGTGGACGTCAATTCCGGGGGGACGACCACGACGCCCGGCGGATCGAAGCCCGGCGGTGGCGGCGGTTCGGGCACCGGTCCGCAGCTGTGCAGCTACCACGACGTCCCCTGGGCCTGCCACGACCCCCAGCTGGGCTGGTTCAGCAGCGACAAGGGCTGCTACTTCCGCCCGCTGGACAACCCGCCGGCCGCCGGCGACCCGGCCTGGGGCGGCCACGACCCGAAGGACGGCTCGCTCTACACGAAGGTCTGCCCGCAGACCGACGGGGGCCTGGGCGGCGCCGAGGTCGTCTTCGAGCCCACCTCGCCGGACGGGCAGAACGTCAACGCGGAGGCCACGGCCATCCAGACCGCCTACGACCGGGTCCGCTTCCGGCCCCCGGTGGGCCGGGCCGCGCCCCAGAAAACGGCGGTGGTCAACGCCCCGGTCTGGCTCTGGGCGGACGACGCCGCGCTGCCCGCACCGGGCAACGCGTCGGTCGCGGGCATCTCGGTCACCGTCACGCCCCGGCTGGTGAAGGCGGACTGGAGCTTCGGCGACCACCTCCAGACCTCCTGCACCACGCCCGGCACGCCGTACGTCCCCGCGTACGGCGACGCGAAGTCCCCGGACTGCGGCTACGAGTTCAGGACCAGCTCGGCCCGTGAGAAGAACGGCGTCTTCAGCGCCACGGTGACGATGCACTGGGAGGCCGCCGTGGTGGTCACCGGCGGGCCGAACCCGCGGAAGTTCACCATCCCGGGCATCAACCAGAGCAGCAAGCCCTTCGAGCTCAAGGTCGCCGAGATGCAGGTGCTCAACTGAGCGCGCCGGCGCGGCGATCCGCGCACTGACCAGCCAGAAGAGCCAGACCGGCCGGACGAGCCGGACGAGCCAGAGACGAACGAGGGAAGGGCGGAACCCGGTGGAGAACCGTACGTTCGCGACGCCGGGATCCGGCACCTCCGCGGGCGCGGCGGCGTCCGTGGCACTCCCGGAGCAGCCGGAGCAGGGCGGCCCGGGCAAGGGCCGGGGTCTGCCGCACGCGCCCGGGCGGACCATGCGGGCGCGGCGGCGGCGCCCGGCGGTGCTGGCGATGGCGGTCGCGCTGATCGCGGCCGGCGGGCTGGGCGGGGCCGTCCTCTACAACAGCACCGGCCAGCGGGTCGCGGTGCTGGCGCTGGCCCGGGACGTGCCGTGGGGGCAGGTGATCACCGAGGACGACCTGGTGGTCGCCCGGATCGCGGGGGACCCGGCGCTGCACCCGCTGGCGGCCCAGGACCGGACGAAGGCGATCGGCATGCGGGCCGCCACCGACCTCAAGCGCGGCGCGATGCTCACCGGGGCCGACCTCGCGCAGGGACTGTCGGTGCAGCCCGGGCAGATCGTGGTCGGGGTGTCGGCCAAGCGCAGCCAGCTGCCCGCCAGCCGGCTCCAGCCCGGCGTGCAGCTGGTCGTCGTCTTCACCCCCGACAACGGCCGGGCCGACTCGCTGCCCGCCACGGTGATCACCGTCGGCCGGGTGGACACCGACGGCAGCCAGGTGATCGACGTGGCGGTCGGCACCGCGGACGGGCCCCGGCTGGCGCAGTGGGTGGCGAGCGGGCGGATCCAGGTGCTGCTCGCGCCGCGCGGCGGGGCGGCGGGCGGCGCCGCGCCGAACCCGGCGCCGAGCGGTGCGCCCTCGGCCGCCCCCGCCCCCGCCGCTCCTACCCCCGGGGCGACCACGCCGGGTGCCGCCACGTCCGGGGGACCGGCCGCGACGGGCGGCGCCTGATGGCCGTGATCGCGGTGGTCGGCGGCCCGGGCGCACCGGGAGCAACCACCACCGCCCTGGCACTGCTGCTGTCCTGGCCGCTGCCGCCCGGCCGGCGGATCCTGCTGGTCGAGGCCGACCCGGACGGCGGCGCGGTGCTCGCCGGCGCCCTGGAGGGCCGGGTCGAGGCGGTGTACGGGTTGCGCAACCTGGCCGTCGCCGACCGGCGCGGGCTGCTCGCGCAGACCATCTGGGAGCAGCTGATCGACCTCTCGCCCGAGGGCAACGCCGAACGGCTGCTGCTGCCCGGGCTGACCGACCCCACCCAGGCGCCCGGCCTCGCCTACACCTGGGAGCCGCTCGCCGAACTGCTGCACGGCGTGGAACAGCAGGGCTACGACGTCATCGTGGACCTCGGCCGCTCCGGCGCCACCGGCCACAGCGCGGTGCTGGCCCGCCGCGCCGACGCGGTGGTGGCGACCGTGCGCACCACGCTGCGCGGGCTGAGCGCGGTCCGGCCCCGGCTCGCCGCCCTGACCGAGGACCTGGCCGCCGCCGGCACCGGCGCGGACGCGCTCGGGCTGCTGCTGGTCGCCGAGGGGCCGTACGCCCGGGCGGAGGTGACCCGGGAGCTCGGGCTGCCGGTGCTCGGGGTGCTGCCGCACGCCCCCCGGACGGCGAAGGTGCTCTCCGACGGCGGGGACACCACCGACCGGCGGTTCATCCGCTCGGAGCTGATGCGCACGGCGCGCTCGGCGGCGGACGAGGTGCAGCTGCTGGTCCGCCGCCGGCGCCAACGGCTCGCGCCGGGCGCGGCGCCCGCCCAGCTGACGGCGGGCGGCCCGGTCGCGGGCCCGGTCGCGGCGGCGGTGCCGACGCCGCCGGTCCCGGCCGCTCCGATGCCGGCGGCCCAGGCCCCGGCCCCGCCGATACCGGCCCCGCCCGTGCCGATGGCGCCGCAGCCGTCGATGCCCGCGCCCGCGCCGGGCCCGTACGGGCAGTCGGCGTACGGTCCGGGCGGCCGGCCGGGGTACGGGCAGGGCGGTCACGGCCAGACCCCGTACGCGCCGGGCCCGCAGGCCCAGGGCCCGTACCCGCAGACCCCGCATGGGCAGGGACCGTACCCGCCGGGCCCGTACGGTGCGGCGGCCCACGGCCGCTCCGGGCCCGGCCGCTCCGGCTACGGGACGGCCGAGGGCGAGCAGCCCTCGTACGCCCCGCCGCAGCCCGTCCCGCCGGTGATCACCACCGGACCGGTGGCGCCGCTGGCCGGGCTGGCGCCGCAGCCGGCCGCGCCGGCGCCGTTCCCGGCGCACGTCCAGTCCGCCCCGTACGGCGATCCGGACGACCAGTACCCGCTCCAGCAGCCGTTTGTGACAGACAGTCAGGACAACGTGAACGGGCCGTACCCGCACGACCCCGGGGAGGTGCTCCGTGCGCGGTAGCCCCCTGCACCAGCGTCCCACCGCCGATCCGGCCGCGCTGCCCTGGGCGGGGCCGGTGCCCGGGCCCGCGCCGGTGACCGGTCCGGTCGCCCCGGCGCACGGGTACCAGCCCGGCCCGGTCGCGCCGCAGCCCGGTACGGCGCAGCCCGTCGCGCCGCAGCCCGTCCCGCCCGGTGCGGCCGCCGGGCCCACCGCCGTGCCCTCCCAGCTGCCCTCGCTGGACCTGCGCGGCTCCGCCACCCGGCCCGTCGTGGACCCGCAGGTCGCCCGCGAGCTCAAGCGCCAGGTCGCGGCCGAACTGCACCAGCAGATCACCCGGTTGACGCTCTCCTCCGGCTCCGAGCCGGACCGCGCCACCCGCCGCCAGCGCGGCCGGGCGCTGATCGAGGAGGCCGTCGCCCGGTGGTCCGACGCGTACGCCCAGACCCACGGCATCCCGCCCACCCGGGATCAGGACCGCGCCCTTGCCGAGGCCGTCTTCGACCTGCTGTTCCGGGCCGGCCGGCTCCAGCCCTACCTGGACGACCCGGAGATCGAGAACATCCTGATCAACGGCTGTGACGACGTCTGGGTCTCCAAGGTGCACCAACCCCTGCGCCAGGTACCGCCGGTGGCCGACAGTGACGCCGAACTCGTCGAACTGCTCCAGGACCTGGCCCGCCAGCACGGCGGCGGCGAGCGCAGCCTGTCCACCGCCAGCCCGACCCTCGCGCTGCGGCTGGAGGGCGGCATGCGCCTCCAGGCGCTCACCGAGGTGACGCCCCGCCCGTACGTGGCGATCCGGCGCCACCGGGTGGCCTCCGCGACGCTCCCCGAGATGGTCGAACTCGGCACCCTGGACGCCACCTTGGCCGCCTTCCTGGCCGCCGCGATCCGGGCCCGGAAGAACGTGATGATCACCGGCACCCAGGGCGTCGGCAAGACCAGCCTGCTGCGCGCGATGGCCGCCGAGATCCCGCCGGACGAGCGGATCGGCACCCTGGAGTCGGAGTTCGAACTCTGGCTGCACACCCTCGGCCACCTGCGCCAGGTCGTCCCGATGGAGGCCCGCGAGGGCAACGGCGAGCGCGTCGAGGGGCGCCTGGCCGGGGAGTTGACCCTCGGCGACCTCATCCCGGCCGCGCTGCGGATGACGCTCTCCCGGATCATCGTCGGGGAGGTCCGCTCCGGCGAGGTCGTCCCGATGCTGCGGGTGATGACCAACGGCGAGGGCGGCTCGATGTGCACCCTGCACGCCCGCGGCCCGCACATGGTCGTCGACCGCATCGCCGAACTCTGCCTGGAGTACGGCTCGCACATGACCGACTCACTCGCCTACCGGCTCACCGCCAACGCCCTGGACCTCATCGTGCACGTCACCATGGTCGACGAGACCGCCGTCGGCGGCCGCCGGCACCGCTTCGTCTCCCACGTCCTGGAGGTCACCGGCCTCGGGGAGAGCGGCCGGCCCGCGCTGAACACCGTCTTCGGCCCCCGGCCGGACCTCGGCGAGCCGCGGGCCGTCCCGCACACCCCGCCGCAGTGCCTGGACGACCTGCGCCGGGCCGGCTTCGACGCCTCGCTGCTCGGCTCCCGGTACGGGAGTTGGGCCACCCCGCTACAGCTGCGGATCGGCGGTGGCACCCGGTGATGCTGCTCTTCGCCCTGTGCGGGCTGGCGGTCGCGGGCGGCATGGTCGCCCTGGCGCTCTGGGCCCGCGGCAGCGAGCCCGTCGAGGAGGACGAGGCCGAGCGGGCGGTCAACCCGCTGGCCGGCCGGCTCCACGTGTTCTGGTACGGCGCCCCCGGGACGGCCGGGCACCGGATGGTGCGGCTGCGCCGCGTCCAGCTGCCGCTGGCGCTCGCCGGCGCGCCGCTGGCCTGGCTGTTCACCGGCATCCCGCTGACCGCGCTGCTGGTGCCGCTGGCCGTCTTCGGCCTGCCCTGGCTGTTCGACACCACCCGCCCGGACACCCACCGGATCGAGCGGCTGGAGGCGCTCTCCGAGTGGACCCAGCGGATCGCCGACGTGCTGCTGCTCGGGGTCGGCCTCAACCAGGCCATCGTCACCAGCCGGCGCACCGCCCCGGCCGCCTTGGAGGACGAGATCGGCGAGCTGGCCGCCCGGCTGCAGGCCCGCTGGCGGCCCGAGGAGGCGCTGCGCGCCTTCGCCGACAGCCTCGCCGACGCCACCGCCGACAAGGTGCTCGCCGCGCTCGTGCTGCGGGCCGGGGACAGCGGCCCAGGCCTGGCCCGCACGCTCTCCGACATGGCCGACTCGGTGCGCGAGGAGGTCCGCCAGCGCCGCGCCATCGAGGCCGACCGGGCCAAGCACCGGACCACCATCCGCTGGCTGGTCGGCATCATCGTGCTGGTCGTCACCGTCGGCTCCTTCAACACCGAGTACACCCGGCCGTACGGGACCTTCCTCGGCCAGGTGGTGCTCGCCGTGGTCGCCGCCCTGTTCGTGGCGATCATCGCCTGGATGCGGGCGCTGGCCTCCCACCCGCCGGTGCCCCGGCTGCTGACGCCCGACCGGCGCAGCAGGAGCGGACGGCGGACCAGCGCCGCGCCGACCGGGCCGGAGCCGGCCGAGCAGCTCGGGGAGGTCCGATGATCTCCCCCTGGTCCGTGCTGGCCGGCGCCGCCGCGGCCGGCGGCCTCGCCCTCCTGGTCGCCGAACTGCGGCCGGCGCCACCGGACCTGCGCCAGGCGCTGGACCGGCTGCACGCCACCCCCGCCGACCGCGAGCAGGACCCGGACGAGCGGCCCCGCTGGTACGACCGGATCGGCGAGCGGTCCGTCCACCTGCGCGGGGTCTCCGTCCCGCGCCGCGAGCTCGCCCTGATCGGCCGCACCCCGGCCCGGTTCATGGTGCACAAGCTGCTGTTCTCCGCGCTCGGCCTGCTGCTGCCCGCCTACCTGGGCGCGATGGCCGTGCTGATGGGCGTCGGCCTGCCGTTCGCCCTGCCGCTGGTCGCCGGGCCGCTGCTGGCCGGACTGCTCTGGTTCGTCCCGGACGCCGTCGTGCGCGGCGAGGCCAAGGAGGCGCGCACCGAGTACCTGCACGGCATCGCCGCCTACCTGGAGCTCGTCGCGATGGAGCGGGCCGCCGACTGCGGCCCCGCCGAGGCGCTGCGCCGGGCCGCCGCGGTCGGGCGGGGCGCGGTGTTCCGGCGGATCCGCGACGCGCTGGAGCGCGCGGCCACCGACCGGCTCCCGCCGTGGGCCGGACTCGACGCGCTGGCCGAGGAGTTGGGGCTCAGCCCGCTCCAGGACGTGGCCGACATCATGCGGCTGTCCGGCAACGACGGCGCCGCCGTGTACGACACCCTGCGGGCCCGGGCCAAGGGCCTGCGCGGGGAACTGCTCGCCGAGGACCTCGCCCGCGCGAACGCCGACAGCGAGCGGATGGTCGCGCCCGGGGCCGCCCTGACCCTGCTGATGACCGTCCTGATCGTCTTCCCCGCGCTGCACCAGATGCTCAACTGACAGCCGTCCCAGAGCAGTCGACACCACACCACACCGCCACGTCCCTCCGGAGAGACCCGATGACCGTACGACTCGTCCAACTGGCAGACCGGGTGCTGCGCCCCGTCCTGCTACCGGTCCAGTTCGCACTCCTGCTGTTCACCCTGCGGCTCGGCCGGCTGCGGGCCGCCCGCGCGCGCGGCGACCGCGGTGCGATCAGCATCGAACTCGCCCTCGCCATCATCGCGTTGGTCTTCGTCGCGGGTGCCGTGGCGACCGCGCTCTACCTGCTGAAGGACAAGGTCGTCAAGAAGGTCGAGCAGGACCCGAACATGCCGGGTGCGGGCGGAGCGGGCGGCGCGGGCGGCGCCACCCCGTGATGCGTGCCGCTCTCCGCCGCAGGGGCGACCGGGGGTCGATGAGCGTGAGCCTCGCCATCGTCTTCCCGGTCGTCCTGCTGCTCGTCCTGCTCGTCGTCCAGGCCGCGCTGTGGTGGTACGACCGGCAGGTCGCGCTCACGGCCGCCCGCGAGGGCGTGGACGCCGGACGGGTGCAGGGCAGCGCGACGGACGGCGAGAAGAACGAGGCGGCCCAGCGGCAGGCCCGCGACTTCCTCGACCGGCAGGGCGTGCACGGGTACACGGTGCGGACCGACGGCAGCACGGCGCAGACCATCCGGGTCACCGTGCGGCTGACCCCGCCGCTGCTGATACCCGGGCTCAAGGCGCCCGACATCACCCAGTTCGCCGAGGCGCCCCGCGAGCGCTTCGTACCACCGGCGGTGACACCGTGACGGACGCGCTGCGGACACCGGGCCCACGGCGGCGGTGGTCGGGGCTCCGGTCGCGACCGCGCAGGCCGGACCAGGGCGGGATCGCGATCGAGGCGGCGATCGTCGTGCCGGGGGTGGTCGGGCTGGTCCTGCTGGCCGTCGCCGCCGGACGGGTGCAGACCACGGCCGGCACCGTGGAGGCCGCCGCGCGGGCCGGGGCCCGGACCGCCTCCCTGCAGCGCAGCGTGGACGGGATGGACCAGCCGGCCAGGGACTCCGCCCTCGCGACGCTGCGCCAGCAGGGCGTGTGGTGCCGCGACGGGGACGTGCGGGTCGGCAAGGGGGAGCTGAACCTGCCCGGCGGACCGGTCACGACCGTCACCGTCACGGTGGTCTGCGACGTGGAGCTGGCCGACCTGCTCGGCGGACCGTCCGGGATACCCGTGACGAAGCACCTCGTCGGCGAGTTCACCTCGGTGGTGGACCGTTACCGGGGCACATGACAGCGCGCGGCGCCGTCACCGGGAAGACAGGGGATTGGAGACGGCCCGTGCGGGGGAGACGCAAGCGGAGAGCGCTCGGGGGATGGCGGAACGGTACCGAGCGGCGCCCGGTGGGGGCCGGTGGGGAGAGCGTCGTGCGAAGTGGGGGGAGGGGACGGAAGTGGTGAGCCGTCTGCGGCGACGGCTGTCGGCGCGCCGGTCCGACCGGGGCGCGGTGGCCCTCTTCGTGGCGATCTGCGCGGCCTACGTCGTGCTCGTCATCGCCCTGGTGATCGACGCCGGCGGCCGGCTGCGGGTCGCCGAGCGGACCGACGCCTACGCCCTGGAGGCCGCGCGGGTCGGCGGCCAGCAGCTCGACCGGGCGGCCGTCCTCCAGGGCAAGGGCTTCAAGGTCCAGGAGAAGTACGTGCGGGACGCCGCCGACGCCTACCTGGGCCTGTACGGCCTGCGGGCGGGCGGCATCGAGTTCTCCGGTGACGGCAAGGTCGTCACCGTCACCGTGCAGGCCGACTACCGCCCGGTCCTGCTGGGCGCCCTCGGGGAGCGGAAGGTTACGGGCAAGGGCAGTGCGACCCTCGTCCACGGAGTAGAGAAAGCGGAGACCGACTGATGGCCGCGCCACGTGCCAAGGACCAGGCCCGTACCGCCCAGGCCCGAAACGGCCAGGCCCCCAACGGCCGGGCCGGGACGTCCCATCGGGCCGGCGGTGCCCGAAGGCCCGCCGCCCCGGCGCCCCGACCACCCCGCGGCCGCGGCCGCGCCGTGATCACCGCGCTCGGCGCGCTGGTCGCCCTGCTCGCGCTGCTGTTCGGCGTCCCCGCGCTGCTGCTGTACGGCACCGACGCGGTCGCCGGGATGGGCGAGGTCGCCTCGGGCGGGGTGGGCGAGGCGCTCACCAGTCCGGACGACGGAAGCCTGTTCCTCTGGGCGCTGGTGGTGGTCGGCTGGATCGCCTGGGCCTGCTTCGCGCTCTCCGTCCTGCTGGAGATCCCGGCCCAGCTGCGCGGCCGGATCGCCCGCCGCATCCCGGCCTTCGGCTGGAGCCAGCGGCTCGCCGCCGGGCTGGTCGGCTCGGTGCTCGCCCTGCTCCCGGTGGCCGGCTCGGCCTTCGCGGCCGTCCCCGAGCCGAACCACAGTCCGGTCGTCCAGGCGCAGTTGACGCCGGGCGTGCAGCGCGCCGCACTGCCCGCGGCGCAGGCCGCGCCGGCCCTGACCCCGGCCGCCGAGCAGCAGAGCACGTACACCGTCCGGGACGCCCGGCCGGCCGACAGCCTGTGGTCCATCGCCGAGCGCCAACTGGGCTCGGGGGAGCGGTGGGTGGAGATCGCCAAGCTCAACGACGGCCGGATGATGGGCGATTCGGGCATCCGCTTCGACGCCGACCGGCCGATCCAGCCCGGCTGGGAGCTGCTGATGCCGGCGGACGCCAAGCCGGACGAGGCGAGGACGCCGGCGCCGCCCGCCCCGGCCCCCTCGGGTGACCCGGCGCAGGGTGCGCCGCAGGAGACGCCGCAGAGCGCTCCGCAGTCCGGGACGGAGGCCGGCGGGCCCGGTGGCGCGGGCGGCGCGGCCGGCTCCGGCGGCCAGCGGACCGTCACCGTCCAGACCGGGGAGAGCCTGTCGGCCATCGCCCAGCGGGAGCTGGGGGACGGGGAGCAGTGGCCGAAGCTGTTCGAGGCGAACAAGGGGGCGCAGGCCCCGGACGGGACGCAGCTGACCGACCCGGACGTGGTGGTGCCGGGGATGGTGCTCACCGTTCCGGGGGCGGGGGCTGCCGCACCGGTGCCCGCACCGGCTCCCGCTGATCAGGCCCCGGCCGACCAGGCCCCGGCCCCCGCGCCGGCCCCCGCCGACCAGGCTCCGGCGCCGGGTGCTCCCGCGCCGGGCGCGCCGCAGTCGGCCCCGGCGCCCGCGCCCACGCACGCGCCGGCCCACGCGCCCGCCCCCGCCGCGCACGCCGACCCGGCCCCCAGCGACGACTACACCGTCGCCCTCTCGGCCTCCACCGTCGGCGTCCTGCTCGCGGCCGTCATGGTCGGCGCCGTCGCCCACAAGCGCGGCACCCAGCAGCGCGCCCGCCGGCCCCGGCACCGCATCGCGATGCCCGAGGCCGAGGCCGCCGCCTTCGAGAACGAGCTGATGGCCCGGCAGGACCAGGCCGGACTGGACCTGCTGGACCGCTCCCTGCGCACCCTGGCCCGCAACACCGTGCGCGGCGGCAAGCGGCTGCCCGCCATCGTCGCCGCCCGGATCACCCTGGGCCGGACCATCGAACTGCACCTGTCCGGACCGGCCACCCCGATCGCGCCGTTCCGCGCCGCGCACGCCGCCAACGTGTGGTGGTGCAGCGCCGACTCGGGTGACCTGCTCAGCCCCGGCCAGGCCCGGAAGACCGCCGCGCCCTACCCCGCGCTGGTCACCCTCGGCACCTCGCCGGACGGCTCGGTGGTCCTCGCCGACCTGGAGGCCGTCCGGCTGCTCCACCTGTCCGGCCACCCGGACGACGCCCGCGACGTGCTGCGCACCCTCGCCGTCGAACTGGCCCACAGCCCGCTCGCCGACCGGCTCCACCTGCACCTGGTGGACCTCGCCGAGGAGGTGCCGATCAGCGGTCCGGCCGCCGAACGCGTGCACCGCCACCCCACCCTGGAGGCCGCGCTCGCCGCCCTCGGCCCGCGCACCGCCAAGGCCCGCGCCACCCTCGTCGCCGCCGAGGCCACCAGCCCGCGCGAGGCCCGCAGCCGGGGCCAGGCCGACGAGTCCTGGACGCCCGAGATCGTGCTCTGCGCCCACCAGCCCGGCGGGGACGTCCCGGCCGAGCTCGGACGCCTGCTCGACGCCCGTCCGCGCACCTGCGTCGCCGTCATCACCCGTGCCCCCGAGCGCGGCACCGGCCCGGTCGCCCGCTGGACCCTGCCGGCCTCCGGCCAGGCCGCGATCCCGGGCCTGCACCTCACGGTCGAGCTGCAGCGGCTCAGCGACCGGCAGTACGACCAGGTCGCCGAGCTGCTCCGGGTCGCCGACGACACCACCCAGCACCCGGCCCCGGCCTGGACGCTGGACGGGCCGGAGGACGACACCGACACCACCGAACTGCCCGCCGCCGTCCCGGTGCTGGCCGCCGTCGGGGCCTCGGCCGCCGTGGCGGTCCCGGCCATCGGAGGTCCGGCTGCCGCGGCTCCGGTCGGCGGGGCTTCGACCGGCGGGGCCTCCGTCGGTGGGGCTTCCGCCGGCAGGACTTCCGTCGGCGGGGCTTCGGCAGGCGGAGCGGAGGAGGGCGCGGCCGCCGGTCCCCGGCTGCTGGCCCGGGTCATCGGCACCGGTGCCAGCCCGTTCGCGGGCACCGATCCGGTGGCGCCCGCTCCGACCCCTGCCGCGCTGCCGCCCGCGGCGTCGAGCCCGGCTCCGGCGCCTGCCCCGGCCCCGGCCGGCCCGGCGCGGTTCGCCGTCAACGGGCAGGGACGGCAGGCGGCGACCGACGAGACCACCCGCGACCTGCGGCGGCCGGGCCTGGCGGAGGACGACGGGACGGCCGGGCCGGGGGACACCGGCTCGGAGTCCACGGCGACGGTCGTGCTCGCCGTCCAGCCGGTCGTGCCGCAGCCCGTCGTGGCGGAGCCGACCGCGTCGAAGACGGCCGAGGGCCTTGTGCCGTCGACCGAGCCCGTTCCCGCTGCCGCTGCCGCTCCCGAGGCCGCCGTCGCCCTCGGGACCGGACCGGCCGGGACGGCGGAGACCGCGGAGGCCGTCGAAGCCGCCGAGGCCGTCGGTACGGAGCAGCCCGGCCCCGCCGCCGTCGCCCCGGTCGCCCGGACGACGCCCGGCCGCAGCGACAGCGACGACCTGCTCGCCATCCTCCGCTCCCCGGAGGCGCACGCCCCCCGCAACGCCCCCCGGATCCGGCTGCTCGGCCCGGTGGACGTCGCGGGAGTCCTCGGCGCCGCCGCACCCGGCGCGCTGCCCCGGCTCACCGAACTGGCCGTCTACCTGGCGCTGCGCCCCGGCTCCGACCGCCACGCGCTCGACCACGACCTGCACCCCGGCGCGGCGCACCTCGACCCGCACCCCACCGCGGCCGGCTCCGAGAGCCCGCTGCCGGCCAAACTCGCCGACCTGGCCGCCTGGTTCGGCACCTCGCCGGAGGGCCGCGTCTTCCTGCCCACCGAGGGCACCGAGGGCTACTCCTTCGCCCCGGCGGTCACCTGCGACTGGGACGAGTTCCGCGGCCTCTACCGGCGCGGCATGCGCAGCACCAGCGCCACCGCCGACGCGGCCCTCGCCCACGCCCTGGCCCTGGTCCGCGGCGCGCCGTTCGCCGAGGCCCCGCCGGCCTCGTACGGCTGGGCCGAGGCCGAGCGGCAGGACATGATCGCGGCGATCGTCGACACGGCCCACGAACTGGCCGCCCGCCGCCTGCAGTACGGCGACCACCGCAGCGCCGAGGCCGCCGTTTTCCGCGGCCTCGCCGTCGCCCCGGACGTCGAACTGCTGCACCGGGACCTCTTCTACGCCTACGCCTCGGCCGGCGCCCGGGACCAACTCCTGCGCGCTGTCAACCGGTTGGACGCCCTCAGCCGCCGGACCGGCCGGGACCTGGACGCCGACACCGTCGCCCTGCTGCGGGACCTGCTCGCGGGCTCCTGACGCCGCGACCGCGCGCCCGGCCACTCCTGTTCCAGGGGTGGCCGGACGGGTTTCCGGGAGCGGTCACTCCTCCCAGGAGAAGGGCCGGCAGGCACAGGTGCCGTCGCGCGCCGGCTCGGCGGCCGAGTGGACGTCCTGGACGACGGCCTCCTGAACCCGTGCCACGGCCACCAGGACCCGCCGGTCGTCCGCCGGGGTCCGCGCGACCACCTCGACCTGCTCCTGCTCCTCCGCCGTCGCCCGGACGAGCGAGCTGAACACGTACGTCCCGCCCTCGACGCCGTACCCGTCCGCCCACAGCTCGACCAATGCCCCGCCGTGCAGGGCCAGATGCCAGCGGGACGGTGTTCCGGCGAGGGGTTCCATGGCGGGGCAGTGCAGTCAGGCCGTCCGCAGCCAGGCGTCCAGCGCGGCGAAGTCCGCGTCGGTGAGCCCGCGTCGGGGATCGACCCGGTGGAGCAGGGCGCGGGCGGGGGAGTGGGCGGCGACCCAGCGGCGGTCGGCCCCGGTGATCTCGTCGTCCACCCAGGCGAACGGCCGCCCGCCCGCCCGGGCGACCAGCGTGCGGGTCTTCCAGTGCAGGCCCTGCGGCGGGTACGTGGCGTCCGCGGTGTCCGCGTCCTCCGCGTCGTCGGAGTCGTCCACCGGCCAGTCCACGACGGGCAGTCGGGGCAGACCGAGCCAGGGCGCGAGGCACTCGTTGGCGTCCTCCAGCCAGGTGGTGGCCCACACCGGCTCGGCCGGCAGGCGGAGCAGCCGAGGGCCCAACTCCGGGTCCACGCGGGAGATCAGCGGGTTCCCGCCCGGCGTCGTACCGGCCGGGACGTGCGGGCTGCGGTGGACGGGGTAGCCGCCCGGCGGCGGGCCCCCGAAGGGGATCAGCGGACCGTCCACGTCGAGGAAGAGCAACGGGCGATCGGTATCGATCATGACGGCACCTTAGCGGGCGGCGCGGGCGGTGTGGCGCGCCGATCGGCCACCCGGCCTGGAACGGGCGAGCCGGGATCTCGTAGGGTGGCGCGCACGGAGTGTGGTGGCAGGCACCACGCAGTCGAGGGCATCAGACGCCGCGGGAGCGGCGGGGCGGGGCGGTGACCAGGAGATGGCGGAGACGACAGCGGTTTCCGGAGGTCCCGACCCGGCCGGGGGCTCGGGTCCCTGGGACGCCGTACCGCCGCCCCCGCGCCTCCCGGCCGAGGAGCACCCGCCCGGCCCCGCCGCGCTGTACGAGCCGCCGCCGGCGCCCCCGGCCGCACCACCGGCCGCACCACCGGTCGCGCCGCCCGTCCCGCCCACCGGATGGACCCTCACCGGGCTGCCCGCCGCCGGGGCGGCGTCCACGGCGACCCCGCCGCCGTTCCCGGTCCAGAGCGCGGCGCCGAGCGCCGCCGCCGTCGGCGCGGGCGGGCTCGGTGCCGCGCCGCGCGGACGGATCCTGGTCATCGAGGGCGGGTACGGAACGTCCGGCCGCCGCACCTGGGGCCGCGGCGGACCGACCCAGGCACCCGTGCTCTCGGCGATGCTCGCCGCCGTCTCGCCGCAGGTGCTGCTCGCCGCGGACGCGGTGGACGCCGTCCACCTCCCCGGCGCCGGGGACCCGCACACCGTCCTCGCCCACCTGCGCGCCGCCTCCCGGCACCCCGGACCGCTGCTGATCCACCTGGGCGGCCACGTCGTCGCCGACAAGCGCGGCGGGCAGCTCCAGCTGACCCTGCGCGACGCCAAGCAGGACGGCCTCCCCTGGCAGGCCGTCGCCGCCGAGCTGAGCCACCGTCCGGCCGAGTGGCAGACCCTCGTCATCGCCGACCTGAGCGCCGACCAGAACGCCTGGCCGTACCTCCAGGGCACCGTCTCGCCGCTCAGCGAGGGGATCCCGCTCTGGGCGGTGGTCAGCCCGGACCCGGAACAGATCGGCACCTTCACCCGCGCCCTGATCGAGGCGCTGCACGGCGGGCGGCCCGGCGCGGGCGAGGTGCTCGCGCCGGAGCAGCTGCGTCAGCAGGTGTACTCGGTGCTGCGGCCGGATGTGGTCATCCTGGCCACGCACGCCCCGGACCGGCCGTTCTTCCGCAACACCGCCCGTCGCGGCGAGGGCCTGCCGGCCGAGGTGGCACCGCTGCCGACCGCCGGTACGGCGCCCTCCGACGCGCCGCCGCCCCCGGTGGCGCCGACGGCGCCGCTGCCGCGTCCGGCGGAGCCCCGGGACGCCGCCCCCGAGTGGCCGGTAGCGGCCCCGGCCGGGGCGCCCGCGTCGTCGGCGTCGTCGGCGGGGGCGGTCGGGTCCGCTGCGTTCGCCGGGTCTCCGGTGGCCGCGGGCGGTCCGGTCAGCCTGGTCAAGCCGGGCGTACCGCCCACCCCGCCCCGGCCGGCCCGCCCGGTCAGCCTGCAGAAGGCGGGCGGGAGCGTCGAGGCACCGGGCGTGACCCTGCGCAAGCCCGCCCCGGCCGACACCGTGCCCGAGGACAGCGCGCACCCGGCGGGCGTCACGCTCCTGAAGTCCCGGCCGGAGCCGGTGGACGGTGCCGTCGCCGAGCCCGAACTCCCGCAGGAGGAAGCCGCGGTGGCCGCCGAAGCCGCGGCGGAGGCGGTCGGGACCGTGGTCGAGCCGGTGGCCGAGGAGGCAGCGGAGGAAACGGCGGAGGAGACGAGCGAGGAGGCAGCCGAGGGCGCTGCCGGGGAGGTCGTCGAGGAGGCACCTGAGGCCGCGGAGGAGCCCAGGGACGCCGTCCCGGTGGAGTCCGTGCCGACGGACGAGGCGCCCGGCGAGGAGGAGTCCGCCGAGCAGGCTCCCGCCGACGTCGTTCCGGTGGACGGGACACCTTCTGACGAGGTGCCGGCCGACGCCGTGCCGCAGGACGAAGCGCCGGCCGAGGACGCTCCCGCCGACGCGCCGCCCGCCCCGAGTGACGTCCCTGCCGACGCACCGGCCGACGAAGCCGATGAGGCAGCGGCGGCCGCTACGCCCCGCGCGGACTACCGCGAGGTCATCGGACGGATCGTCCGTAGCGCCGAGGCCGGGGACCACGCCGCCGCCACCGACCTGGCCTTCGCCCTCGAACTGGAGGCGATCGCCGAACACGGTGCCGTCTCCGAGCCGGTGCTGCAGGTCCGGCAGGTCCGGGCGCACGTCTGCCGGCTCGCGGGCCGGTCGGCCGAGGCCGCGGACATCTACCGTGAGGTGGCGCTGACGCTGCTCCGTTCGCAGGGCCCGGACCACGTGGAGACCCAGCGGGCGGCCACCAACGCCGAGGCCTGCTGGCGCGCGATCGCCGACCGTGCGGAGGCCATCCGGATCGCCCCGGAGATCATCGAACTGCGCGCCTACCTCCCGGGCCCCGACGGCCGCAAGCTCCGCGCCGCCGAGCGCTACCTCGCCCAGTTGGCCGCGACCGGCTG
This sequence comes from Kitasatospora sp. NPDC058046, assembly GCF_042885595.1. Taxonomy (NCBI): domain Bacteria; kingdom Bacillati; phylum Actinomycetota; class Actinomycetes; order Kitasatosporales; family Streptomycetaceae; genus Kitasatospora; species Kitasatospora sp. NPDC058046. Next base: position 115,362 of record NZ_JBHVRS010000016.1, read on the forward strand.
ACAACCGGCGGTCGGCGGGCGACAGCTGACGGATAACAGCAGACGGAAAACAGCGAACAGCGGACAGATTTCAAAATCTGTCCGCTGTCGTCTGTTATCTGTTACTTGTCACCCGTCACCCGGTGACCCGCCGGTTCACCGACCGGCGACCGCGTGCACGAACTTCGCGCCGTCGATGGTGCCCAGGCCGCTGGCGAGGTCGTAGCCCTCGGTCGCGTTGTAGCCGGTGACGCCGTTCCAGCCGTTGTCGCCCTGCTTCACGTCCACGATGCCGCTCCACTTGCTCGGCAGCAGGTTCATGCCGTACAGGCGCCAGTTGAGCTGGCCGAGGCGGTGGCCGGCGAGCTGGTCGGCGAGCGCGACGACGCCCGAGAACAGCGGGGTGGCCTCGCTGGTGCCGCCGGTGAGGTGCCAGCCGACCGAGGTCGGGTCGTAGGACTCGTAGGTCCAGGCGGCGCCGTCCACGGCCGCGCTCATGCTGATGTCCGGGGTGCCGCGGTGGTTGCCGGTGACGTTGGCGACGCCGGCCTGGTACCACGGACGCTCGAAGATGCCCGAGACGCCACCGCCGCCGGCGCCGGACTTGTCGTGCCACACCTTGTCGGGCGCGGTGCGGTTGCCCTTGTCGTCCAGGGTGAGCTGGGTGCCGCCGATGGAGGTGACCAGCGGGTCCGAGGACGGCCAGGAGTTGACCTTGTACGGGTACAGGTCGGTGCCGTTCTCCTGGGCGTCGGTGGCGCCGTTGTCGCCGGAGGCGGCGAGCACCGTCACGTTGTGGTCGGCCGCGGCCTGGAAGGCGTAGCGCAGGTCGGTGAGCGACTTGAAGTCGCCCTTGTCGTACCCCGGGAAGGTGTTCTCGGTGGCGCCGAAGCTCTGCGAGATGACGTCGGCGCGGCCGGCCTTGATGAGGGCCTTCTCGGCGTCCATCATCTCGGGCAGGCCGGTGGTGCCCTCGGTCTCGGCGACGCCGGTCTCGACCAGGATGATGTGCGCGTCGGGGGCGATCGCGTGGGCGTACTCGACGTCCAGGGTGGTCTCGCCGGCCCAGCCGGTGTGGTCGGGGTTCTTCGGGTCCCAGGTGGGGACGTTGCCCCACTTGACCACCTCGACGTTGGTGTCCGGGATGCCCCACTGCTTGTCGAAGACCTCCAGGTCGTGCTGGATGGTCGGCGAGCCGAAGGAGTCGACGATGACGATGGTGCGGCCCTTGCCGGTGATGCCCTCCTGGTACAGCGGGTCCAGGTTGTAGGCGGTCCGGTACTGCAGCGGCGAGTAGCAGTGGATACCGACCTGGCTGACGCACTGGGTGGTGCTCAGCGGGGCGGGGCGGCCCTGGGCGTTGTGGTGCCCGAAGGAGGCGGGGCGGACGTGGACGCCCGTGAGATCGTGCGCGGGGGCGGCGATCGCGGTGCCGGCGGCCGGTACGGCGACGGTACCGGCCGTGAGGGCGGTGGCCCCCACGGCGAGCAGGGCCAGGGCGCGGCGGAGGGTGGCGGGGCTGCCCATGGGACTCCTTGGGGCGCAGGGCCCGACCTGGTTCGGTCGGGTCGGTGCGGCCATCCCATCGAGAGCTGCATGATCATGCCATAGTCATTTGGTGGGGCCATGTGATCAAGGACATGGTCATACTCGGCCACGCGAAAAGGTAAAGGCCGTCCCAGGGGAAAGTAACCTCCCACCCGGGACGGCGACATGACGACACGTCAGACGACCGCCTAGCGTGCTCCGCCGTTGACGTACAGCGTCTGCCCGCTGACGTACGAGGCCTCCTCGCTGGCCAGGAAGGCGACGACCGAGGCGACCTCCTCCGGCTGCCCGACCCGGCGCAGCGGCGTCCGGGCGGCGACCTCGGTCTGGTGCTCCTCGGCGCTGCTGCCGACCCGCTCGGCGGTGGCCGCGGTCATCGCGGTGGCGATGTACCCGGGCGCGACGGCGTTGACGTTGACGTTGAACGGCCCGAGCTCGATCGCCAGGGTCGCGGTGAGGCCCTGGATGCCGGCCTTGGCGGCCGCGTAGTTGGCCTGGCCCCGGTTGCCGAGGGCGGAGCGCGAGCTGAGCGAGACGATCTTCCCGTACTTCTGCGCCACCATGTACTTCTGCGCGACGTGGCTGCAGTTGTACGCGCTGGTCAGGTTGACCGTCAGTACCGCGTCCCAGTCGGCCTTCGGCATCTTGAAGAACAGGTTGTCCCGGGTGATCCCGGCGTTGTTGACCAGGATATGCACCCCGCCGAGGTCCGCCGCGACCTGTGCGAACACCGCCTCCACGGCGTCGTAGTCGGCCACGTCGCAGCCGTACGCCCGGGCGGTGCCGCCCTTGGCGGTGATCTCGGCGACCGTCCCGGCCGCCCGCTCGGCGGTGAGGTCGACGACGGCGACCGCCGCGCCCTCCTCCGCCAGCAGACGGGCGGTGGCCGCCCCGATGCCCTGGGCCGCGCCGGTCACCACGGCGACCTTCCCCGCGAACCGCGTCATGTGAACTCCTCGGAAGTCTGGAGGTTGAAGGTCGGTTCGGGCCCTGGAGGCTCGGACCGACGGAGGTGTGGATCAACAGAGGTGTGGACCAACAGAGTTGTGGATCGACAGAGGTGTGGATCGACGGACGGGGAGCGCCGGTCGTCAGACGTTCTCGACGAGCACGGCCGTACCCTGCCCCACGCCCACGCACATGGTGGCCAGACCGCGCCGGGCACCGGTACGGCGCATCCGGTGCAGCAGGGTGGTGAGGATGCGGGCGCCGGAGCCGCCCAGGGGGTGGCCGAGCGCGATCGCGCCGCCGCTGGGGTTGACCACCTCCTCGGCCCGCTCCGGGCTGAACCCGATGCCGTCGGCGGAGGCGAGCGCCTGGGCCGCGAAGGCCTCGTTCAGCTCGGCGGTGTCCAGGTCGGCGAGCGACCAGCCGGCCCGCGCGAGCACCTTCGCCGTGGCCGGGACCGGGCCGATGCCCATGACGTCCGGGTGCACCCCGGCCGAGGCGCCGGCCACGTACCGGCCGAGCGGCCGCAGCCCGAGGTCGTGCAGCGCCTCCTCGCCGACCAGGAGCAGCCCGGCCGCGCCGTCGTTCATCGGTGAGGCGTTCCCGGCGGTGACCGTGCCCCCGGGTCGGAACACCGGCTTGAGGCCGGCGAGCTTCGCCAGGCTGGTGTCCTCGCGGATGCCCTCGTCGCGGCCCACCGTCACCCCGTCCGGCCGTTCGACCGGGACGAGTTCCGCGTCGAAGTGCCCGTCCTCGCGGGCGGCGCCGGCCCGCTGGTGGCTGCGCAGCGCGAAGGCGTCCTGGCGCTCCCGGCCGATGCCGTACCGGGCGGCCACCTCCTCGGCGGTCTCGCCCATGCTGAGCACGCCGTGCAGTTCGGCCATCCGCGGGTTGGTGAGCCGCCAGCCGAGCCGGGTGTCGAAGGTCTCCATCCGGTGCGGCAGCGCCTCGTCGGGACGGGGGAGGACGAAGGGGGCGCGGGTCATCGACTCGCAGCCGCCGGCCAGCACCACGTCCGCCTCGCCGGAGCCGATGGCCCGGGCGGCGAGGGTGACGGCCTCCAGGCCGGAGGCGCAGAGCCGGTTGACGGTGGCTCCGGGGACGGTCTCCGGCAGGCCGGCCAGCAGCACGGCCATCCGGGCGGCGTTGCGGTTGTCCTCGCCGGCCTGGTTGGCGGCGCCCCAGTAGACGTCGTCGATCCGGGCCGGGTCGAGTGCGGGGACGTCGGCGAGCAGGGCGCGCAGCACGGTGGCCGAGAGGTCGTCCGGGCGGACCGTGGCGAGCGCGCCGCGCAGTCGGCCGATGGGTGTGCGGCGGGCGGCGGCGAAGTAGACGGGACGCACGTCGTCGGGCTCCTTCTCGGGAAACGGGTGGCGGGGCAGGCGGCGGGGCAGGGCGGCTTGGCGGGCCGGCGTCAGAAGGCGTTGACGCCGGTCAGGGCGCGTCCGATGAGCAACTGGTGGATCTGGCTGGTGCCCTCGTAGAGCGTCATCACCCGCGCGTCGCGCAGGTACTTGCCGACGGGGTACTCGTCGATGAACCCGTAGCCGCCGAAGACCTGGAGCGCGTTGTTGGCGGCCCGGACGGCGGCCTCGCTGGCGTACAGCTTGGCGACGGAGGACTCGGTGGCGAACGGCAGGCCGCGGTCGATGTGGTCGGCGACCTTCCAGGTGAGCAGCCGGGCCGCCTCGACGTCGACGGCGATGCCGGCCAGCAGCTCCTGGACGAGCTGGTGCGAGGCGATCGGCTTGCCGAACTGTTCGCGCTCGCCCGCGTAGCGGACGGCGGCCTCCAGGCAGGCCCGGGCGATGCCGACGCAGCCGGCCGCCACCGACATCCGGCCCTTGGCCAGCGCGGCCATCGCCACCGTGAACCCCTTGCCGACCTCGCCGAGCCGGGCGCTGTCCGGCACCCGGACGTCCTCGAAGGAGAGGCCGGCGGTGGCCTGGCCGCGCAGGCCGAGCTTGCCGTGGATCTCGGTGCGGGTGAAGCCGGGCAGGTCGGTGGGGACCAGGAAGGCGGTGATGCCCCGGTGGCCCCGCTGCTCGGGCGCGTCCCCGCCGGTGCGGGCGAAGACCAGGGCGACGTCGGCCCAGGTGCCGTTGGTGATGAAGGTCTTGGCGCCGCTGATCAGCCAGTCCCCGCCGTCCCGGACGGCGCGGGTGGTGAGGCTGGCGGCGTCCGATCCGGTGCCCGGCTCGGTGAGCGCGAAGCAGGCGAGCGCCTCGCCCGAGGTGAGCCGGGGCAGCCAGTGCCGCTTCTGCTCCTCGGTGCCGAAGGCGTTGACCGACTTGCCGACCAGGCCGAGCGAGACCGAGACGATCCCGCGCACGGCCGAGTCGCCGCGCCCGAGTTCCTCCAGGACGAGGCAGTACGCCAGGTGGTCGCCGCCGCTGCCGCCGTACTCCTCCGGGATGGTCAGCCCGAGGAAGCCGACCTTCGCCAGCTTGCCGATGATCGCGCGGTCGACGGACTCGGCGCGGTCCCACTCGGCGGCGTGCGGCACGACCTCGCGGTCGGTGAAGGAGGCGGCGAGGTCACGGACGGCGCTCTGCTCCTCGGACAACTCCAGGTTCACGGCGGCTCCCGAATCCGGTGTCCAGGGCCCCGACCCCAGGGCCGGACCCATTAAACTAGCGCTGCAAGTTTTATGGGGGGACTGTAGCCCCGCCCCGCCCGCGCTGGGAAGGGGCACCTGCCAGAATCGGTCCCCAGCACACCCGACCGGAGGAACCGGAGGCACCCGCCGCGATGGCCCGTCCACGCACCCCGCTGCTCAGCCGCGAGCGCATCGTCGCCGCCGCCCTGCGGCTGATCGACGAGGAGGGGCTGGACGCCCTCTCCACCCGCCGGCTCGCCAGCGAGCTGTCGGTCAGCGGGCCCTCGCTCTACAACCACTTCGCCACCAAGGACGAGCTGCTGGACGCGGTGGTGGACAGCGTCATCGGCGAGGTCGACCTGTCGATGTTCGGCACCGCCGGGGCTGCCGGGGCCGGTGGGGGTTCCTGGCCGGAGGCGCTGCGCGACTGGGCCCGCTCCTACCGTGCCGCGCTCGCCGCCCACCCCAACATCGTCCCGGTGCTCGCCCAGGGCCCCGGGCGCCGGCCGAACGCCCTGCGGCTGGCCGACGCCGTCTTCGGCCACCTGGTCGAGTCCGGGTGGCCGCGCGGTCAGGCGACCAGGATCGGCGCGTTGATGCGCTACTTCGTCACCGGCTCGGCGCTCGCCTCCTTCGCGGCCGGCTTCCCCGCCGACGCCGAGGTCTACGACGCGGCCGACTACCCGCACCTCGGCGAGGCGCACCGGCTGGCCGGGCACCGCGGGACGGTGGACGAGGGAGCCTTCGAGACCGGGCTGGAGGCGCTGCTCGACGGGCTCGCCCTGCGCTACGCCCGGCTCGCCGAGCGGCCCTGAGACGAGGCTGGAGGGGCCCGGTCGAGCGGAAACGATTCGGCCCCCGCACCCCGCGCTGATCGCGCCGGGGGTACGGGGGCCGAGAGGTCGGCGGGCCGACGGGCGGATCAGCCCATGTCCTCCAGCCGGACGCCCTTGGTCTCCTTCATGAACTTCGCCACAAAGAGGATGGAGAGCGCCGCGAAGGCGGCGTAGATCAGGTAGGTCGCCGACAGGTTCCAGCGCGACATGGACGGGAACGAGACGGTGATCACCCAGTTCGCGATCCACTGCGCGGAGGCGGCGACGGAGAGCGCGGCGGCGCGGATCCGGTTCGGGAACATCTCGCCGAGCATCACCCAGACGACGACGCCCCAGGACATCGCGAAGAACAGCACGAAGGCGTTGGCGGCGACCAGCGCGACGGTGCCCTGGAGGTCGGGCAGGGTGAGGTTGTCCCCGCTGCCGGTGGCCGAGGAGAAGGCCCAGCCGGCGGTGCCGAGCGCGACCGCCATGCCGGCCGAGCCGATCAGGGCGAGCGGCTTGCGGCCGACCCGGTCGACCAGCACGATCGCGATCACGGTGCCGAGGATGTTGATCACCGAGCCGACGAAGCTGATCAGCAGCGAGTTGCCCTGGTCGATGCCGACCGACTGCCACAGGATCGACGAGTAGTAGAAGATCACGTTGATGCCGACCAGCTGCTGGAAGACCGACAGGCCGATGCCGACCCAGACGATCGGGAGCAGGCCGAAGCGGCCGCCGAGCAGGTCGCGGAAGCGCGGGCGGTGGTCGGAGGCGATCAGCGCCTGGACCTCGGCGATCCGGGCGTCGGTGTCCACGCCCTCGCCCTCGACCTCGGCGAGCACCTTGCGGGCGTCGTCCAGGCGCTCGGCCTGGATCAGGTAGCGCGGGGACTCGGGGATCACCGAGGCGAGCACGAAGTAGACCGCGGCCGGGACGACGCAGATGCCGAGCATCCACTGCCAGGCCTCCAGGCCGAGCAGCCGGCCGCGGGTGTCGCCGCCGGCCGCCTGCGCCAGCACCCAGTTGACCAGCTGGGATATCGCGATGCCGAGCACGATCGCGGCCTGCTGGAAGGAGGCCAGCCGGCCCCGGTACTTGGTCGGCGCGACCTCGGCGATGTAGGTCGGGGCGATCACCGAGGCGATGCCGATGGCCGCGCCGCCGAGGACGCGCCAGAGGGCGAGGTCCCAGGCGGAGAACGGCAGCATCGAGCCGACCGCGCTGATCGCGAACAGCAGGGCGCCCGCCTTCATGACCTTGATGCGGCCGTACCGGTCGGCGAACCGTCCGGCGATCGCGGCGCCGACCGCCGAGCCCAGCAGGGCTGAGGAGACGATCAGACCGGTCACGCCGCTGCCGACGCCGAACTTCTCCTGGATGCCGGAGACGGCGCCGTTGATCACGGAGCTGTCGTAGCCGAACAGGAAGCCGCCGAGGGCCGCTGCCGCGGTGATGAAGACGACGAAGCCGAGGCGGCCGGGCGCGGGGGCCTCGACCGCCCCGGAGGGCTTCTGGGTGACGCTCACGATCTGACTCCTGGTACTCAACGCTGAGCTCGGTAGCCGAGATCGTAACCCCTATTCGTTTAAGTCTTGTACACCGGGAACCTCAAGTTTCGCTCTGAGAATTCGTAAGGTGAACAAGCAAATTGGGCCGTCCGGGAGTGGCGGTCAGGCCGGCGAGGCGAGCGAGAGCCCGAACCGGCCCTCCGGGTCGGTCCACCAGTGGCTCAGCCGCAGCCCGGCCGCCGCCAGTTCCCCGGCCACCCGCTCCCGGCGGAACTTCGCCGACACCTCGGTGCGCAGCTCCTCGCCCCGGGCGAAGTGCACCGGCAGGTCCAGGGCCGGGATCTTCACGGACTGCGCGCGCAGCGAGCGCAGCCGCATCTCGATCCACTCCTGCTCGGCGTCCCAGAGCGCGACGTGCTCGAAGGCGTCCGGGTCGAAGTCGGCGCCCAGCTCGCGGTTGAGCACGTTCAGCACGTTCCGGTTGAACTCGGCGGTCACCCCGGCGGAGTCGTCGTAGGCGGCGACCAGCACCGCCGGGTCCTTGACCAGGTCGGTGCCGAGCAGCAGGAAGTCGCCCGGGTCGAGGGCGGTGCGCAGGCCGTGCAGGAAGGCCGCGCGCTCAAGGGGCAGCAGGTTGCCGAGGGTGCCGCCGAGGAAGGCGACCAGGCGCGGGCCGCCCTCCGGGGGCAGGCCGAGCCCGGCGGTGAAGTCGGCGAGCACGCCGTGCACCGCGAGCCCGGGGTACTCGGCGGAGATGGCGGCGCCGGCCGCGGTCAGCGCGCTCTCGCTGACGTCCACCGGGACGTACGTCTCCAGGGTGCCGAGCGCGCGCAGGGCGTCCAGCAGCAGCCGGGTCTTCTCGGAGGAGCCGGAGCCCAGCTCCACCAGGGTGCGGGCCCCGGTGGCGGCGGCGATCTCGCCGGCCCGGGCGGTCAGGATGGCCCGCTCCGCCCGGGTCGGGTAGTACTCGGGCAGCCGGGTGATCTCCTCGAACAGCTCGCTGCCCCGCGCGTCGTAGAACCACTTCGGCGGCAGCCACTTGGGCCGCGCGGTCAGTCCGTGCTGCACGTCGTGGCGCAGCGCGGTGCTGAAGTGGTCGGCGGGCAGCAGTCGGGTGAGTTCGAAGGTGTCCATGACAGGGTGGTTCCTCTGTTCAGAAGGTGAAGGAAGAGTGGGGATCAGTCGCGGCCGGGGAGGCGGCGTACGGTGACGCCGCGCGAGTCCGCCAGCAGCAGCGAACCGTCGGGGACGGACGTCCAGCCCGGCGCGTCGTCGTACGGTTCGGAGGCCACCACCGTGCCGAGGCCCGGCAGGGTGCGGTGGTACAGGGTGTCGCCCCAGGTGGTCGCGGCGATCGAGGCGCCGTCGGTGAGCAGCAGGTTGAGCCGCCCGGTGGTGTGCGCGGTGACGTCCGCGACGGTGCCCGCCAGGGCCTCGCCCGGCCCGGCGCCATCCCGCAGCCGGTGCAGGGTGAGCGCCCACAGCAGCGCCGAGTCGGTGCGCGCCTCCAGGTCCAGGAGCTCGGCCGGGGGCAGCAGGGCGGCCAGCGCGTCCAGCTTGCCGGGCCAGCCGGCCACCGCGCCGTTGTGGCTGAACAGCCAGCGCTCGGCGGCGAACGGCGCGGCCGCGCCCTCGCCCGGCGCGCAGCCCTCGGTGGCGGACCGGACGGCGGCCAGCAGCGCCCGGGTGCGGACCACCCGGGCGAGGTCGGCGAAGGCCTCGTCCGCCCAGATCGGCCCGGTCCGGCGGTAGCGGGCGGGCACCTCGTCGCCGTCCGCGTACCAGCCGAGGCCGAAGCCGTCCGCGTTGACCGTGCCGTACTGCTGGACCCGGGGCGCCCAGGACTGCTGGTACAGCCCGTACGGCGGGTGCACCAGCAGCTCCCGGGGTGCCACCGGCTCGCCCAGGTAGGCGATGTGACGGCACATCAGTCCGCCTCCAGGTCGCGGGCGGTGCGGAACCCGGCGAAGATCTGCCGCCGGACCGGGTAGTCCCAGTTGCGGAAGGTGCCCCGGCAGGCGACCGGCGCCACCGCGAAGCAGCCACCGCGCAGCACCTTGTGCTCGGGGCCGAAGAACACCTCCGAGTACTCCCGGTACGGCCAGGCCCGGAAGCCCGGGTAGGGGCGGAAGTCGCTGGCCGTCCACTCCCACACGTCGCCGATCAACTGGCCCACCCCGTACGGGGACCGGCCCTTCGGGTAGCTGCCCGCCCCGGCCGGGCGTAGGTGGCGCTGGCCGAGGTTGGCGTGCTCGGGGCCGGGCGGGCCGTCGCCCCAGGGGTAGCGGCGGGAGCGGCCGGTGGCCGGGTCGTGCCGGGCCGCCTTCTCCCACTCGGCCTCGGTCGGCAGCCGCCGGCCGGCCCACCGGGCGTACGCGTCCGCCTCGTACCAACTGACGTGCAGGACGGGCTCGTCCGGCTCGACCGGCGCCACCGTGCCAAAGCGCCGGCGGAGCCACTGGCCGTCCTGGTGGCGCCAGAACAGCGGGGCGGTCAGGTCGGCGCGGCGGCGGTGCTCCCAGCCCTCCGGCGTCCACCAGCGCGGGTCGTCGTAGCCGCCGTCCGCGATGAACCGCTGGTAGGCGGCGTTGGTGACCGGGGTGGTGTCCAGCAGGAAGGCCGGCAGGTCGACGGTGTGCGCCGGGCGCTCGTTGTCCAGCGCCCACGGCTCGGTGTCCGTCCCCATGGTGAACGGGCCCGCGGGGATCAGGACTTCGGCGGGCAGGGCGGCCGCGTCGGCGGGCGCGGGCGGTGGCGGTGGGGCGGCCAGGGCCGGCTCGCCCTGGCGGAGCTGGTGGGTGATCAGCATCGTCTCGTCGTGCTGCTGCTCGTGCTGGGCGATCATCCCGAACGCGAACCCGGCGTCCAGCAGCGGCGCGCCCTCCAGCGGGCTCGCCGCCAGCAGGTCCAGCACCCGGCCGCGCACCTCGTGGGCGTAGGCGCGGGCCTCGGCGGGCGGCAGCAGCGGCAGGCTGGGGCGCTCGGCGCGGGGGTGCTGGAAGGCGTCGTAGAGCGGATCGATCTCGGGGTGCATCGGGTCGCGGCCGCCGACGTTGCGCAGCAGCCAGAGTTCCTCCTGGTTGCCGATGTGCGCGAGGTCCCAGACCAGCGGGGACATCAGCGGGGAGTGCTGGGCGGTGAGGTCGCCGTCCCCGACGCAGTCGGTCAGCGCGGCGGTGCGGGCGCGGGCGGCCAGCAGCTCGGTGGCGATGCTCTCGCGCAGCGCCTCGGTGCCGGTGGCGGCGGCGTCAGGGGTGGCGGTGGCGGCGGTCGGGCCGGTGCTGCGGTCCGGGCCGGCCGCCTCGGTGCCCCCGTGGGGTCGGACGTCGGTCATGGTGCGGCCTCCTCCGGGGGAGCGGGTCGGGTGCCGGAGCGCAGGGCGTCCAGCTGGTCGTCGGCCGGGCAGCGGCCGCGCGCGGGGTAGCGCTCGGCGAACTCGGCGACGACGGTGCGCAGTTGACCGGCGCCGGGCAGGCGGCCCAGTGCGGCGTCGGCGGCGGCGAAGCAGGTGAGGGTGGCCCGGCGCAGCTCCGGGTCGGCCATGGCCAGGGTGGCGGCCCGGCGCCAGACCTCGCTGCGCGGCGGGCGCGGACCGTCGGTGCGTTCCAGCGGCTCCAGCGCGGCCAGCGCGGCATCGGCGGCCACCGGGTCGTCCAGCAGGGCGGTGACCAGTGCGGCGACCACCACCCAGCCGTCCCCGGGCTGGGCGTCGATCATCCGCAGCTCCAGGTGGCCGCGCGGGCGCACCGGCGGGAAGAGGGTGGTGCGGTGGTAGTCCAAGTCGTCGAGCGTGGGCGGGCGTTCGCCCGCGCCGCGGATCCAGTCGCGGAAGGTCAGCCCGGTCGGGGCCGTCCAGGGCAGGCCCTCGGGCCTTCGTACGCACAGGACTTGGGCATCCAGCACGTACTGTGCCCAGGCCTCGCGCGGGTCGCCGTGGTCCGGCTCCGGGGCGAGCGTGCGGGTCGGGTCCATCCGGGACCACACGGCCTGCCGGGTGGACCGATGGCCGGTCGAACTACCGTCCAGTGTAGGGGAGTTGGCGAATGCGGCGACCAGCACCGGGCCCAGCCGGTGGGCCAGTCGCCAGCGGCGCTCCACCGCGTGCGGCCCGTCCGCCTCGCCGGCGTCCAGGCAGACCTGCACCGACGCGGTGCCGGTCATCATGATGCGGCCCCAGGGCCCGGCGGAGTCGAAGAAGCGCTCCATCGCGAGGTAGCGGGGGTGGTCCAGCACCATCCGTCGGGGGCGGGCGTACGGGTCCGTCCCGGTGCCGGTGAGTCGCAGGCCCTGTGCCGCGAAGGCGGCCCGCAGGGCGGTCAGATCGCGTCGGGTGTCCTCGACGCAGGCCAGGAGGCCGGTGGCGGGCGGGGAGCTGAGCTCGACCTGTCCGCCGGGTTCGAGCGTGAGGCGCGAACCGGAGGGGAGGGAGACGCCGTCCGGTCCGCCGAGTGGCAGCGACTCCAGTGCGGCGTGGAGCAGTTCCGGCCGTACGGGGCGGGACGGACATCGATCGTCATGGACGAACCATTCGACCTCCACCCCCACCAGACGGGGCGGTCCGATCTTGAAGCAGACGCCCGACACGTGGCTGCGCGCCCCCGATTCGGTCAACGGGGTCACCCCCGGCGGGGGTGTTGGCGTGCTCTGCCGGTCGGGCGGAGTGGTGCGGGATACCGGTATCACCGGACTCACCATCCTCGGGATCACGATTGCGGCCCGGTCTACCTTGCCCAGTCTGCTACGGAGCATGCGGGGATGCCCCGCAAAAATCGTGTGAACGTTCTTTTTCGCAGGTCAGGGCTGTGGCGAACGGGTGAGTTCGGGGCTGTCAGGCCGATCGGCGGGCAGGGAGCGGCCCGCACCCGGTCGGGGCACGTGCCGGGGTCACAGGCGCTCCAGCCGCTCCAGGACTGTCGCCAGCACCGGCCCCGGCAGGGCGTAGTTCAGGCGCAGCGAACCCCGGCCGCCGGGCCCGAAGTCGGCGCCGTCGGAGGCCTCCAGACCGCAGCGCTCCAGCAGCGCCCGGCGGGCGTCGGCGGGCGGCAGGCCGAGCGCGGCGGCGTCCAGCCAGAGCAGGTAGGAGGCCCGCGGGGTGGCGCGGACGGCGGGTCCGAGCCGGTCGGTCAGCCGGGTGCGGGCGGCGGCCAGGTGGGCGAGCAGCGCGTCCAGCCAGGGCCCGCCCTCGCGCAGCGCCGCCTGCTGCACGGTCTGCTCCAGCAGGCCGCCCTCCCAGAGGCCGTAGCCGGCCAGCGCCTCGGTGAACCGGGCGCGCAGCCCGGGGCCGGGGACGAGGGCGAAACTGCTGGGGATGCCGGAGCAGTTGAAGGTCTTGCCGACGGAGTTGAGGGTGACGACGAGGGGCCGGTGCGCCGGGTCGGCGGTGGTGACGGCGACGGGGTGGGCACGGCCGGGGTGGGTGAGGTCGCCGTGCACCTCGTCCGAGACCAGCAGCGCACCGCTCTCGGTCGCCCGGGCGGCGAGCGCGCGCACGGCGTCGGCCGGCCACACCGTGCCGGAGGGGTTGTGCGGGTTGCTCAGCAGTACGGCGCCGACGGGGCAGGGGAGCGGGCCCGACGGGAGCCGGTAGCCGCTCGGGCCCGGGTGCGGTACTTGCGGCGGGTGCGCCGGGTGCAGCGGCAGTTCGCGGTACGGGAGGCCGGCCGCGCGGCAGAGCTGGGCGAAGCCGCCCCACTCGGGGGTGGGGAAGAGGACGGGGGCCTGCGGCCGTACGGTCTCCAGGAGGAGGCGCAGCGCGGTGCGCGGCCCACAGGGCAGCAGCAGGACCCAGTCCGGGTCGACCGCGGCGCCGTGCCGGGTGCGGTACCAGTCGGCCACCAGCGCGCGGCCGGCCGGGTCGCAGACCGTGTAGCCGTACGCGCGGTGCCGGGCGCGTCGCTCCAGTGCCTCGGCGACGGCGGGCGGGCCGGGCAGGTCCATGTCGGCGAGGCCCATCGCGATCGTCCCCGGGGCGTCCGCGCGGGCCCACTTGCTGCTGCCGGTGCCGGTGCGGTCGAAGGGGGCGTCGAAGCCGAAGTCGGGGGCGGGGACGTCGGTGGGCGCGGGGCCGGGGGTGTCGCGAACAGATGACAGATTTCGAAAGCTGTCATCTGTTCGCTGAAAGTTGTCGTCTGTCATCTGTTCGCCGCCATCCGTCCTCCGACGCCCGTCACGCCGCTCGACGCCTGTCACCCCGCCGCCGCCCCCGCCAGGTACGCCGCGAGCCCCCGCCGCCCCCGGCGCATCATCACCGCGTGGTTGGCCCGGAACAGCGGGTGCAGCGGCAGGGCGAGCCGGCGCAGCAGGGGCTTGCCGGGCCGGGTCTCCTCCTCGAACAGCACCCGGCTGCCCGGACCGCCCGGCCCGCGGGCCTCGTGCGGTCCGCCGGCCCCGCCCGCCAGGTCCGGCGTCACCGTGAACCGCGACCACCCGGCCAGGTCGCCCCGCATGGCCACCTCCAGCACCCCGGCGGCCGGGTCGCGCCGCTTCGCCGCCAGCCCGATCACCAACCGGTACGGCAGCAGCGCTCGCACCACCACGTCCCCGGAGTCCTCGCCGGTCGGTCGGACCTCGCGGATCTCCGGCCACCACAGCGGATAGCTCCGTATGTCCTCGAGGGCCGCGTACACGGCGGTCGCCGGAGCCGCGAGCCGCCAGACGCCCCGGAATCGGTAGTGGTTGGGGTCCACGGCCCCACCCTAGTCCGGGCCGGTCGCTCCGAGGGGTGAACGCCGTTGGACCGTTGCCGAGTTGGTCCGTGGCACGGCCGGCAACCGGAGGTGAATCTTCCGGAAGTGCCCGTCCGGGAGGAAGGAAGCGCTCCGCTTGCACCCGTTCGGGGTGCGGGGGAGGATCTTCTGTGCTTGTAGTCTCATCAGTCACGGCAGCATCCCCTGGGCGCTGCGACCCCAGAAACCGGAGTGAAGGAGTCACAGGCATGCGGCGACCGAGCTGGGTACCGGAGGGCACGGACCTGGACAAACCGAACGCCGCGCGGGTCTACGACTACTACCTGGGGGGCTCGCACAACTTCGAGGTCGACCGGGAGATGGCCCGCAAGGCGATCGCCATGTGGCCGGAGCTGCCGCAGATCATGCGCTCCAACCGCGCCTTCCTGCGCCGCGCCGTGACCTTCCTCGCCGAGCAGGGCGTCACCCGCTTCCTGGACATCGGCTCCGGCATCCCGACCTTCGGCGCCGTGCACGAGATCGCCCGGGCGATCCGCCCCGAGGCCAAGGTCGTCTACGTGGACCGCGACCCGGTCGCCGTCGCGCACAGCCGCCTGCTGCTGGAGGACGACCACGACTGCGCCGTCGCCCAGGCCGACCTGCGCGACGTCGACGACCTGCTGGCCCGCCCCGAGGTCACCGAGCTGCTGGCGGCCGGCGAGCCCGTGGCCGTGCTGCTGGTCGCCGTCGCGCACTTCGTCGGCGACGAGGACGACCCGTGGCGGCTGATCGGAACGGTCCGCGACGCCCTCCCGCCCGGCAGCGCGCTGGTGCTCTCGCACGCCGCCCTGGAGAGCCGCCCCGACCAGGCCGAGGACCACCAGAAGCTCTACCAGCGGACGCCGACCCCGCTGACCATGCGCACCCACGAGCAGATCACCGCGATGTTCTCCGGCTTCGAGCTGGTCGAGCCGGGCGTGGTGCACCTGCCGCTGTGGCGTCCGGACCAGCCGGGTACGGTCGGTGAGCACCCCGAGCGGATCGCCGGGGTGGCGGGCGTGGGGATCCGCCCTTGAGCGGACGCGACGGACGAGGCACCGACGGCCGCACGCCCCGCGCGGCGGCCGTCGCGAGGCCTGCCCGGCCCGCTCGGCCCGCAAGGCCTGCCGGGCCCGCCGGAACCGGCGCGTACACCAGAGGAACCAGGTTCAGCAGATGAGTACCACCCCGGTGCGCGGCAACGCGGAGCGGTTCCACGAGGAGTGGGCCCGGCTGCTCTCCGCCGACCACGGCACCGCCGTCCACCCCGGCCTGCTCGGCCGGCTGGTCGCGCGCACCGCCGCGCTGCTGCACCGCGCCCAGGAGGACGAGCCGTTCGAGCCGCGGCTGGCCGCGCAGGCCGGCGCCGACCTGGTCGACGCGCACTTCACGGACCCGGTGCTGCTGGCCCGGGCGGTCGAGCTGCTCCAGGCGCAGCCCGTCCAGGACGACCGCGGCCCGGCCCTGACCGGCGCCTTCGCGGCCGGCTGGGCGGCCGCCCTGCGCGAGCGCACACTGACCGAGCAGGAGGCGATCCGCACCGCCGCCGACAGCGCCCGCAAGGAGGCCGAGCGGGCGCTGCGCGCCTCCGAGGCCCGGTTCCGGGCGCTGTTCGAGAGCGCCGCCATCGGCATCGGCATCGGTGACACCGACGGCAACATCATGGCGGTCAACAAGGCCCTCCAGGAGCTGTTCGGCGCGGGCCCCGAGGACATGATCGGCCGCCGGGTCGGCGACCTGGTGCACCCCGAGGACACCCCCGGCGTGTGGGAGGCGTACGAGGAGCTGATCAGCGGCAAGCGGGACTACTTCCAGTTCGACAAGCCGTACTACCGCCAGGACGGCGAGGTGATCTGGACCCACCTGACCGTCTCGCTGATCCGCGACGACGACGGCATCCCGCAGTACCAGGTCGCGATGCTGGAGGACGTCACCGACCGCTACCGGCTCCAGGAGCGGCTGCGCCACCAGGCCACCCACGACCCGCTGACCGGCCTGCCCAACCGCGCGGCCTTCTTCGAGCGGCTGGAGAAGCTGTTCGAGGAGCCCGAGCCGGGCGCCCGCTTCGGCCTCTGCTACGTCGACCTCGACGGTTTCAAGGTGGTCAACGACAGCCTCGGCCACGACATGGGCGACCAGCTGCTGGCCGCCGTCGCCGCCCGGCTGAAGGCCGCCCTCACCCCGCTCGGCCACCTGGTGGCCCGGCTCGGCGGCGACGAGTTCGTCGTCCTGCTGGAGAAGTGCCGGGGCGAGCAGGAGGCGGTGGCCGCCGCGAAGACCGTGCTCAGGGCGCTGGCCGGGCCGGTGCTGATCGGCGACCACAAGCTCGCCGTCGGCGCCAGCGTCGGCGTGCTGGAGCGGCGGGTGTCCACCACCACCCCGGGCGCCGCCGTCCGGGCCGCCGACCTCACCCTGTACCGCGCCAAGGAGGCCGGCCGCGGCCGCTGGACGCTCTTCGACCCCAAGGAGAACGCCCGCGCGGTCAGCCGCTACGCGGTGTCGGTGCGGATGCCGGCGGCCCTCGACCGCGGCGAGTTCTTCATCGACTACCAGCCGCTCTACCGCCTCGCGGACGGCCGGCTGGCCGCCGTGGAGGCGCTGGTGCGCTGGCGCCACCCGCAGCTCGGCGTGCTCGGCCCGGACGAGTTCGTCACCACCGCCGAGGAGACCGGGCTGATCATGCCGCTCGGCCGCTGGGTGCTGGAGCAGGCCTGCGGCCAGGCCGCGGACTGGATCAAGCGGTACGGCGACGCCGCCCCGCAGCTCAACGTCAACCTGGCGGTCCGGCAGGCCCGCAGCGCCGCCCTGGTCACCGACCTCGCCCGGATCCTCGACAGCACCGGCCTGGACCCGGCCCGGTTGCAGCTGGAGATCACCGAGTCGACCGTGGTCGGGCCCGAGGACGAGGCGCTGCGCACCCTGCACGGGCTGGTCGACCTCGGGGTGTCGCTGGCCGTGGACGACTTCGGCACCGGCTGGTCCAACCTCGCCTACCTGCGCGACCTGCCGGTCTCCGGGCTGAAGATCGCCGGCTCCTTCGTCGGCGACCTGCACGAACCGGGGAAGGACGAGTCCACCGGGTGGCGGATCGTCAGCGGACTGGTGTCGATGGCGCACGCGCTCGGGCTGAACGTCACCGCCGAGGGCGTGGAGACCCACCGGGACGCCGAACGGCTGCGGACCATGGGCTGCGACTGGGCGCAGGGCTGGCACTTCGGACGCCCGGTGCGGCCCGAGGAGATCGCCCGGCGGATCGTGGAGGAACCGCTGGGGCGCCCGGTCGAGGAGCGCTGAGGCGGGCCGGCTGGACGCCGACTCGAGTTCCGCTCGGGGGCCGGTCCGTTCCCGCCCGGTCCTGCTCCGCTTCGGCGGTCGCGGTCCCGGCCCGACCGCCGTACGGGCAGTGCCGGCCGAGGCGTCGACGGCGGCCGGTTCCCCGTCGGGGATCGCGCTTGCGTACCGGTCCTGCGATGGGTCGGTCCTGATCCGCGGAAGCGGCCGACACCCGCGCCCGCCATGAGGGATGATGACGCGTCACAATCCACCCCGGAACCGGTGCGCCCATGGTCACGGCCCCGCGCCGGTCCGGGCTGCGGGGGAGGGGAGCGTCGCATGGGCACGACGGAGGACGCGGACCCGGCCGAGGGCGGTCGGCGCGGGCCGAGGCCCCGGTCGGCCGCCGGAGCCGAGCCGGGGAATCCGCCGGGGAGCAGGGTGGAGCGGTGGTCGCGGGGGCGCTGGCGTGCTTCCGAGGACGCCCCGGACCGGTCGTCCCGGCTCGGCGCGACCCCGCGGGCCCGGGTGGACCCGCAGGCCGCGACCCGTCGGGTGCCCGCCGCCCCGCCGCGCTTCGATCCGGAGGCCGCGACGCGTCGGGTGTCCGGCAACGAGCCGCGGTACGACCCGGAGGCGGCCACCCGCCGCAGGCCGGACACCGGGCCGAGGTTCGACCCGCACGCCCCGACCGAGCTCCGGCCGAACCGGCCGGGGGGCTCGGGCAGTTCGGGGGGCTCGGGGCACTCGGGACGTTCGCCGGGTACCGATTCGGAGGCGGTGACCGAGGTCGTCCGGCCCCGGTCGGGCTCGGGGGCCGGCTCGTCCTCCTGGCAGGACGGCATCGGGCCCGGCGGCCCCGCCCCGGCCGGGGGAGGCGGCGGCGGGAGTGCGGGCGGGAGCCCGGCCGGCCCCGAGGACGGGTTCGGCGGGGCCCCGGACACCGGCGGTCCGTTCGAGGGCGTCTTCCCGGACGCCCTGCGGAGCCGCTTCATCCCGCTGGGTCGGGCCGGAGCCGGTTCCGAGGGCACCGTCTGGTACGTCCGGCGCACCGACAGCGGCGGTGACGCGGCCGTCAAGGTGGCCGTCGCGGGCCAGCCGATGGACCACGACCTGCTCTCCCACCTGGGCCACGACGGCTTCCGCCGGCACGTCCCGCAGCTGATCGACTTCGGCCGGGTCCGCCACCACGGCGCCCAGGTCGACTGGGTGGCCATGGAGTACCTGCCGGTCACCCTCGCCGCCCACGTCGCCGGGCTGTGGCGGTCGGGCGGGCAGGGCGACCGGCGGACCACCGAGCAGATCGTCTACGAGCTGGTCGCCCTGCTCGACTTCTGGCAGCAGCGGATCCAGCGCAACCCGCTGGACTTCAAGCCCGCCAACATCCTGGTGCGCCCCGGCAGCGGGTCCGGGGAGTTCGTGATCGCCGACTTCGGCGGCGTCGACCGGCTCACCGACAGCCGCCGGTTCACCTCCGCGATGATGGTCACCGTCGCCTACATGGCCCCCGAGCAGCTGGCCGGCAAGAACCACCAGGCCGGGCCCTGGTGGGGGCTCGGCAACGTGCTGTACGAACTGTTCGTCGGCCGCCCCCGCTTCGTCGGCGCGGACGGCGAGCGCCCGGACGACCAGGAGCTGGAGCTGGAACTGGTCATGGGCGAGGAGGTCGACCTCAGCGCCGTCCGCGACCCGCGCCAACTGCTGCTCCTCCAGGGGCTGTTCACGAAGATGCCGGAGGACCGCTGGACCGCCCCGCAGGTCCGCAGCTGGCTGGCCGGCGGCACCCCCGAGGTGATCCGCCGCCGACCGCAGGCGCAGGCCAGGGCCCACCGGCCGGTCACCTTCCTCGGCAACCCGTTCACCGACCCGGTCCGGCTCACCGAGGCGCTGCTCAAGAACTCCGGCGCGGCGGCCCGCTGGCTGGCCACCGGGGGAGCGGAACGGGTGCGCGACTGGCTGCGGGACGAGGTCGAGGACACCGTCTTCGACCTGCACTACCTCTCCGACGTGGCCAAGGCGCCCGGCTCCCGGCGCGAGTCCGTGGCCGCGGTGGCGGTGCTCGCCCTGGGTGCCGCCTTCGTCCCGGACGCCGTCCCGCACTACCGCGACCGGCCGATCGACACCACCGGGCTGGAACGCGTCGTCACCGCACCGGACGGCGCCGAGCTGATCGACGAACTCGTCCGGGGCGGGGTGCCGGCCGTGGTCGCCCGCTACGACTGCTTCCACCCCGAGTGCGCCGGCGAGCACTGCTCGCGGCTGCTAGCGCTGGCCGCACTGCCGGAGGTGCTGGCCGAGGTGGACCGGCTGGCCCGCACCGTCGGCGGCGGCCGGCGCGGCGGCGACGGGCTCAGCCCGGAGGAACGCGAGGAGGCGCACCGGCAGGCGGTCTGGCTGAGCATCCGGCCCGAGGAACGCGCGCGGCTGCTCGGCCGGCTCTCGCCGCTGCCCGCCGCACTGCACCGACTGCCGCTGCCCGGGCGGGTCTCGGAGCTCGCCGCCGCGGTGGCCGCCTCAGTGGTGGACGGCGCGCTGGCCGTGGGCGCGGGCGCCCGCACCGCCGTACGGACCGTGGCCCGCAAGCCGGCGCCCGACCCGGCGGCGGCCACTCCCCGGGACGTGGTGCGGCGCCACTGGTCCGCGCTGCGCCGTCGGGCGGTGAGCGCCGACCCGGCGCAGCCGGCCGGACGGGCGGCCCTGGTCGCGGCGGAGGCACTGCGGCGGCGCGGCCGGGGACGGCCCGAGCGGCCCGAACCGGAGGCCGGGGTGCGACAGGAGGGACGGGTGGCCCGGCTCTGGCTCAACCGGCGCCGCCGGCCGCCGACGGGCTGGGAGGAGCGGCGGGAGCAGCTGGCGGCCTGGTGGCCGCACGCCCGCACCGCGTTGCCGCGCCGGGCCGGGGCGGTCCTGCTGCTGCTCCTCGCCTTCGGGCTGCTGCTGTGGGCGGGGGCGGTGCTCCGCTACCCGGTCGAGGCGGGGGAGAAGCTCGACCTCTCGCCCGCCGGCGTGTTCGGCGGCCCCCTGCGGAACGCCGGCGAACACGCGGCCCGGCAGGTGGCCGGACAGCTCGGCGCGGGGCTCGTCGCAGCCGCCGTGATCGCCTTCTTCCCCGCCCGGGTGGGCATCGGCACGGCGCTGCTGACCGGCGCCGGAGCCCTCGCCATCGGCTACCTGCGGCTCGGACCGCCGATGACGGTGCTGGAGACGCCGCCGTCGGTGGCCGACCGGGTCGTGGTGTTCGAGGGCGGGATGGGGAGTTGGGCCGGCATCGCGGCGGTGGTGGCGACCGTCGTCTCGCTCGTCCTGATCGAGCGGGCCGCCAACCGGCTGCTGAAGCCGGCTCAGGAGGCCCGAAGGCAGGCCCGGGAGGCCTGGCGGGAGCGGGGCGTGCGGGGTGTGCGGGGCGCGGGGCCGTCCGGGGCCGGCACCGCCGAGAGGGCGGGGAGCGCGCCGTCCGGGCGGTGGCGGACGGGCGGCGCCGGTGCGCGCGACCGGCTGCGGTTCGCGCTCGGGACGACGGCGGTGCTGGTGCTGCTGCTGTGGGCGGCGGTCGAGGTCCGGCTGGCGGCCACCGGGGCGCACCCGACGCCCGACTCCTGGGGGACGGGGCAGGGCGGTGCGGACTACCAGGCCGGGTTCGTCCTGCTGCTGGCGGTGGTGTCGCTGGTCAGCACCCTCGGGACGCCGGCCACCGCCAAGGGGCTGTTCGTGCTCTGGGTCCCGGCCACGCTGTTCCTGGGCGCCTGGCCGGGGCCGCTGGGCCCGGTCGAGGCGCTGCGGATCCCGGTGTTCGAGGGGCTGTTCCGGGCGATCGCCGGGCTGTGGGGGCACGGGGCCTTCTGGGCCGCGCTGCTGGTGGCGCTGCCGCTGGCGGCGTACGGGGTGCTGCGGACGGTTCGGGGGCGCGCGGGGCGCGGGTGACAGCGAACGGCTGACAGCTGACAGATCACCGCGAACAGATGACAGCAAACAGATAACAGATGACGGCTGACAGATTTTGAAATCTGTCAGCTGTCATCTGTCACCAGCCGCCCGTGCGGCAGTTCAGCCGACCAGCCGGGACAGCTCGATCGAGTGCCCCGTCCGCTCCACCTTCGCCCGCAGGTAGCGGACGTTGCTGGCCGACAGGTGCACCCCCGTCGGCACCCGGTGCCGCACGACGATCCCCAGGTCGGCCAGCTGCGCCGCCTTGTCCGGGTTGTTGCTCAGCAGGTCGATGCCCGTGGCGTCGAGCGCGGCGAGCATCTGGGCGGCCGCGGTGTAGTCGCGGCCGTCCTCGGGCAGGCCGAGCGCGGTGTTGGCGTCGTACGTGTCCAGGCCGGAGTCCTGGAGGGCGTAGGCGTCCAGCTTGTTGTAGAGCCCGATGCCGCGGCCCTCCTGCCGCAGGTAGAGCAGGTACCCGCCGGCCTCGCTGATCCGCTCCACCGACTCGCGCAGCTGCGGCCCGCAGTCGCAGCGGTCCGAGCCGAAGACGTCGCCGGTCAGGCACTCGGAGTGCAGTCGCACCAGGGGCGTGCCGCCTTCGGGGACCGTGCCGAGCGCGAGCGCCAGGTGCTCGGCGCCGTCGGTGAGGCCGTGGAAGGTGGAGACCTCCGCGTCGGCGCGGTAGCCGTCGGGGAAGGTCAGCGGGATGCGCACACGCGAGCGCACCGTGGCGGCGCCGGGCTGCGGCATGGGTGGGCCTCCGTGGATCGGGGGTGGGCCGGGCCGGTTCGGCGCGGACCGGGGTGGACGCGGTCGGACCCGGACGGGTCGTGGTGCGTCGGAGGTCGACCGTACTAGGTAGTTCCAATTTGAACAACTAGCGGCCGCCGGGGCCCGGCTCGACCACCGGGGCGCACAACACCCCATCAGCCCCGGCTGTTCCCACCAGGGCTTCCAGCATGTGGATGGTGCGGGACCCGCGGTGTGGACACTGCGAGACTGGCGCCGTTTCCTGGGCACGTCCCTCAGGCCCGTCGGGACACTGCGCACGCCCATCGACGACCACGGAAGGGTCCTGAAGATGTCGACGACCCCTGCCACCCCCCACGCCTCCGCTCCCGGCTCCTTCGAAGCCGAGCAGCGCGCGATAGAGGCGCTCTACGCGGACGTGGTCCGCCGCAACCGGGGCGAGGACGAGTTCCACCAGGCCGTCCACGAGGTGCTGGAGACCCTGGCGCCGGTGCTCGCCCACCGCCCCGAACTCCTCGACGCCCGGATCATCGAGCGGATCTGCGAGCCCGAGCGGCAGCTCATGTTCCGGGTGCCGTGGACGGACGACTCCGGTGACATCCACGTCAACCGCGGTTTCCGGGTGGAGTTCAGCAGCGCCCTCGGCCCGTACAAGGGCGGGCTGCGCTTCCACCCCTCGGTGAACCTCGGGATCGTCAAGTTCCTCGGTTTCGAGCAGATCTTCAAGAACGCGCTCACCGGCCTGCCCATCGGCGGCGGCAAGGGCGGCTCCGACTTCGACCCCAAGGGCCGTTCGGACGCCGAGATCATGCGGTTCTGTCAGTCCTTCATGACCGAGCTGTACCGCCACCTCGGCGAGTACACGGACGTGCCGGCCGGGGACATCGGCGTCGGCGGCCGGGAGATCGGCTACCTCTTCGGCCAGTACAAGCGGATCACCAACCGGTACGAGAGCGGCGTGCTCACCGGGAAGGGCCTCGGCTGGGGCGGCGCGCAGGTCCGCACCGAGGCCACCGGCTACGGCTGCGTCATGTTCACCTCCGAGATGCTGCACAGCCGCGGCGAGAGCCTGGACGGGCGCCGGGTGGTCGTCTCCGGGTCCGGCAACGTCGCCGTCTACGCCATCGAGAAGGCGCAGCAGCTCGGCGCGACCGTGCTCACCTGCTCCGACTCCTCCGGCTACGTGGTGGACGAGAAGGGCATCGACCTCGACCTGCTCAAGGAGGTCAAGGAGGTCCGGCGCGGCCGGGTCTCCGACTACGCCCGACTGCGCGGCGGCCACGTCCGGTTCGTCGAGGGCCCGGGCGTGTGGGGCGTGCCCTGTGACGTCGCGCTGCCCTGCGCCACCCAGAACGAGCTGGCCGAGGCCGACGCGCTGGCGCTGGTGCGCAACGGGGTGCTGGCCGTCGCCGAGGGCGCGAACATGCCCACCACCCCGGAGGCGGTGCGGGTGTTCCAGGAGGCCGGGGTGGCCTTCGGTCCGGGCAAGGCGGCGAACGCGGGCGGCGTCGCGACCAGCGCCCTGGAGATGCAGCAGAACGCCTCGCGCGACTCCTGGACCTTCGAGCACACCGAGGAGCGGCTGGCCGGGATCATGAAGCACGTCCACGACTCCTGCTTCACCACCGCCGAGCGCTACGGCCACCCGGGCAACTACGTGGTCGGCGCGAACATCGCCGGCTTCGAGCTGGTCGCGGACGCGATGCTGGCCCAGGGCCTGATCTGAGCCGCTGACGGCCGTCACCCGGCGATCGGTCAGGCACCAGGCACCCGGCGATCGGAGCCCGGCACCCGACCGGAGCGGGCACCGATTGTCGGGTGCGGCAGGGTGGGTCCTTCCTACGGTGAAGGTCAGCAAGGGAAGGACGGGGTTGGCGTGCTGGAGCACCTGAACCGGGCGATGGACCGGATCGAACACGACCTGGACCGCGAGGTCGACGTGGCCGCGCTGGCGCGGATCGCGATGACGTCGGAGTACCACTTCCGGCGGTTGTTCTCGATGCTCGCCGGGATGCCGCTGTCGGAGTACGTCCGGCGTCGGCGGCTCACCGTCGCCGGGGCCGAAGTCCTGGACGGCGAGCGGACGTTGCTCGACATCGCGGTCCGGTACGGGTACTCCTCGGGGGAGGCGTTCGCCCGGGCGTTCCGGGCCATGCACGGAGTCGGGCCGGGCGAGGCCCGGCGCGACGGCGCGGTGCTCGTCTCCCAGCCCCGGATGTCCTTCCGACTCATCGTGGAGGGAAGCAGCAGTATGGAATACCGGATCGTCGAGAAGCCGGACTTCCGGATCGTCGGCAGGAAGGCCCGGGTCACCCTGATCTACCTGGGGATCAACCCGGGGATCGCCGAGTTCATCAAGGGCCTCGGCAAGGAGACGGTCGAACGGATCGCGGAGCTGTCCGGGGACGACCCGGCCGGGATCCTGTCGGTGAGCGACGACTTCTCGCCGAACCGCGAGGAGGGCTCCGAACTCGACTACTGGCACGCGGTGGTGGCGCGCGAGGGGGCCGCCGTCCCGGCGGACCTGGATGTGCTCGACGTCCCGGCCGGCACCTGGGCGGTGTTCACCAATGCAGGGCCGTTCCCGCAGGCCCTGCAGGAGATGTGGGCGGACGTGGCCGGCCAGTGGTTCCCGTCCAACCCGTACGAGGCCCGGCCGGGTCCGGAGATCCTGCGGGTCAGCCCGGTTCCGGGCACGGCCGACGCCGAGGCGGAGCTGTGGATCCCGGTGGCGAGGGCCGTGCGCGGCTGACGGGCGGAGGTTGACAGCCGACAGCTAACGGATAACAGCGAACAGATAACAGATGACAGCTGACAGATTTCGAAATCTGTCAGCTGTCATCTGTCATGTGTTCGTCCGCCCGCCTCGCCGCCCGTTCGGCCCACCCCGCCCGCCAAGCTCCGCCCCGCCCCGCATGCTGGGCCTGGAGGTGCGGGGGCCGAGGCGCCGAAAACCCGGGAGTTCCCGAGCAAGCTGCGAGGACAGACGCCATGAAGCAGACCTCCGTGACCACCAACGCCCCCTGCTGGACCGAGTTGGGCACCTCCGATCCGGCCGCCGCCCGGGCCTTCTACACCGAGCTCTTCGGCTGGCAGGCGGACGACACGGCCCGCCCCGGGGAGGGCGACTACACCCAGATGCTGGTCCGGGGCGTCCCGGCCGCCGCCATCACTCCGCGCTACGCCCCGCAGCAGCCGATCGCCTGGACGGTCTGCATCGCGGTCGCCGACGCCGACGCCACCGCCGCGAGGATCAAGGAGTGCGGCGGTCTGATCCGGAAGGACCCCGGCGACGTCTTCGACTTCGGCCGGTTCTCGGTGGCCGCCGACCCGTCCGGCGCGGTGTTCATCCTCTGGCAGGCCCGCGCCTTCCGGGGCGCCGGGGTGTTCAACGAGCCCGGCGCGCTCGGCTGGGTGGAACTGCTCACCCGCGACCCGTCCGGCGCGCTCGCCTTCTACCCGGAGGTCTTCGGCTGGTCCGTCGCCCCGTCCGAGCACTACCCCCAGTGGGGCCTGGACGGACGGGACTTCGGCGGCATGCTGACGATGGACGACCGCTTCCCGCCCGAGGCGCCGCCACACTGGCTGCCGTACTTCGCGGCCGCCGACGTGGACGGCACCGTCGGCCGGGCGGTGGCGCTCGGCGGGGACGTGCTGACGCCCGCCACCGGCATGCCGGGCGGCCGGCGGATCGCCGTGCTGCGCGACCCCCAGGGCGCCGCGTTCGGCGTCTACACCGCCGGCACCGAGGGCTGACCGGCACGCCGCAGGGCGCGCGAGCGCCGCCACCCGGCGACGCCCGCGCCCGCCGCCCCCGCCGTGACCAGCAGCGCCCCCAGCGGCACCACGTCGCCGATCCGGTCGTACCAGGTCAGCGTCCCGGGCGCGGTGAGCGGCAGTCGGACGGTCAGCACGCCGGTGCCGTCGGTGCCGAGCCGGGCGAGCTCCCGGCCCTGGGCGTCGAAGGCGGCCGAGACCCCGGTCAGCGAGGCCTGGACGGCCGGCCGGCCGGTCTCGGCGGCCCGGATCGCGGCCAGCGAGACGTGCTGCTCGGGCGCCCAGGTGCGCTGGAAGGTCGAGGTCGAGGACTGGTAGACCAGCACCCGGGCGCCGTCCCGGGCGGCGGTGCGGGCCATGTCGGGGAAGGCCGACTCGAAGCAGATCAGCGCCCCGACCGGCAGCGGCGCGCCCGCCCGGTCGGTGGCGGGCAGGACGTGGAAGGACGTTCCGGGCGCCCGATTCTCGCCCGCGGCCCGGCTGACCCCGGCGATCCAGCCGAGCACCGGCCGCAGCGGGATGTACTCGCCGAACGGCACCAGCCGGATCTTGCGGTAGCGGTCCACCACGCCGGCGGGGGAGACCAGCACCGCGTCCTTGGAGATCCGCCCGTCCGCCTTGCGCGCGTCCTCCCCGGCGACGACCTCGGCGCCGCTGGTCGCGGCGAGCCGGCGCAGGGTGTCCAGCGCGGCCGGGTCGCGGTCCAGGTCGGCGGTGGTACTGCTCTCGCCCCACACGACCAGGTCCACCGGCTGTCCGACCAGTCCGGCCGTGATCCGCGCGCTCGCCTCGAAGCGGGCCTGGGGGTCCTCCACGATGCCGGGCTGGACCAGTGCCACGGTCACGGCCCCGTCCGCGGCGGGTGCCTCGCGCAGCGCGAACAGCAGCGGACCGGAGGCCAGGACCAGCACGACGGTCCCGGCCGCGACGGCCCGCGGCCGCCGGTGTACCGCGGTCAGCGCGATCAGCGCCCCGGTGTTCACCGCCGCCACCGCCGCGCTGACCAGCCAGATCCCGCCGGCCGAGGCCAGCCCGAGGACCGCCGGGTGCTGCCACTGGGTGGCGCCGAGCAGCGCCCACGGCCCGCCGAGCGCGGGCCAGGACCGCGCGTACTCGGTCGTCACCCAGACGGCCGGTACGACCAGCAGTGCGAGCAGGGCCCGACGGGCGGTCAGCCGGGGGTGCAGCAGCCGGTGCACGGTGTACCCGACGGCGCTCTGGAGCGCCCCGAACAGCACCGCGATCACCGGCAGCCCCGGCCCGACGGACGGGACCAGCCAGTACATCGCGGTCAGGATGAACCCCGCGCCGAACCACCAGCCGCGCACCGCCGCCTCCCGGCCCGACGGCGCCCGCTGCATCAGCAGCAGTCCGGGGACGAGCGCGACCCAGGCCAGCCAGGCCTGCCCGGGCGCGGGGAAGGCGAGCACCGGAACCGCTCCGGCCGCCAGCGCACCGGTCCGCGCGCGGTACCGGTGCGGCGCGTGCGGCTCCCGTTCCTCGGCGGCGGTCGTGCGCAGGGTCGGGCTGGCGGGAGCGGGGCGACGCGACATGACCCGTATTGTCCGCTTGACGGGCGTACACCACCAGTACGCCGTTCAGCCGAACGGGTGACAAGAGCCCCATGTTCGGAACCAGTGGTCCCGGCCGTACCGGTGGCCTTGCCAGAACGGGCGATCGGAGGGGTGGCCCCAAGGAAGTGCGGCCCCGAGGAGGGCTGCCCCGAGGAAGTGCGGCCCCGAGGGGGCCCGCCCCTCCGATCACCGTGCGCGGTCCTACTCCTCGCCGCCCTCCAGGTCCCCCTCGGTCTCCAGGAACGCGGCCTGCAGCTGCTCGATCAGCTCCGGGTCCGGCTGCTCCCACAGCCCGCGGCTCGCCGCCTCCAGCAGCCGCTCGCTGATCCCGTGCAGCGCCCACGGGTTGGCGCCCGCGAGGAACTCCCGGTTGACCGGGTCGAGGACGTACTCCTGGGTCAGCTTCTCGTACATCCAGTCCGCGACCACGCCCGTGGTGGCGTCGTAGCCGAACAGGTAGTCCACCGTCGCGGCCATCTCGAAGGCGCCCTTGTAGCCGTGGCGGCGCATCGCCTCGATCCAGCGCGGGTTGACCACCCGGGCGCGGAAGACCCGGGCGGCCTCCTCGGTCAGGGTGCGGGTGCGGACCGTCTCCGGTCGGGTCGAGTCGCCGATGTAGGCGGTCGGCGCCTTGCCGGTGAGGGCCCGTACGGTGGCCACCATGCCGCCGTGGTACTGGAAGTAGTCGTCCGAGTCGGCGATGTCGTGCTCGCGGGTGTCGGTGTTCTTCGCGGCGACGGTGATCCGCTTGTACGCGGTCTCCATCTCCTCGCGGGCCGGGCGGCCGTCCAGCCCGCGGCCGTACGCGTAGCCGCCCCAGACCGTGTACACCTCGGCCAGGTCGGCGTCGGTGCGCCAGTCCCGGCTGTCGATCAGCTGGAGCAGGCCCGCGCCGTAGGTGCCCGGGCGGGAGCCGAAGACGCGGACGGTGGCCTTGCGCTCGTCGCCGTGCACGGCGAGGTCGGCCTGGACGTGGGCGCGCACGTAGTTCGACTCCGGGGCCTCCTCCTGGGCGGCGGCCAGGCGCACCGCGTCGTCCAGCAGGGCGACCACGTGCGGGAAGGCGTCCCGGAAGAAGCCGGAGATGCGCAGCGTGACGTCGATGCGCGGGCGGCCCAGCTCGTCCAGCGGGATCGGCTCCAGGCCGGTGACCCGGCGCGAGGCGTCGTCCCAGACCGGGCGGACGCCGAGCAGGGCGAAGGCCTCGGCGATGTCGTCGCCGGCGGTGCGCATCGCGCTGGTACCCCAGAGCGAGAGCCCGACCGAGGGCGGGTACGCGCCGTCGTTGTCCGAGCGGTAGCGCTCGACCAGGGAGGAGGCGAGTGCCTGGCCGGTCTCCCAGGCGAGCTTGCTGGGGACGGCCTTCGGGTCGACGGAGTAGAAGTTGCGGCCGGTGGGCAGCACGTTGACCAGGCCGCGCAGCGGCGAGCCGGACGGGCCGGCCGGGACGAAGCCGCCCTGGAGCGCGTGCAGCACGGCGTCCAGCTCGTCGGTGGTGGCCGCGAGCCGCGGCACCACCTGGGCGGCGGCGAAGTCCAGCACCGCGCGGACGGCCTCCTGGACGGCCTCCGGCAGTTCGGCGGTCACCTTCTCGACCGCCTCGGGCGCCCAGTCCTCCGCCTCCATCGCCTCGACCAGGGCGCGGGCCCGGGCCTCGGCCGCGTCGGTGGCGCCCAGGGTCAGCGCCGCCTCGTCCAGGCCGAGCGCCTCGCGCAGGCCGGGCAGGGCGCTGACGCCGCCCCAGATCTGCCGGGCGCGCAGGATGGCGAGCACGATGTTGACCCGGTCGGTGCCGGTCGGCGCCTGGCCGAGGACGTGCAGACCGTCGCGGATCTGGGCGTCCTTGACCTCGCAGAGCCAGCCGTCGACGTGCAGCAGGAAGTCGTCGAAGCCGTCGTCCTCGGGGCGCTCGTCCAGGCCGAGGTCGTGGTCGAGCCGGGCGGCCTGGATCAGGGTCCAGATCTGGGCGCGGATCGCCGGCAGCTTGGCCGGGTCCATCGCGGCGATGTTGGAGTGCTCGTCCAGCAGCTGCTCCAGGCGCGCGATGTCGCCGTAGGAGTCGGCGCGGGCCATCGGCGGGACGAGGTGGTCGACGAGCGTGGCGTGGGCGCGGCGCTTGGCCTGGGTGCCCTCGCCCGGGTCGTTGACCAGGAAGGGGTAGACCAGCGGCAGGTCGCCGAGGACGGCGTCCGGGCCGCACTCCGCGGACAGCGCGGCGGTCTTGCCCGGCAGCCACTCCAGGTTGCCGTGCTTGCCGAGGTGGATCACCGCGTGGGCGCCGAAGCCGCCGTCCTCCTGGGCGGCCTGGATCCAGCGGTAGGCGGCCAGGTAGTGGTGGCTCGGCGGCAGGTCGGGGTCGTGGTAGATGGCGACCGGGTTCTCGCCGAAGCCGCGCGGCGGCTGGATCAGCACGAGCAGGTTCCCGGAGCGGATCGCGGCCAGCACGATGTCGCCGTCCGGGTTCTGCGAGCGGTCGACGTACAGCTCGCCGGGGGCCGGGCCCCAGTGCTCCTCGACCTGCTCGCGCAGGCCCTGCGGGAGGGTGGCGTACCAGCGGCGGTAGTCGGCGGCGGGGATGCGGACCGGGTTGCGGGCCAGCTGCTCCTCGGTGAGCCAGTCCTGGTCGTAGCCGCCGGCCGCGATCAGGGCGTGGATCAGCGGGTCGCCCTCGTGGCCGCCCTCGCCGTCGTCGAACGCGGGGAGGTCGTCCCCGAGGTCCATGCCCTCCGCGCGCAGCCGCTCCAGCAGCCGCACCGCGCTGGCCGGGGTGTCCAGGCCGACGGCGTTGCCGACCCGGGCGTGCTTGGTCGGGTACGCGGACAGCACCAGGGCGAGGCGGCGCTCGGCGGCCGGGACGTGCCGCAGCCGGGCGTGCTTGACGGCGGTGCCGGCGACGCGGGCGGCGCGCTCCGGGTCGGCGGCGTAGACGGTCAGGCCGTCCTCGTCCAGCTCCTTGAAGGAGAACGGGACGGTGATCAGGCGGCCGTCGAACTCCGGGACGGCGATCTGGGTGGCGGTGTCCAGCGGGGACAGGCCGTCGTCGCTGGCCTCCCACTGGGCGCGCGACCAGGTGAGGCAGAGCGCCTGGAGGATCGGGCGGTCGAGCGCGGCCAGCGCGCCCGCGTCCCAGGCCTCCTCGTCCCCGCCGGCCTGGGCGTCGGCCGGGCGGGTGCCGCCGGCGGCGAGCACGGTGGTGACGATCGCGTCCGCCTCGCCGAGCGCGGCCAGCAGTTCGGGCTCGGCGCCGCGCAGCGAGGCGCAGTAGTAGGCCCTGGCCCGGGCGCCCTGGTCCTCGACGGCCCGGCAGAGCGTCTCCACGAAGGCGGTGTTGCCGCTCATGTGGTGGGCGCGGTAGTAGAGCACCGCCACCGTCGGGCCCTCGGACGTACGGGCCTCGCGCTCCAGCGGGCCCCAGGCCGGGGCGGAGGCGGGCGGGGCGAAGCCGTGGCCGGTCAGCAGCACGGTGTCGGAGAGGAAGGCGCCCAGCTCGGCCAGGTTGGCGGCGCCGCCGTGGGCCAGGTAGGCGTGCGCTTCGGCGGCGATGCCGGCCGGGACGGTGGACAGCTCCATCAGCTGGGCGTCGGGGGCCTGCTCGCCCGTCAGCACCACCACCGGGCGGGGGCCGGCCAGCAGCGCGTCCAGGCCCTCCTGCCAGGCGCGGCGCCCGCCGAGCAGGCGGACCACGACGAGCTCGGTGCCCTCCAGCAGCGCGGGCAGGTCCTCGGGGGTGAGCCGGGCCGGGTTGCCGAGGCGGTAGCGCACCGGCCCCTCGGAGGCGCGGGCGCTGAGCAGGTCGGTGTCGGACGTCGACAGCAGCAGGATCATGTGAAGGCCCTCCCGGCCTCGTCGGTGGCCGGGGTGGCCGGGATCTGGGCCGGGGCGGCCGCTGGGGTGGCACGGACGGCCGCGCGGTCGACCGGGGTGGTCGCGGCGCGGGCCGGGGCGGTCGCACGGTCGACCGGGGTGGTCGTCGCGGCGCCCGGAACGGGCATGACGGCGGTCGGGACAGCCGCGATGGCGGTCGGGACGGCCGTGGTGGCGGCCGGGGACGCGGGCGCGGGCATGCGACAGCGCTGGAACATTTCTGCCTTCCTCGGGGTCCGCGCCCCGGGCCGGTGGAGGACGGCAGGAGTTCCTGGCTCCCGCGGCCGACCGGTCTACCGGTGAACCGCGGTCACAGTGGCGGGACCGCACCGGGTTCGCACCGGTTTCCTCCCCTGCGCCGTCGCTGGCGTGCGGACGGTCCGTGAGGGACCGCCCGCCAGCATCGTACGGGGTGCGGCTGACCTGGGGGAGGGTGAGCTTTCGGACGTCCGGCCGACGGGGCTCGGATGTCCGGCGGACGGGGGCTCGGGGTGTCCGGCAGGTGCGGCGGGGGCGGGGCCGGGGTGTGATGCAGCGGACGGAGGCAAGCGATCGGATCATCTGTATGCTCGCCGCCATGCCACCGACACCCGACGCCACCGCGCCGGGCGCCGCAGGACCCGACCGGGAGGTGCCCGACCGGGGGCGTGCGGACGCCTGTCCCGGAGCACTTCGTCTGCATACGGCCGACGACGGCGCCCTCGCCCGGATCCGCCTGCCCGGCGGCCTGCTGACGGACTGTCAGGCCCTCGCGCTGGCCGAGGCCGCCGAGGCCCTCGGCGACGGCGAATTGGAGACCACCTCGCGCGGCAACGTCCAGCTGCGAGGCCTGGCCCCGCACTGCGCGGCCGAGCTCGCCGACCGGCTGCGCGCCGTCGGGCTGCTGCCCTCGGACACCCACGAGCGGGTCCGCAACATCGTCGCCTCGCCGACGGCCGGACTGGACACCGCCGCCGAGGGAGCCGTCGGCAACGCCGATGTGCAGTCCTGGGTACGGGAGTTGGACGCGCGGCTGTGCGCCGCCGACTGGGCCGCCGGGCTGTCCGGCAAGTTCCTGTTCGCGCTGGACGACGGGCGGGGCGACGTCGCCGCGCTCGACGCCGATGTGACATTGGTCGCAGGCCCGGACGGCACCCGGCTGCTGCGCCTCGGACGCGACGGACGCGGACACCCGGTCGAGGCCGGGCGGGAGGTCACGGCCGTGCTGGACGCGGCCCGCTCCTTCCTGGCGGCGCTGCGGACGCACGGGCGCAAGGCCTGGCACCTGCGCGAGGCCCCCGAACTGCTGCCGGCCGGCACGGTGCCGCTGCCCGCCTTCGCCGGCACCGCGCCCGCCGTCGGCGCGCTGCGCGGCGGGCTCTCGGTGGGGCTGCGGTTCGGCCGGGCGAGCGCCGGGCAGTGGCGGACGCTGGTCGCCGCCTCGGCCGGTGAGCTGCGGCTGACCCCCTGGCGCGGGGCGGTGCTGCCCGGCGCCCCGGCCGACCGGCTGCCCGGGCTCGCCGCGGCCGGCTTCCGCACCGAGCCCGGCTCGGCCTGGGAGCGGGCCACCGCCTGCACCGGGCTGCCGGGCTGCGCCAAGTCGCTGGCCGACGTCCGTACGGACGCGGCCCGGGCGCTGGACTCCGGTGCCGCCGTGAGGGCTGGTGCCACGGTGAGGGCCGGTGTCGTCGTGAGGACCGGTGCCGGCCCCGATGGTCTGCTGCCCGTCCACTGGTCGGGCTGTGAACGGCGCTGCGGCCATCCGGCCGGGCGGTGGGTGGACGTGCTCGCCACGGGGCGCGGCTACCGGGTGACGGTGAACGGGGCGAACGCCGACGTGCCGGAGCCCGATGCGGCGAAGGCCCATGAGATGAACGCCGTTGTGACGAACGCCGTTGTGACGAACGAGGAGATGGCCGAGGCGGTCGCCGAGGCCAGGAGGACCACGAAGTGATCGAGTACGAGAAGGACGGCGCGTCCATCTACCGCCAGTCCTTTGCCACCATCCGCGCGGAGGCCGATCTGGCCGCCCTCCCGGCGGACGTCTCCCAGGTCGCGGTGCGGATGATCCACGCCTGCGGGATGGTCGACCTGGTCGAGGACCTGGTGTACTCGCCCGGTGTGGTCGCCTCCGCGCGCGCCGCGCTGCACGCGGGTGCGCCCATCCTCTGCGACGTCAACATGGTCGCGAGCGGCGTCACCCGTCGGCGGCTGCCGGCCGACAACGAGGTGATCTGCACCCTCACCGACCCCTCGGTGCCCGAACTCGCCCGCACGATGGGCAACACCCGCAGCGCCGCGGCCATGGAGCTGTGGCTGCCCCGGCTGGAGGGCGCGGTGGTCGCCGTCGGCAACGCCCCGACCTCGCTGTTCCGGCTGCTGGAGATGATCGAGGCGGGCGCACCGCGACCGGCCGCGGTGATCGGCGTCCCGGTCGGCTTCATCGGCGCCGCCGAGTCCAAGCAGGCCCTGGCCGAGCACCCGTCCGGCCTGGAGCACCTGGTGGTGCGCGGTCGGCGCGGCGGCAGTGCGATGGCCGCCGCCGCCATCAACGCGATTGCGAGCGAAGAAGAGTGACGGACCGTCAGAGCACCACGGGTCGGCTGTACGGCGTCGGGCTCGGCCCGGGCGACCCGTCGCTGGTGACCGTCCGCGCCGCCGAACTCATCGGCAAGGCCGACGTGGTGGCCTACCACAGCGCCCGGCATGGCCGGTCCATCGCACGGTCGATCGCCGAACGGTATCTGACGGACGGTCAGATCGAGGAGAAGCTGGTCTACCCGCTCACCGTCGAGACCACCGACCACCCGGGCGGCTACCGCGGCGCGTTGGACGACTTCTACGAGGAGGCCGCGGCCCGGCTGGCCGCCCACCTGGACGCCGGGCGCGACGTGGTCGTCCTCGCCGAGGGCGACCCGCTCTTCTACGGCTCCTACCAGCACATGCACAAGCGGCTCGCGCACCGCTACCCGACCGAGGTGGTGCCGGGCGTGACCTCGCTCAGCGCGGCCGCGGCCCGGCTCGGGCAGCCGCTGACCGAGGCCGAGGAGACGCTCACCGTCATCCCCGGCACGCTGCCCGAGGAGGAGCTGACGGCGCGGATCGCGGCCGCCGACTCGGCCGTGATCATGAAGCTGGGGCGCACCTTCCCGACCGTCCGCCGGGCCCTGGCGCGGGCCGGGCGGCTGGCGGACGCGCAGTACGTGGAGCGGGCCTTCATGGCGGGGGAGCGGATCGCGCCGCTCGCCGAGGTCGACGGCGACACGGTGCCGTACTTCTCGGTCGCGGTGCTGCCGAGCAAGGTCGCGCCGCTGGAGCCGGAGGTCCGGCTGTCGGACGGCGTCGGCAGCGTGACCGTGGTCGGCACCGGGCCGGCCGGGCCGCTCTGGCTGACCGCCGAGGCGCGCGGCGCGCTCTCCGAGGCCACCGACCTGGTCGGCTACACCACCTACCTGGACCGGGTGCCGGAGCGGCCGGGGCAGCGGCGGCACGGCTCGGACAACAAGGTGGAGTCGGAGCGGGCCGAGTTCGCCCTGGAGCTCGCCCGGCGCGGGCACCGCGTCGCGGTGGTGTCCTCGGGTGACCCGGGGGTGTTCGCGATGGCCACCGCCGTGCTGGAGGTCGCCTGCGAGGAGGCCTACCGGGACGTCCCGGTGCGGGTGCTCCCCGGGATGACCGCCGCCCACGCGGCCGCCTCCCGGGCCGGCGCCCCGCTCGGGCACGACTACGCGACGGTGTCGCTCTCGGACCGGCTCAAGCCGTGGGACGTGGTGGCGAAGCGGCTGCGGGCCGCGGCCGAGGCGGACCTGGTGCTCGCGCTGTACAACCCGGGCTCGAAGTCCCGGACCACCCAGGTCGGGCTCGCCCGGGACCTGCTGCTGGAGTACCGGGCGCCGGAGACTCCGGTGGTGATGGCCCGCGACGTCGGCGGCCCGACCGAGCGGGTGCGGATCGTCCGACTGGGCGAGCTGGACCCGGGGCTGGTCGACATGCGGACCATCCTGCTGATCGGCTCCTCGCAGACCCGGGCGGTCGAGCGGGGTGGCGGCGTGGAGGTCGTCTGGACGCCGCGGCGGTACCCGGAGGAGTGACGGGTGACAGATGACAGCGAACAGATTTCATCATCTGTTCGCTGTCATCTGTTCTCTGTTCGCTGGTATCCGTTCCCTGTTCTCCGGCTGCCGGACCGCTACCGGGTCGGCTTGGTGAGCAGCAGCTCCGTGTTGTGGTCCCCGCCCGCGCCCAGCAGCGCCGCCGGGCGGCCGTTCGGGTCGTTGTACGACAGCTCGCGGTAGAGCGCCGCGAGGTTGGCGTCCGAGGTGCCGCCGAAGTCCGTCCCGTACGGCGCGGAGGACTCGATCAGCGTGGTGAACAGCGAGAGCGTGCCGTCCCCGTTGTCCGCGATCTCGATGATCCGCCCGTGCTGCGGGTAGTCGATGTGCGAGGCGGTGTTGATCTCCCAGAACGCCCGCTCCGGCACCGCGTGGCCATGCGGCGTGATCTTGTTCATGTGGGTGTGCCCGTTCACCCACGCGACCACGTTCGGGTAGCGCTGGAGCAGTGCCACCAGCTCGTTGCCGTCGTGCCGCCCCTCGAAGATGTTGCGCGGGTCCGGCAGCAGGTTGCCCATCGTGCCGCTGGTGTGGTGGCTGAAGAGCAGGATCAGCTCGTCCGTGCTCCCGCCGGTCACCTTGCGCCCGTCGGCGTCGTACCAGTGCCCGCTGTGCGCCTGCAACTGCTGCTCCAGCCAGCGCAGTTGCGCGGTTCCCAGCGAACCGTCGGCGAACCCGGCCTGGTTGGTGGTGTCCAGGCTGATGCCGACCACCTTCTCCGAGATGCGGAAG
This sequence comes from Kitasatospora sp. NPDC058046, assembly GCF_042885595.1. Taxonomy (NCBI): domain Bacteria; kingdom Bacillati; phylum Actinomycetota; class Actinomycetes; order Kitasatosporales; family Streptomycetaceae; genus Kitasatospora; species Kitasatospora sp. NPDC058046. The sequence continues at coordinate 151,454 of NZ_JBHVRS010000016.1, forward strand.
GTGTAGTAGAGCTTGCCGCTGTTCGCCATGTCCGAGGTGAAGCCGTGCCCGTACGGGCCGGCGCCGGTGACCGCCGGGTTCAGGTGGGCCTTGGCGAACTCCTTGAGCGTGAACGGCCGGCGGCGCTCGTCCGGGGTGACCTTGCGGACCAGGTCGCCACTGGCGATCAGCTTCGCCAGCAGCAGCACGGCGCCCGCCGGGTCGCGGCGCAGCGAGTCCGCCAGCTGGGCGGCCGTGGCGTCGTCGCAGCCCTCCAGCTTGTACTGGCCGGTGTACAGGTCGTTCAGCAGCCCGAGGTCCGGCAGCGAGCCCTCGATGCTGTCGTCGTGGTTGCCGACCGTGGTGTACCAGGGCGTGCGCAGGCCCGGCGCGTCGAAGGGGCGGCCGGCGGCGGACAGGAAGCCGGCTATCTGCGGGAAGCCCTTCGCCTTGTAGCCGTCGTTGTAGGAGAGTTCGGGGTTCCAGTAGGCGGCGTTGCCGGAGTTCTGCACACCCTCGTAGCGGCTGAGGTCACCGGTGTTCTGGGCCAGCCGTCCACCGCCCATGACCTTGAGGTACCAGTCGAGTTCGGCGAGCTCGTGGTTGTCGGTGTTGTCGCCGGTGGCCATCACCATGCTGAACGGCATCCCGGTGTAGGGGCCGCCGGCGAGCGAGTTGACCCGCTCGACGAGGGCCGAGACACCGCGGGCGTTCAGGGCCTCCTGCGGCCGGTACGCGCTGCCGTTGAGCTTGGCCAGGTACTCGAAGCGCACCGGGGACTCGGTGTCCACCAGGTGCAGGTCGCTGAACTGGACGAAGCTGGCCAGCCCGGTCCGGCGGTCGTCCCGCCCGGTGGTCGCCGACGCCAGGTCGCCGCGCACCACCAGCGGCCAGCCCGGCCCGGCCGTCAGCCGCTTGTAGCCGCCGGTGCCGACCGGCGTGGCCACCTGCTCCAGCGTGGTCCCGGTGACCCTGACCGCCCGCGCGGCCGTCGTCGCCAGGGCCTGGTCGCGCGCCGCGGCCGAGGCGAACTGCGCGCCGCCCAACGACAAGGCCGACCAGGCGGCGGCCACCGACGTACCGGTGAGGAACGTACGCCGACTCATCCCTGCCACAAAAACCCCCACATGCTGGTGGCCCGGCGGGGCAGTCGACCCCGGCCGGGCCCACGTCTGTCATGAACCCGCTTCTGGCGGACCGCCAGATTACTCACTGGTAGCCGCGGCGGGCGAGGCCCGTGCGGAGAACTCTTCGGGAACGCGGGACGGCGCGACCCTCCGCAACTCGTGCACGAGGGGTTCCACCGAGCGGGGCGAGGCGCGGCCGCCGCCACCCCGGTCGGGCCCCACCAGGGCCGGTGGGGGAAAATCGGCGACGGCGTCCGGTGCGGCCGCCGGAGCGGAGCAAGGACGGCGCGGGCGCCGTCGGAAACGGGGCGCAGGTGGCCGCAGCGGGATCCGAGGCGGGAGCCGGGGTCGGCGCCGGAGCGGGCGGCCGGGCCGGCCAGCTGAAGAGCAGCGGCCTGCGGCCCGGCTGGACGACGGGCGCCTGCGCCACCGCCGCCACCAGGGCCGCGTACACCGCGCTGCTCACCGGCGAGTTCCCGGACCCGGTGGTCATCACCCTCCCCAAGGGGCAGCAGCCCGCCTTCGCCCTCGCGGCCGAGCAGCTGACCGTCGCCGAGCAGCCGACCGGTACTGAGGAGCTGGCCGCAGCCGAGCAGCCGACCGGCCCCGGCGGGCGGATCACCGCCATGGCCGGGGTGGTCAAGGACGCGGGCGACGACCCCGACGTCACCCACGGCGCGCTGATCCGCTCGACCGTACGGTCCGGCGAGCCCGGCACCGGGGTGGTGTTCCGGGCCGGCCCCGGGGTGGGGACGGTCACCAAGGCCGGCCTGCCGTTGCCCGTCGGCGAACCCGCGATCAACCCGGTGCCCCGGCAGATGATCCGGGACGCCGTCGCCGAGGTGGCCGCCGCGCACGGCGGCAGCGGGGACGTGGTGGTCGAGATCGCGGTCGACCACGGCGAGGAGATCGCCCGCTCCACCTGGAACCCCCGGCTCGGCATCCTCGGCGGCCTGTCCATCCTCGGTACGACCGGGGTGGTCGTCCCCTACTCCTGCTCGGCCTGGATCGACTCGATCCGCCGCGGCGTGGACGTGGCCCGCGCGGCGGGGCGCACCCACGTGGCCGGCTGCACCGGCTCGACCTCGGAGAAGGTCGCGGTCGCGGAGCACGGGCTGCCCGAGGACGCGCTGCTGGACATGGGCGACTTCGCCGGTGCGGTGCTCAAGTACCTCAAGCGCCACCCGGTGCCCCGGCTGACCATCGCGGGCGGCTTCGCCAAGCTGTCCAAGCTCGCGGTCGGCCACCTCGACCTGCACTCGGCGCGCTCCCAGGTGGACAAGGGCTACCTGGCCGGACTGGCCCGCCGGGGCGGCGCGGACGAGGCGCTGGCCGAGGCGGTCGCGGGCGCCAACACCGCGCTGGAGGCCGTGCAGTTGTGCCGTGCGGCCGGGGTGCCGCTCGGGGACCTGGTCGCCGAGGCGGCCCGGGCGACGGCGCTCGGCGTGCTGGTGGGCTCGCCGGTCGCGGTGGACGTCATCTGCATCGACCGCGCGGGCACCGTCGTCGGCCGGGCGGAGCCGCTCGGGCCGTGACAATGTCACGGGTGTCACGACGGCGCGACAACATCGCCCGGTGACGTGAAGAACTGACGCCCAAACAGGGCAAGAATCGGACAAATGGAGCAGTAGGGCGGCCCCCCGGTTCTGTCACCATCTCAACCATGAGATATCGTCTGGCGAGTGACAGGCGACTACCTCACCCGCATCGGCACCCTCATCCGTACCGCGCGCCAGCACCGCGGCTGGTCCCAGGCGCAGCTCGGCGAAGCCCTCGGAACCAGCCAGAGCGCGGTCAACCGCATCGAACAGGGCAAGCAGAACGTCAGCCTTGAGATGATCGCCCGCATCGGCGAAGCCCTCGACAGCGAGATCGTCTCCCTCGGCTACTCCGGCCCGATGCACCTGCGCGTCGCCGGCGGCACCCGGCTCTCCGGCGCGATCGACGTCCGCAGCAGCAAGAACGCCTGCGTGGCGATCCTCTGCGCCTCGCTGCTGACCACCGGCCGCACCACGATCCGCAGCGTCGCCCGGATCGAAGAGGTCTACCGCATCCTCGAGGTGCTCACCAGCATCGGCGTCAAGAGCCGCTGGATCAACGAGGGCCGCGACCTCGAACTCACCCCGCCCGCCGAGCTCGACCTCGCGGCGATGGACGTCGAGGCGGCCCGCCGCACCCGCAGCGTGCTGATGTTCCTCGGCCCGCTGATGCACCGCGCCCAGCGCTTCGCCATCCCGTACGCCGGCGGCTGTGACCTCGGCACCCGCACCGTGCAGCCGCACCTGACCGCGCTGCGCCGCTTCGGCCTGGAGGTCGCCACCACCGGCGGCGCCTACCACGCCTCGGTCGAGCCGGGCGCCCCGCAGGACCGCCCGATCGTCCTGACCGAGCGCGGGGACACCGTCACCGAGAACGCCCTGCTGGCCGCCGCCCGGCACGACGGCGTCAGCGTCATCCGCAACGCCTCGCCCAACTACATGGTCCAGGACCTCTGCTTCTTCCTGGAGAAGCTGGGCGTGCGGATCGAGGGCATCGGCACCACCACCCTCACCGTGCACGGCGTCCCGGAGATCACCTGCGACGTCGACTACACCCCGGCCGAGGACCCGGTGGAGGCGATGAGCCTGCTGGCCGCCGCCGTCGTCACCTCCTCCGAGCTGACCATCCGCCGGGTGCCGATCGAGTTCCTGGAGATCGAGCTCGCGGTGCTGGAGGGCATGGGCCTCGACTACGACCGCACCCCCGAGTACCGGGCCCACAACGGTCAGACCCGACTGGTCGACCTCACCGTGCGCCCCTCCAAGCTGACCGCGCCGATCGACACCATCCACCCGATGCCGTTCCCCGGCATCAACATCGACAACGTGCCGTTCTTCGCCGCCATCGCCGCGGCCGCGCACGGCACCACGATGATCCACGACTGGGTGTACGACAACCGCGCGATCTACCTGACCGAGCTGACCCGCCTCGGCGCCGACGTCAAGCTCCTCGACCCGCACCGCGTGCTGGTCCAGGGCCCCACCCGCTGGCGCGCCGCCGAGATGATGTGCCCGCCGGCCCTGCGCCCCGCCGTGGTCATCCTGCTCGCCATGCTCGCCGCCCAGGGCACCTCCGTCCTGCGCAACGTCTACGTCATCAACCGCGGCTACGAGGACCTCGCCGAGCGCCTCAACTCCATCGGCGCCCGGATCGAGACCTTCCGCGACATCTGACCGACCGTCACGCCGCTGGCCGGCCTCACCCGTTGAGCCCGGCCAGCAGCACGGAAACCTCCAACCCGGTGTTCAGGTACTCCACGAACACCGGGTTGTCCAGTGCCCAGGGCGAGCGCCGTTCCCGGATCAGTCGGACCGCCTCGCCGCACTCGTGGCCGAGGCCGATCAGGGCCTGTGCCACCACCAGGCCCGAGCGGTTGTACCCGGAGTGGCAGCGCACCAGCGTCCGACGGCCCCGGCGGACGGCGGCCGCGGTGAGCTCGGCCGCCTCCTCGACGGCGAGCAGCTGACCGGGGGCGAGCGGGGCGTCGGGCATCTCCCGGACGACGTGCTCCACCCCCGGTGCCGGGCCGTGCCCGGGGCGCGTGAACAGGCTGACCACCAGGTCGAACTCGGTCCGTACGATGGCGGGTTCCAGCTCGCCGCCGGGCGGGGTGAAGTAGTGCCCGCCCATCCAGAGCCCGGGAACGATCTCGTTCCAGGGCTCGGACGGCCCGGGCGTCCCACGTTCCTTCTGGCGGGTCCGCACTGCCTGCTCCCTCTCGGCCGGTCCGGCTGGTGAATCCGCTCGTGCTACTCGCCGGTGGTGCCGTCGAGGTGTTCGCGGAGGAGGTCGGCGTGGCCGTTGTGGCGGGCGTACTCCTCGATCATGTGGGTGAGGATCCAGCGCAGCGAGAAGACCTCCTCGCCGTAGTGGCCCAGGACGTCCAACGACTCCGCGGCGGCCACGAGTTCCCTGGCGTGCTCGCACTCGCGGCGCCAGGTCGCGAAGGCCTCGTCGGGGTCGGCGGTCTCGGCGTCGAACTCGGCGAAGGAGCCGTCGGGGTGCGCCCAGAAGCCGCGCGCGTCCTCCTTGTTGAGGACGTTGCGGAACCAGCTGCGCTCCACCTCGGCGAGGTGGCGGACCAGCCCGAGCAGGGAGAGCCCGGACGGCTCCAGCACGCGGGCGCGGAGCTGCTCCGTGGTGAGGCCCTCGCACTTCATTGCGAGGGTGTCGCGCTGGTAGTCCAGGAAGCCTGCCAGTGTGGCGCGTTCGTCGGCGGTGCGGGGGGTCTGCCTACGCTGATCATCGGTCATCGGGCCATCCTGCCCGCCATCCGACGGGCCCGCCGCCCAATTTCCCCGCTCCTAGCCCAGGTGCTCCAGCCAGCGCAGTGCGCCCGGGACGTCGGGTGCGACGGGGACGCCTTCGGGTACGGGCGGGCGTTCCACGATGATGACGGGCAGGCCCAGTCCGCGGGCGGCGGTCAGTTTGGGGGCGGTCGCGGCGCCGCCGCTGTCCTTGGTGACCAGGACGTCGATGTCGTGCCTGCGCAGCAGCGCCTCCTCGCCCTCGATCGTGAACGGGCCGCGGTCCAGCAGGACTTCGAACGAAGGCGGCAGCGGGGGCTCGGGCGGGTCCACCGAGCGGGCGAGGAAGTGGACGCCGTCGAGGTGGGCGAAGGCGGCGACGCCCTGCCGGCCGATGGTGAGGAAGACCCGTTCCCCGCGCCGGGGCAGCAGTTCGGCGGCCGCGGCGAGCGAGGGGGCGGGGAGCCAGTGGTCCCCGTCGACGCGGGTGAAGCCGGGGCGGCGCAGCACCAGCAGGGGGACGCCGGTGGCGGCGGCCGCGAGGGCGGCGTTGTGCGAGATGCCGGCGGCGAACGGGTGGGTGGCGTCCACCACCGCGTCCACGCGTTCCGTGCGCAGCCAGTCGGCCAGGCCCTCCGGTCCGCCGAAGCCGCCGATCCGCACCTCCCCGGCGGGCAGCCGGGGTCGGGCGACCCGGCCGGCCAGCGAGCTGGTGACCCGGAGGGCGGTGGGGGCGAGTTCGGCGGCCAGCGTCCGTCCCTCGGTGGTCCCGCCGAGGACCAGGACGTGTCGCATCACGCCCCGCAGGGCTCGTGCGGGCGCTCGCGGTCCGCCGAGTAGAGGTGGCTGTCGCGGAACTGCTCGGCGGCCAGCGTGCGGCCGACGATGATGACGGCGGTGCGGACCACGCCCGCGGCCTTGACCTGCTCGGCGATGTCGCCGACAGTGCCGCGCAGCACCAGCTCGTCGGGGCGGCTGGCCATCGCGACGACGGCGACCGGGCAGTCGGCGCCGTAGTGCGGGAGCAGCTGCTCGACCACGTCGTCCACGTACCCGGCGGCCAGGTGCAGCACCAGCAGGGCGCCGCTGCGGCCGAGGGTGGCGAGGTCCTCGCCCTCGGGCATCGGGGTGGCGCGCTTGGCGATCCGGGTGAGGATGACGGTCTGGCCGACGGTCGGGACGGTCAGCTCCCGCTTCAGCGCGGCCGCGGCGGCGGCGAAGGCGGGCACGCCGGGGACCACCTCGTAGGGCACGCCGGCCGCGTCCAGGCGGCGCATCTGCTCGGCGACGGCGGAGAAGACGGACGGGTCGCCGGAGTGCAGCCGGGCCACGTCCTGGCCGGCCTCGTGCGCGGCGACCAGCTCGGCGGTGATCTGGTCCAGGTTGAGCTGCGCGGTGTCGATCAGCCGGGCGCCGGGCGGGCACTCGTCCAGCAGTTCGCGCGGGACGAGGCTGCCCGCGTACAGGCAGACCTCGGCGCGGGCCAGGATGCGCTGGCCGCGCAGGGTGATCAGGTCGGCGGCGCCCGGGCCGGCTCCGATGAAGTGGACGGTCACGAGGCGTTCTCCTGAAGGGGGTTGTCGGACGTGCGGGCTTCGGCGGCGCGGGCTTCAGCGGTGCGGGCCTCGGCGGCACGGGCGTCGGGCTTGACGGCGGACCACTGGGTGACCGGCATGGCCTGCCGCCAGCCGGTGAAGCCGCCCACGGGGACGGCGTGGGCGACGGCGAGTTTGACGAGCTCCCCGCCGTGGCGCCGGTACCACTCGGTGAGCAGCGCCTCGGACTCCAGCGTCACGGTGTTGGCGACGATCCGGCCGCCGGGGCGCAGCGCGGCCCAGCAACTCTCCAGCAGGCCGGGCGCGGTGAGGCCGCCGCCGATGAACACGGCGTCGGGGGCGGGGAGTCCGGCGAGCGCGGCGGGGGCGGGTCCGGTCGCCACCCGGAGCCGGGGCACGCCGAGCGCGGCGGCGTTGCGGGCGATCCGCTCGGCCCGCACCGGGTCGCGTTCGACGCTGACGGCCCGGCAGTCGCGGTGGGCGCGCAGCCACTCGATGGCGATCGAGCCGGAGCCGCCGCCGACGTCCCAGAGCAGTTCGCCGGGGGAGGGGGCGAGCGTGGCGAGGGTCGCGGCGCGGACGTGGCGCTTGGTGAGCTGGCCGTCGCTCTCGTACGCGGTGTCGGGCAGGCCGGGGACGAGTGAGGTGCGGGGGCCGTCGCCGAGGTCGACGGCGATGACGTTCAGCGGGTCGCCGGGCGGGTGCGGCCAGCCGTCGGCGGGGCCGTCCAGGTGGCGTTCGGCCAGGGCGCCGAGCTGTTCGAGGACCCGCAGGCGGGCGGTGCCGTAGCCGCGGGCGGTGAGCAGTCCGGCGACGGCGGCCGGGGTGGCGGAGTCGGCGCTGAGCACCAGCAGGCGGCGGCCGGGGTGGAGGGCGAGGGAGAGGGTGTCCAGCGGTCGGCCGACCAGGCTGACGACCTCGGTGGCCTCCAGCGGCCAGCCGAGCCGGGCGCAGGCGTAGGAGACGGAGGAGGGGTGCGGCAGGACGCGCAGGCGCTCGGCGCCGACGGTCTCGGCGAGGGTGCGGCCGATGCCGTAGAACATCGGGTCGCCGCTGGCCAGGACGGCGGTGCGGCGGCCGGCGTGGGCGGCGAGCAGCCCGGGGACGGCGGGGCGCAGCGGGGACGGCCAGGGGACGCGCTCGGCGGCGACCTCGTCGCGGGGGAGCAGGTCCAGCTGGCGGGGGCCGCCGACGACGACCTCGGCCTCCCGCAGCACGGCCCGGGAGCCGACGGCGAGGCCGGGCCAGCCGTCGGCCCCGATCCCGACGACGGTGATCGGGGGTGGCAGCTCGGGCACCGGGTGGCTCCTCGTCGTTCGAATGGGCCAATGAGTGGGAAATCTGACTGGCCGGGGCAGCCTACCTGGCGGTCTGTCCCCCACCGGCTCCCCAGTCCCCCGACTCGATCAGCGCCGGCCGCTCCCGCAAGCGCGTCTCGGCCCTCGGCCCGGCGAGGTAGACCCAGGCCGCCCGCGGCTCGCCCGTCGCGGTCCGCACCGTCATCCGCCGCCGGACGTACAGCCCGGTCCCGTCGGCCCGGCACTCCTCCAGCCGGTCCAGGGCCTCCAGGGCTCCGGCGTACGCGCCAGGGCGTACGGTGACGAGCTCACCCACGATCCGACGCCCGGGCGCCGGGTCCGGCACCGCGTACGGGAAGCCGGGGCCCTCGTGCAGTGCGGCGCCCTCCAGCACGGCTGGCCGGACGTCGGCGCAGCGCCCGGCCAGGTGGACGGCATGATTGCGGCCGCCGCTGCGCAGGGTGCCGTACACGAAGAACGGCAGGGCCTCCTCGGATGCGGACACGGGTTCGACCTCCTCGCTGGGGAGCGTTCACGGTACGTCCCGCGGTCCGATTCCTGATACCGACTGGCGCACCGGGCCGTCCATGCGCTGTCATGTCGGATGTTCGGCCAGTACCGTCCAAGGGGGACACACATGACACCGCCCGCTTCACCCTCCCAACCGGCCGCGACCCCCGGCTCAGCCCCCGACACCCCCAGGGCCGGAGCCGAAGCCACCACCAAGGCCGGAGCCAAGGTCGGGGCGAGCCCCGTCCCCCGCCTCGGCGGCGCGGTCTGGCTGGCCCTCCTCGTGGTCTACATCGTCTGGGGATCGACCTACCTGGCGATCCGGGTCGCGGTCGAGACGATGCCCTCCTTCCTCTCCGCCAGCGCCCGCTTCCTCACCGCCGGCCTGCTGCTGGCCGGCTACCTCCTGGTGCGCCAGGGCCCGGCCGGTCTGAAGGTGACCCGGCGCCAGCTGGCCTCCTCCGTCCTGGTCGGGCTGCTGCTGCTGACCGGCGGCAACGGGCTGGTGGTCCTGGGCGAGACCTCCGTCCCCTCCGGCCTGGCGGCCCTGCTGGTGGCCGCGGTCCCGCTGTGGATGGTGGTGCTGACGGCGTTCGGCGGCGATCGCCCGAAGCCCGCCGAGCTGGCCGGGGTGCTGCTCGGACTGGTCGGCCTCGGAGTCCTGTCTGCCCCCGCGATCGGCGGGTCGATCGAGCCGGGCGGCGTGATCCTGATCATCGGCGCCACCCTGCTCTGGGCGACCGGCTCCTTCGTGAGCAAGAAGATCCCGATGCCGGGCAACGTGCTCGCCGCGAGCGCCTACCAGATGCTGGCCGGCGGCCTCGGCGACCTGCTGGTCGGAGTGGGCCGCGGCGAGCAGCACGGGGTGGACCTCGGGGCGGTCTCCGGCCGGTCCTGGCTGGCCCTCGCCTACCTGGTGGTGTTCGGCTCGCTGCTCGCCTTCACCGCGTACGCCTGGCTGCTGCGCTCCGCCCCGCTGACCCTGGTGGCCACGTACGCGTACGTGAACCCGGTGGTCGCGGTGCTGCTGGGCTGGCTGATCCTGGCCGAGCCGCTGACCGGCCCGACCCTCGCGGGCGGCGCGATCGTGGTGGCGGGCGTCTGCCTGGTGGTGAGCGTCAGCCGGCGTCCGGGCCGCTCATCGAGCGCCGGGAGCCGAGCCCGTCCGGCGGAAACGGCGGATCCGGTCGATCCGTCCCGGTCGGTGAAGGGGCCGTCCGCCCGTAGCTGAGCACGACGTCCGCACGCCCGAAGACGTCCTCGGTGGTCCGCCCCCGCGTTTACAGCGAGCGGGGGCGGGCCCCCCGGGGCGTACCGCGGCGAAGGGGGGCGGCGGGTTTCCCC
>NZ_JBHVRS010000016.1:161563-251066 GCF_042885595.1 Kitasatospora sp. NPDC058046
AGCGGATTGTGGTTTCTGCTCCCCGGCTTGCACCCCTCCTCCGAACCTCCCGCCCCCCCCCCCGTGTCGGTCCCCCCCCGCCCCAATGGGGCCTGGCGCCCCCCCCCCCCACCCCGCCCCCGGTGCCCCCCCCCCGCGTTTCCGGCTCGCGGGGGCGGACCACCGAGGACGTACGGCTCAGAAGGCGTACGGCGGTTTGCCCGTCCACCAGTTGCCGGGCGCGTCCGGGTCGCGGCTGGTCCAGAACTCGACGATCGCGTTGGTGAACTCGGCCGCGGAGAGCACGCCGTCGCCGTCGGTGTCGAGGTGGCGGAAGGCCTCGTCGGCGTCGTCGCGGGACAGGCCGGCGAAGTGGCCGCGCTGGAAGACGAAGAACTCGCCGGCGTCCACCGTCCCGCTGCGGTCGGCGTCGGCGACGGAGAGGAAGGCCCCGGCGAGCGCGCCGAGGATCTCCTGGGCGGCCTCCGGGTCGTCGGCGAGCGAGCCGGTCGAGGCGACGAACTGCTGCCGGGTGATCGCCTCGGTGCCGGCGGGCAGCCGGGCGAGGTGCAGGTCGTGCCAGGTCGTCAGGTAGGCCCGGACTATCACGGCCTCCGCCTCGGAGCCCTCCTGGTGGCCGAGCGAGCGGGCCACGGAGAGGCCCATCAGGACGTGGTCCCGCTCGGTGAGCAGCCCGTCGCCGTCGGCGTCGAGGTGATCGAAGCCGTGATTGATCTTTGCGATGAGCAGGTCGTCCGACAAAAGTGCCCCCTCGATTGGTGATTCCTTGCCCGGGTCTCCTACGTCACATCGCCTGCACGCTAGCGCCTCGAACCGGACCGGCGCAGCCGAACGACCTGCCGCTTCACCCGCCGGGCCTCGATGATCATCGGTCACCTCAGTGCACCGCCGCCAGCAGTTCCCTCGTGTACTCGGTGTGCGGCGCCGCGAACAACTGGTCCCGGTCGGTGGACTCGACCAGCCGTCCCCGGTGCATCACCGCCACCCGATCGCAGAAGTGCCGGACCACCGCGAGGTCGTGGGAGACGAACAGGAAGGCGACACCGAGCCGTTCGCGCAGCTCCATCAGCAGGTTGAGCACCTGGGCCTGCACCGACACGTCGAGCGCGGAGACCGGCTCGTCGGCGATGATCAGGCGCGGCTGCGGGGCCAGCGCGCGGGCGATGCCGATCCGCTGGCGCTGCCCGCCGGAGAACTCGTGCGGGTAGCGGTCCAGGTGCCGGGCCTCCAGGCCGACCTGCTCCAGCAACTCGGCGGAACGCTCCCGCCGTTCGGCCCGGTCCAGCGGGGTGTGCAGGCGCAGCGGGGTGTCCAGGGTCTGGGCGACGGTCCGGCGCGGGTTGAGCGAGGCGTACGGGTCCTGGAAGACCAGCTGGATCTCCCGGCTGAGCCGCTTCCGCAGCTCCCGGTCCGGCCGGGTGACGTCCTGGCCGCCGTACAGCACCCTGCCGCCGGTGGGGCGTTGCAGCCCGGCCAGGACCCGTGAGGTGGTGGACTTGCCGGAGCCGGACTCGCCGACCAGCCCGAGCGTCTCGCCGGGCGCGATCCGCAGGCCGACACCCTCGACCGCCCGGACCGGTTCGGCCCGCAGGCCGGGGAAGCGCCGGCGTCCGGGGAAGCGCACGGACAGGTCGTCCACCTCGACCAGCCACCGCTCGGGGCGCTCGACGGTCCGCGGCCGGAACGTCCGCGACGGGGCCGGCTCGTCGACCGTCGGCAGGGCGGTGCCCGGCACCGAGTCCAGCCGGAGCGCCGCGCCCACCAGCGCCCGGGTGTACGGCTCGCGCGGTGCGGCCAGCAGTTCGGCGGTCGGCGCGGACTCGACCTCGACCCCGCCGCGCAGCACCAGCGTGCGGTCCGTCGTCCCGGCGACCACGCCCAGGTCGTGGCTGACCAGCAGCACCGCCGTCCCGTGCTCGCGCTGCAACTCGCCGAGCAGGTCGAGGACCTGCCGCTGGACGCGGGCGTCCAGGGCGGTGGTCGGCTCGTCCGCGATGAGCAGCCGGGGGTCGTTCATCAGCGCCATCGCGATCATCACGCGCTGGCGCATGCCGCCGGAGAACTGGTGCGGGTAGTCGCGCGTCCGGGCCGTCGGGATGCCGACCCGGTCGAGCATCTCGGCCGCCCGCCGGCCCGCCTCGGCCCGGCCCGTGCCCGGGTGGTGCAGCCGGTACATCTCGGCGAGCTGGGCGCCCACGCCGTGGAAGGGGCTGAGCGAGGTGAGCGCGTCCTGGAAGACCAGCGCCGCCTTTCCGCCCCGCACCCCGCGCAGCGCGGACTCCTCGGTGCCGACGACCTCCTGCCCGTCGAGCCGGATCGAGCCGGTGACGGTGGTGGTGCGCGGGTCGTGCAGGCCGAGGACGGCGAGCCCGACGGTCGACTTGCCGGAGCCCGACTCGCCGACCAGGCCCAGGACTTCACCCGGGGCGAGGTCGAAGGAGAGGCCCTGGACGGCGGTCACCGGCGCACCGCCGCGCGGGTCGGCGAAGGAGACGGTCAGATCGCGGACGCTCAGCACCGGCTCGACGGTCTCCGCCGCCGTGCTCTCCACCTCTGCGGTCCGCACGCCGGCCCCCGGAACAGTGGAATTCATCGAAGGGCTCCCCATCAGTTCAGCCGGACACGCGGGTCGAGCCAGGCGACCGCGAGGTCGGCCAGCGCGACGAACAGCACCATGAAGCAGGCGGCCAGCAGCACCGCGCCGACCACGGCGGGCAGGTCCTGCCCGGCGACGGCCTCGGCGGCGAACCGCCCGACCCCGTTCAGCCCGAACACCGTCTCGGTGATCACGGCTCCGCCGAGCAGCACCCCGGCCTCCAGCCCGATCAGCTGCACCAGCGGTCCGGCGGCGCCGCGCGAGGTGTACTTGAGGTGGGCGCGCAGCCGTCCCAGGCCCTTGCCGCGGGCCGTGCGGACGTACTCCTCGTTCATCGTCTCCAGCAGCTGCGAGCGCGAAAGCCGGGCGAACACCGCGGAGTTGACGAAGCCGAGGACGAACCAGGGGAGCAGCATCCCGCCCGCCCAGGCGGTCAGGTCGTCGGCCGGCGGGGTGTAGGAGGGCAGCGGCAGCAGCCCGGTGGAGTAGACCAGCAGCCACTGCGCGACGTACCCGAGGAAGTAGATCTGCAGGCTGGCGCCGACCAGGGTGAAGCCGGACAGCAGCCGGTCGGTCCGCCGCCCGTGCCGCAGCGCGGAGACGAAGCCGGTGCCGAGGCCGAACACCAGCAGGACGGCGAGCGCCCCGGCGGTCAGCGAGAGGGTGACCGGCAGGTGGTCGGCGAGGGCCTCGCTGACCGGCTGGTGCAGCCGGTAGGAGTAGCCGAGGCAGGGGGCGTCGCAGTGGATGGTCGAGCCGTCCACGTCGCCGATGTCCCGCCCGGCGACGACCCCGGCCAGGTAGTCGGTGTACTGGGTGAGCAGCGGCTGGTCCAGGCCCATGCTCTGGCGCACCGCCGCGACCTGCCCGCTGTCGCAGCGCGGGCCGCAGGCGGCGCGGGCCGGGTCGGCGGGCGCGGCGTAGAAGAGGGCGAAGGCGGCGGCGGAGACCGCGACCAGGACCGCGAGGGCCTGGGCGGTCCGCCGCAGGACGAAGGAGAGCATGGCCGATCCGGGGTCGACGTGACGGGGGAGGCGTGCGAAACGGACGTGTGCGGGACTGAGGCGGAACCGGGGGCCGGAGCCAAAGAGACAGGACCGGGGGCCGGAACCGGAACCGGAGGCGGAACCGGGGCCCGCCCCCGCCACCGCGCACGGGCGGCGGGAGCGGGCCCCGGTCGGCTCAGGACTTCAGGTACAGCCAGGCCAGCGAGACGGTCCCGTAGATCGGGTGGATGAACGCCCCGCCGACGTTGCTGCCGCGCAGCTGGTTGACCGTCGGGTAGGCGAACGGCAGCACCGGCACGTCCTTCATCACGGTCTGCTCCAGCGCGTACAGCTCCTTGGCCTTGGCGCGCGGCTCGCCGATCTGGTTGATCCGGTCGATCTCCTTGTCGACCTCCGGGTTGCGGTAGAGCGCGGAGTTGATGTCGCTGCCGGCCCGGCCGTCGAAGGAGAACGGGATCAGGGTGGACGGGGTCGGCCAGTCGACCGAGCTGGTCTCCTCGAACAGGTCGTACGGGGCGCCGTCGCGGTGCACCTCGTCGAGGAAGGCCTTGGGGTCGATCGGCTTGGGCACGACGGTGATGCCCGCCTTGCCGAAGCCCTCGACCAGCACCTGGGCGACGCGCTGCCCGGTCGGGGTGTTCCGGTACGCGTAGGTCAGGCTGCCGGGCGCCTGCTTGGCCTTGGCGAGCTGGGCCTTGGCGGCCTCCGGGTCGCCCTCGGGCTTGACCGGGTAGAGGTCGTACTTCTGCCAGTCGATCAGCGCGGGCGAGCTGAGCGTGGTGGCCAGTTCGCCGGTCCGGGCGCCGCCCTGGACCTGGCGGGCCTGCTGGCGCGGGTAGGCCAGGTGCAGCGCCTTGCGGACCTCGACGTCCGACACCCGCTGGTTGTTGATCATCAGCTGGGTGACGAAGGCGCCCTGCCGGCCGGAGACCACCAGCTCCTTGGCCTTCGGGTCGGTGTCGGTGGTCTGGTACAGCTCGGCGGAGAGGGTGTCGGCCGCGGTGGTGGCGTTGGCGCCGCCGTCCCGCCCGGAGAGGATCTCCTGGTTGAGGTTGAGCGCCTCCTTGCCGTACGTGAAGACGAACTTCTCCGGGTACTGGCTGCGGATCGGGTCCGTCTCGGGCTTCCAGGCCGGGTTGCGCTCCAGCACCATGCGGGTGTTCTGGACGTGCTCGACGATCTTGTACGGGCCGGTCGCGAACGGCAGGCGGTCGTAGTCCGTCCCGGTGTCCTTGTCCCGGCGCACCGGGGAGGAGGAGGACTGCGCGGCCATGTACGGGACGTCGGCCTGCGGCTGCGGGAAGTGGAAGACGAGGGTGCGCTCGTCCGGCGTCTCGATCGCGTCGAGGTCGCCGGCCTGCGGGCCCGCGTACTTGGCGCGCGCCGCCTCGTAGCTGGCCTCGCCGGTGAGCCACTGCGGCCAGTACGGCGGGCCGACCTCGTAGCCCTTGCCGAAGGTGCGCTCGATGCCGTACTTGACGTCCTGGGCGGTGATCGGCTGCCCGTCCTCCCAGGCGACGCCCTGCTTGAGCCTGTACGTCCAGGTGCGCCCGCCGTCGGCCGGGGTGCCGGTGTCGGTGGCCAGGTCGCCGACCAGCTTGGCCTTGCCGTCCACGACCTGGTACTGGGTCAGCTGGCGGCCCCAGAGCAGCGAGGCGTTGTAGGCGGCACCCGCGTAGACCTTCTGCGGGTCGAGGTGGCGGAACTCGACGCTGTTGTACACGTTCACGGTGCCGCCCGCACGGGCGCCCGGGGCGGCCGGGGCGGGGCCGGCGCTCTCCTGCTCGCTGCCGAGCACGGCGGTCAGCGGGGAGGTCTCCTTGGCGGAGGCCCCGGCGCCGCCGGAGCCGGTGGTGCTGCCCGCGCCGGCCGAGCAGGAGGTCGCCAGCAGGGCGGTGGCGATGACGGCGAGGGACGGTCTGGTCCAGCGCATGGCGAATCTCTCCTTGCCCCGGCGGTCGTGCCGGGGCGGGCTCGGGTGATGGTGGGGAGGGGGGAAGGGTCTTGGGAGCGGCGAGAAGAAGGGGCCTCGGGAGGGCCGGAGGGGCCTCAGCGGGCGGTGCCGGCGCGCGGGTCCAGCGCGTCCCGGACGGCGTCGCCGAGCAGGTTGAAGGCGATGACGAACAGCAGCAGCGCCACACCGGGGAACACCATGTAGGTGGGGTCGGCCTGGAAGACCTCGGAGCCGCGCGCGATCATCCGCCCCCAGTCCGGGACCGGCTCGGTGACGCCGACGCCGAGGAAGGACAGCGCGGCCTCGGAGGCGACGAAGGTCGGCACCGCCATGGTGGCGTGCACCAGCAGCTGCGAGCGCACATTCGGCAGGAGTTCGTGGACGACGACATGGAATCGGCTCGCGCCCTGGGCCCGTGCGGACTGCACGAAATCCCTTTCCCGGAGCGAGCGGACGGTGGCCCGCAGGGAAAGCGCGAGCGGAATCCAGCCGAACGCCGAGAAAACCAGGATCAGCACCAGGAACTGCATCCACTCCGGTTCCGCGGTGCCCGGGTCGACCAGCCGCGACTGGATCACCGGGCTGAGCGCGAGCAGCAGGAGCAGGGTGGGAAAGGCCAGCAGCACATTGGCGAGGAATCCGAACAACCGGTCGGTGATCCCGCCGAGGTAGCCGACCGCGACGCCGACCAGCACGCCCAGCGTGGTGGTCACCACGGCGGCCGCGAAGGCGATCAGCAGCGAGGTGCGGATGCCGTACAGCAGCTGGGTGAACACGTCCCGGCCGAGGCCGGGCTCCAGGCCGAACCAGAAGTCCCCGGAGATGCCGCCGTTCGGCAGCATCGGCAGGCCGCTGTCGCTGAGCAGGCCCGGAGCGTTCTGGCCGTAGTGGTCGACCGGGTTCTTCCCGTACAGCGCGGCGACCAGTGGGGCGCCGAGGGCGAGCAGCAGGAACAGCACCACCACCGCCAGGGCGGAGGCGCCGACCCGGTCCCGCAGGATCCGGCGGAGCGGGCCGGGGTCGGCGGCGGGCACGGGCCCGGCCGCGGTGCCTGGGACGGTGTCGACCACTGCCATGAGGCGTAACCCCCGAATTCTCCGCCGCCCCATGGGTGAGGGTGCGCTGGTGTGTATTTCCGGTACGGCCTCCGGGGGTTTCCCGGCGGCTGTTCGAGCGCCATTTGATCGGATGCGTCCGAGGTTCCGCAAATCACCTTTGGCGGACGTTCGGGTCATTCCTTTCGAACTGTTTCGGGAAATGTGGCGGCTTCATTTCGCTGAAACACTCGCGTTGCAAAAGAACGGACATACCATGCTGAAACGGACTGCCCGTTCCGCATTCTGAGACCTCCGCCACAGTCCCTCCGGTGTTGGTACGATCCCGGTGGGCCGCAACTGGCGCGTAGGGATGGAATCAACCATCGGGAAGCGGCCCCGTGAATCCTCACGTGAACTTGCCGAGCGCCTGGGCCCCCGCATCCCCACCAGGAGACCGCCATGGCCCAGCAGCCCCACACCGCCGCCTCCGCCGCGGCCGACACCGCCTTCCGCAGCGCCCTCGATGTGGTCGCCGGCGTCGAACCGCGGATCGCCGCCGCGATCGGACAGGAGCTGGCGGACCAGCGCGGCTCGCTCAAGCTCATCGCCAGCGAGAACTACGCCTCCCCGGCCGTCCTGCTCACCATGGGCAACTGGCTCAGCGACAAGTACGCCGAGGGCACCGTCGGCCGCCGCTTCTACGCGGGCTGCCGCAACGTCGACACCGTCGAGGGCATCGCCGCCGAGCACGCCCGCGAGCTGTTCGGCGCCGACCACGCCTACGTCCAGCCGCACTCCGGCATCGACGCCAACCTCACCGCGTTCTGGGCCGTCCTCTCCCAGCGGGTCGAGAGCCCGGCGCTGGAGCGCGCCGCGGTGCGCAACGTCAACGACCTCACCGAGGAGGACTGGGCGCGGCTGCGCCAGGAGCTCGGCAACCAGCGGATGCTCGGCATGTCCCTGGACACCGGCGGCCACCTCACCCACGGCTTCCGGCCCAACATCTCGGGCAAGATGTTCGAGCAGCGCAGCTACGGCACCGACCCGGCCACCGGCCTGATCGACTACGACGCGCTGCGCGAGACCGCCCGCGAGTTCCGCCCGCTGATCATCGTGGCCGGCTACTCCGCCTACCCGCGGCTGGTGGACTTCCGCCGGATGCGCGAGATCGCGGACGAGGTCGGCGCGACCCTCATGGTCGACATGGCGCACTTCGCCGGCCTGGTCGCGGGCAAGGTGCTGACCGGCGACCACGACCCGGTCCCGCACGCCCACATCGTCACCACCACCACCCACAAGTCCCTGCGCGGCCCGCGCGGCGGCATGGTGCTGTGCCAGTCCGAACTGGCCGAGCATGTCGACCGCGGCTGCCCGCTGGTGCTCGGCGGCCCGCTCTCCCACGTGATGGCCGCCAAGGCGGTCGCCCTCGCCGAGGCCCGCCGCCCCGAGTTCCAGGCCTACGCCCGCGCCGTCGTCGCCAATGCCCAGGCGCTCGCCGAGGGCCTGCTGCGCCGCGGCGGAAAGCTGGTCACCGGCGGCACCGACAACCACCTGGTCCTCGCCGACGTCTCCGGCTACGGCCTGACCGGCCGCCAGGCCGAGGCGGCGCTGCTCGACTCGGGCATCGTCACCAACCGCAACTCCGTCCCGCAGGACCCGAACGGCGCCTGGTACACCTCGGGCGTCCGCCTCGGCACCCCGGCCCTCACCACCCGCGGCCTCGGCACCGCCGAGATGGACGAGATCGCCGACCTGATCCACACCGTCCTGCGCGCCACCGCCCCCGCCACCACGGCCAAGGGCTCCCCGTCCAAGGCCGCGTACACCCTGGACGCAGCCCTCCGCGACGCCACCGCCAAGCGCGCCGCCGACCTGCTCGCCCCGTACCCGCTCTACCCGGGCGTCGACCTGGCCTGACGGCGAACGGCGAACAGATGACAGATTTCGAAATCTGTCATCTGTCATCTGTTCGCTGAAAGTTGTCAGCCGTCAGCCGTCAGCCGTTCGTCGGCCCCGCCCCGCGCCGCCCCGTGCACCGGGTCCGCTAGTACTGCAGGGACTTGTACTGCAGGAACTCCTCCAGCCCGTGCCGGCCCAGCTCCCGGCCGAGGCCGGAGCTCTTGTAGCCGCCGAAGGGCGCGAGCGGGTTGAAGCGGCCGCCGTTGAGGTCCACCTGGCCGGTGTCGAGGCGGCGGGCGAAGGCGGCGGCGGTGTCGGTGTCGCGGGCCCAGACGCCGCCGGCCAGACCGTACGGGGTGCCGTTGGCGAGTTCGGCGGCATGGTCCTCGTCGCGGTAGCGGAGGATCGCCAGGACCGGGCCGAAGACCTCCTCCTGGGCCACCGTCATCTCCGGGGTCACGTCGGCGAGCACGGTCGGGCGGACGTAGTAGCCGGTGGCGGGTTCGGTGACCGGCTCGGAGCCGCCGACGACCAGCCGGGCGCCCTCGGCCAGCGCGCCGTCGATGTAGCCGCGCACCTGGGCCAGCTGCCTGGCGTTGACCAGCGGGCCGATCCGGGTCTGCGGGTCGGTCGGGTCGCCCGGCCGGTACTGGGCGGCGACCTCCTCGGCCCGGGCGACCGCCTCCTCGTACTGGTCCTCGTGCACCAGCAGGCGGGTCAGCGCGTTGCAGGTCTGGCCCGAGTTGGCGAAGACGTTGGCGACGTTCGCCTTGACCGCCCGGGCCAGGTCGGCGCCGGGCAGCACCACGTTGGCCGACTTGCCGCCCAGCTCCAGGGAGACCCGCTTCAGCCCCCGGCCGGCCGTCTCGGCGACCTGCCGGCCGACGGCGGTGGAACCGGTGAACGAGACCAGGTCCACGTCCCGGTGCCCGACGAGCGCCGCGCCCGCCACCGCCCCGGTGCCGGTCACCAGGTTGAAGACGCCCGCCGGGAACCCGGCCGCGTGCACCAGCCGGGCGAACAGCCGGGCCACCAGCGGGGTGTCCTCGGCCGGCTTGAGGACCACCGGGCAGCCGGCCGCCAGGGCCGGGACGGTCTTGGCGACGATCTGGTGCAGCGGGTAGTTCCACGGCGTGATCGCCGCGACCACCCCGGCCGGCTCGGCGTGCACCACCGAGTTGCCGATCCGCTCCTCGAAGGGGTGCTCGGCGAGCAGGGTCAGGTAGGAGGTCGCCACGGCGAGCGGCAGCCCGGCGTGCACGGCGCCGGCGAAGCCGACCGGGGAGCCCAGCTCGGCGACGACCGTCTCGGTGATCTCGTTCTGTGCGGCGGCGATCCCGTCCCGCAGGCGGGTCAGCAGCGCCAGCCGCTCCTCGGGGGTGGTCGTGCCCCAGGCGCGGGCCGCCCGGCGGGCCGCCGTCACCGCCGTGTCGATGTCGGTCGTGCCGCCGGCCGGCACGGTGGCCAGCACCTGTTCGGTCGCCGGGTTCAGTACGGTGATCGACCCGGTGTCCCCGGAGGGCCGCCACTCGCCGTCGATGTACTGGTCGCTGTACTCCGCGTACTGCCGCACCGATCGTCCTCTCGTCCGCCCTTCAACTAGCAGCGCTAGCCGAAGGTCAGTCAATGCGGCCCGGGCGGCCGCGCGCAAGAGTCAATCCCGACCGGCGGACCTGACGGTTACTTCGGAGCGAACCGCGCGGTGTACTCGTCGAACGGCTCGATGCCCACCTCCGCGCGCCGCTCGTCCAGCCGCTCCGGCTCCTCGCACGGCCACGGCACCGGACGGCCGTCCGCCACCGCGCCGATCTGCGTCCCGTAGCGCTGCTCCCGGCCCTCGTTGACCGCCAGCCGGTCCTGGAGGAAGGCCAGGTCGCGGGCGCTCGCCTCACCCCGGGCGACGGCCTCGCCCATCAGTGCCGCCGCCCGCCGCTGGACGTCGAGCTGCCGGTCCGCGTGCTGCGCCACCAGCCACGCCGCCCGGGCGGCCTCGGGGCCGACGGCGCGCTCGGTCGGCCAGCCGTGCGCCGCCATGATCTCCGCGAGCCGGTCCCCGTGCCGGGCGGTCAGCCGCCGCCAGGCCGCCTGCTCGGCCAGGTCGGGGCTGTTCGCCAGCCGGGCGGCCGCGCCGTCCTCGGCCATCATCCCGACCAGCTCCCGCGCGAGGGCCGGATCCTGACCGTACCGCTGTGCTTCCGTCACGTCGACGACGCTCCCTGTAGCCGGGCCCTCCTGCCGAGGACCGCCCGCCACCACGCTAGGCGCGGAGAACGCGACGAAGATCATCCCCGAAGACGGTGACCCGGGGGTGCCGCCCACGGCAGAATGGATGCACACCGGGAACGAGGCGCACCGCGCACGCGGGAACGAAGCGCACCGCGCAGACGGGAACGAGGCGCACCGCGCACGCGCCAACGGAGCGCTCCACGCACACGGCGACGGAACGCACACTCCCGCGAGAGACGCCGAAGGGCCGGTCGGAGGAATCCGACCGGCCCTTCACCGTGTGACGAGGATCAGACCCGGGACGGCTCCGCCGCCTCGGTGCCCTCGGCCGCCAGCATCTCCTCGCGGACCGCGGCCAGCGAGGGGTTGGCCCAGGCGCTGGCGACGCCCCAGTAGTAGAACGCCAGCCCGATCGCGGCGACGATCAGCAGGTCCCAGCCCTCCGGCAGGTAGCCGTGCCCGCCGAAGTCGGCGCTGCCCGCCCAGGAGACGCCGGCCATCACGAACAGGTACGCGACCATCCAGGCGCCCGCCTTCAGGTGCGGCTTCAGCACGGCGAACGGCTTGCGCAGCTCGTACCAGGCCCAGATCGGCAGACCGGCGGCCATCAGCAGGATGACCTTGCCGGTGAGCGGCCAGCGGGCCCAGTAGAGCACCAGCGAGCCGAAGATCATCGCGATCGGGGCGATCACCGGCATGGCGCGCAGCCGGACCGGCCGCGGCAGTTCGGGGGCCAGGCGGCGCAGCGCCATCACGGCGACCGGGCCGGTGATGTACGAGATCACGGTGGCCACCGAGACGATCTCGGCCAGCGAGCCCCAGCCGCGGAAGACCGCGAGGAACATGAACGCGACCACCAGGTTCAGCACCAGCGCCGGGCGCGGGATGCCGGTCTTGGCGTCGACCCTGCCGAAGATCTTCGGCAGGTGGCCGTTCTCCTGCACGCCGTGGATCATGCGCGAGGTGGTGGCGGCGTAGATCATGCCGGTGCCGGAGGGGGAGATGAAGGCGTCCGCGTAGAGCGTGATCGCGAGCCAGTTGAGGCCCCAGGCGATGGCCAGGTCGGCCAGCGGCGAGGTGTAGGAGAGGTTGCTCCAGCCGTTCGCCAGGTCGCCGCCCGGGATGGCGCCGAGGAAGGCGATCTGGAGCGCGACGTAGATCACCAGGGCGATCAGGATCGAGCCGATGACGGCCTTCGGCAGCGACTTGCCGGGGTTCTTGGCCTCGCCGGCCAGGTTCAGCGGGGACTGGAAGCCGTTGAAGGCCCAGACGATGCCGGAGACCGCGACGGCGGTGAACACCGAGCTCCAGCCGTTCGGCGCGAAGCCGCCGTGGTCGGTGAAGTGCGCCGAGTCGAAGTGCGCGAAGAGCAGCGCACCGGCGGTCACCGTCGGGACGACGACCTTGAAGACGGTGATCGCGGTGTTGGTCTTGGCGAACAGCGTGATCGCGAACCAGTTGAGGGCGAAGTAGACGAGCAGCAGCACGCTGGCCAGCGCCACGCCGCTGAGGGTCAGCTCCTTGCCGTCGTACAACCCCTGCGCCCAGCCGAAGTGCCAGGAGCTCATGTACTGCACGGAGGCGGTGGCCTCACCCGGGATGACCGAGACGATGGCGATCCAGTTGGCCCAGGCCGCCAGGTAGCCGGCCAGCGAGCCGTGCGAATACTGGCCGTACCGGACCATGCCGCCGGCCTTGGGGAACATCGAGCCCAGCTCGCTGTAGGTGAGCGCGATGGTCAGCGCCACCGCGGCACCGATCACCCAGGCGAGGATCGAGGCGGGTCCGGCGAGCTTGGCGGCCCGCTCGGCACCGAACAGCCACCCGGAGCCGATGATCGACCCCAGCCCGACCGCGGTCAGGCTGATCGTTCCGAGCGATCGGCGGTAGTTCTGGTGTGATGCCGTCGACGATTCGGGCTCACTCAACGTATCGGTCCTCTCGCTCGTGGTTCATCGGGTGGTGTCGGTGTTTTTGCGATTTTGCGTCGGTATTTCGGACAAACGGAGAGCAGCCTAAGGTCCAAAAAGGGGCGAAAACCTCAGAGGAAGCTCAAACCATCCGATTGTTGCCATCTCGTGTCCGGCGTCCGGGCCGATGCGGACCGGCGAGGAGACGGACGCCACAGCGCCAGGGAGGGCGGTGGCCAGGGACGGCGACCGGGGCCGGCCCGGGGGAAAGGGGCGGCCCGAAAAACGAAATTC
Organism: Kitasatospora sp. NPDC058046; assembly: GCF_042885595.1. NCBI lineage: Bacteria > Bacillati > Actinomycetota > Actinomycetes > Kitasatosporales > Streptomycetaceae > Kitasatospora > Kitasatospora sp. NPDC058046. The sequence goes on from NZ_JBHVRS010000016.1 coordinate 174,487, forward strand.
CCCGTGGAAGCCTTTCGGCCTCCACGGGGAATTTCGGCTGTGTCCGAGGGGGGACTTGAACCCCCACGCCCGATAAAGGGCACTAGCACCTCAAGCTAGCGCGTCTGCCATTCCGCCACCCGGACTGGGTGTGTGCTTCGGGGGCTTTTTCCTCGCCCCCTCGGCGACAGAGAGAACATTACCAGGGTTCTGGAGTGCTTCTCACCTGCGCTTCCTCGGGGCCGCGCCGACCGACATCCTGGTCGGGCCGCTCCGGGGTCGCGGGGCCGCGGCGCACCGCCCGCACAGGTTGGTACGGCCTGTGAACGCGCTCGAATCCGGCCCGAACCGGTGGGGTCCGCGAAGGAACCGGTCGACTCCCGCACCGCCCGCGGTCGGTTGCGGCCGGAAGCGGTCCGACACGGGCAACTTGTCGACGGTGCCGCACCCGCCGCGACGGCTCTCCTAGCCTCTGTGGACCGAGGGCGCCATGAAGCGGATCGCCTGATTCCCGGGTCGCGGACGAAGGGCGGCTGGACGTGGAGCAGATCAGCGGAGCGGCGAAGGCCGAACCGAGACGCGGCAGGCGGGGGGAGGGCCCGGTCGGGGCCACGGCCTCCGCGGGCCCCACCGAGGGCGTGTGGCGCTTCCCGGTGCCCGCCACCGAGGCCTCGGTGCCGCTCACCCGGCACGCGGTGCGCGACCGCCTGCTGGCCCAGGGCATGACCGGGGTGCGCTACCAGGAGCTGGTGGACGACCTGTTGCTGATCGTCTCGGAGCTGGTGAGCAACGCGGTGACGCACGCCGCCGAGCTGTCGCCCGAGGTGGTCACCGAGCTGTCGCTGCGCCGGGCCTGGGTGCGGGTGTCGGTCGAGGACGGGGACCCGTACCGGCCGAAGGCGCTGGAGAACGACACCGGACGCACCGGCGGGCGCGGCCTGCTGCTGGTGAAGAGCGTCACCCTGCAGGCCGGTGGGGTGTGCGACGTCGAAGACACGGGGGAGGGCGGCAAGGTCATCTGGGCCTCGCTGCCCGTTCCCCCGGGGCCCGACCACTGACCGGCCGGGCCGGACGCCGGACCGACGGCCGACACCTCCGGACCGCCGGTCGGGACGGCCGGACCACCGGCCGGGGCGGGCGGACTACCAGTCCCGCCCGGCGATCTCCCGGATGCCCGGCAGCGCGGCCTCGAAGACCGTCTCGAACCAGACCGAGAACGGCCGCTCCGCCCGCAGCTCGCGCAGCTCCTGCGCGGTCACGAAGGCGAAGTCGTCCACCTCCTCCGGGGCGGGCTCGACCGGCGCGGTGACCAGTCCCACGAACAGGTGGTTCCACTCCCGCTCGATCAGCCCGGACGCCTCGTCCGGCAGGTCGTAGCGGACGGTGCCCGCCTCGCACAGCAGCGCCGGTGCGACACCCAGCTCCTCGGCGGTGCGCCGGGCGGCGGCGACGAACGGCGGCTCGTCCGGGTACGGATGGCCGCAGCAGGTGTTCGACCAGACGCCGGGGGAGTGGTACTTGCCGAGGGCCCGGCGCTGGAGCAGCAGCCGGCCCTGGCGGTCGAACAGGAAGACCGAGAAGGCCCGGTGCAGCCGGCCCGGCTGCTGGTGGGCCCAGAGCTTCTCGCCGGTGCCGATCGTGACGCCCGCGTCGTCGACCAGTTCCAGCAGGATCTCGGTTCCGACGGGGGCGGACCCGGTGGCCCGGGGGTCGACCGTCACATCGGTCTCCACGTCGAGACCGGTGTCGATCTCGGCCGCGAAGTGCGTGGGATCGGTCGGAAGACTCTGGGGCATGGGGCCTCTTTCGGGAGCGGGAGCAACGGGAGCATCGGGTGTCTCCGACACACCGGGCGGAGTGCGGCGGACACAGCGGGGGCACCGGCGCCGGCGTCGGCATCCAGTCTGCCGTATGGGTGGCGGTCGGCAGGGGTCCCACGCACAACCGGGCGGATCATGACCCGGAGGAGTCGGAAACCGTCCAGAGAAGGGTCCGGGATGCCCTCGTAAGAGTCACAGAATTCGCAGAACCGTTCGGCGCGCGTTCGGAGCCCGTTCGACCGGTCCGGCGCCTCCTCACGGCCTCCCCGCACCGTCCCGCAGGCGGGGCCCGGGCGGATCCGGTGCGGCCCCCGGGCGGCCCGACGGCCGTTCGACGGGCCCTCGGCGGCCGCCCGTCCGCCGCCCCGCTGCCGCCCCCGGGCAGGGCGGGCGCGTTCTGGCCGGTGGCCCCGGTCGCCTACCATCACATACGACACGGTGCCCGGATCTGTGCCGGCACCGGCGCGCCGCCGCCCGGCCCGGTCGAACACCGGACCGGGGGTCCCGGTGGCGCCGCCGCCCCCGGCACGGCCCCGCGCACAGCACGACGGATCAGGAGACCCGCATGATCGGCCTCGTTCTGGCAGCCGGCGCCGGCCGCCGGCTGCGCCCGTACACCGACACCCTGCCCAAGGCGCTGGTGCCGGTCGACGGGGAACGGACCGTCCTGGACCTCACGCTCGGCAACTTCGCCGAGGTCGGTCTGCGCGATGCCGCGATCGTCGTCGGCTACCGCAAGGAGGCGGTGTACGACCGCAAGGACGCCCTGGAGAGCAAGTACGGCGTCAAGCTCCACCTCGTCGAGAACGACAAGGCCGAGGAGTGGAACAACGCCTACTCGCTCTGGTGCGCCCGCGACCTGTTCGCCGAGGGCCTGCTGCTCGCCAACGGCGACACCGTCCACCCGGCCTCCGTCCAGCGCACCATGCTGGAGGGCAACCGGCGCCTGACCGACGCCGGCGCCGCCCCCGGCATCCTGCTCGCCCTCGACACGGTGAAGAAGCTCGCCGACGAGGAGATGAAGGTCGTCGTCGACCCGGCCACCGGCATGCGCCGGATCACCAAGCTGATGGAGCCGGCCGAGGCGAGCGGCGAGTACATCGGCCTCACGGTGATCAACCCGTCCGCCGCCGCCGACCTGACCGACGCGCTGCGCGCCACCTACGAGCGCGACCCGCAGCTGTACTACGAGGACGGCTACCAGGAGATGGTGAACCGCGGCCTGCGGATCGACGTCCAGCCGATCGGCGAGGTCTCCTGGGTCGAGGTCGACAACCACGACGACCTGGCGAAGGCGCGGGAGATCGCGTGCCGGTACTGACCCGACTGGTCCCGTCGCCGCTGTTCGTCGAGATCCGCCCGGGCGCGCTGGACGCGCTCGGCGGCATCCTCGCGGACCAGCGGCTGTCGGCCTCGGGGCGGATCGCGGTCGCGATCAGCAACGGCTCCGGCTCGGCCATGCGCCGCCGCCTGGAGCCGGCCCTGCCCGGCGCCGACTGGTACAACGTGGACGACGGCAGCCTGGACAGCGCGGTGCGGCTGGCCGAGGCGATGCGCGGCGGCCACTACGACGCGATGGTCGGCCTCGGCGGCGGCAAGATCATCGACGCCGCCAAGTACGCCGCGGCCCGGGTCGGCCTGCCGCTGGTCGCGGTCGCCACCAACCTGGCCCACGACGGCATCTGCTCGCCGGTCTCCACCCTGGACAACGACGCCGGCCGCGGCTCCTACGGGGTGCCCAGCCCGATCGGCATCGTGGTCGACCTGGACGTGATCCGGCAGGCCCCGCAGCGCTTCGTGGCGGCCGGTGTGGGCGACGTCGTCTCCAACATCTCCGCGTGCGCGGACTGGGAGCTGTCGCACGCGGTGACCGGCGAGCCGGTGGACGGTCTGGCCGTGGCGATGGCCCGCTCGGCGGGCGAGAACCTGCTGCGGCACCCGGGGAGCACCCAGGACCAGGACCTCCTGACGGCGCTCGCCGAGGCCCTGGTACTGTCCGGCATCGCGATGAACATCGCGGGCAGCACCCGGCCCTCGTCGGGTGCCTGCCACGAGATCTCGCATGCCCTGGACGTGCTGTATCCCAAGCGGTCCGCCCAGCACGGCGAGCAGGTCGGCCTCGGCGCCGCCTTCGCCAGCTTCCTGCGGGGCGAGCGCGAGCTGACCGGTCTGATCGTGGAGCGCCTGGCGAGCCACGGACTGCCGGTGACCGCGGCTCAGATCGGCTTCACCGAGGCGGAGTTCACCGAAGCGGTGCACTACGCTCCGAACACCCGACCGGGGCGCTTCACCATCCTCGAACACCTCGACCTCTCCCCTTCCGCAATCAGGGACGCGTACGCCGACTATGTCCAAGCCGTCAACAGCTGACCCCTCCACCGCGGGCGCCGAACGGCCCCCGGTGGACCTGACCCGCCGGCCCTCGATCGAGGAACTGCGCGCGGTGATCCACCCGGAGGGCATGCTCCAGCGCCGCAGTGCCGAGCACTGGGCCGGTCGCCTGTACATGCGGAAGATCTCGCTGCGGATCACCCGGGTGCTCTCCACCGTGACGGCGATCACGCCCAACGGTCTGACGTACCTGATGATGGTCACCGGCATCCTGGCCGGTGCCGCGCTGGTCCTGCCGGGCATCGCGGGCGCCGTCCTGGGCGCCCTGCTGATCCAGGTCTACCTGCTGCTGGACTGCGTGGACGGCGAGGTGGCCCGCTGGCGGCGGCAGACCTCGCTCACCGGCGTCTACCTGGACCGGGTCGGCCACTACATGTCCGAGGCGGCGCTGCTGACCGGCCTCGGCCTGCGCGCCACCGACCTGCTGCACCGCGAGGGCACCGGGTCGCACTGGGAGTGGGCCTTCCTCGGCACCCTGGCCGCGCTCGGCGCGATCCTGATCAAGTCCGAGACCGACCTGGTGGACGTGGCCCGCGCCCGCAGCGGCCTGACGGCCGTCGAGGACAATGCCTCGGTGCCGCGTTCGGCCTCCGTCGCCAAGGCCCGCCGGGCGGCCTCCTTCCTGAAGTTCCACCGCCTGGTCGGCGCGGTCGAGGCCTCGCTGCTCATCCTGGCCGCCGGCGTCGCCGACGCCGTGCACGGCGGACTGCTCTTCACCCGGCTCGCGGTGGTCGTCCTGGCCGCGATCGCGATGCTCCAGACCGTGCTGCACCTGCTGAGCATCGTCCTCTCCAGCAGGCTGCGATGAGCGCGCCGGGCACGGCGGAGGACTTCCGCCTCGGTGCCGTGATCATCACCATGGGCAACCGGCCCGCCGAGCTCAACGCCCTGATCGAGGCCGTCCGCGCCCAGGAGGGCCCGGCGGTCGAGCTGGCCGTGGTCGGCCAGGGCGTGGAGCTGCCCCCGCTTCCGGAGGGCGTGCGCACCGTCGAGCTGCCGGAGAACCTGGGCATCCCGGGCGGGCGCAACGTCGGCATCGAGCTGTTCGGCCGGGACGGCGCGGAGGTCGACGCCGTCCTCTTCCTGGACGACGACGGCAACCTGCCGCGCACCGACTCGGCCCGCCTGCTGCGCGAGGCCTTCACCGCCGACCCGGAGCTGGGCATCGTCTCCTTCCGGATCGCCGACCCGGACACCGGTGTCACCCAGCGCCGCCACGTCCCCCGGCTGCGCGCCAGTGACCCGCTGCGCTCGTCCCGGGTGACGACCTTCCTGGGCGGCGCGAGCGCGGTGCGCTGCAAGGTGTTCGAGCAGGCCGGGCAGCTGCCCGCCGAGTTCTTCTACGCCCACGAGGAGACCGACCTCGCGTGGCGCGCGCTGGACGCCGGGTGGGCCATCGACTACCGGGCGGACGTGGTGCTGCACCACCCCACGACCTCGCCCGCCCGCCACGCGAGCTACTTCCACAACGTGGCCCGCAACCGGGTCTGGCTCGCGAGGCGGAACCTTCCGGCCCTCTTGGTGCCTCTCTATCTGGGAACCTGGTTCCTGCTGACCCTGGCCCGCCGCCCCTCCCCGGAGGCGCTGAAGGCCTGGTGGGGCGGGTTCCGGGCGGGCTGGCGCGAACCCTGCGGTGCGCGGCGGCCCATGCGGTGGCGTACCGTCTGGCGACTGACCAGGCTGGGCCGACCTCCGATCATCTGATCACATCTGATGGCATCCGCATCGGATGATCGATCGCTGCGGCCGGTGCCCACACACCGGCCGGCTCCCCCGAGATCCCAGTGGATCCCCATCGGCGCACGACCGGCGGACCCCGCCGACCGGCCGCCCCGACCGATCCCGCGTGAAGGACGAATGTGTCGACAGTGAGTGAACCCGTCAGCCTCTCGGCCCCCAGGGGGGCGGACGCGGGCCTGACCCCCAAGCAGCTTGCGGACAAGTACGGTCTGGCGGTGAGCGGCGCCCGTCCCGGCCTGTTCGCCTACTCCAAGCAGCTCTGGGCCCGGCGCCACTTCATCTGGGCCTTCGCCACCGCCCGCCTGGTGGCCCAGTACACCAACGCCAAGCTCGGCCAGCTGTGGCAGGTGGTGACCCCGCTGCTCAACTGCGCGGTGTTCTACCTGGTCTTCGGCGTGATCCTGGCGAGCAAGCAGGGCTTCCCGGACAACACCTACATCGCCTGGCTGTGCATCGGCGTCTTCGTCTTCCAGTTCACCCAGAACGCGGTGCAGGCCGGCACCCGGGCGATCTCCGACAACCTCGGGCTGATCCGGGCGCTGCACTTCCCCCGGGCCAGCCTCCCGATCGCCTTCACCGTGATCCAGCTCCAGCAGCTGCTCATCTCGATGGTCGTCCTGGTCGTCACCGTGCTCGCCGCCGGCATCACCCCGGGCCGGACCTGGCTGCTGATCATCCCGGCGCTGCTCCTGCAGACGCTCTTCAACACCGGCATCTCCCTGGTGATGGCCCGGCTCGGCTCCCGGACCAGCGACATCTCCCAGCTGATCCCGTTCGTGATGCGCGCCTGGATGTTCCTGTCCGGTGTGATGTTCAGCATCCAGGACAAGATCACGCACTGGCCGCACTACATCCAGACGCTGATGTCGCTGAACCCGGCGTCGATCTACATGGACCTGCTGCGGCACGCCTTCGCGCCGGTCATCTACAACCCGCACCAGCCGGTGCACCAGACCCTCCCGCCGCACCAGTGGGCGTACGGCCTGGCCTGGGGCGTGGGCATGTTCGTCGTCGGATACGTCTTCTTCTGGAAGGCCGAGGAGGAGTACGGCCGTGGCTGACATCGACCTGAGCAACAACGACACCGTCACGGACGCGGACGTCGCCCGCGAGCCCACCGTCGTCGTCGACGACGTGCACATCGTCTACAAGGTGCACGGCGCCGGCTCCGGTAAGGGCAGCGCCACCTCGGCGCTGAGCCGCATCATCAGCCGCAAGCGCGCCTCCGGCGTGCGCGAGGTGCACGCGGTCAAGGGCATCAGCTTCACTGCGTACAAGGGCGAGGCGATCGGGCTGATCGGCTCCAACGGCTCCGGCAAGTCGACCATGCTGGCCGCCATCGCCGGCCTGCTGCCGACCGAGAAGGGCGGCATCTACACCAACGGCCAGCCCTCGCTGCTGGGCGTCAACGCCGCGCTGATGAACGAGCTCACCGGTGAGCGCAACGTCGTCCTCGGCTGCCTGGCCATGGGCATGACCCCGGCCCAGGTGAGGGCCCGCTACCAGGACATCGTCGAGTTCTCCGGCATCAACGACAAGGGCGACTTCATCTCCCTGCCGATGCGCACCTACTCCTCCGGCATGGGCGCCCGGCTGCGCTTCTCGATCGCGGCCGCGAAGACCCACGACGTGCTGCTGATCGACGAGGCCCTCGCCACCGGCGACCAGGCCTTCCAGCAGCGCAGCAAGCGGCGGATCGACGAGCTGCGCAAGTCCGCCGGTACGGTCTTCCTGGTCAGCCACGACAACAACTCGATCCGCGAGGTCTGCGAGCGGACCATATGGATCGAGGCCGGCGAGCTGGTCATGGACGGACCCACCGAGGAGGTCGTGAGCCGCTACGAGCGCGGCGAGCGACCGTAGTCCCCGTCACACTCCCGCGGGGCCGGTTCCGGAGCTTCCGGAGCCGGCCCCGCGCCTTTCCCGCCGCCCGGCGCGGAGGCGAGCGCCCAGTGCCCCGGCGGGGCGCTCTTCTCCGGCGCGCCCGGGCGTGTCAGCCTGGTGGTCGCGGGGGCGGTGTGCCGTGCGTGACGCCCGCGCTCGGACGCGTGTCCGAGTCGGACCGGTCGTGCCAAGCGGTGTAGAACGGGGGAGTGACAGCAGTGTCGGCTTCGGCCCAGCCCAGAGATACGCCGGTGAACGGTTCCGCAGGACAGACCCTGGACAAGGCGGGCGCGGAGAACTTCCCCGTCGCCCCGTTCTTCCTGCCCGCGGCCTGGCGCGACGACCTGATGGCGGTGTACGGCTTCGCCCGCCTGGTCGACGACGCCGGCGACGGCGACCTGGCCGACCCGGCCGCCACCGCCCGGCTGCTCGGGGTCGAGCAGACGCCCCCCGCCACCCCTTCGGACCAGTCCGGCCCGCCGGCTCCGCAGGAGACCGCCTTCCGGCTCGCCCTGCTCGACGGACTGGAGCAGGACCTCGACCGGGTCTTCGAGACGGCCCTGCGCACCGCCGGCGGCTCCGGAGCGGCCGGCGCGGACCGCCCCCGCCACCCGCTGATGAGCGCGCTCGTCCCGCTGGTCGACCGGCACGGCCTCACCCCCGAACCGTTCCGCCGTCTGATCGAGGCCAACCGGGTGGACCAGACCACCTCCCGCTACGCCACCTTCGACGACCTGATCGGCTACTGCACCCTCTCCGCCGACCCGGTCGGCCGCCTTGTGCTGGCCATCGCGGGCGTCTCCACCCCCGAGCGGACCGAACTCTCCGACGCCGTCTGCAGCGGCCTCCAGGTGGTCGAGCACATCCAGGACGTGGCCGAGGACCTGGCCCACGGCCGGATCTACCTGCCCGCGGAGGACCTGGCCCGCTTCGGCGTCACCGAGGCCGACCTGGCCGCGCCCTCCGCCGACGGCGCGGTGCGCGAGCTGATCGCCTTCGAGGTCGAGCGGGCCCGCACCCTGCTCGACCGCGGCGCACCATTGGTAGGTACGGTTCGGGGGAGGCTTCGACTGCTCCTGGCGGGATTCACCGCAGGCGGCTATGCGGCCCTGGCGGCCGTCGAGGACGCCGGGTACGACGTGCTCGCCCAGCAGGCGAAGCCGGACAAGCGCCGCCTCGCAGCGAAGGCGGCGGCCATCTTCGCGAAGGGAAGGTGAACGCCCGCGTGGCGGCATCACCACTGGCGTCGGCCCAGGTCATGGCGGCGTACCGGTACTGCGAGGCAGTCACCGGACTGCAGGCGCGCAACTTCAGCTACGGCATCCGGTTGCTGCCAGAACCCAAGCGGTTGGCCATGTCGGCCCTGTACGCCCTGGCCCGCCGGGTGGACGACATCGGCGACGGCGACCTCCCGGACGACCGCAAGGCCGAGGCGCTGGTGCGCACCCGGGAGCTGGTGGACGAGGTCCGCTCCGGGGTGGTCGCCGACGACGACACCGACCCGATCAAGGTCGCCCTGGCCGACGCGGCCCGGCGCTTCCCGATCCCGCTCGGCGGTTTCGACGAGCTGATCGACGGCGTCGAGATGGACCTCAAGGGCGCCGAGTACCAGACGTACGACGAGCTGAAGGTCTACTGCCGCTGCGTGGCCGGCGCGATCGGCCGGCTCTCGCTGGGCGTCTACGGCTGCGACGACCCGGAGCTCGGGGCGCGCTACGCGGACACCCTGGGCCTGGCGCTGCAGCTCACCAACATCCTGCGCGACCTGCGCGAGGACGCCCTGACCGGCCGCACCTACCTGCCCGCCGAGGACCTGGTCCGGTTCGGCTGCGAGCAGGGCTTCGCCCTGCCCGAGCCGCCGGTCGGCGCGGACTTCACCGGCCTGGTGGCCTTCGAGGCCGCCCGTGCCCAGGCCGCCTTCGAGGAGGGCCTGCGGCTGCTGCCGATGCTCGACCGCCGCAGCCGCGCCTGCACCGCCGCGATGGCCGGGATCTACCACCGGCTGCTCGGCCGGATCGCCGCCGAACCGGAGTCGGTCCTGCGCGGCCGGGTCTCGCTGCCGGGCTGGGAGAAGGCGTACGTGGCGCTTTCCGGGCTCGCCGGGGGGCGTTCTTGATTCTCGCAACAGTTCTGTCACGCTGTGTCAGCTGGGAATCACGTGCGGGTAGTTCCATGTTGAACAAACGAGGATCTTCTTCAGGGACCGCCCGCGGGCGGTCCACCGACTGCGAGGGGGAGGGCCGATGACCGGGCGAGCCGATGCCGCGCGCCCGGCCGCCGTGGTGGTCGGCGGCGGCCTCGCCGGGATCACCGCCGCGCTGCGCCTCGCCGAGGCGGGCCACCGGGTCACCCTCGCGGAGGGGCGGCCCCGGCTCGGCGGCCTGGCCTTCTCCTTCCAACGCGGCGAGCTCACCGTCGACAACGGCCAGCACGTCTACCTGCGCTGCTGCACCGCCTACCGCGGCCTGCTGGAGCGCCTCGGCGCCTCCCGGCTGGTCCACCTCCAGGACCGCCTCGACATCCCGGTGCTCTCCGTCACCGGGCCGCCGGAGGCCCCGGTGCGCACCCTGGGCCGACTGCGCCGGGCCGGCCTGCCCGTCCCGCTGCACCTGGCCGGCAGCCTGGCCCGCTACCCGCACCTGTCCCCGGCCGACCGCGCCCGGGTGGTCCGCGGCGCGCTCGCCCTGCGGGGCCTGGACCTCGCGGACCCGGCCCTGGACGAGGTCTCCTTCGGCGACTGGCTGCGCCGCAACGGGCAGAACGCCGCCACCCAGGCCGCCCTGTGGGACCTGGTCGGCGTCGCCACCCTGAACGCCCGGGCCGACCAGGTCTCGCTGGCGCTCGCCGGGATGGTGTTCAAGACCGGCCTGCTCTCCGACCCGGGCGCCTCGGACATCGGCACCGCCGCCGTCCCGCTCGGCGTGATCCACCACGACCGGGCGCTCACCGAGCTGGAGCGGGCCGGCGTCCGGGTGCTGCTGCGGTCCCGGGTGGCCGAGCTGAAGCCGGCCGCGCCGCAGCACGCCGTCCGGCTGGAGGGCGGGGAGCTGCTCACCGCCGACACCGTCGTGCTGGCCGGCGCCCAGGACAGCGCGGCCGCGCTGCTGCCGCCGAACGCGGTCCCCGGGCAGGAGCGGCTGGCCGGCTTCGGCACCGCGCCGATCCTCAACGTGCACGTGGTCTACGACCGCAAGGTGCTGCGCCGGCCGTTCTTCGCCGCGCTCGGCTCCCCGGTGCAGTGGGTCTTCGACCGCACCGCGCACTCCGGCCTGGCCGCCACCCCGACGGGCCGGGCCCACCCGGGCGCCCAGTACCTGGCGCTGTCGCAGTCCGCCGCGCAGGACGAGATCGACCTGCCGGTGGCCGAGCTGCGCGGCCGCTACCTGCCCGAGCTGGGCCGGCTGCTGCCGGCCGCGGCCCAGGCCGAGGTGCTGGACTTCTTCGTCACCCGGGAGCGCACCGCGACCTTCGACCCGGCGCCGGGCAACGGGGCGCTGCGCCCCTCGGCCCGCACCGAGGTCCCCGGCCTGCTGCTGGCCGGCTCGTGGACGGCCACCGGCTGGCCCGCGACCATGGAGGGCGCCGTGCGCAGCGGCCACGCCGCGGCCGACGCCGCGCTCGCCGCGGCCGGCACCCGGACGCCGGTGGACCGCGGCGACGGGAGGTGGCCCAGGTGACGGCGGGCCCCGCCGCCGGAGAGCCCGCCAGAGCCGACGGGCGTACCGTCGAGCGCACCGGCGCATCCACCGGGAGCGGCCCGGCCGGCCGTACCGGCACCACCGGCGCTGCTGGAACCACCGGCACCGGCACTCGATTCGACACCAGCCGCACCGACAGCGCCCGGCCGCCCCGTGCGGCCCGGCACCACGAGGAAGAGGGAACGCACGTGGAGTCACGCACCGGCTACGCCGTCGGAGGCACGGCGCACGCCGAACCGGTCTCGGTGCCGGAGCTGCTCGCCCGCAGCCGTACGCTCTGCACCCCGCCGCTACGGGCCGCCGTCGCCCGACTGGCCGCACCCATGGACACCGTCGCCGCCTACCACTTCGGCTGGATCGACCGGGACGGCACCCCGGTGACGGGGGACGGCGGCAAGGCCGTGCGCCCGGCGCTGGCGCTGCTGTCCGCCCGGGCCACCGGCGCGGCGGCCGAGGTCGGCGTGCCCGGTGGGGTCGCGGTTGAACTGGTGCACAACTTCTCCCTCCTCCATGATGATCTGATGGACGGTGACGAGACCCGACGGCACCGGGCCACCGCCTGGACGGTCTTCGGGCCGGCCCAGGCGATCCTGGTCGGCGACGCCCTGGCGACGCTCGGCACCGAGGTGCTGCTCGACGCCGCCGTGACCGGCGGGGCGAGCGCCACCGACGCCGCGCGCGCCGTCCGGCTGCTCACCACGGCGACCCGCCGGCTGATCGACGGCCAGGCCATGGACGTCGCCTTCGAACAGCGCGACAGCGTCACGGTCGCCGAGTGTCTGGAGATGGAGGGCGGCAAGACGGCGGCACTGCTGGCCGCCGCCTCGGCGATCGGCGCCGTCCTGGCCGGCGCCGACGACAAGGTCTCCGACTCGCTCCAGCGCTACGGCCACCACCTGGGCCTCGCCTTCCAGGCGGTGGACGACCTGCTCGGCATCTGGGGCGCCACCGAGGTCACCGGCAAGCCGCACTGGGGGGACCTGCGCCAGCGCAAGAAGTCCCTTCCGGTCGCCGCCGCCCTGGCCGAGGGCGGAGCGGCCTCGCGCCGGCTCGCCGAAGAGCTGGCCGACCCGAAGGGACGCGGGGAGGAGAGCGAGCCCGAGCTCGCCGCCCGCGCCGCGCTGATCGAGGAGGCCGGCGGCCGCGGCTGGACCCGGGAGGAGGCCCGCCGCCAGCACACGACTGCCCTCGCCGCCCTGGACGAGGTGCCCATGACCGACGAGGTGCGGGAGCACTTCGTCGCACTCGCCGAATTCGTGGTGGTACGAGAGAGGTGACGTTACGTTGACAGCAACCGCGGACGGCCGGCTCGACCCTGAGTACGATTCCGAGCCGGTCGCGGTGGGCGACCGCCCCCCGGCCCTGCTGGGCACGGGGCGGTGGCAGCCCGAGGACACCGACCAGCCGCGGCCGGCCGGTGAGACGGACCACGGACCGGCCGACGCGCGGGAGGCCCTGGCCCGCGCCACCACCCACCTGCTCTCCCTGCAGTCGTCCGAGGGCTGGTGGAAGGGCGACCTGGAGACCAACGTCACCATGGACGCCGAGGACTTACTGCTCCGCCAGTTCCTGGGAATCCGCACCGAGGAGCAGACCCGCGCCACCGCCGAATGGATCCGGTCCCAGCAGCGCGAGGACGGCACCTGGTCCACCTTCCACGGCGGGCCGCCCGAGCTGTCCACCACCGTCGAGGCGTACGTCGCCCTCAAACTGGCCGGGGACGACCCGGAAGCCCCGCACATGCTGGCCGCCGCGCGCTACGTCCGCTCCGCCGGGGGCATCGCGGCCGCCCGGGTGTTCACCCGGATCTGGCTCGCCCTGTTCGGCTGGTGGCCCTGGGAACGGCTGCCCGAGATGCCGCCCGAGATCATCTTCCTGCCCAGGTGGCTGCCGCTGAACATCTACGCCTTCGGCTGCTGGGCCCGCCAGACCATCGTCCCGCTGACGGTCGTCTCCTCCCACCGCCCGGTCCGTCCGGCGCCCTTCCCGCTCACCGAGCTGCACACCGACCCGAACGACCCGTACCCCCACCGGCCGCTCGCCCCCGCCACCACCTGGGACGGCCTGTTCGAACGCCTCGACAAGGCGCTGCACGCCTACCACCGCCGGGCCTTCCGCCCGCTGCGCCGACTGGCCCTCTCGCAGGCCTGCCGCTGGATCGTCGAACGCCAGGAGGCCGACGGCTGCTGGGGCGGCATCCAGCCCCCCGCCGTCTACTCGCTGATCGCCCTGCACCTGGAGGGCTACGAGCTGGAGCACCCGGTGATGAAGGCCGGACTCTCCTCCTTCGACCGCTTCACCGTGCACACCGAGGACGGCAAGCGCTGGCTGGAGGCCTGCCAGTCCCCGGTCTGGGACACCTGCCTGGCCACCATCGCCCTGGTCGACGCCGGGGTGCCGGCCGACCACCCGGCGCTGGTCTCCGCCGTCGACTGGATGCTCGGCGAGGAGATCCGCAAGCCCGGCGACTGGACCGTGAAGCGGCCCGGGCTCGCCCCCGGCGGCTGGGCCTTCGAGTTCGAGAACGACACCTACCCCGACATCGACGACACCGCCGAGGTGGTGCTCGCGCTGCGCCGGGTCGCCCACCCCGACCCGGCCAAGGTCGACGGGGCGGTGGACCGGGGCGTGCTGTGGAACCTCGGCATGCAGTCCAAGAACGGCGCCTGGGGCGCCTTCGACGTGGACAACACCAGCACGCTGCCCAACAAGCTGCCGTTCTGCGACTTCGGCGAGGTGGTCGACCCGCCGTCCGCCGACGTCACCGCGCACGTGGTGGAGATGCTCGCCGAGACCGGCCGCTCCCGCGACCCCCGGACCAGGCGCGGCATCGAGTGGCTGCTGCGCAACCAGGAGGCGGACGGCTCCTGGTTCGGCCGCTGGGGCACCAACTACATCTACGGCACCGGTTCGGTGCTGCCCGCCCTGGTGGCGGCCGGCGTCCCCGACGAGCACCCGGCGATCCGCCGGGCGGTGCGCTGGCTGGAGGACCGGCAGAACGCCGACGGCGGCTGGGGCGAGGACATGCGCTCCTACGACGACCCGGCGCGCTGGGCCGGGCGCGGCGACTCCACCGCCTCGCAGACCGCGTGGGCGCTGATGGCGCTGCTCGCGGCCGGCGAGGGGCCCAAGGACCGGGCCAACCCGGCGGTGGAGCGCGGCGCGGAGTGGCTGGTGCGCACCCAGCTGCCCGAGGGCACCTGGGACGAGCCGCAGTTCACCGGCACCGGCTTCCCGTGGGACTTCTCCATCAACTACCACCTGTACCGGCTGGTCTTCCCGGTCACCGCGCTCGGCCGCTACCTCAACGGTGCCCCGGGCACGATCCGGGCCGACGGAACCCCGGCGATCGGGACGGCGCGGTGACCACCGCGCCCCTGCTGGTGCTCTGCGCCCTGGGCCCCGAGGTCTGGGCCCTGCGCGGCGGCGACTGGCGCGGTGCGACCGGGGGGTCCCCGGTGCTGGTGCGCACCGGGGTCGGCCGGCGCCGCGCCGGGCTGGCCGTCCGGCGCCTGCTCGGCTCCGCGCCCAGCGGCTACGGCGCCGTGGTGGTGGCCGGCTTCGGCGCCGCGCTCGGCCCGGGCGTCCTGCCCGGCGACGTGGTCGCCGCCGACGGCGTGCGCGACGCCGAGGGCCACCTGTACCCGCTCGACTCCGGCGCGGAGCTGACCCGGGCGCTGAAGGAGCGCGGCCTGACCGTGCACACCGGCGTGCACCACACCGCCGACCACGTGGTGCGCGGCATCGAACGGCGGGCGCTGCACCTCCAGGGCGCGCTCGCCGTCGACATGGAGGCCGCCGCCGTCCTGGCCGCGCTGCGCGAGGTCCGGCCCGTGCTGCCGGCGGCCGTCCTGCGGGTGGTGGTGGACACGCCCGAGCACGAGCTGCTGCGGCCCGGCACCCTCCCGGCCGGGGTGCGCGCCTGGCGGACCCTGCGGGCGACGGTACCCGCCCTCGTCGACTGGTACCGGCAGGAGCGCGCGCCCGGCTCCGTAGACCTGAACCACCCCACATCCTCGACGCTCCCCCAGGAGGCGAGCTAGCCATGGCCATGCCGTTGCGCCAGACCGTGCGGGTCGGCACCTACCTCATGCAGCAGAAGCTGCTCAAGCGCCGGGACAAGTTCCCGCTGATCGTGGAGCTGGAACCGCTCTTCGCCTGCAACCTCGCCTGTGAGGGCTGCGGCAAGATCCAGCACCCGGCGGGCGTCCTGAAGCAGCGGATGCCCGTCGCCCAGGCGGTCGGCGCGGTCCTGGAGTCGGGTGCCCCGATGGTCTCGATCGCCGGCGGCGAGCCGCTGATGCACCCGCAGATCGACGAGATCGTCCGGCAGCTGGTCGAGCGCCGCAAGTACGTGTTCCTCTGCACCAACGCGCTGCTGATGCGCAAGAAGATGGACAAGTTCACGCCCTCGCCGTACTTCACCTTCGCGGTGCACATCGACGGCATGCGCGAGCGGCACGACGAGTCGGTGGCCAAGGAGGGCACCTTCGACGAGGCCGTGGCCGCGATCAAGGAGGCCAAGCGGCGCGGCTTCCGGGTCACCACCAACAGCACCTTCTTCAACACCGACACCCCGCAGACCGTCATCGAGGTGCTGGACTACCTCAACGACGAGCTCAAGGTGGACGAGATGATGATCTCGCCCGCCTACGCCTACGAGAAGGCCCCCGACCAGGAGCACTTCCTCGGCGTCGAGCAGACCAGGGCGCTCTTCCGCGCGGCCTTCGCCGACGGCAACCGCAAGCGCTGGCGCCTCAACCACAGCCCGCTCTTCCTGGACTTCCTGGAGGGCAAGGCCGACTTCGAGTGCACCCCCTGGGGCATCCCCAACTACTCGCTGTTCGGCTGGCAGCGGCCCTGCTACCTGATGGCCGACGGCTACGTGCCGACCTACCGCGAGCTGGTCGAGAAGACCGACTGGAGCAAGTACGGCCGCGGCAAGGACCCGCGCTGCGAGAACTGCATGGCCCACTGCGGCTACGAGCCGACCGCCGTCCTCGCGACGATGGGCTCGCTGCAGCAGTCGCTGCGCGCCATCACCGAGACCGTCAACGGCAACAAGGGCCGCTGAGCGGGGAGCCGACCTCCGGGTCGGCACCCCGGCCCCGGGCCCCGCGCCCGGGGCCGGCTCCGCCCCCGCAGCCAGGCCGGCCCGCGCCCGGGCCGGGTGGAGGCACCACCGCACCGATCCGAGTCGTGAGGTGAACCCATGTCACTGCTCTCCCGCGTCACGTCCCCGGCCGAGCTGCGCAAGCTCCCGGCCGTCGAACTGCCCCTGCTCGCCGACGAGATCCGCGACTTCCTGATCGAGGCCGTCACCCGCACCGGCGGCCACCTCGGGCCCAACCTCGGCGTGGTGGAGCTGACCATCGCGCTGCACCGGGTCTTCGACTCGCCGTACGACCGGATCGTCTTCGACACCGGCCACCAGAGCTACGTCCACAAACTGCTCACCGGCCGCCAGGACTTCAGCCGGCTGCGGATGCGCGGCGGACTCTCCGGGTACCCCGCGCGGGGCGAGTCCGAGCACGACCTGGTCGAGAACTCGCACGCCTCCACCGCGCTCTCCTACGCCGACGGCCTGGCCAAGGCGGCCCGACTGCTCGGCCAGCACGACCGGCACACCGTCGCGGTGATCGGCGACGGCGCCCTCACCGGCGGCCTCGCCTGGGAGGCGCTCAACAACATCGCGGAGGCGCGCGACCGGCCGCTGGTCATCGTCGTCAACGACAACGAGCGCTCCTACGCCAGGACCATCGGCGGCCTCGCCAACCACCTGGCCACCCTGCGCACCACCCAGGGCTACGAGCGCTTCCTCGCCCTGGGCAAGGAGGCCCTGCAGCGCACCCCGCTGGTCGGCCAGCCGATCTTCGACGCGCTGCACGGCGCCAAGAAGGGGTTCAAGGACGCCTTCGCCCCGCAGGGCATGTTCGAGGACCTCGGCCTCAAGTACCTCGGGCCGATCGACGGCCACGACCTGGGCGCGGTCGAACAGGCGCTGCGCCAGGCCCGCAACTTCGGCGGACCGGTCATCGTGCACTGCCTGACCGTCAAGGGCCGCGGCTACCGGCCGGCCGAGCAGGACGAGGCCGACCGCTTCCACGCCGTCAACCCGATCGACCCGTACACCTGCCTGCCGATCTCGCCCAGCGGAGGCGTCTCCTGGACCTCGGTGTTCGGGGACGAGCTGCTCACCCTCGGAGCCGAGCGGCCGGACCTCGTGGCGATCACCGCGGCCATGCTCCAGCCGGTGGGCCTGGCCCCGTTCGCCAAGGCCTACCCGGAGCGGACCTTCGACGTCGGGATCGCCGAGCAGCACGCCGTCACCAGCGCGGCGGGGCTGGCCACCGGCGGACTGCACCCGGTGGTCGCGGTCTACGCGACGTTCCTCAACCGGGCCTTCGACCAGGTGCTGATGGACGTCGCCCTGCACCGGCTGGGCGTCACCTTCGTGCTCGACCGCTCCGGGGTGACCGGGCCGGACGGCGCCTCGCACAACGGCATGTGGGACATGTCGATCCTCCAGGTCGTCCCCGGCCTGCGGCTCGCCGCGCCGCGCGACGCGGAACAGCTGCGCGCCCAGCTGCGCGAGGCCGTCGAGGTCGGCGACGCCCCGACCGTCGTCCGCTTCCCGAAGGGGAACGTCGGGCCCGCGGTGCCGGCCGTCGAGCGGACCGGCGGGGTGGACGTGCTGCTGCGCACCGGGCGGGCGCCGGAGATCCTGCTGGTCGCCGTCGGCACCACCGCCTCCGCCTGCCTGGACGCGGCCCGGCTGCTGCTCGCCGAGGGCTTCACCGCGACCGTGGTCGACCCGCGCTGGGTCAAGCCGGTCGACCCGGTGCTGCCCGAACTCGCCGCCGCCCACCGGCTGGTGGTCACCGTCGAGGACAACGGCCGTACCGGAGGCGTCGGTTCGGCCGTCGCCCAGGCGCTGCGCGACGCCGACGTGGACGTGCCGGTGCGGGTGCTCGGCCTGCCCCAGGAGTTCCTCGGCCACGCCTCGCGTGGGGAGATCCTGGAGGAGGCGGGGCTGACCGGGACCGGGGTCGCCGCCCAGACCGCCGTCTTCGCCAAGAACCTGCTACCGACCCGAGGAGCGAACCCGCGCCATGCCGGCTGAACCAGACCGCCCCGCCTTCGACCTCGCCGCGCTGATCGCCGAACGCGGCGGCGAGCGCTACGAGTTGCACGGCCGCTACCTCAACCCGCAGCTGCCGCGGATGCTGCGCACCATCGGCTTCGACAGGTACTACGAGCGCGCCCGGGGCCAGTACTTCTACGACGCCGAGGGCAACGAGTACCTCGACATGCTGGCCGGCTTCGGCATCTTCGCGCTCGGCCGCCACCACCCGGTGGTGCGCTCGGCGGTCCAGCAGGTGATGGACCTCGACCTGCCGGACCTGGTCCGCTTCGACTGCTCACCGCTGCCCGGGCTGCTGGCCGAGCGGCTGCTGTCGTACGCGCCCGGACTGGACCGGGTGTTCTTCGGCAACAGCGGCACCGAAGCGGTGGAGACGGCGCTCAAGTTCGCCCGGTACGCCACCGGACGGAAGCGGATCCTGTACGCCGACCACGCCTTCCACGGGCTGACCACCGGCTCGCTCTCCGTCAACGGGGAGAGCGGCTTCCGCAAGGGCTTCGACCCGCTGCTGCCGGACACCGCCGTCCCGCTCGGCGATCTCGGCGCGCTGGCCAAGGAGTTGAAGCGCGGCGACGTCGCGGGGCTGATCGTCGAGCCGATCCAGGGCAAGGGCGTCCAGGCGCCGCCGCCCGGCTGGCTGCGGGCCGCCCAGGCGCTGCTCCACGAGCACCGGGCGCTGCTGATCTGCGACGAGGTGCAGACCGGCATCGGCCGCACCGGCGAGTTCTTCGCCTACCAGCACGAGGAAGGCGTGCTGCCGGACCTGGTCTGCGCCGCCAAGGCGCTGTCCGGCGGGTACGTGCCGGTCGGGGCGACGCTCGGCAAGGGCTGGATCTTCGAGAAGGTGTACTCCTCGATGGACCGGGTGCTGGTGCACTCGGCCAGCTTCGGGTCCAACGCCCAGGCCATGGCGGCCGGGCTGGCGACCCTGGAGGTGATGGACGACGAGCAGGTGGTGGAGAACGCCCGCAAGGTGGGCGACTACTTCCGTGGACGGCTGACCGCGCTGGTCGACCAGTACGAGCTGCTCGCCGAGGTGCGCGGGCGCGGGCTGATGATCGGGATCGAGTTCGGCCGGCCCAAGTCGCTGAAGCTGCGCACCGGTTGGACCGCGCTCCAGGCGGCGCGCAAGGGGCTGTTCGCGCAGATGGTGGTCGTGCCGCTGCTGCAGCGGCACCGCATCCTGACCCAGGTGTCGGGGGACCACCTGGAAGTGATCAAGCTGATCCCCCCGCTGATCATCACCGAGCGTGACGTGGACCGGTTCGTGGACGCCTTCACCGAGATCATGGACGAGGCCCACCGGGGGAGCGGACTGATGTGGGACTTCGGGCGGACGTTGGTGAAGCAGGCGGTCGGCGGGCGCTGAGGCTGCCGGGGCCACTGGGGTCGGGATCGTGGGTGGCACGGTGTGGGAAGTCGACGGCACGGAGTGGGAAGTCGGCCGGGTCGACTTCCCACTCCGTGGGAGACACCGCGTCAGAGCTCGGTCCGGCGGCGCCGGATGACAACCACGAGGTCGACGGCGGCGAACAGGGTGAGCAGGCCGCAGGCCACGGCGAAGCCGGTGAGGGTGCCCCGGCCGGGCGCACCGTAGGCGGGCGAGAAGGCCGCCCAGACGGCGAAGCCCGCCGTGGCCAGCGCGAACAAGGGGGTGAAGGTGAGCGAGAGCAGGTAGCGGAGCTTGAGGTCGCTGCGGGCGGTGGCCGGCTCGGTGCCGCTGCGCCACCGGCGCGGGGTGGTGGTGCGCATGCCGTTCACCTCCGGACCGCGTGGGTCGGGCTACGATTCCAGCGTACGTCCGAGGAGGCGAGCCGGGGGAGGCGCGATGTCGGGTTCGGACGCGGTGGGGACGGGGTCCGGTGCGGCGGGTTCGGGTTCGGGTTCGGGCTCCGGTGCGGGGGCGGCGGGCCAGGACGGCGAGGGGTACGCGGGGCTGCGGATCGAGCGGGCCCGGGAGTTGGCCCGGCGGCACGGCTGGGCGTCGGTCCGGGTGCTGGAGCCGGGGGACCTGATGACCATGGAGTACCGGCAGGGGCGGCTCAACCTCGCGGTGCGCAACGGTGTGGTCGAGCGCAGCTGGGAGGGGTAGGACCGCGGTGACCCGTCGGCTCTGGTTCGGGCGGGCCCGGGTTCAGCAGAGCAGGTGCCGGCGGCCGAAGCGCCGGTGGAGCCGCTGTTCGGCGGCGGCGACCAGGGGTTCCAGCAGCGGCAGCGAGAGCAGGACGAGCAGTCCGGCGGCCCAGCCGGCCAGGACGTCGGTGACCCAGTGGGTGCCCAGGTAGACCGTGGTCAGACCGATCGAGCAGGCGGTGGCGGCGGCGATCACCGCGCCGGTCCGCCGCCAGCGGACGGCGAGGTAGGCGAGCACGCCCCAGGTGACCACCGCGTTGGCGGTGTGGCCGGAGGGGAAGATGGTGCCACCGGAGAAGAGCTCGGGCGAGCCGACGTACTGCGCGTAGTGCGGGCCGAGCCGGCCGGTGACGATCTTGACCGCGCCGACGGTGACGTTGAGCAACAACAGCGCGATGCCCATGACCAGCAGCGGGCGCAGTCGGCCGAGGCGGTGGGCCCGCCAGCCGAGCCAGACGAAGGCGGCGATCGCCGACGGCCCGCGCTGCCCGGCGACCACCCAGGTGTCGAGCAGCGGCTCCAGTCGGGGCCACCGCTCGTAGGGGCGCAGCAGCCGGACCGACCAGTCGAGGTCGACCAGCGCGGTGTTGAGCAGGACACCGGCCAGCACCAGCAGGTAGCCGGCCAGGGTGACGGCGAGGAGGGCGGCCTGCCGTCGGCTCATCGGCGGCCAGCCGGGCTCGCCGGGGTCGGGGCCGAGCGGGGCGAGGTGGCGCGCGGGGGTGGTGGGACGGTCCAGGCGGCCGGTCTCGGCGGTGCGGCGCTCCGGCCCCTGGCGCGGAAGGGGAACGGGGGTACTTCTGGATTGCACGGGGTGACCTTACCCATCCGGACAGGGCTATTCCGGTGGTAATTGTCATTTTCCCGGGAAATCGACAATTGGGCCGACCAGGGGTGGTCCGAGGGGTGATTTCCGCTATTTCAGGATCGAAAGCCAGTGTGGTCGTCGAATGGTTCTGCAAAAGCCCCGGTAAAGCAAACGGAGTGGGAGGCCGGTGCGCCCGGCTTCCCACTCCGTGGTAACCCTGTGTAGGTTCCGTGCTCAGTCGAGGGGGCCGCCCGCGACGTAGATCACCTGGCCGGAGACGAAGCCGGCGCCCTCGCTCGCGAGGAACGCGATGGTGTGGGCGACGTCCTCGGGCTGACCGACCCGCTGGACCGGGATCTGAGAGGCTGCGGCCCGCTTGAAGTCTTCGAAGTCCATGCCGACCCGGGCCGCGGTGGCTGCTGTCATGTCCGTGGCGATGAAGCCCGGGGCGACCGCGTTGGCCGTGATGCCGAACTTGCCCAGCTCGATGGCCAAAGTCTTGGTGAAGCCCTGGAGGCCGGCCTTGGCGGCCGAGTAGTTGGCCTGGCCGCGGTTGCCCTGGGCCGAGGACGAGGACAGGTTGACGATGCGGCCGAAACCGGCGTCGACCATGTGCTTCTGCACCGCGCGGGTCATCAGGAAGGCGCCGCGGAGGTGAACGTTGATGACCGTGTCCCAGTCGGACTCGGACATCTTGAAGAGCAGGTTGTCGCGGAGCACACCCGCGTTGTTCACCAGGACGACGGGGGCGCCGAGCTCGGCGGCCACCCGGTCGACGGCGGCCTGGACCTGCTCGGCGTCCGAGACGTCGGCGCCGACGGCGAGCGCCCTGCCGCCGGCGGCGGTGATCCGGTCGACGGTCTCCTTGCCGGCCGCTTCGTCCAGGTCCAGGACGGCGACCGCGTAGCCGTCGGCGGCCAGCCGGACGGCGGTGGCGGCGCCCAGGCCGCGGGCGGCGCCGGTCACGACGGCGACCCGGGGGGCGGTGCTCTGCTCGGTCATGCTCGCTCTCGTCTCTCTCGGGAGTGCCTCCCGGGGAGAGCCCCCGGAGAGGGTGGCCACACCCTACCGGCGGGTAGGGGGAGCGGCCAGGGTGGAGAGACGCAGGTGACGGTGGGTAAGGACCGACCGGTCGGCTTTCTGCTGAGAACGGGTTACTGCAAGCTGTTCGCAGCGAGTAAATATGCCAATGTTGCCGAACCTGCGTCTACTATCCGCCCCTGCCTGC
Organism: Kitasatospora sp. NPDC058046; assembly: GCF_042885595.1. Classification (NCBI taxonomy): domain Bacteria; kingdom Bacillati; phylum Actinomycetota; class Actinomycetes; order Kitasatosporales; family Streptomycetaceae; genus Kitasatospora; species Kitasatospora sp. NPDC058046. The sequence continues at coordinate 197,312 of NZ_JBHVRS010000016.1, forward strand.
CAGCAAGGGCCCGCCGTTTGTATAGTGTCCGCCAGCAGCCACCGGCTGCACGGCTGGAGCGCCCTCCCTCATAGCTGGACGCCCACTCGCCGTTACTGCCCCACCCGGGTGTCCCACACACACCGGGTGTGACATCGGGACGGATACATGGTGCTGGGGGAGATCCCGACAACCCGCGTGTCTACGCGACTGCAGCAGTCGCCAGGACACCTGATTCGCGTGGCACAGCAGGTCCACACCCGCTTGTGGTCCGAACACGTCGGAGCCGATCTCACGGCTCCGCAGTTCGCCGTGCTGCTGGTCCTGGCCCTGGAACCGGGTGCGGACCAGCGGACGGTCGGCGAGCGGGCCTCGCTCGACAAGGCCACGATGGCCGAGATGGTCGCGCGGCTGGTCCGTCGTGGCCTGGTGCTGCGCAGGCGCGACCCGGCCGACGGCCGGCGCAAGCTGCTGGCCCTCTCGCAGGGCGGCGCCCAGGCGGTGCGCGAGGCCACCGGTGGTGTGGTCCGCGTTCAGCGCGTCCTGTTCGAACCGCTCACGGCGGAGGAACAGGTCGAGATCGTCCGGGTGATGGCCAAGATAGCCAGGCTGGAGCCCGCGGCGGTCGCCGTCATCACCGACGCGCGGCCGATACTGGACGCCCAGCGGGCGATCGGCTACCTGATCAGGGTGAGCCAGCAGGTGCACACCAAGCTCTGGTCGGAGCACGTGGGCGCCGAGCTGACGGCTCCGCAGTACGCGGTGCTGGACGCGTTGGAGCTGGAACCGGGCGCCGACCAGCGCACGGTCGGCGAGCTGGCCTCGCTGGACAAGGCCACGATGGCCGAGATGGTCAGCCGGCTGGTGCGCCGCGGTCTGGTGCAGCGTCGGCGCGACCCCTCGGACGGACGGCGCAACCTGCTCTCGCTCTCACCGGCGGGACAGGACCTGCTGCACCGCTCGGCCGCTGGGGTGGCCGAGGTCCAGCGGCTGCTGCTGGCACCGCTGGAGGAGGGTGAGCACGAGGCCGCGCTCGCGCTCATCGCCAAGGCGGGCAGGCTGTAGGTCAAAAGTTCGCCACCGTAGCCAAAACGATTCGCCAAAACGCTGAGGGTCCATGGCCATGGGCTTTGGCGCATCGGGGCACACCGAAGGCCGCCCGCTCCTGTAGAGGTGCGGGCGGTCTTCGTGCGACCGGTGGTCAGCCGGTCGGGTGCTCAGACGGTTCGGGGGCCCGGGAGCCGGGACCCCGGGCGCGTCAGTTCCAGTCGAACTCCTGCGGGTCCGGGCCGATCCGCTTGCCGGTGGCCACGGCGGCGATCGCCGCGAGGTCCTCGGCGTCCAGCTCGAAGCCGGCGACGTCCAGGTTCTCCCGGATCCGGGACGGGGTGACCGACTTCGGGATGGCGATCACACCGCTCTGGAGGTGCCAGCGCAGCACCACCTGGGCGACCGTGCGGCCGTGCTTCTCGGCGATCTTCACCAGTGCGGGCTCGGCGAGCAGCTCCTTGCCCTGGCCCAGCGGGCTCCACGCCTCGGTGGCGATGCCGTGCTCGGTGTGGAACGCGCGCAGCTCCGTCTGCGGGAAGTACGGGTGCAGCTCGACCTGGTTCAGGGCCGGGGCGACGGAGGCCTCGTCCAGCAGGCGCGTCAGCTGCTCGGTGCCGAAGTTGGAGACGCCGATCGACTTGACCTTGCCGTCCGCCTTCAGCTGCTCGAAGGCCTTCCAGATGTTCAGGTAGCTGTCGCCGTGCATCGGGCGCGGCCAGTGGATCAGGTACAGGTCGAGCTGGTCGAGGCCGAGCTTGGCCAGCGAGGCGTCGAACTCGCGCAGCACCGCGTCGCGGCCCTGCTCGCCGGACCAGTCGCGGGTGCCCGAGTTCCACAGCTTGGTGGTGACGTAGAGGTCCTCGCGGGCCACGCCGCCCGCCAGCGCCTCGGTGATCGCCGCGCCGGTGCCGGCCTCGTTCTCGTAGATGGCCGCGGTGTCGATGGAGCGGTAGCCCGCCTCGATCGCGGCGCGGACGGCGGGGGTGGCCTCGGCGTCCGGGACCTGCCACACGCCGAAGCCGAGCTGCGGGATCTGCGCGCCGTCGTTGAGGGTGACGGTGGGGATGCTGCTCACGGGAAGAGGTGCCCTCCTGATTGTCCTGCTGTTCCAGTGGGGGCAACTGGTGTCCCGGTGTGATTGTTCCCGCCGAACGGGCGAATCTTGGGTGAAGCTTTGCGGGGGTTTGGCCTGGGCGGCGGCCGGCCGGTGACGGGGCGGAACCGCCCTGGTGGGGGACGTGCGGGGGGCTCGCGGGAGGCCTGCCGGGAGCCCGCGGGGGCGCACAGGGGGAGTGCGGGCCCGGCGCGTGGCGGGCGGGGCGTGGCGCGCGCGGTCGGCGGAGGAAAAACCTGTTGCGCGGATCACATCGAGGTTGGCAGGCTCGCGGCCATGACCTCCTGACTTCCGGGCCCTTCGTGCCCATTCCATGTCCGTCCGGTGTCCGCTCCGGACGCAGCGTCGATGTCGCGCCGGGCGCCGTGCCGCAGCGCCGCGCATCCTCCGCCCGCCGGCCCGGGCCGCCTGCCGCGTTCGGTCGCCGTGCGTGCTGTGCGCACGGCGCTGAGGCGTTCCGTGCGCCCCGGTCCCCCTGCTTCCCGGCTCCCCTTGCTTCCTGGCTCCCTCGCACCCCTGTGCGCCCGTGCCCTGCACCCGCGCACCGCTCGTATCGGAGTGTCATGCTGCTCACCCCCCTGCCGCTGGCCGATCCCGGCCGTCCCGACCTCTCCTCACCCCTGGCCTTCCTGCGCTGGCTGCAGCGCAGCCAGCGGCGCGGGCAGCTGCTCGCCACCCTCTGGGCGCTGATCGAGATGGGGGGCCAGGCCGCCCTGCCGATACCGCTCGGGCTCGGCGTGCAGGCCGCCGTGGACGGCGACGCCGGCGGGATCTGGCGGGCCGCCGGGCTCCTGCTGCTGCTGGGCGCGGGCGCCTCGGTCGGCACCGTGCTGTTGCACCGCCAGGCGGTCTGGAACTGGATCCACGCGGCCACCCACGTACGGCAGTTGGTGGCCCGGCAGGCCTCGCACCTCGGGGCCGGGCTGTCCCGCCGGATCGCCACCGGCGAGGTCGTCGCGGTCGGCAGCGGGGACGTCGAGCGGATCGGCTGGTACGTCGAGCTGGTCGCCCGGGTCCGGTCCGCGGTGATCGTCTGGCTGGCCGTCAGCGTGGTGGTCCTGACGGTCGATCCGGTGCTCGGGGCCGGGGTGCTGCTCGGCGTCCCGGTGCTGGCGGCCTCCGTCTGGCCGCTGATCGGGCCGTTCGAGCGGCGCTACGAGCAGCAGCGCGCCCTCGGCGGCAAGGCCACCGAGCTGGCGGCCGACACCGTCGCGGGGCTGCGGGTGCTGCGCGGCATCGGCGGCGAGGAGCTGTTCCTGGAGCGGTACCGGGCCGCGTCCCAGAAGGTCCGGGCGGCGGCCGTCCGGTCGTCCCGGATCTGGTCGCTGATGCAGGCCCAACAGGTGCTGCTGCCCGGCCTGTTCGTGGTCGGCGTCACCTGGTACGGCGCCCGGCTGGTGGCCTCCGGCGAGCTCGCCGTCGGCACCCTGATCGCGGTGTACGGCGCGACGGCCTTCCTGGCCGCTCCGCTGCGCATCCTGGGTGAGGCGGCGCACGCCTGGAGCGTGGCCCGGGTCTCCGCCGGGCGGGCCGTCCGGGTGCTCTCGCTGGACCGGACCACCGGTACGGCCGAGGCCGCGCTGGCCAGGCCGGACAAGGCCGACCTGCACGACCCGGCGAGCGGCCTGACGGCACGGGCCGGCGAGCTGACCGCGGTGGTCTGTGGGGACCCGGACTACGCCGGGGCGCTGGCCGAGCGGCTCGGCGGCCACGTCCCGTTGGCCGAGGGCGAACGGGCACAGGCCTCGGCGCGGCTCGGCGGCACGGAGCTGGACGCGGTGCCGTTGGCCGAGGCCAGGGCGGCGGTGCTGGTCCACGACAAGGAGCCGGTGCTGCTCTCCGGCACGCTGGCCGAGCTGTTCGACATCCCGTCCTCGGGGCGGGTCCCGGCGGCCGAGGCCCTCGCGGCGGCCCGGTCCGACGACGTGCTGGAGGCCCTGGTGGAGGGCTCGCCGGAGTGCGGGGGAGACCCGATGCGCGCCCGGATCACCGAGCGCGGACGCTCGCTCTCCGGCGGGCAGCGCCAGCGGCTCGCGCTGGCCCGCGCCCTGCTGGCGGACCCTCCGGTGCTGGTGCTGGACGAGCCCACCAGCGCGGTGGACGCGCACACCGAGTCGCGGATCGCCTCCGGGCTGCGGGACACCCGAGCCGGCCGCACCACCGTGGTGTTCGCGACCAGCCCGCTGCTGCTCGACCAGGCGGACCGGGTGGTGCTGCTGCAGGAGGGCCGGGTCGTCGCGGCCGGGCGGCACCGTGAGCTGATGCGGACCGAGCCGGCCTACCGGGCCGTGGTCACCCGCGACGAGGAAGCGGCCCGCCCGGTGGGTGGGGCCGTATGAGGACCATCGTCAACTTCCCTGCCACGCACGCGAGGAGTACGTCATGAAGCCCCCCGTCCAGGAGGAACAGGGGCCGGCCACCACCCTGCCGGTCGGCTCCCCGGCCGCCGTGCGCGGGTACCTGCTGCTGCTCGCGCGGCGGCACCGCCGCGGGTTCTCCGCGGTGGTGACACTGCACTCGACGGCCACGGTGGCCGGGCTGGTCGGGCCCTGGGTGCTCGGCCGCCTGGTCGAGTCGCTGGCCACCGGTACGGCCGGGTCCACCATCACGGTGGCGGTCGCCTGGTACCTGCTGGCCCTGGTGGCGCAGGCGGCGTTCACCGGCTGGTCGCGGATGCGCGGCGCGGTGCTCGGCGAGAAGGTGCTGGCCGACCTGCGCGAGGACTTCCTGGTCCGCTCGGTGGCCCTGCCGACCGGGGTGCTGGAGCGGGCCGGCACCGGGGACCTGGTCTCCCGGGGCACCACCGACATCGACCGGCTGGACAAGTCGGTGCGCGAGGCGGTGCCCGAACTCGCCGTCGCCGTGGTGTCGTTGCTCCTGGTGCTCGGTGCGCTGCTGGTCACCTCGCCGCTGCTCGCACTGACCTCGCTGGTCGGCCTGCCGCTGCTGCTGGTCAGCTCCCGCTGGTACTTCCGGCGCGCGCCGCAGTCCTACCGCAGCGAGTCGGCCGGGTACGCGGCGGTGAGCAACGTGCTGGCCGAGACGGTCGACGCCGGGCGGACGGTCGAGGCCCTGCGGCTGGGCGACCAGCGGGTCCGGCTGACCGACCGCAAGCTGCGCGAGTGGCTGGCCTGGGAGCGGTACACCCTGTGGCTGCGCTCGGTCTGGTTCCCGACCATCGACGCGGTCTACACGTCGGCGGTGCTCGCCACCCTGGTGCTCGGCGGGCTGTTCACCCTCCGGGGCTGGATCACCGTGGGCCAGTTGACCACCGGCGTGCTCTACGCGCAGATGCTGACCGGCCCGGTGGACCTGATCCTGCGCTGGTACGACGAGCTCCAGATCGGCCAGGCCTCGTTGGCCCGGCTGGTCGGCGTGCGCGAGGTGCCGGAGCACGAGGGGGACGAGTCCGCCCGGCCGGACGGCCGTCGGGTCGAGGCGAAGGACGTCCGGTTCGGCTACCGGGAGGGCGCCGACGTCCTGCACGGCATCAGCCTGGACGTCGCCCCGGGCAGCCGGGTCGCGCTGGTCGGGCCGTCGGGCGCGGGCAAGTCCACGCTCGGCCGGCTGCTGGCGGGGATCTACGCCCCCGGCCGCGGCAGCGTGACCCTCGGCGGTGCGGCGCTGGCGCGGATGCCGGCCGAGCGGGTGCGCGCGCAGGTCGCCCTGGTGAACCAGGAGCACCACGTCTTCGTCGGCACCCTGCGGGACAACCTGCGGCTGGCCGCTCCCGACGCGGACGACACCGAGCTGCGGGCCGCGCTGGACGCGGTGGAGGCCGGGGCCTGGGTGGACGCCCTGTCGGAGGGCCTGGACACCGAGGTCGGCTCCGGCGGCACCTCGCTGACCCCGCCGCAGGCCCAGCAGCTGGCGCTGGCCCGGCTGGTGCTGGCCGATCCGCACACCCTGGTGCTGGACGAGGCCACCTCCCTGCTGGACCCGCGGGCCGCCCGGCACCTGGAACGCTCGCTCTCCAGGGTGCTGGAGGGCCGGACGGTCATCGCCATCGCCCACCGGCTGCACACCGCGCACGACGCGGACGTGATCGCGGTGGTCGAGGGCGGGCGGATCAGCGAGTACGGCAGCCACCCGGACCTGGTCGCGGCGGGCGGTCCGTACGCGGCGCTCTGGCGGTCCTGGCGGGACGAGCGGTAGTGCGGCGGCCCGGGGCGGGACGAGCGGGGAGCGGGCCGTCCCGGTAGGAGGGGGCTTCAAACCCGTACGGGGCCGGATTGCCCCGTACGGGTTACTCCCTGGCCCGGAGGGGCGCGTAACCGGGCAAATCGGCCGCCCGGCCCGCAGACTGCTCCGGTGACCAAGATTTCAGACGGCTCGTCCCGCTCCCCGCGCGGTGAGATCGGCGGGATTCCCACGCGCTACATCGGGATCGGCGCCATCGTCGTCCTCGCCGTGTGGTTCCTGTTCGCCAACCTCGACAAGGTCAAGATCCAGTTCTGGGTCTTCACCGTCACCGCGCCGCTCTGGATCGCGCTGCTGGCCACGCTGATCGCGGGCGTCGCGCTGGGCTGGCTGCTGAAGGGACGGCGCAGCAGGTGACCACAGCCCCCGGGCCGGCTCCGGCCGGCGCATCGGCCTTCACCCCGCTGATCGAGATGCGCGGGGTCAACAAGCACTTCGGGGACCTGCACGTGCTGCAGGACATCGAGCTGACGGTGGGACGCGGCGAGGTCGTCGTCGTCATCGGCCCGTCCGGCTCCGGCAAGTCCACCCTCTGCCGGGCCATCAACCGGCTGGAGCCGATCGAGAACGGCACCATCCTGATCGACGGCCAGCCGCTGCCCGAGGAGGGCAAGGGGCTGGCCAGGCTGCGCGCCGAGGTCGGCATGGTGTTCCAGTCCTTCAACCTGTTCGCGCACAAGACCGTGCTGCAGAACGTCTCGCTCGCGCAGATCAAGGTCCGCGGCCGGCCCAGGGCGGAGGCGGACGACAAGTCCCGCGCGCTGCTGGAGAGGGTGGGCCTCGCCGATCAGGCGGCCAAGTACCCGGCGCAGCTCTCCGGCGGGCAGCAGCAGCGGGTCGCGATCGCCCGCGCGCTGGCGATGGACCCCAAGGCGCTGCTGTTCGACGAGCCCACCTCGGCGCTCGACCCCGAGATGATCAACGAGGTGCTGGACGTCATGCGCCAGCTCGCGAGCGAGGGCATGACGATGATCGTGGTCACCCACGAGATGGGCTTCGCCCGGGCCTCCGCGAACCGGGTCGTGTTCATGGCCGACGGCCGGATCGTCGAGGACCGCGCCCCGGAGGACTTCTTCAGCGCTCCTGAGAGCGATCGTGCCCGGGACTTCCTGTCCAAGATCCTGAAGCACTGAGGCGGCGCCGTGAACCGTGAGACGACGCCGGCGGCGAGGCCCGCGGGAAGATCTGTGGGAAGGCCCGTGGCGCGGGCGGGGCGGCGCGTGCTCGCCGCCGCCCTGCTGTTCACCGCGCTGGTGGCGGGCTGCGGCAAGCCCGGCACCCCGCCGCCCAAGGGCCCCCAGCCCAGCGCCCTGCCCAGCTACCAGGTGCAGGACGCCTCCGCGATCACCGGCTCGCCGACCCTGGACGCCGCCCGCGGCCGGGGCCACCTGATGGTCGGCGCCAAGGAGGACCAGCCGTACCTGGGCCAGAAGAACCCGGCCACCGGCGTGTACTCCGGCTTCGACATCGAGATCGCCAAGATGGTCGGCGCCTCGTTGGGCTTCCCGCCGGACCGGATCCAGTTCAAGACGATCGCCTCGGCCAACCGCGAGACCGCCCTGCAGAACGGCCAGGTGGACTACTACGTCGGCACCTACACCATCAACGACAACCGGAAGAAGCTGGTCGGCTTCGCCGGCCCGTACTTCATCGCCGGGCAGTCGCTGCTGGTGCGCAAGAACAACACCACCATCCACGGCCCGCAGGACCTGGACGGCAAGAAGGTCTGCTCGGCGGCCGGCTCGACGCCGTACCAGCGCATCCAGTCGCAGTACCCGAAGGCCAAGCTGATCGGCTACGACACCTACTCGGCCTGCGTGGACAACCTGATCACCAACCAGGTCGACGCGGTGACCACGGACAACGCGATCCTGCTCGGCTACGCGGCCAAGGTGCCGGACGAGCTCAAGGTGGTCGGCCCGCTGTTCTCGACCGAGCCGTACGGCATCGGGGTGCCGAAGAACGACACCGTGCTGCGCGGCGCGATCAACGACGCTCTGGAGCACCACATGCAGAACGGCGACTGGAGGAGGGCGTTCGAGGCGACCCTCGGCCTCTCCGGGGAGCCGGCGCCGAACCCGCCGCAGATCGACCGGTACTGAGAGGGCCGCGCCGTGAAAACGCTGACCGACAACTGGTCGACCTACTGGGACGGGTTCCTCGGCACGCTCTCGCTGTTCGCGGTGAGCGCCGTGCTGTCGCTGGTGCTGGGCGTGCTGATCGCGGGCTTCCGGGTCTCGCCGGTGAAACCGCTGCGGGTGTTCGGGACGCTGTGGGTGACGGTGCTGCGCAACACGCCGCTGACCCTGCTGTTCTTCATCGTGGTGCTGGGCCTGCCCCGGTTCGACATCACCCTGCCCTTCTACACCTTCGCGGTGCTCGCGCTGGGCTGCTACACCTCGGCCTTCGTCTGCGAGTCGATGCGGTCGGGCATCAACACGGTGCCGACCGGGCAGGGCGAGGCGGCCCGCAGCCTCGGCATGAACTTCGGGCAGACGATGAGCCTGGTGGTGCTGCCGCAGGCGTACCGCTCGGTGGTGGCGCCGCTCGGCAGTGTGATGATCGCGCTGGCGAAGAACACGGCGATCGCCGGCTCGTTCAGCGTCACCGAGCTGCTGGGCACCTACCGGACCATCAACGAGCTGGGCTACAGCATCATCTGGACCTTCGTCTGGATCGCCGTCGGCTACCTGATCATCACCCTGGCCATCAGCGCCGTCTTCAACCTGCTGGAACGACGAGTGGCGGTGTCCCGATGACGGTCGAATCCTCGGCGCTGTACGACATCCCCGGCCCGAAGGCGCTCTCCCGGCACCGGCTGTACGGCGGGATCGCGCTGCTGCTGATCGCGGCGCTGATCGGCTGGGTGGTCTACATGCTCTTCCACACCCACCAGTTCACGTACGCCAAGTGGCAGCCCTTCGAGTACCGGGGCGTGCAGGACCTGCTGCTGCGCGGGCTCGGCAACACCTTGCAGGCCTTCGGCTGGACGGTGCTGTTCGCGCTGCCGTTCGGCGCGCTGTTCGCGGCCGGGCGGCTCTCCGACCACCGGGTGGTGCGCTGGCTCGCCACGCTGGTGGTGGAGTTCTTCCGGGCCATGCCGGTGCTGGTGATGATCTTCTTCGTCTTCGTCGCGCTCAAGGTGCAGCCGCTCTGGGCGCTGGTGGCCGGGCTGGTGCTCTACAACGGCTCGGTGCTGGCCGAGGTGTTCCGGGCCGGCGTGCTCGCGGTGCCCAAGGGGCAGCGGGAGGCGGCGTTCGCGCTGGGGATGCGCAAGACCCAGGTGATGACGTACGTCCTGGTGCCGCAGGCCAACCGGGCGATGCTGCCGGCCATCATCAGTCAGCTGGTGGTCGCGCTCAAGGACACCTCGCTGGGCTTCCTGATCACCTTCGAGGAGTTCCTGCACGCGGGCAAGCTGATCGCCACCAACCTGGACTACGACCTGCCGTTCATCCCGGTGGTGATGGTGATCGCGCCGATCTACATCGGCATGTGTCTGCTGCTCTCCTGGCTCGCCCGCTTCGTGGAGCGGCGCAGCCGGCGCAGTCCGAGCGCGCGGGGCGGGGCACCGGTGGCCAAGGCAGGGGTGCCGGTGGGGCTGCCTCCGTCGGCGCAGCTGTGAGAAGGCCGGTTCGGGGCTGAACCATAGGTACGGGTGGGGTTGGGGTCGGTACCTCCAAATTCCTCTTATGATTCTCGGGCGCCCGGGCGCGGCCCGTGGACGACCGGAGCGCGGCCGGAACGGGGCTGCCGACGGTGGACGAGAGGGCGGGAGGGACCATGGAGCCGGTGTTCGATTCGCGGCACATCAGGACGTTCCACGAGGTCGTCCGGGCCGGCTCCTACTCGGCCGCCGCCCGCGAACTGGGCTACACCCAGCCCGCCATCACCCAGCAGATGAAGGCGCTCGAACGCACCGTCGGCGTCCCGCTCTTCACCCGGGCCGGGCGCGGACTGCGGCTCACCGAGGCCGGCGAGGCGCTCTCCCGGCACGCCGAGCTGATCCTCGGCAGCATGTCCGCCGCCCAGCAGCAGCTCGCCGCGCTGGCCCGGCTGCGCGCCGGTCGGGTGCGGGTCTGCGCCTTCCCCAGCGCCAACGCCACCCTGATACCCCAGGCGATGGCCCGGCTGCTGGCCGAGCACCCCGGTGTGCGGGTCGAGCTGCTGGAGGCCGAGCCGCCGGACTCCGTCCAGCGGCTGCTGCGCGGGGAGTGCGACATCGCGCTGGCGTTCCGGTACCCCGGCGCGGCCGCCGAGGTGCCGGAGGGCGTGGACGAGATCCCGCTGATGGAGGACCTGCTCACGGTGCTGCTGCCGGTCGGGCACCCGCTCGGCCGCCGGCACGCCGTACGGCTGGCCGACCTCGGCGGCGAACGCTGGATCGCCGGATGTCCGCGCTGCCGGGCCAACCTGCTGCACGTCTGTGCGGAGGAGGGCTTCGCACCGGACATCGTCTTCTCCACCGACGACAACCTCGCGGTGCAGTCGCTCGTCGCCGCCGGGGTCGGGATCGCGCTGATGCCGGCGCTGGTGCTCTCCTTCATGTGCCACCGCAAGGTCACCGGACGGGCCGTCGAGCCGCACCTGCGGCGGCAGGTGAGCGCGTACGTGCTGCGCGAGCACCGGCGGATCCCGGCCACCGGGCTGGTGCTGGACCACCTGCGGCAGGCGGCGGCGAGCCGGGTCGGGTGCTGACCCGTCGGCGGGCCACATGACCGACGAGCATGGACTGCCACCCGGCGACCTATAAGCGTTGATGGGGAGATTGCTTACAAACCCTCCTTGGACGTGATGGGTCCATAGGTTCGAACCTGCTGGGATGACACCCTCAGCCACGGTCGGCAGCGACCGGCTCACCGAGCGGATGACCGCGCTGATCAGTGAGATCCGCGCCGTCGTGGACCGCGGGCTCCCGCCGGAGCTCACCGCCTACCTGGTCGGCGAGCGCCTCGCCCCGCACCTGCACGCCGACCCGGACGGGCCCGACGCGCTGCTCACCCCCGCCCAGCGCGAGGGCGACCCGCAGCGCTACCGCCAGCACGTCCTGCACGCCGAGGGGGACGGCAGCTTCTCCGTCGTCGCCCTGGTCTGGCTGCCCGGGCAGCAGACCCCGATCCACGACCACGTCTCCTGGTGCGTGGCCGGCGTCCACCAGGGCCAGGAGAGCGAGACCCGCTACCGGCTGGTCTCCGACGGCCCCACCTCCCGGCTGGTCGAGACCGAGCACGTGGCCGGCCCGGCCGGCACCGTGGCCGCCTTCGCCCCGCCCGGCGACATCCACTTGGTGCGCAACTCCTGTAGCAGCACGGCGATCTCCATCCACGTCTACGGCGCGGACGTCTCGCGGCTCGGCACCAGCATCCGGCGGGTCTACCGGCTGCCCGCCGACCGGCAGCAGTGAGGGCGGCGTGGCACTGACCCTCAGGCACCGCACCGCCGGCACCCGCTCACTGCCCCCGATGCGCGGGGACGCTCCCGGGCTGCTGCTCGCGGCCCTCGGAGTGGCCGCCGCGCTGGGCATCCACGCGCTGGTGCCGGCCGTGCCCGAACTCACCGCCGCCGTCCTGCTCGGCATGCTGGTGGCCCACCTGCCCGGGCTGCGCCCGGTGGTCCGCGGGATCGCCCGGCCGGGGCTGTCCACGGCCGGGAAGCGGCTGATGCGGCTCGGGATCGTCCTGCTCGGGCTCAAGCTCAGCCTGGACGACGTGCTCGGCCTCGGCTGGGCCACCGTCGCCATGGTGCTCGCGGTGGTCGCGGCCACCTTCGCGGGCACGCTCTGGCTGGGCCGGCGGCTCGGCCTGCCCGGGGACCAGCCGCTGCTGGTCGCCACCGGGTACTCGATCTGCGGGGCCTCGGCGATCGGCGCGGTCAGCCAGGCGGCGGGCAGCGAGGAGGAGGACGTCGCGGCCTCGGTGGCGCTGGTGACCCTCTGCGGGACGCTGGCGATCGCCGTGCTGCCGCTGCTCCAGCACCCGCTCGGGCTCGGCGAGCTGGAGTTCGGGCGCTGGGTCGGGGCGAGCGTGCACGACGTCGGGCAGGTCGTCGCCACCGCGCAGACCGGCGGGGCCGGGGCGCTGCGCGAAGCGGTGCTGGTCAAGCTGATGCGTGTGGTGCTGCTGGCGCCGCTGGTCGCGGGGGTGGCCGTGGCGGTGCGGCGGAACCTGCGGGCGGCGCGGGTGGCGGCCTTGGCGGAGGTTCCGGTCGGGGCGCCGGTGGGCGCTCCGGTGGGGGCCTCAGCGGCGGGCGGGGCGGGTGAGGAGGGCGCGGCGTCGGGCGATAAGTCGAGTGCGAAGTCGGGTGAGAAGCCGGCTGAGAAGTCGGTGAAGACCGGCAGCCGTCCGCCGATCGTGCCGCTGTTCGTGGCCGGGTTCCTCGCGATGATCGTCCTGCGGACCACCGGGGTGCTGCCCGAGCGGGCGCTCGACCTGGCCGCGGACGCCCAGGGGCTGCTGCTGGCCGCCGCGCTGTTCGGCCTGGGCAGTGCGGTGCACCTGCCGACCATGGCCCGCACCGGCGGGCGGATCGCCCTGCTCGGACTCGGGTCCTGGGTGGTCGTCGCGGGCGTCTCCTACGTGGGGGTGCTGGTCACGACCTGACGGACCCGGGTGCGGACTCGGCTATTGTCGGGCAGGTGCCCGCCCCGTCCGTACGGGGGCGGCACCGCAGCCGAGTTCGCCCGAGTCCACCAAGGGGGACGGATGACCACCGCACTGCCCGAACGCGACGGCCACGAGGCCGTCGTCACCCTCGACCGGCGGGAGGGTCCGTACGGCGAGGTGGTGCTCCGGCAACGCGGTCGGGACTTCGAGATCATCGCCAACGGCTGCTTCCTGATGGACACCGCCGACGGGCGCTCGGAGCGGCTGCTGATCCAGGCGGCGCTGGACGAGCTGGACCGCCCGGGTGGCCCGGTCGAGCGGCCGTCGGTGCTGATCGGGGGCCTCGGGGTCGGCTTCTCGCTGGCGTACGCGGCGGCCGAGCCGCGCTGGGGACGGATCGCCATCGTCGAGCGGGAGACCGCGATCATCGACTGGCACCGGACCGGCCCGCTCGGCGCCTTCTCCGACGGTGCGCTGGAGGACGCGCGGGTCGAGGTGCTCCACACCGACCTGCTGGAGTACCTCGCGGCGGCGGACGGCGAGCGCTACGACGCGCTGTGCCTGGACATCGACAACGGGCCGGACTGGACCGTCACCGAGTCCAACGACGGGCTGTACGGCGCGGACGGGCTCGCGGTGCTGTGGCACCGGCTGCGGACGGGCGGGGTGCTGGCGGTGTGGAGCGCGCAGCCTTCGCCGGCCTTCGAGGAGGCGCTGCGGGCGGTGGGGTTCTCGGACGTGGTGACGCACGAGATCCCGGTCGCCCGGGGGGTGCCGGACGTGGTGCACCTGGCCCGGCGGGCGGGCTGAGGGCGCGCCGAGGGCCGGCTGAGGGCGGACGCGGATCGGGCCGGGTGCGGCCGGATCGCGGGTGAACCCGGCTGTGGCGGCCGATGGTTGGCGCCTGGTGCGTCAACTGCTGTCGGCATCACGGCTGTTGAACGGCAGGTTGATGGTGGGATCGGGTGGCTGAGAGCGGGAGTCCCTCGGAGCGGATCGCGGCCGAGCTCCGACGTCGCATCGCGGCAGGGGAGTTGGCGCCGGGGGCGCGGGTGCCGTCGACCCGGCGGATCACCCAGGAGTGGGGCGTCGCGATGGCCACGGCGACCAAGGTGCTGAACCGCCTCCGGGAGGAAGGGCTCGTACGGGCCGTTCCCGGGGTGGGCACGGTGGTGGCCGGGAAGGCGGCTCCGGAGGAGGTCCGGGCCCGGGAGCCGCGGCGGGAACCGGCGCGGGAAGCGCGGCCGGTGGCGGAGCCGGCCACGGCGCCGACCGCGGCGCGGCGGGTGAGAGCGGGCGGCGAGGGTGAGCTCACCCGGGAGCGGATCGTCGCGACGGCCGTCCGGGTGGCCGACGAGGAGGGGCTGGCGGCGCTGTCGATGCGCCGGGTCGCGACCGATCTGGGCGTCGCGACGATGTCGCTCTACCGTCATGTGCCCGGCAAGGACGAGCTGTTGCGGCTCATGACGGACGTGGCGTTCGGGGAACAGCCGCTGCCCGAGCCGCCGGCGGAGGACTGGCGGGAGGGGCTGGAGACGGTCGCCCGGCTGCAGTGGCGGATCTACCGGCGTCACCCGTGGCTGGCCTCCACGATGTCCTTCACCCGGCCCGTGCTGGCGCCGGACGCCGCACTGCACACCGAGCGGTCGATGGCCGCCCTGGCGGGGCGGGGTCTGAGCGGCGAGGAGATGGCCCAGGCGGCCGTCGCCCTGGCGGCGTTCGTGTGCGGGCTGGCCGTCCACTTCGAGCGGGAGGCGCAGGCCGAGCAGGACAGCGGGCTGTCCGCGGAGGAGTGGATGGACCGGGTGGAGGGTGAGGAGCACGCCCGGCTGATGGCGGATCCGGAGCGGTTCCCGATGTTCGACGCGATGAGCCGGGGGCCGGAGATCGACCTGGGCCTGGAGGCGCTGTTCGAGTTCGGGATGGCGCGGATGCTGGACGGGGTCGGTCTGATGATCGAGCGGCGGGGGCCGGGGGCGGCGAACAGCTGACAGATGACAGGTAACAGGTAACAGATTTCAGATTTCGTTCGCTGAAATCTGTCAGCTGTCATCTGTCGGTTGTTACCTGTCAGCCGTCAGCTGTCCGTTGACGGCCGTCACCCGTTCGCGGTGACGGCGCGCAGCGGCTTCCCCCGCCTCCGGCTCAGCCGAACGGGCGGTTCTGCGGCTCGGCGTCCGCCTCCTCCGCCGGCTCCGGTTCGGGAGCCGACAGGTCCGGGAGGCCCCCGATGGCGAAGGGGTTGAAGTCCGGCGGCGGGACCATCACCGGCGTGCCCTTGCCCGGAGCCGGCTCCTCCGCGTCCCCGCCCTGCCCCGGACTCCGCTCCGCCGCGGCCGCGGCGGGCGGTGCCTGGGCCGGGATGACGGGCGGGGTCGAGGGCGGCGGCGGGACGGCCGGGCCCTGGGAGGGGAGAGTCGTGCCGAACGGGTCGGCCTTCTGCTCGGCCGCGACCGTGGTGCCGAACGGATCGGCGACCGGAGCCGCCCCGGCAGGCTGGGTGGCGGGCGCGTCGCCCGATACGTCCGGGACGCCCCCCATGGCGAAGGGGTTGAAGTCCGGCGGCGGGACCATCACCGGGGTGCCCTTCGGTCCGCCCTCGGCGTCCGGTGCCGCCTGGTCCCCACCGGCGGCGGGGACCTCCGGGGTCTCCGCGACCGGCGCGAAGGGGTTGAAGTCCGCGGGAGGCACCCGTACCGGTGTGCCGCGCAGGTGCACCGGCCTCTCCTCCGGCGCCTCCGCCGACGCCTCCTCGATGGTGGCGGCAGGCGACGGGGTCGGGGCGGGAGCGGGCGCCGGGGTCGGAACGCTGCTCACCGCGGCGGCCGGGACGGCGGTCGCGGCGCCCGGGACCGGTACGCCGTCCCAGCCGAACTGGATGCTCTTCAGCAGCTCCGCGAACGCCTCCGTGTACAGCTCCCAGTCCTCCGGCCGTGCCGTGGACAGCTGGGCGCACAGCACCGTCCCGCCATCCGGCAGCGGCACGAAGGCCTGGACGGCCGAGGTGACCACCCAGCGCCGCTGTCCGTCGGCGGCCAGCGGTCCGGGTACCGGGACGGTCCGGCCCTCGACCAGGACGGCGGCCGGTCCGGCCGGCAGCAGCACGGTCCACACCTCGGCGTGCCGCCGGACGGTGGCCAGCTCGGTGGCGAGCGCGGTGATCGGCAGCGGGTGCCGGGCGAGCGAGACGACCAGGGCGGCGTCCGAGGCGCGGTCGTCCAGCTCCAGGGCGCAGACGCCGGCGTACACGACGCCCGCGTCGCGGATCAGGTCGGCCAGGGTGGCGGAGATCACCGCGAAGTCGCGCCGCGGCTCCGGACCGGTCGCGCTGAACAGCTCCTCGGCGACCTCGGCCAGGTGCCGGGCCAGCTCATCGGCGGCCGCCACGGTGGCCGGGGCGCTCCCACCGCTCGCACTGCCGCCGCTCGCACTCCCACCGCTCGCACTGCCGCCGGTCCGGTCCGCGCCGTCGGGCAGCGGGGGCACCGTACGGGCGGAGACGCCGGGCGGGCCGCCCGGGGAGGTCAGCGAGTGGAAGCCGGGCGGTACGACCAGCCGGACCTCGGCGCCCGCGCCGGTGGGCAGTTCGACCGGCTGGCGGGTCTGCTGCCCGGCCGCCAGCGCGGCCAGCGCGGGGGCGAACGGCGGACGCAGCTTGGCGTCGGCGAACTCGCCGGTGACCGGGAGCTGGAACAGCGCGGCCGAGGTGGTGCCCCGGTCGGCGATGGCACCGCGCACCGCGCCGCCGCCGTACCGGGCCTGGAGCGCGGTGACCACCCGGTCGGTGAGCCGCGCGCCGGTGCCCGGCCGTCCGGTGCCCGCGGTGGTCACCGTGCCGAGCCGGTCGAGGGCGGTGTGCACCGGGCCGTTGGGGGCCAGCGGCAGGGCGAACAGCGCTTCGGCGGCGGGGTGTTCGGCCGTCCGCAGGGCGCTCAGCGAGGCCACGGGGTGGCGCGAGGTGTGTTGGTCGAAGAGGGCGTCGGTGAGGGTGCCGAGGGTCGCGCAGACCTGCTCCGCTGCCGCGAAGGGATTGGCCTCCACGCTGAACTGGACGTCCTGGGTCACCTGGTGAGCCCCCCGCTCTGCTCCGTCTGCTGTCGGTGGTTCGGGTGGGACCGGCCCCGGCGCGGCGGCGCGCCGTCAGATCCCTGCTCATTCCTATCAGAGCCCACTGTCCTGACCGAACCGCAGGATCACCCGATGATCACTTGGGCGGTCGGCGCGCGGTGACGAGTCCGGCGCCGACCCCGGTTACCGCTCCGCCGGGCACGGTTACCGCTCCGCCGGCCCCGGTCGTCGATCCGCCGACCGCGCGGGTCACTCGGCGGCGGCCCCGGTGGCCTGCGCGGACCCGTCGTCGGGGGTGCCGGCCGCGAGCGCGGTGACCGCCTCGACGATCCCCGGCACGGCGAACAGCCCCGCGAGGTCCCGCACCAGGCGCCCGGTCGGGCCGTTGGGGCGCTCGTCGGCGAAGAAGGAGGCCAGTTCGGCGGCGAGCGCCGGCTCGCGGGCGGCGGTGAGGGTGAGCGCCGCGACGAACTCCTGCACCAGGTGCAGCTGGAGCTCCGCCAGCGGCACCGAGCGCTCGGACAGCCACTCCAGCGAGGTGATCTCGGCGTTGGCGATCCAGGCCCGGACGGTCAGCCGCAGCCCGACGCTCGGCGCGGGGATCGCCAGGTGGGCCAGGATCTGCTCCTGCGCCGCCCGGCGCACGTCGTCGATGACCGCCGAGGTGCCCGCGCTGGCCGCCACCGACCCGCCGCGCAGCAGGGCGGCGAAGCCCGGCCCGTGGCTCTGCACGAAGTCCAGGTAGCGGCCCATCACCCGGTGCAGCCGCTCCGACAGCGGCCCCTCCATGGGCTCCTCGAACCGCGCCGACAGCTCCTGCCCGGCCCGCCGCAGCGACTCCTCGTACAGCGCCTGCTTGCCGGGGAAGTAGTGGTAGACCAGCGGCCGGGAGGCGCCCGCGGCGGCGGCGATGTCGTCGATCGACACCTCTTCCGGCGGTCGGCGGCTGAACAGCTCCAGCGCCACGGCGATCAGCTGCTCCCGCCGCTCGTCCACGCTCAGCCGCCGACGCGGCCGCCCGCCCGCCGCCCCGGCGGATGCGGAGGTCCGTGCTGCGTGGTCGGCCGTCGGAGACGGCGTACGGGAGGCCATGCGCGCCACCCTAGTTCGTCGCGGGCCCTCCGGTGGAGCCTGGGGCGCGCCGCCCGTCGGCCCGCACGCCGTCTCCGAAGCCCGCACGCCGCCCCGCACCCCGAACCGTCGGCTCCGAGGCCTCGGCGGCGCTAGGCGGACCGGAGCTCCAGGTAGCGGCGGTAGGCCTCCAGGCCGTCGGGGACGAAGGTGTCGCGGGTGAGGCGGTCGGCGAGTTCGGCGGGGGTGAGCCAGGCGTGCCAGGCGACCTCGGACTCCTGGGGGGAGACCGGGCCGTCCCACTCCGCCTCGTACATGTCGCACCACCAGGAGAGCCGGTCCTGTTCGAAGAGGAACTTGAACAGGGGCCGCGGGGTGACGCCGTGGACGCCGAGTTCCTCCTCGGCCTCGCGGACGGCGGCCTCGGCGTAGGTCTCGCCGGAGCCGACCACGCCGCCGACGAACATGTCGTACGCGCCGGGGGCGAACAGCTTGGTGTCGGTGCGGCGGTGGACGAAGATCCGTCCGGCCGGGTCGCGGACCAGGATGAAGACGCAGCGGTGGGTGAGCCCGCGCCGGTACACCTCGCCGCGCAGGGCGGTCCCGATCACGCGGTCGTGCTCGTCGACGATGTCCAGCAGTTCCTCGGCAGGGTTGGTCATGGGGGACAGGTTAGGGTTTCGGGGCTCGGTTCGAACGAATTCGATCGAAGAAGGATCGAAGGAGATCGAAAGCGAGCGCACATGGCATGAGAAGCAGCGGAACTGGTCGAGGACGGCACGCGGTGGTGGAGATCTGGGGCGAGACGGCCGAGGGGTTCGAGCCCGTACGGGAGGCCTTCGCACGGAACTTCGCCGACTACGGCGAGCTCGGCGCGGCCTTCGCGCTGTACGTGCGCGGCCGCAAGGTGGTCGACCTGTGGGGCGGCGACGCCCGGCCGGAGGTCGGCGGCCGGCCGGCGCCCGCGGTGCCGTGGACGGCGGACACCGCCCAGGTGCTGCGCTCGGTCACCAAGGGCCTCACCGCGACCGCCGCGCTGCTGCTGGTCGAGCGCGGCCTGCTCGACCTGGACGCCCCGGCGGCCTCGTACTGGCCGGAGTTCGCGGCGGCCGGCAAGGGCCGGGTCCCGGTGCGCCAGCTGCTCTCGCACCAGGCCGGGGTGCCCGCGCTGGACGTGCCGCTGCGGCTGGAGGACGTGCTCACCTGGGAGCGCGCGGCCGCCGCCGTCGCCGCGCAGGAGCCCGCCTGGGAACCCGGCACCGCGCACGGCTACCACCCGTACACCTTCGGCTGGCTGGTCGGCGAGGTGGTGCGCCGGGTGAGCGGCCGGACCATAGGCCAGTACTTCGCCGAGGAGGTCGCCCGGCCGCTCGGGCTGGACCTGTGGATCGGGCTGCCGGCCGGCGCCGCGCCCCGGGTCGGCAAGCTGGTCGACCTGCCGGCCCCGGAGGCGGCGCGGACCGGTCCGAGCGGGCTGCGGCTGCGGCCCAAGCAGTCCGTCCGGGACGCCTACCAGGACCCGGCCTCGCTGACCGCCCGTTCCTTCGCCTCGGTGCGCCCCGGCGTGGACCTCAACGACCCGGCGGTGCAGGCCGCCGAGATCCCCGGGGCCGGCGGCATCGGCACCGCCCGGTCGCTGGCCCGGTTCTACGCGGCACTGATCGGCACGGCCGACCGTGCGGACGGCTCCGGCGCGCTGCTGCCGCCGCTGCTCGGCTCCGAGGTGCTGGCGCGCGCGGTCGGGCCGGCGGTGAGCGGGCCGGACCGGGTGCTGATCGTCAACTCCACCTTCGGCCTGGGCTTCTGGCGGCACGGCCCGACCGCGCCGATGGCCTCCCCGGCGAGCTTCGGCCACCCGGGCCGGGGCGGCTCGCTCGGCTTCGCCGACCCCGACCTGGGGCTGGGCTTCGGCTACGTCACCAACGGCATGCAGCCGGGTGTCACCGGGGACGTCCGCTCGCGGAACCTGATCCGCGCGGTGCGGGGGTGCCTGGGGCTGGACCGGTAGCCCCGGGGTCAGCCTGTAGCCCCGAGGCCCGGCCGGTAGTCCCAGGCCTGGCTGGTGGCCCCGGGTCAGGCCGGTCGCTTCAGGCCTGGCCGGTCTCGAAGCGGCGGATCTTCCCGCCGTCGACGGTGAAGCGCCACGCGGTGCGCATCGTGCCCCAGGTCTCGTTGGTGAACTCGGCGACCAGCGCGTGGCCGCCGTGCGATTCGGTCTGGACGGCCATCCGGCCGTTCGGGCCGAAGATCTCCCGGTCGACCCAGTCCGCCAGGTCGCGCTCGGACCCGTCGTCGGACATGGTCGCGTCCGCGGCGAGCAGCGCGAAGAAGGCCTCGCGGTCGCCCGCGTTGACCGCGGTGACGAAGGCGCGGACGGCGGGGTCGCTGAGTTTCGTGGGGGCGATGGTCACGCGGGACTCCCGGATCGGGGGTTGGGGTACGGGGAGTCCTGTCTACGGCTTTCGCGCGGGCCGTCCGGGCATGTCGGCGGCGCGTCGGTGAAATGGGCGCATTCATGTGCTTTGATCCCCGGAACAGGCGAATCGCCCCGGAGCCCGCCACGGGGAGTGGCGAGGAGCGGGAGGCCCCGGTGGGCCTCCCGCTCCGCTTTGCCGCTCCGCTCCCTGGAGGAAGCCGACTTCCTAGAAGAAGCCGACCGCGTCGGGGGAGTAGCTGACCAGCAGGTTCTTGGTCTGCTGGTAGTGCTCCAGCAGCGCCTTGTGGTTCTCCCGCCCGATGCCGGAGTTCTTGTAGCCGCCGAAGGCCGCGTGGGCCGGGTAGGCGTGGTAGCAGTTCGTCCAGACCCGGCCCGCCTGGATGGCGCGGCCGGCCCGGTGGGCGGTGTTGAGGCTGCGGGTCCAGACGCCCGCGCCGAGCCCGTACTGGGTGTCGTTGGCGAGGGCGACGGCGTGGTCGAAGCCGTCGAAGCGGGTGACCGAGACGACCGGTCCGAAGATCTCCTCCTGGAAGACCCGCATCGAGTTGTCGCCCTCGAAGACCGTCGGCGTGACGTAGTACCCGCCGGCCAGCGCACCGCCGAGGTCGGCCCGCTCGCCGCCCGCCAGGAGCTTGGCGCCCTCCTCCTGGCCGATCTCGAAGTAGGAGAGGATCTTCTTCAGCTGTTCGACACTGGCCTGGGCGCCGACCTGGGTCTCGGTGTCCAGCGGGTCGCCCTGGCGCATCGCCCGGACCCGCTCCAGGCCGTCGGCGAGCAGCCGCTCGTAGATCGCGGAGTCGATCAGCGCGCGGCTGGGGCAGGTGCAGACCTCGCCCTGGTTGAGGGCGAACATCGCGAAGCCCTCGACGGCCTTGTCGTAGAAGGCGTCCGAGGCGGCGGCGACGTCCGCGAAGAACACGTTCGGGCTCTTGCCGCCGAGCTCCAGCGTGACCGGGATCAGGTTGTCGGCGGCCGAGCGGGCGATCAGCCGGCCGGTGGTGGTCTCGCCGGTGAAGGCGACCTTGCGGACCCGGGGACTGGCGGCGAGCGGGGCGCCGGCCTCCTCGCCGAAGCCGGTGACGATGTTGAGCACGCCGGGCGGCAGCAGGTCGGCGGTCAGCTCGGCGAGCAGCAGCACCGAGGCCGGGGTCTGCTCGGCGGGCTTGAGCACCACCGCGTTGCCGGCCGCGAGCGCCGGGGCGAGCTTCCAGATCGCCATCAGGATCGGGAAGTTCCACGGGATGATCTGGCCGACCACGCCCAGCGGCTCGTGGAAGTGGTACGCCACGGTGTCCTCGTCCAGCTGGGAGAGGCTGCCCTCCTGGGCCCGCAGCGCACCGGCGAAGTAGCGCAGGTGGTCGACGGCGAGCGGGAGGTCGGCGGCCAGCGTCTCGCGCACCGGCTTGCCGTTCTCCCAGCTCTCCGCGACGGCCAGCCGCTCCAGGTTCGCCTCCATCCGGTCGGCGACCCGCAGCAGCACCTGCGCGCGCTCGGCGGCCGAGGTGCGGCCCCAGGCCGGGGCGGCGGCGTGGGCCGCGTCCAGGGCGGCCTCGATGTCCTCGGCGGTGCCCCGGGCGACCTCGGTGAACACCTCGCCGGTGACCGGGGTCGGGTTGCCGAAGTACTCGCCGCGCACCGGGGGCGTCCAGTCGCCGCCGATCCAGTGCTCGTACCGGGAGCGGTAGGCGACGATGCTGCCGGGGGTGCCGGGGGGCTGGTAGACCGTCATGCTCGGTGTCTCCTCGCTGCGTCGGGTGCCGCCAGCACGGCTCGGGCCGCGGGCGGCACGCCGGACCGCCCGGTCAGGGGGCGGTCCGGCGGGAGGGGTGGGACACGCCATCGGACCGGCGCCCCGCTGGGCGCCCGCCGTCGAGCACGATAACCGCCCGGCGCCCGGCGCGGCTACGGTCCGTGCGCCGGGCCCGTACGGAGGGTGTGTCCGCCGGCCGCTCCCGGGGGTGTGCCGACGGGAGTCCGGGACCGATCGCCAGGGGCGCCCCGGAGCGGATCACCTCGGGCGCCCGGAACCGGATCGCTGCGGGGCGCGCGTTCCGGCCGCGTTCCCGCGGCGTGCCGCCGCACGCCGCCGCGTGGCCCGGACGGCGCTCCCGGGGCGGGCTGCCGTACGCCCGTCGGGCGGTTCGGGGCGGGCGCCCGGTCAGACCGCGTGGTACCGCCCGGTGCGGGCCTCCCAGCTGAGGTAGCCGGCCAGCCAGGTCAGCAGTCCGTCCGCGTACCGCTCGGCGATCACGCGTTCGATCCGGGAGAGTCCCAACTCGCGGTGGACGTCCGGCAGTCGGTCGCGCAGCTCGGCGCAGCGGTCGACCATCAGCTGGGCTTCGGCGATGACCGCCGCGCAGGCTTCCTCGGCCGAGCAGCACCGCTCCCGCTGGACGATCATGACCAGGTTGTTCACGTCCCCGCGCGGCGCCTCCAGCGGGTAGGAGCGCACGTCGTTGCTGAGGGACGGTATGTCGGCGGCCAGCTGGCGGAGTTGGCGCAGCACCGGGTGGTGCAGGACGGCGGCCGGGACCTCGAACTGGCCCAGGCGTTCGACCATGTCGAAGATGGTCTCCATGGCCGCGGTGCCCCGTCGGAGCTCCAGGTAGCCGTCGCGGTCCGGCGGCCGGGTGGAGATCCGGCCGGCCGCCTCGGCCGGGTGACTGGCCAGGTAGTACTCCCAGTTGTAGGCGGCGCGGGCCTGCCAGCGGGCCGGCATGCCCTGGACGCTGCGGTCCCACAGGTCGGCGAACGCGGTCTCGACCGGGGAGTCCTGGTCGGGGCGGGCGCCGTGCAGGACGGCGATCAGCCGTTCGCAGATCGGGGCGACTTCGGCGGGGCGGCGGCCGAGCGGGCCGTCGAACTGGTCGTCGAAGAGGAAGTAGAAGCCCATCAGGTCGGCGGCCAGGGCGAGTTCGTCCGGACCGGCGTCCGGGTAGCCGAGCGCGGCGAGGTCCACCACTTCCCAGTGGGCGTAGCCGGGGTGGTCGGCGTCGGGTAGCAGGGGGTGGCGGATGAGCCAGTCCCGGTGCAGTGCGGTGGCGCGCGGGCCGTGCGGACTGCGGCGGTGCGGGAACGGAATCTGAAGTGAGGTGTCGTCAGACATCGGACTCCCGGTGCAGCGGAGGTTGGGGGCGCTTTTTGTTCGAGCGCTGATGGTGGGGGGAGTTGACGCGGCGAGGCGCGGGCGGTGGGGGTGGGTTCCGCAAGATCATCCGAACCTCGAAGGCCGTAGGGTATCTGATGCAATGATCGGACGTTAGGGATATAGGGCAGTTGCCCTTGACAAGCCGCCCGAACCCTCACCGTCCGCCCCAGCCTGCACGAATGCCCCACGGGAACGGCCGCGCGGCGCTAACCTCGGCTGCACGCAGTGATGGAGCTGTGACGCGAGCGGGCGAGGCGGAGGCACGACGGTGACCGAGCAGGAGAACGCAATTCGGGCGGGTGCTGGTTCCGCCCACGAGGGCGACGGCACCGCGCCCCGGGTCCGGCTGCACGACCGCGACTCCGAACTGCGCTCGGTGGAGGCCGCCGTGGACCAGCTCTGCCGCGGCTTCGCCGCAGGTGGCACCGAGATCGGTGACCTGCTCACCTTCTCCGGCCGCCCCGGCATCGGAAAGACCAGTCTGCTGCACGAGGTCCGGCGGCTCGCCAAGCTCCGCGACGGCGCCACCGTGCTCTTCGCCCGAGGCGGAGAACGGCAGTTCAAGGATCCGTACCACGTGCTGCGGCAGCTGCTCCAGCCCGTGCTCAGCGACCTGCCGCCGGACGTGTTCGCCCAGGTCATGGGCACCTGGGAGGAGGTCGTCGGACCGGCCATGGGCCTCAAGCAGCCCAAGGCCGGCGCCCGCCGCCTCGACCCGCAGGGCGTGCGCGACGGCCTCGACTACGTCCTCACCCAGCTCGCGCCGCGCCGGGCGCCGATGGTGATGATCGTCGACGACCTGCACTGGGCGGACGGGGAGTCACTCTCCTGGCTGACCAAGTTCGCCATCCGATCGAGTGAACTTCCCGTCCTGCTCGTCTTCGCCTTCCGGGAGGACGAGAGCGACTGGCCCACCGAGACCCAGGAATTCCGCCGGGCCGTCCTCGGACTCAAGGCGCGCAGGCACGAGCTCAACCGCCTCAACCTCAGCTCGGTCACCGACATGATCCGTGCCGAACTCGGCGACAAGGCCGAGGAGGCCTTCTGCTACGAGTTCTGGAACGTCGTCAACGGCAACCCGTTCGAGGTCATCGCCCTGCTCGACCAGGTCCGCGACCAGGAGCTCGAACCGGTCGAGGAGAACTCCCGGCAGCTGCGCGAACTCGCCGTCGACGCCACCGGGATGACCCTCAAGAGCTGGCTGGACCGGCTCGGCGCCAGCACCCTGCGGTACGCCTGGGCCTGCGCGATGCTGGGCACCGACATCCGGGTGGACCTCGCCACCCGGATCTCCACCCAGAGCACCGAGGGCGCCCGCGAGTCCATCAAGCAGCTGCGCAAGCAGCGCGTGCTGACCCAGACCCCCAACGGGAACCTGGAGTTCGTCCACCCGCTGATCGCCAGCTCCATCTACAACACCATGCCGGACGCCACCCGCCTCGGCATGCACGGCATCGCCGCCGCCGAGATCGAGAACGCCGGACTCGGCCTGCTCGCCGCCTCCCGCCACCTGGTCGAGACCCACTCCGGCGAGGGCGACGACCGGATCGTCAAGAAGCTGCGCCGCGCCGCCATCGAGCACCAGCTGATCGGCGCCCCCGAGGCCGCCCAGCGCTGTCTGCACCGCGCGCTCAACGAGCCGCCCGCCGACGAGATCAAGGCCGAGGTGATGTACGAACTCGGCTGCTCCGCACTGCTCACCGACCCCGTCGCCACCGTCAACCAGCTCAAGCTGGCCCTCGACCCCGACGAGCTGCCGCTGCGGCCCGAACTGCGCGTGGACGCCACCTTCCGGCTCTCCGAGGTGCTCGCCCACGCCGGTGAGCTGGGCGAGGCCGCCCTGGTCTGCCAGCGCGAGGCCGAGCAGACCGTCGACCCGGCCGGCCGTCAGCGGCTCCAGGCCGCCTCGTTCATGTGGCACGCCTTCCGCAAGTCCGAGGAGGACGGCCCGGGCCGCTCCGCCCGGCTCGGCGAGATGTGCCGGAGCCTGAACGGTAAGGAGGCCTCCGCCCGGGCCGTACTCGCCATGCGCGCCTGGGACCTCACCCTGCGCGGCGCCCCGTCCGCGGAGGCGCTCGCGCTCGCCGACGAGGTCCTCGACGGCGGACGGCTGCCCAAGGGCCTCGGGTGGACCGACACCACCTGGGGCTTCGAACTACCCTCGATGCTCTGCCTCACATACATCTACAACGACCGCATCGCCCAGGCCGAACGGCTGGCCGCGGACGCCATCATCCAGTTCGAGGTGGCCGGTTGGAGCGGTGCCCACCGGGGCTTCGCCTACTTCCTGATGGGCCTGGCCCGGTTCCGCCGCGGCCTGCTCGCCGAGGCCGAGGACTTCCTGCGCCGGGCGCACCGCATCTCCGAGCGGATCGGGGACATGCTGCCGCTGGCCTGGGACGCGGTCGGCGTGCTGGTCGACACCCTGCTCGCCCGCGGCCGGATCGACGAGGCCTGGCAGCTGGCCAACGACTCCGGCTTCCACCCGCCGTACCACGCGACCGCCATGGTGCTGCCGGACGCCGCCTCGTTGTACGGCAAGCTGCTGGTCGCCAAGACCCGCAACGCGGGCGCGGCCGCCGCGCTCACCGAGGCCGGCTCCCAGCTGGAGATCCGCGGCTGGCGCAACACCGTCTGGGCGCCCTGGGCCGGCCACCTCGCCATCGCGATCGCGGGCGACGAGCCCGAGCGTGCCCGGGAGTACGCCCAGAAGGCGGTCCATGACGCGCGGGCCTTCGGCACCGCCTCGGCGATCGGCAGCGCGCTGCGGCTGTACGCGCGGATCGAGCACGGCCGACAGGCGGTCGAGCTGCTGGAGGAGGCCGTGGCGTACCTCGGGCAGTCCCCGGCCGGATACGAGCACGCCGTCGCGCTGGTCGACCTCGGGGCCGCGCTGCGCCGGGTCGGTCGGCTGGACGACGCCCAGGAGTGCCTGTACCAGGGCATCGAGCTGGCCCAGCACTGCTCGGCGGAGGGGCTGGTCGACCGGGCGCGGCAGGAGCTCGCCAACTACGGCCTGCGGCCCAACCGGGTGGGGCTGCGCGACTTCCGGGACACCCTGGAGACGCTCAGCAGCTCGGAGTGGGAGGTCGCCAAGCGGGCCGTGCAGGGCGTGCCGCCGCAGCGGATCGCCGACGAGCTCGGGGTGCCGATCGGAATCGTCAACCGGCGGCTGGCGGCGGTCTACCGCAAGGCGGGCAGCGGGCCGGACGGCCTGGCCTCGGCGCTCGGGCTGCCGCCGCAGCAGCGGGACCTGGGGCGGCTGGGGGACCTGAACGACTAGGCGGGCGAGGGGCGAGGGGCGAGGGGCGGGTGCCGGGCCGGTGCCGGGCGCGGCGGTCAGCGCCCGGCGTGCGGGTCCGGCGCCCGGCGTGCGGATGGTGGACGGCGGCGCGCGGGGCGGCGCGTGGGCTGGTGGAAGCGCCCCCGCTGCCGCCGCCGTCGCTAGGCTGACGGACACGGGGCTGCCGCGGCGCCCCCTCGACGGACCCGGAACCGGGCGGCCGCGGTGCAACGCCCGCCGCCAGTGAGGAGCAGGCCAATGGCGAGCGAGGCCACCAGCGTGCGGCAGGAACCCCTGGACCCTTCGGGCGCGGGTGCCGCGATCGAGCGCTGGACGCTCACGGCCGGCCCGTACGAGGCGAGCGTGCTCACCCTCGGGGCGACCCTGCACACCCTGAGCGCACCGGACCGCTCCGGCCGCTCCGCCCAACTGCTGCTGGCCACCGACCGGTTGTCCGAGATCCTCGGCCCGGCCCGGCACTACGGCACGGTGGTGGGCCGGTACGCCAACCGGATCGACCGCTCGTCGGTCACCATCGACGGCGAGGAGCACCAGCTCGCTCCGACCGGCGGCGGCATGACCATCCACGGCGGTCCGGACGGCTTCGCGCACCGGATGTGGGCGGCCGAGCCGGTCGAGGGCGGGGTGCGGCTGGCGCTGCACAGCCCGGACGGGGACCAGGGCTTCCCCGGCGCGTTGGACGTCACCGTCACGTACACCCTGGACGCCTCCGGCGAGCTGGTGATCGCCTACCGTGCCGTCACCAGCAAGCCGACCGTCGTCAACCTGACCAACCACGCGTACTTCAACCTCTCGGGTGAAGGCAGCGGCGACGTCCTGGGCCACCTGCTCACCCTGGACGCCGACGCGTTCACCCCGGCCGACGAGCGGCAGATCCCGTACGGCCGGACCGAGCCGGTGGCCGGCACGCCGTTCGACTTCACGGCGGCCACGCCGATCGGCAAGTCGGTGCACGACGAGCACCCCCAGCTGGCCGGGCCCGGCGGCTACGACCACAACTGGGTGCTGCGCGCCCGGCCGGCGGACGGGGCCCCGGCGCGGGCCGCGCTGCTGGAGGACCCGGTCAGCGGCCGCACCCTGGAGGTGCTGACCACCGAGCCGGGCATCCAGGTCTACACGGCGAACAAGTTCCAGGGCGCGGTCACCGGCGCGAGCGGCGTCCCGTACGGGCCGTTCGCCGGGATCGCCCTGGAGACCCAGCACTTCCCGGACTCCCCGCACCACCCGGCGTTCCCCAGCACGGAGCTGCGGCCGGGGGAGGAGTTCCGCTCGACCACCGTGCTCCGGCTGGGGATCCATCAGTAGGACCGGTGGGACCGAACCGACGGGTGGGACCGAACCGACGGCTGGGACCGACCGGCAGGGCTGATCAGGAGGACCGGCCGGCCGGGGCCGGCGCTACGGCCGCAGGTCCCGGCGCATGCAGAGCCGGGGCCAGCGGTCCAGGCCGTGCTCGGCCTCCTTGCGGCGGATCTCCCGCAGGCCCGGCGTGAGTTCCTCCTCGGCCAGCGGCCGAAAGCCGCAGCGGGCGTAGTAGGGGGCGTTCCAGGGGACCTCAACGAAGGTCGTGAGGGTGAGCGCCGGGGCGTCGGCGGTTTCGGCGAGGTGCTCGATCAGCGCCCGGCCGATGCCGCGGCGGGCGTGGTCGGGGTGCACGGAGACCTGTTCGATGTGGAGGGCGCCGTCCACCGGCTCGGCCAGCAGGTAGGCGGCGACGGTTCCGTCGGGGGCCTCGGCGAGCAGGGCGACGCCCCGCTCCAGGTAGTGCGCCAGCTCCTCGGGTGCGGGGGGTTCGTCCTCGGCGATCTCCGGCATGCCGATCGCGGCGAAGGGTGCGCCGGCGGCCCGCTCCAGCTCGGCGAGCAGCGGAAGTTCGTCCCTGGTGACGGCTCTGATTCGCATGCGTCCAGTCTGCTGCAGAGCGTTTCCGGCCACGCACGGTGGTTCCGTCGGCCAGCCCACGGAGGGGTGAATCGGGCGAAACGGGGCAATCGGTGCCGCCGTCAACTACCGAGTGGCTACGTCCAGGACACGCGGGCGTAACGATCGCGGTTTCTTGCAGAAACTTGCTGCAAGGACTTTCCGTCCCTCTTGCGCCGCTGTTAACTTCCTTCCCGAGCCCGACGGCAGCAACGGTGCGGTCGGCACGAGGCAGCCATTATGCGCCTGTCTCGGAACATCTCGGGCACCCCCACCCTCCCTAGGAGTTCTCATGCGGCGTGGCATCGCGGCCTCTGCCCTCGTTGTGGCCCTCGCGGTCTCGATGGCTGCCTGTGGCAGCAGCGGCTCCAGCTCCGACGGCAAGGCCGACGGGCCGGTCACCCTCACGTACTGGGACACGTCGAACGCCACCAACGAGGCGCCGAACTACCAGGAGCTCGTCAAGAAGTTCGAGGCTGCGAACCCGACCGTCAAGGTCGACTTCGTCAACGTGCCGTTCGACCAGGCGCAGAACAAGCTGCAGACCGCCATGGGGGCCAAGGGTGCTCCGGACGTGTTCCGCTCCGAGGTCGGCTGGACCGCCGCCTTCGCCAAGGCCGGCTTCCTGGAGCCGCTGGACGGCACCCCGGCCGCCGCTGACACCTCCGCCTTCCAGCCGAGCCTGATCCAGCAGGCCAAGTACGAGGGCAAGCTGTACGGCGTTCCGCTGGTGACCGACACGCTCGGCCTGCTCTACAACAAGGAGCTGTTCACCAAGGCCGGCATCACCGAGGCGCCGAAGACCTGGGACGAGCTGAAGACCGACGCCGCCGCCGTCAAGGAGAAGGCCGGCGTGGACGGCTTCTGGCTGAAGGCCGCGGACGGCTACTACGCGATGCCGTTCCTGTACGGCGAGGGCACCGACACCGTCGACGCCGCCGGCAAGAAGATCAGCGTCGCCTCGCCGGAGGCCGTCAAGGCCGTCGAGACCTACAAGACGATGTTCACCTCGCCCGGCACCGTCAAGGCCGACGTCACCACCGACGCCTACGCCCACATGATGGACGCCTTCAACAGCGGCAAGGTCGCGGCGATCGTCCAGGGCCCCTGGGAGATCACCAACATCTACAAGGGCTCGGCCTTCGCCGACAAGAACAACCTCGGCATCGCCGCCGTCCCGGCCGGCTCCAGCGGCAAGGCCGCCGCTCCCACCGGTGGTCACAACATCGCTGTGTACGCGGGTGCCGACAAGGCCCACAAGGCCGCCGCGGAGAAGTTCGCCGCCTTCATGACCTCGGCCGAGAGCCAGGCGTTCATCGCGCAGAAGAACTCCACCCTGCCGACCCGCTCCGACGCCTTCACCGCCGACGTCAAGGCCGACCCGGGCATCGCCGGCTTCCAGGCCGTGCTGAGCAGCGCCAGGCCGCGCCCCGAACTGCCCGAGTACAGCTCGCTGTTCGCCTCGCTGAGCACCAACCTGGGCAAGGCCGTCCAGGGTACGAGCACCCAGGACGCGCTGAACACCGTCTCCACCGACTACGCCAAGCTCCTGCCGGGCTTCGCCAAGTAGTCCCTGTGCCCGGCCCGCCGGTCGACGGGTGACAGCGGACGAGGAGCGGCCGAACGCGTGACGGCGAACGAATAACAGAGAACAGATTTCATCATCTGTCAGTTGTTCGCCGTCCGCCGTTCGGCGCCGCCCCTCACCTGTCGCCCCCCCCGGAGGGCCGGGCCGTCGGCTCCCCCCGAGAATCCCCCCGAGAAGGTGCAAACGATGTCAGTCGCCGTGCAGGGCGCCACCGGCAAGGGCAGCCGGGAGCGCGAGCAGCGTCCGGGCCTACTGGAACGCGTCAAGCGCTCCTACGCCAAGCACTGGTACGCCTACGCGATGATCGCCCCGGTCGTGCTGGTGCTCGGCGTGCTGGTGCTCTACCCGCTCGCCGAGGGCATCTGGCTCACCCTCACCGACGCCAACAGCCTCAACATGGCGCGCAAGATCGGCGTCAACGAGATCCCGGCGACCTACCAGTTCGTCGGCTTCCACAACTACGCCGACATCCTGTGGGGCCCGGGCTCGTACGACCGCTTCTGGTCGCACTTCGTCTGGACCATCGCCTGGACGGCCGTCTGCGTCTTCCTGCACTACACCCTCGGGCTCGGCCTCGCGCTGCTGCTCAACCAGAAGCTGCGCGGCCGCGCCGCCTACCGGATGCTGCTCATCCTGCCGTGGGCCGTACCGACCTTCGTCACCGTCTTCTCCTGGCGGCTGATGCTCGCCGACGGCGGCGTCGTCAACAGCATCCTCTCCTTCCTGCACCTGCCCGAGCCGGGCTGGCTCACCGAGCCGTGGGCGCAGAAGGCGGCCGCGATCATGGTGAACACCTGGGCCGGCGTGCCGTTCATGATGATCTCGCTCCTCGGCGGCCTCCAGTCGATCCCGGCCGAGTTGTACGAGGCCGCCGAGATGGACGGCGCCACCGCCTGGCAGCGCTTCCGGTACGTCACCCTGCCCGGCCTGCGCTCCGTCTCCTCCACGGTCGTGCTGCTCGGCGTGATCTGGACGTTCAACCAGTTCAACGTGATCTTCCTGCTGTTCGGCACCGGCGCCCCCGACGCCCAGCTGCTGGTCACCTGGGCGTACCGCCTCGGCTTCGGCCAGATCCCGCGGGACTACGCGCAGTCCGCCGCCTACGGCGTGATCCTGCTGTCCATCCTGATCGTCTTCACCGCCTTCTACCGGCGCTGGCTCGCCCGCAACGAGCAGGCCAACGGCTGAGGCCCCGGACCCAGTTGACCCACGAAGGCAGGTACCCCCGATGAGCACCACCACCGAACTCCCGGCCCGTGCGGCGGCCCCGGCCCCGGCGGCCCGGCCCGCCAAGGTCCGCCGTCGCGGCGAGCGCAGCCCGCTGGCCCGGGCGCTGTCCCACGGCACCCTGATCCTGGCCGGCCTGATCGCGCTGTTCCCGGTCGCGTGGATCCTGTTCGTCTCGCTCGGCCCGGACAAGACCGACTACCTCCACCCCGGCCAGATCCTCGACAAGCTGACGCTGTCGAACTACCAGCACGTGCTGTCCGACACCGACTTCTTCACCTGGTTCGGCAACGCCCTGCTGGTCTCCGGGGTCACCACCGTGTTCGGCGTGATGCTCGCCGCCACCACCGGCTACGCCGTCTCCCGGATGAAGTTCCCCGGGCACAAGCCGCTGATGTGGTCGCTGCTGGTCACCCAGATGTTCCCGATCGCGGTGCTGATCGTGCCGATGTACACGATGCTCTCCGAACTCGGCCTGCTGGACAGCTACACCGGCCTGATCCTGGTCTACTCGACCACCACCGTGCCGTACTGCGCCTGGCTGCTGAAGGGCTACTTCGACACCATCCCGGTGGAGATCGACGAGGCCGGCCGGGTCGACGGGCTCAGCCCGTTCGGCACCTTCTGGCGGCTGGTGCTGCCGCTCGCCCGCCCGGGCCTGGCGGTGGCGGCCTTCTACTCGTTCCTCACCTACTGGGCCGAGGTGCCGTTCGCCTCCACGTTCATGCTCAGCTCCGACAAGTACACGCTGGCCGTGGGCCTGCAGACCTTCGTCAGCGAGCACGACGCCCAGTGGAACCTGATGGCCGCGACCGCCGTGCTGATCGCGATCCCGTCCGCGGCCTTCTTCTACCTGGTGCAGCGCCACCTGGTCACCGGTCTGACCGCCGGCGCCTCCAAGTCGTAGCGCGCCACCGCGTCGTCACGCACCACCCGCACGCCGCCGTTCCCGACCACGTCGTCACGCGCCTCCACGTCCCGGCGCCTTCCGCTCCTCTAGTCCCCAAGGGATACCGTCCATGACCCAGAACCTGGCCGACACCTCCCGGCCTGCCGCCGACACCGCTCACGAGGCGAACGTCAGCGCGTCCAGAGGCTGGTGGCGGGACGCGGTCATCTACCAGGTGTACCCGCGCAGCTTCGCCGACTCCAACGGCGACGGCATGGGCGACCTGCCCGGCGTCCGCAGCCGCCTGCCCTACCTGCGCGACCTCGGGGTGGACGCGGTCTGGCTGTCGCCGTTCTACGCCTCGCCGCAGGCGGACGCCGGCTACGACGTCGCCGACTACCGCGCCGTGGACCCGATGTTCGGCACCCTGCTGGACGCCGACGCCCTCATCCGGGACGCCCACGACCTGGGCCTGCGGATCATCGTCGACCTCGTCCCCAACCACTCCTCGGACCACCACGAGTGGTTCCAGCGCGCCCTGCGGGAGGGCCCCGGCTCCCCGCTGCGCGACCGCTACCACTTCCGCCCCGGCAAGGGCGAGCAGGGCGAACTCCCGCCCAACGACTGGGAGTCCATCTTCGGCGGCCCGGCCTGGACCCGCAGCGAGAACCCGGACGGCACCCCCGGCGACTGGTACCTGCACCTGTTCGCCCCGGAGCAGCCCGACTTCAACTGGGAGAACCAGGCCGTCGCCGACGAGTTCCGCTCGATCCTGCGGTTCTGGCTCGACATGGGCGTGGACGGCTTCCGCATCGACGTCGCCCACGGCCTGGTCAAGGCCCCCGGCCTGCCCGACCTCGGCGGCGCCGACCAGCTGAAGCTGCTCGGCAACGACGTCATGCCGTTCTTCGACCAGGACGGCGTGCACGAGATCTACCGCAGTTGGCGCACGATCCTCGACGAGTACCCGGGGCAGCGGATCGGCGTCGCCGAGGCCTGGACCCCGACCGTCCAGCGCACCGCCAACTACGTCCGCCCCGACGAGCTGCACCAGGCTTTCAACTTCCAGTACCTGGGCACCGGTTGGGAGGCCGCCGCGCTGCGCGAGGTGATCGACCTCTCGCTCGACTCGATGCGTCCGGTCGACGCCCCCACCACCTGGGTGCTGTCCAACCACGACGTCACCCGGCACGCCACCCGGTTCGCCAACGAGCCCGGCCTCGGCACCCAGATCCGCACCCCCGGCGACCGGGCGCTCGGCCTGCGCCGCGCCCGCGCCGCCACCCTGCTGATGCTCGCGCTGCCCGGCTCGGCGTACGTCTACCAGGGCGAGGAGCTCGGCCTGCCGGACGTCACCGACCTGCCCGACGAGGTCCGCCAGGACCCGTCCTTCTTCCGCCAGGCCGGCCAGGACGGCTACCGCGACGGCTGCCGCGTCCCGATCCCGTGGTCCGGCACCGAGGCCCCGTACGGCTTCGGCCCGGTGGCCGGCGGGCCGTCCTGGCTGCCGCAGCCGGCCGAGTGGGCCGAGCTGAGCGTCGAGGCGCAGACCGGCGACCCGAACTCCACCCTGGAGCTCTACCGCAGCGCGCTGGCCGTCCGCCGGGCCCAGCCCGACCTCGGCGCCGGCACCGGGGTCGAGTGGCTGGAGAGCCCCGAGGGCACCCTGGCGTTCCGCCGCGGCGCCTTCGTCTGCACCGTGAACACCACCGGCGAGCCGGTGCGGATCGCGGCCCCGGGCACGCTGCTGCTCGCCTCGACCGACCTCGTGGTGGACGGTGGCGAGACGGTGCTCGCTCCGGACAGCACCGGCTGGTGGGCGGTCTGACGTGGTTGGAATAGGCTCTGGGACCGTGACTACGGCGCGACTCTCAGACATCGCGGCGCAGGCGGGGGTCAGCGAAGCCACCGTCTCCCGCGTGCTCAACGGCAAGGCGAACGTTTCCGCCGCCACCCGGCAGACCGTGCTGGCGGCACTCGACGTGCTCGGGTACGAGCGGCCGACCCGCCTTCGCCAGCGCAGCGCCGGGCTGATCGGCCTGATCACGCCGGAGCTCAGCAACCCGATCTTCCCGGCGCTGGCCCAGGTGATCGAGCAGGTGCTCAGCCGGCACGGCTACACCCCGGTGCTGTGCACCCAGACACCGGGCGGGTCCACCGAGGACGAACTGGTGGACATGCTGGTGGACCGGGGCGTGGCGGGCATCGTCTTCGTCTCCGGCCTGCACGCCGACACCACCGCCGACCACGACCGCTACGCCCGGCTGGCCGGGCGCGGGGTGCCGTTCGTGCTGATCAACGGCTACAGCGAGAAGATCGACGCGCCGTTCATCTCGCCGGACGACCGCGCCGCGATGTGGATGGCCGTCCAGCACCTGGCCGAACTCGGGCACGAGCGGATCGGGCTGGCCGTCGGTCAGCGCCGGTACGTACCGGTGCTTCGCAAGATCGAGGGCTTCACGGCGGCGATGCGCGAGGTGCTCGGGCTCGGCCGGGAGGAGGCCGAGAACCTCGTCCACCACACGCTGTTCAGCGTGGAGGGCGGGCACGCGGCGGCCGGCGCGCTGCTCGACAAGGGCTGCACGGCGATCGTCTGCGGGAGCGACATGATGGCGCTCGGGGCGATCCGGGCGGTGCGGCAGCGCGGGCTGTCGGTGCCGCAGGACGTGTCGGTGGTCGGCTTCGACGACTCGCCGCTGATCGCCTTCACCGAGCCGCCGTTGACCACGATCCGCCAGCCGGTCGAGGCGATGGCCACGGCGGCGGTGGACGCGCTGCTGGAGGAGGTCGGCGGGAACGCCGCCCAGCGCGGCGAGTTCATGTTCCAGCCGGAGCTGGTGATGCGCGGGTCCACCGGGGCCTGCGCGCGCTGAACCCCGGCCGCCACGGCCGTCGGACGGGCCCCGGAGGGCGATCGCTCTCCGGGGCCCGTCGGCGTGCGCGCGGTCGGCCGTCGCGGGCCGTGGCAGGCCGTGCCGGACCGTGGCGGACCGTGGCGGGCCGTGGGGTGGGTCAGCCCTCCTGGGCGGTCGGGCGGTCGGCGGTCAGGCGGTGCCCGTCGGCGGCCTCGCCGGTACGGGTCTCGGTGCGGCGGCCGCGGGCCAGGTAGTCGCGCAGGACCAGCTCGACGGCGTCCTGGGGGCTCTTGGTGCCGGAAAGCATCATCGCGTCGATCGCGAGGTTCGCGTCGA
Source organism: Kitasatospora sp. NPDC058046 (assembly GCF_042885595.1). Taxonomy (NCBI): domain Bacteria; kingdom Bacillati; phylum Actinomycetota; class Actinomycetes; order Kitasatosporales; family Streptomycetaceae; genus Kitasatospora; species Kitasatospora sp. NPDC058046. Next base: position 233,100 of record NZ_JBHVRS010000016.1, read on the forward strand.
GGGTGACGGTGACCTGGGCCATGTGACTCCTCCTCGGGTGCAGAGCAGCAGCATGCCCGCTGGGGCGGCGATCCACCACGGAACGGGGCGGAACCGCGGTCGGGAACGGTCGGGCACGCCGTGGCCCCGGGAACGCCGGAACCCCCGGGGAGGAGCGACCAGACTCTCCCCGGGGGTGGTGGGCGGTCAGCGTTCGGACGACGGCCGACAGCTGACGGATAACAGCTGACAGATGTTGAAAGCTGTCAGCTGTTATCTGTTACCCGTCAGCTGTTACCGGCCGTCCGTCGGCCGTGCGCCGTGGACCGTGCGCCGTCCTCAGACCCGGCCGGCGAAGTCCGGGGCCCAGTTGGCGATGCTCTGCTCGCGGACGCCCGAGCTCGGGTTGGCGGCCTCGACGTACTTGCCGTTGCCGACGTAGATCGCGACGTGGTAGACGCCGGAGTCCTTGCCGTTGTTGGACCAGAACAGCAGGTCGCCCGCCTGGAGGCTGTCCAGCGAGACGTGGGTGCTGGCGGCGGCCTGGTCGGCGGCGACGCGCGGGACGGAGACGCCCGCGGCGCGCAGCGCGGCCTGGGTCAGGCCGGAGCAGTCCCAGCCGCCGTTGCCGGTGCCGCCGTAGACGTACGCCTGACCGACCTTCGACTGGGCGAAGGAGACCGCGGCGGCCATGCTGCCGGTCGCGGCCGGCGCCTGGGTCTGCGTCTGGGCCTGGGGCTGCGGAGCGGGCTTGGTGGCGGGCTTCGCGGCCGGCTTGGTGGACGGCTTGGCGGCCGGGGCCTCGGGCTGCGCGGTCGGCTGGGCGTTCACGGCACCGCCGTTCGCGGACTGGCCGGACTTCTGCGAGCGGTCGAACCAGGTGAAGTCCGAGCCGGACGTGCCGGCGGAGGACTGGCCGGCCCGGGCCTGGCCGTTGCCGCCGAAGGACAGCTGCTGGCCCGGGTAGATGGTGTCCGGACCCTCGGTCAGGGTGCCGCGGTTGAGGTCATACAGCCGCTGCCAGCCGCCCTGCACCTTGTGCTGGTCGGCGATCGCGGACAGCCAGTCGCCCTCGACGACGGTGTAGTCGCCGCCCTGGGCCTGCTGCTGGCGCTTCTGCACCCAGTCGCTCCGGTTGCCGGAGGCGGCGGAGTCGGTGGAGGCCTGCGCGTCGCCCTGGGCGGGCGCGGCGGGCTTGGCGGCGGGGGTCTGGGGCTGCGCGGGCTTGGCGCTCGGCTTCGCGGCCGGAGCGGCCGGAGCGGCCGGCTTGGCGCTCTGGGCGGGCGCGGCGGGCTTGGCGGCGGTCGAACCCGCCGAGGTGTCAACGGCGGCCGCGGCGCCGCCCTTGGTGAGCCCGGCCTGGACCGAGCAGACCGGCCAGGCGCCGGGGCCCTGCGAGGCGAGGACCTTCTCGGCGACGGCGATCTGCTGGTCCTTGGTGGCCAGGTCGGCGCGGGCCGCGTAGGCCGTGCCGCCGAAGGCGGACCAGGTGCTGGAGGTGAACTGGAGGCCGCCGTAGAAGCCGTTGCCGGTGTTGATGCTCCAGTTGCCGCCGCTCTCGCACTGGGCGACCTTGTCCCAGGTGGCGACGGAGGCGGCCGAGGCGGTGCCGGTGGTGAGGCAGGGGACGGTGAGGCCGACGCCCGCGACGCCGAGGGCGGCGATCACGCGACGGGTACGGCCGGACAGACGGGTGCCGTTGGTGGGCAGCATGAAGACGTGGTCCTCTCCCACGCCTGCGAGGTGAGCTGTCGGATTCGGGCTGGAGTTGCCCGGCCGTGCGGTGAGCACGGCTTCACCCCTAGCCCTGGACCGTTCCGGAGAGCGGTCCGGGGCGACTTACCTGTGGGTCCCCCGCTCCTGCCGTGGTGCGTTTTCGCGCTTCCAGGACATCCGACGGCAGGACTCGGCGTTGCGGATGACCGGGTTCGTGTGGTCACGAACGGGGAGCACGTTAATCAGACTTAAGTTCAAACTGCAAACCACTGTGATGTGCATCACGGTTTAGTGGAAACTGCCAAAATTGCCACTCACCATGATCGTAAATGATCGTTTTCAGGCAATGCTGTTGTGGAAGCCGACAACTGGCTCCGCCTCAGGAGTGGCGTGACGGTGCGTCGAATCGCGGAGTGGCGCACTCCGGCGGGTGGGGGAGCGGTCGCGATCGGAGCATGTGAATCCGCGCTCCCTATTTCCTTTCAAATAGCGCCAGAACGGACATTCCCCTTCATTGCCGGGTGGCTCCCGTACGGGACGGACGGGGTGGGGGAAGTACGCGGAAGGGCCCGGAACGCGATCCGTTCCGGGCCCTTCGGTGCGCGCGAACCCGCGCGCGGTGTCCTTATCGTCCGCCAGGCCCCTCGGCGGCCGCGTGGGCGCCACGGGAGCCCTCCACGACCCCCTCGGCCTCGGCGGCGGCCGCCGCCTCCGCCTCGGCCCGTGCCAGGTCCTCCGGGGACGGCGTGGGCAGCGAGGCCAGGTAGGTGGAGGCGATCAGCTGGCCGACCGACGGGTAGGCGCCCAGCGGCGCGGCCGACGGGCAGCCGGTCTCCTCGGCGGCGGTGGCGAGCAGCTCGGAGTCCGCCTCCGGGCCGATCACCAGCGGGGCCAGCGCCGGGCGCTGCGAGCCGGTGTCCTTGAGGTGGTTGACGGCCGCGGCCACCGAGCCGGGCACGTCGAGCGCGGCGGCGACGACCGGCACGGCCAGCCGGGCGGCCAGCAGCACGCCGGTGATGCCGGCCGCGGCGGCCGCGTCCTCGCCGCCGACGGTGGTCAGCACCACGCCGTCCGCGGCGGTCGCGATGGCGAACAGCCGGGCGCGGTCGGCCCGGGCCAGCCCGGCCTCGGAGAGCCGGACGTGCACGGCCTCGGCCAGCAGCGGGTGCGGGCCCAGCGGGTCGGTGACGGGCGCGCCGTACTCGGCGGCGAGCGCGTGAAGCCCGGTCAGGAAGGTGTGCGGGCCGGGCACCAGCGGCACCAGGACGGGCATCGGCCGCCCGGCCTCGGCGGCCAGGGCCAGCAGCTCGGCCACGGTGCGGTCCTCGCCGCTCGCGCCCGCCGCACCGTCACCGGGGAGGTAGCCGACGGCGGTCTGGACGCCGTTCTGCTCGGTGCGGACGATCGAGAGCAGCTCCTCGACGACCGAGCGGGACTCGGGCCCGGCGGTCGCGGGCACGGCGAGCACCAGGGCCGGGGCGCCGGCCGGGATCTCGGGGCGCTCGGGACGACGGTGGCGCCCCCGCGCACGGGAGCCTGGAGTACGGACGGGCAGTGGCGCGCCCGGAATGGCTGCGGTGCTCATGCCGGAGATCGTAGGACATCGGCCCGTCCGGCTTGCAGTCGGCTGCCGTACGGGTTTCGCGTGCTCGCGGTACGGACCCGGTGCGTCTCCGGCGCCGGTCCGGGCGCTTTGCCTACAATCCGGACATTCTTCGCCCAACCCCCGCGTGGTGGCCGGTGCTTGTCCCGACGCGATCCGAGGGGGCGGGCGTTGCACCCGGCGCGCGTGAGATGTCTCACAGCATGAGCCCGGCTTGACGGAGGGTCACGGGCGGGCGACTCCCGGCATTCGAAGATCAACATTCAGCGGGGAGGTGCTCACGGCCGGTTATCGCGGGCTCGACGATTCATCGGCTATGTCCGTTTACGTACCGTCAGGGGAAGGGCCCGTGAAGAGTTCGCGGCTGCGGGTAAAAGGCCTCGTGCACCTGCAATGTCCCGTGCTGATGCACGTGCACTGCGGCTATCATCACGTCAAGTGAGGCGTTGTGCCGGACCGGTACGGGGCCGGTCCGTTCGTTTCGGCGGTGCCGGGGGCGCCGCGCTGGACGACAACTCCGGAGCTCTTCGGGAGATTTCTATGCACGACTCGCAGGACACGCACGGCTCGTACGACACCTACAACGGGATGGCCGCCGCCGATCTCCAGGGGGTGGTCTGGCAGAAGAGCCGGCACAGCAACTCCCAGGGCAACTGCGTCGAGTTCGCGGCCCTGCCGGGCGGCGATGTGGCGATGCGCAACTCGCGGTTCCCGGACGGCCCTGCACTCATCTACACCCGGGCCGAGATCTCCGCCCTGCTGCTGGGGGCGAAGGACGGGGAGTTCGACCACCTGGCGGTCTGACCAGCCGCCGTGCTCCATCATCGGGGGGCCGTCGTGGGTGCCGACACCACGACGGCCTTTGTCTTTGTCTCCTCCGGATGTCTTCGCTCCGGAGGCCTCTCCCGGATCCGTCCGGCCGCCCGGCCGCGCTGAGCCGCTCGCGGTTCCGTGGTGCCGGAGGCTCTCGACGGGGCCTGCTGGAAGCGCCCGGGGTGCGGTCCTCCCGGGGTGTCCGTCGACCGGCCGCGCGCCGTCCGGCGCGGGGTCCGTCCCGAAGGCAGGGCTCCTCCGGAGTGCAGGGCCTGTCCCGGGGTCAGGGCTCGTCCGGAACGCCGGGCCCGCTCGGAGCACGGGGCCCGCTGGGAGTACAGGACCCGCTCGGAGCGCGGGGCCCGTCCTAGGCCGAGCGCCGATGCCGTCCGCCGACGTCGACGGGACCGTCGAGCGGTGAGCGGCCGCCGAGCCCGGGGTGTCCGTCCAGCGGGGAACCGCCGACCGACTCGGCCTCGAACATCGCCCAGACCACCTTGCCGCTGCCCAGCGGGTGCCAGCCCCAGGAGCGGCTGAACGACTCCACCAGGTGCAGCCCGCGGCCCGATTCGGCGACGAAGTCGGCCTCCCGGGCGACCGGGCCGGTGCTGCTCGGATCGCTCACCGCGCAGACCACCTGGGGTGCGCGGTGCACCAGGCTTATTCGGATCGGCAGCCGGCCGTCCGCGGTCGGCTTCATGGGAAAGTCGTACTCGCCCAGGGCGCCGCCCGACGGGTCGGGCCGTGCGCCGATCGCATGCCGGAGCGCGTTGGTCACGAGTTCCGAGGCCACCAGCGCGACGTCGTCGAACAGTTCCGTCAGGCCCCAGAGCTGGAGCGTGCTCCGAGCGAAGTCCCGCGCGGTTCTGACGGCTTCGAAGCGAGGAGCGAGCGTACAGGTGACCACATGGGGGTCAACCGCCAAAGCCGTACCGGTGCTCATGAAGAGCTCCTCCCATAAGGGGGCGGACACGGCTGGACCCGCCGGGGTCATGCCGGTCACCTCCGACTCGCTCGGCCGCTCGGCCGCCCCCTCGACCAGGCGCGCGCGCACTCGAACGCCCGATGACGCGGGGGACGCCGTCGGGTCGGTGCACGGAGTCGCGCGTGGGGTCGACGCGGAGCCCGCGGGATTGCCAGGGATGTGCAGGTGCACGTGCACCATGGTGGTGTGCGCTCACTGCAGATGCAAGAGTCGATTCACGTGCAGTCGCACTATTGGCATATGCAAGCGCCGAATGCACGTGCATCCTGGTGCGTGGAGTGCAGAACTGATAGGAACATCCGTCAGTATCGGCACCGTGAGCGCTCAACTGATGGCAGACTGTGCGCTGTTTGCCCTAGGTGGAGGTTTCGACCGCATGACCACAGTTCAGCCGGGCGGCGGCTCGATGGTCCGCCGGATCCTCCTCGGCTCGCAGCTGCGCCGCCTGCGTGAGGCGCGCGGCATCACCCGCGAGGACGCGGGCTACGCGATCCGGGCCTCCGAGTCCAAGATCAGCCGCATGGAACTCGGCCGCGTCAGCTTCAAGGAGCGCGACGTCGCCGACCTGCTCAGCCTGTACGGCGTGGACGACGGCATCGAGCGGGAAGCCCTGCTCGGCCTCGTCCGCGAGGCCAACAAGTCCGGCTGGTGGCACAGCTTCAACGACGTGCTGCCGGGCTGGTTCCAGACCTACGTCGGCCTGGAGGAGGCCGCCCAGCTCATCCGCACCTACGAGGTGCAGTTCATCCCCGGACTGCTGCAGTCCGAGGAGTACGCACGGGCGGTTTTCGGCCAGAGTCGGCCGGTCATCAGCGAGGAGGAGGTCGAACGGCGGGTCAGCCTCCGGCTGCGCCGTCAGAAGTTGCTGACCGAGGGGGCCAGCCCGCGCCTGTGGGCGGTCATCGACGAGGCCGCGCTGCGCCGGCCGGTCGGCGGGCCCCAGGTGATGCGCGGTCAGGTGCAGTACCTGATCGACGTCGCCGAGCAGGCCAACGTGGTGATCCAGGTCATGCCGTTCCGGTTCGGCGCGCACGCGGGCGAGTCCGGGGCGTTCACGATCCTGCGCTTCCCGGAGCAGGACCTCGCGGACGTGGTCTACCTGGAGCAGCTCACCAGCGCGCTCTACCTGGACAAGCGCGACGACGTCGACGCCTACATCCAGGTCATGGAGCGGCTCTGCGTGGACAGTCTCACGCCGGAGCGCACGATAGACCTGCTCGCCTCGATCCTGAAGGAACGCTGAGCCGCTGCCGTCCGGGGCCTGTGAGATCCCTCCCTCGCGAGGCCCCCGGCAGTCGGTCCGCCAGGCCGCCCACCCGCCGTCAGTCGCGGGCCGGCGGCCTCTCGCGTTCCGGCGGGGACGGCTGCGGTGGGCGGCCCAGCTCCCAGGCCAGGTCGTAGCGGCGGAAGAGGTCGGCCCGGATCGGCGCCAGCGGGATCTCGGCGCCCGGCAGCAGCACCCCGATGCAGCCGCCCATCAGCGCACTGCGCAGGACGGCGTGCTCGGCGACCGGGTCGGGCGCGCCCCAGTCGAGCAGCAGGCCCTGGAGCAGGGCCCCGAGCTGCTGCTGCTCCGGGTCCTGGACGAAGGCGCCGGTGTCCGGGTCGAGGATCAGCGCCAGGTGCGAGCGCATCACCCGGGGGTGGTCCAGCGCCAGCCCGAGCACGGTGTCGATCGCCCGGGCCAGCCGCGCGTTCGGTGAGGAACCGGGTGCCAGTTCCGCCAAGGCGCAGGCCAGCGACTGGTGCATCATCCGGTGCGTCGCGGACTGCATCAGCAGCCGTTTGCCGTCGAAGTAGTACGAGAGCAGCCCGCGGGCGAGTCCGGCCCGCTCGGCGATGTCCGTCAGCGTGGTGCCCGCGTATCCGCGCTGGTCAACCAGCTCGACGGTGGCCCGCATGATGCGTCGGCGGGAGCGTTGCCGCATCTCCTCATTGACCGAATCCCCGCGAGGTGCCATCGTGTCTGCTCCGAACGTTCGTTGGCTGCGAGCCAATATACTTGCGGAGCCGACAGCCGCACCGAGGAACCGTGCCCCGAGGGGCGCTGCCCGGGCGGCCGCCACGAAGACGGCCGGCTCCACCAACACGGGGGTTTGGTGGAGCCGGCGCCACGGCCCGACGGCCCGGAGATCGGCCGCGGGCGGGGCCCGGGGTCAGCGCTCGGTCAGGACTTCGGCGCGGGCCGCGGTCGACCCGGCTGATGAGTAATCATAATCCGGTACCGGCGCGGGAGTTGAGGCGCGGCGCCGGTCCACCAGGGCGCCCGCCGCCGCGACCGCCAGGCCGACCAGGGCGACCATCGTGACGAACAGCAGCGCCGGCCGGTAGCCGTCCAGCTGGGCCTGCGGGCTGTCGCCGCCCGCGCTGCCGGCCGTGATCATCGCGGTCGCTCCGGCCAGGACCACCGCGGTGCCGACCTGGATCGCGGTGTTCACCAGGCCCGAGGCCAGGCCCTGCTCCTCGTCGCCCACGCCGTCGGTGGCGGCGATGTTCACCGAGGGGAAGGCGAAGGCGAAGCCCACGCCGAGCAGCAGCATCGAGGGCAGCACCAGGCCGGGGTACGAGCTGTGCTCGTCCAGCCGCAGGAACAGCGCGAAGGCGGCGACCAGCGAGAGCAGGCCGATCGGCAGCAGCCGCCCGGTGCCGAAGCGGTCCACGATCGGGCCCATGAAGGGCGCCGAGAGCGCGATGAGGGCCGCGGCGGGGAGCAGGCCGAGGGCCATCTCCAGCGCCGACCAGCCGAGCAGGTGCTGGAGGTAGAGGGTGACCACGAACTGGAAACCGCCGTAGGCGCCGGTCATCGCGAAGGCGACCACGTTGGCCCGGGCGACCGAACCGTTGCGGAAGATGCCGAGCCGGACCAGCGGGTGCGCGGCGCGGCTCTCCACCCGCAGGAAGGCGGCGGCCAGCAGGGCGACGACGAGCATCGAGCCGAGCGTGCGCAGGCTCAGCCAGCCGGCGCCCTGGGCCTCGGTGACGGTGAAGACCAGCAGCAGAACGGTCGCGGTGCCGGTGATCGCGCCCAGCGCGTCGTAGCCGCCCTTGGCGCGCTCCTCGACCGGGCGGGGGAGCAGCCGGACGGCGAAGACCAGCGCGAGCAGTGCGACCGGGACGGGCATCAGGAAGGTCCAGCGCCAGCCGACCGAGGTGAGCAGGCCGCTGAGCACCAGGCCGAGCGAGAAGCCGCTGGCACCGCAGGTGGTGTAGATCGACAGGGCGCGGTTGCGGGCCGGGCCCTCCGCGAAGGTCGTGGTGATGATCGACAGGCCGGCCGGGGCGGTGAAGGCGGCGCTGACGCCCTTGAGGAAGCGGGCCGCGATCAGCAGGCCGCCGTCGTCGACCAGGCCGCCGACCAGTGAGGCGGCGGCGAAGACGCCCAGGGCGACCAGGAACACCCGGCGGCGGCCGAGCAGGTCGGCGGCGCGTCCGCCGAGCAGCAGCAGACCGCCGTAACCGAGCACGTAGCCGGAGACCACCCACTGCAGGGTGGAGGTGGACAGGTGCAGGTCGGAGCCGATGGACGGGAGGGCGACGCCCACCATGGAGACGTCCAGGGCGTCCAGGAACATGGCGGCGCAGAGCACGATCAGGGTGCCCCAGAGGCGGGGAGTCCAGTGCGGCCCGCTGGTTGACGGGGCATCGGGTGATGGGACGGTCGCGGTGGTCATGGGGAGGACAGTACATGCACATGCATTCAATGCAAGTGAATTAGATGTGAACGCAATAATTGTCGATGCACGTGCTAGGGTGGCGGCGTGGCTGAACTCGACTCCCCGGCGGAGACCGGTCTCGTCGCGCAGTGGCGCGAGCTGCTGGCCCGGCACGCCGCCGCGGCCTGCATGCTCGACCGCGAGCTGGGCGACCGGTACGGGCTGGGCATGAGCGAGTTCGAGGTGCTGGAGCGCCTCGTCGAGGAGTGCGGGGGCGGCGGCGGGCCCGCGGTGCGGGTGAGCGAGCTGGCCCACACCGTCCACCTGAGCCAGAGCGCGCTCTCCCGGCTGATCGCCCGCCTGGAGAAGGCCGGATTGGTCACCCGGGCGATGTGCGAGAGCGACCGGCGGGGCGTCGTGCTCACCCTCACCGAGGCCGGGCGGGAACGGTACGAGCAGGCCAGGCCGCTCCACCGCCAGGTGCTGGAGCTGACCCTCGGCGGCGGACTCGGGCCGGCCTGCGGATCGTCCACCGACTGACGGATCGGCTTTCCGGCTGACGGAACGTCAAGAACCCCGGGCTGACGCCGGGTTGGCCTCAGAGTAGCGAGTGCAGCCCCGGTGCGGCGGCCAGCAGGACGACCACGGCGGGCGCGGCGAGCGCCCCGACGGTGAGCCGCAGCCGGTGCGGGACGGAGAGCCGCGGACGGCCCGCGAGCAGCCGGTCGACCCGCTTCGGGGACTGTGCCAGGCCGGGCGGACAGGAGCCGAACACCCCGCGGTCCAGGTTGAGTTCGGCCAGCGCGAGGGCGGTGGTGTGCCGGCCGTGCCGACGGGCGGCCCGGTCGTCGGCGGCCAGTTCGACCAGCTCCGCCACCTGGTCCCGGAAGGCGCTGAACACGCCGACCCCGGGGAAGCCGGAGGCGAGCGCCTGGGCGAACTGCTGGAGCCAGTGGTGCCGGGCCCGGACGTGGCCGCGCTCATGGCTCAGCACGGCCGCCAGCTCCCGGTCGGTCAGCTGCCGGAGGGCGCCGGTGGTGACCACCAGCCGGGAGTCCGGTCCGGGCAGCGACCATGCCTCCGGGCGGACGTTCTCCAGGACCACCAGCCGCTCCCGGCGGCTCCGGTCGCTCTCGATGCTGTCCGGCAACTCGGGTGCGCGGGTGGCCAGTTGGGCGTGCCGGCGATTGCGCAGCGCCTTGGCCGTGCGGACCTCCCGGGTGAGCGCCAGCACCGTCTGCACCCCGCCCGCGGCCAGTGCCGCGGCGCACAGCCGGCCCCAGCCCTCGGCCTCCTGGAGGCCGTACGCCGCCTCCACGCCGTGCGGCGCGCCGCGGAACAGCAGCGCGCGCAGCTCCGGCAGGGCGGCGGAGGCCGCCAGGAGGAGGCCCAGCGCACAGCAGAGCAGGACGGCCACCACCAGGCACTGCCACACCAGCAGTGCCAGCACCGGTTCGCGCTCCGCCCAGCGGGCCCGGGCCAGCAGCCGGGGCGCGACGGTCGAGAGCAGCAGGCCGAGCAGCAGCAGGCCGATCAGGGCAGGCATCGATGGGCTCCCCGAGTACGCACGGAACGCGACAACGCGTTCCCTGCCAACCTATGCGCTGGCGACGTCCGGTGGAACGGCTTTCGTCCGGCCAGTGACCAACGCCACGCCCGGACGGGGGCCTTGGGGCGCCGGAGGTCGTGGCGTGCGGCCGTCACATGGTCAGGAGCATGGCGAACATGCCGATCCCCATGGTGAGTCGGCAGGCCTGTGGCAGACCGGCGGTGCCGACCGCGAGGGCGCCCGCCGGGGTGCGCAGCAGCCGGCTGCCGGTCCAGAGGGTGTACCCGCCGAAGTAGAGGAGGAGCGCCCCGGTCAGCACCGGAAGGCCCAGGGCGGCGGCCTGGTGGTGCCCGTGGCCGGAGGCGCCGGCCATCGCGAGGGCCATGTACGTCATGGCGAGCGCGCCGACCGCGTGGTGCAGGCGGTGCGCCCGCCCGGCCGGGGCGTGGACGGCGGCGAGCAGGAAGGCGGCGGCGGGGAGGCCGAAGAGCCCGGCCCAGACGGCGGCCGGGACGGTGGCGCCGGTGACGGCCATCGCGGCCATGCCGAGCCCCATCAGGGCCTCGGCGGCGTCGGACTCGCGGGCGAGCGGCCGGTGTGCGCCGCCCGGGGCGCAGGGGGAGTGGCGCAGCCGGGTCAGGCAGGAGGTGCCCGCGCCGGCGGCGAGGAGGGCGAGGAGCCAGTTGACCAGGGCGGGTCCGTGCAACGGCGGCCTCCCGGGGCGGTGGGCGACGGGGCGGCGGGCGGCGGGCGGCGAACAGATGACAACGGACAGCGGTCAGCGAACAGATGATGAAATCTGTCGGCTGTCAGTTGTCACCCGTCGGCTGTCGCCCGTGCGCCGCCCCCGTGCGCGGCGACGGACATCCGGTCCACGATCACCGCACCCGGCCGGGCGTGGCCAGGGCGCGTACGGGGGCGCACAGTGGTGCCCGTCCTCGCGAAAGCCCTGGCCGCACGCCTGTCGCACGCCCACCGCACGCCTCGTGGCAAACCCCGGCCGCCAGTGCGGTACCCGCCGGCCGGGCGTGCCCGCTCAGCCCTGGAGCCGCCCCGAGGCGACCACCCGGCTGAGGAACTGCCGGGTGCGCTCCTCCCGCGGGTCGCCGAACACCTGCTCCGGCGGCCCCTGTTCGAGCACCACCCCGCCGTCCAGGAAGCAGACCCGGTCGGCGACCTCGCGGGCGAAGCCCATCTCGTGGGTGGAGAGGACCATCGTCATCCCCTGCTCCTTGAGGTCCCGCACCACCGACAGCACCTCGCCGACCAGCACCGGGTCGAGCGCCGCGGTGATCTCGTCCAGGAGCAGCAGCCGCGGCCCGGTGGCCAGCGCGCGCACGATGGCGACCCGCTGCTGCTGCCCGCCGGACAGCCGGTCCGGGTACTCCTTCGCCTTGGCCGCCAGCCCGAGCCGGTCGAGCAGTTCCAGCGCCCGCGCCTCCGCCTCGGCCCGGGCGACCCGGTGCACCCGGCGCGGCGCGAGCGTGATGTTCTCCAGCACCGTCAGATGCGGGAACAGGTTGTACGACTGGAACACCACGCCGATCCGGCGCCGTACGGCGTCCTCGTCCGCGCGCGGATCGGTGATCTCCTCACCGTCCAGGAAGATCGCCCCGTCGTCGATCCCCTCCAGCAGGTTGACGCAGCGCATCAGCGTGGACTTGCCGGAGCCGGACGCCCCGATCAGCGCCGTCACCGAGTGCTCGGCCACGGCGAGGTCCACGTCGCGCAGCACCACCTGGTCGCCGAAGGTCTTGCGCACCGACTCCAGCCGGAGCACCTCGCTCGACGTCACACCGCACCCCCCTGCAGCTGGCGGCGGTTCATCCGGGTGGTCAGCCAGTCGGCGAACCGGGTCAACGGAATGGTCAGCACGATGAACACCAGCCCCGCCACCAGGTACGGCGTGAAGTTGAAGGACCGGGCCGCGATGATCTTCGCCGCGTACACCGCGTCGATCGCCCCGCCGATCGAGACCAGCCCGGTGTCCTTCTGGAGGCTCACCAGGTTGTTGAGCAGCGGCGGCACCACCCGGCGGACGGCCTGCGGCAGCACCACGTACCGCATCGCCTGCGCGTTGGTCAGCCCCAGCGACCGGGCCGCGGCGCGCTGGCTCGGGTGCACCGACTCGATGCCGGAGCGGAACACCTCGGAGACGTACGCCGAGTACGTCAGCACCAGCGCGGCCCCGCCCAGCAGCAGCGGATCGGTGGTCACCCCGGTCAGCCGCAGCGCCGGCACCCCGGTGATCATCACCAGCAGGCAGATGATCATCGGCAGCCCGAGGAAGAAGTCCACGTACGCGGTGGCCAGCAGCCGCACCGGCAGGAAGACCGGCCCGCGCAGCGTCCGCAGCACCGCCAGCAGCAGCCCGAACACCAGGATCAGCGCCCCGCAGCCGAGCATCAGCTCCAGGTTCAGCCGCAGCCCCTTCAGCACCTCGGGCAGTGCCTGGCGGGCGTAGTCGAGGTTGAAGAAGGTCCGCCGGGTCACCTCCCAGCCGGGGGAGTTGACGACCAGCAGGTAGAGCACGACGGCCGTCGCCAGGGTCGACGCGGTGGCGATCAGCGCCGAGCGGCGGGCCCGGGAGCGCCGGTAGGCCTCGTGCGCCAGCCGCCGCTCGGACGGGCGGTAGCCGTCCTCCGCGGCTGGCGTCCCGGTCCGCGCCACCGGGGCCTTGGCGAGGTCCACCGAGCCCTCCCGACCCGATGATTCCCCGCCCGACGACTCCCCGCTCGGCCGGGGGCCCAGGTCAGCACTCACTTCAGCACCGGTGCCGAGACGGCGTCGGAGAGCCACTGCTTCTCCAGCTTCGCCAGCGTGCCGTCGGCGCGCAGCGCGTCCACCGCCTGCGAGACGCAGCCGGTCAGCTTGGAGCCCTTGTCCAGCACCAGGCCGAACTGCTCGGCCCGCGAGGACACCTCGAACTGGCCGACCACCTGGGCCTCCGGCACCTCGGCGCCGGTGATGTAGAAGGCGGTCGGCAGGTCCACCACCAGCGCTTCGATCTGGCCGTTCTTCAGCGCCGCCTTGGCCAGGTCGTTGGAGTCGAAGACGGCCGGCTGGGTGCTCGGCTTGATGGTGTCGGTGATGGTGTCCAGGCTCGTGGTGCCGACCTGCGCGCCGAGCTTGGCGCCCTTGAGGTCGGCGATGCTCTTGGCCCCCGCCGCCTTGGAGTTCTTCAGCGCGATGACGGTCTGGCGCACGTCGTAGTAACCGGAGGAGAAGTCCACCGCCTGCTTGCGCTCGTCGCTGACGGACACCTGGTTGATGTCGAAGTCGAAGTCCTTGGCACCCGGCGAGGTCGCCTTGTTGAACGGCGCCACCACCCAGCTGACCTTCTCCTTCGGGTAGCCGAGCTTGTCGGCGACCGCGTAGGCCATTGCGGACTCGAAGCCCTTGCCGTTCTCCGGCTTGTCCTCGGTGAACCAGGGGTCGTACGCGGGCTTGTCGGTGCCGACGGTCAGCGTCCCGGCGGTACGCGTGGCCAGCGCCCCCGGTGCGCAGCCCGCCGCCGACCCGGCCGCGCCCGAGGCGCCCGGGGCGGCGTCGGACTTCGAGTCCTGCGGCGCGCAGGCGGTCAGCACGGCCGCGGCGGCGACCAGCGCGGCGATGGGCAGTACGGCGGACGGCTTGCGGAGGGTCATGACGGGGCTCCAGGGAAAGGACCGGCGGGACGGAAGGAAGGTGAGGGGCACGGGAGGGCGCGACGGGCGGCCCGCATCCCGGCGGGTCACTTCCCCCCGGTGGCGGCGCCGGAACACACGCGGCATGGTCGGCGTACGGGCCCGCGTCCGCGGCGCCCCCCGAGCCGGACCGGCGGCAGCCGGGTCGGCGGCAGGCCGGTCAACAACAGCGGCGACAGCGGCAGCAGAGGCCGCGCGCGCGACAGCGACAGCGACGGCAGACGTGCCGACGGGAGGGCGCCCGGAACGGGCTGTCGTGGCGTACGGCCACCGTGATCACCGCCGGGAGCATGCGGGGAGGTTCGCATCAGAACGGCGCATCTGTCCAGAACATCCAGATCACTGTCCACATGCCGGACAACCCGCCCCCCGCCGAAGGTTTCCGCGCCGGAGCGGTGGTGCGCCGGAACTTTGCCCGTCCGACCCCCCTTGAACGGGAGAACCTTTCGTACTTATGGTGTTCCCGTTGAAATAACTCCTGTCGAAGTGAGTCCACGATGCAGAATCTTTCGCCAAGGCTCGCTGTGGCGGCCGACGCCCCGGTCTCGACCCTCGCCGGCCACCCGGCCTGGCTGCGCCTGAAGGAGGCCGTCGAGACGCTGCGCCCGCTCCAGTCGAAGGACGGCTCGATCGACCTGGCCGCCGTCCAGCGGCACACGGTCGACCCGCTGGTCGCGACCGTCCGCGCCGCCGTCCAGGAGCTCGCTCCGAACTTCCCGCACGACGCCGCCTACCTGGCCGCCGTCGACGCGGACCTCGCCAAGTGGGCCGACACCGGCTACCGCGAGCCCGACTTCCTGGACTCGCTCCTCGCCTTCCAGCCCGCCGCCCAGCGCGAGGACGGGCTGGAGCACCTGGTCGTCTTCCCGATGTACACCCAGAACGGCAACCCGGACCGCAACCTGGAAGCCGTCCTGCTGAGCGTCGTGTGGCCCGACTGGCTGGCCGAGCTGGAGCGCACCCGCTTCGACAACCCGATGTTCGTGCCGATCACCTTCACGGACTTCACCGCCGGCTACGACACCAACTCCGCCGTGCTCTTCCCCGAGACGGTCTCCGTGCGCAAGGCGCCGGAACGATTCACCTGGGGCGGCATCTTCTGCGACCGCGAGGCCGCGCGCTTCCGCGCCGTCACCACCAGCGCCGTCCAGCAGCTCGGCCTGGAGATCCCGGCCGACGCCGAGGGCCTGCTCCAGGACCAGCAGCGCGCGCAGGAGACCTTCGTCCTGTGGGACCTGGTCCACGACCGCACCCACAGCCACGGCGACCTTCCGTTCGACCCCTTCATGATCAAGCAGCGCAGCCCGTTCTGGATGTACGGCCTGGAGGAGCTCCGCTGCGACCTCACCACCTTCAAGGAGGCGGTGCAGCTGGAGACCGAGGGCAACCCGCACGCCCGCGACGTCCAGTACGCGGTCCTCTTCGACCGCCTGTTCCGCTTCCCGGTCTCCGGCGACCGGGTGCGCAACTACGACGGCCTCGGCGGCCAGCTGCTCTTCGCCTACCTGCACAAGCACGACGCGCTGCGCTGGCGCGACAACCGTCTCAGCATCGACTGGGAGCGCGCCCAGCAGGTCACCAACGCGCTCTGCGCCGAGATCGAGACCCTCTACCGCGACGGCATCGACCGGCCGAAGCCGGCCCACTGGATCGCCGCGTACGAGCTGGTCTCCCGCTACCTCACCCCGCACCCGGCCTCCACCTGGGCGAAGGGCTCCGAGGCCCTGCCGCTCGACATCACCGACGGCAAGGCCCTCAACAAGGCCCTCTGCGACGCCGTGCTCCCGGACGAGTTCCCGCTGAGCATGTTCTACGAGGCCCTCAACAAGAAGCTGAGCGGCGTCATCGCCGCCACCGCCGGCATCACCGGCGCCGGGATCCAGGGAGCCGCCGCGTGACCACCTCCACCAACGCCCCGCTGGCCGGCAAGGTCATCGCCGTCGCCGGAGCCAGCGGCCCGGCCGGCCGCGCCGTGCTGCGCCGCCTCACCGCCGAGGGTGCCACCGTGATCGGCGCCGACATCGACGCCCAGCGCCTGGAGTCCGCGCTGGACGCCACCCGGGTGGCCGTCCGCGGGGCCAAGGTCAGCGGTCAGGTGATCGACCTGCTCGACCCCCAGGAGGTCCACGACTGGGCCGACCACCTGGAGTCCGAGCACGGCCACGTCGACGGCCTGTTCCACCTGGTCGGCGGCTGGCGCGGCGGCAAGACCTTCTTCGACACCCGGCTGGACGACTGGGACTTCCTGCACGACACCGTCGTGCGCACCCTCCAGCACACCTCGCTGGCCTTCCAGCCCGCGCTGGTCCGGAGCACCGCCGGCCGCTACGCGATGATCTCCGCCGCGGCCGCGCACAAGCCCACCGCCGGCGGCGCCGCCTACGCGGCCGCCAAGGCCGCCACCGAGGCGTGGACCCTCGCCATGGCCGACTCCTTCAAGAAGGAGACCACCGCCCCCGACGGCGAGCCCACCGCGGCGGCTGCGATCCTGGTCATCAAGGCGCTGGTCAGTCCCGAAATGCGGGCCGAGAAGCCGGAGGCGAAGTTCGCCGGCTTCACCGACACCGCCGACCTCGCCGGACACCTGGCGGGCCTCTGGGACCGCCCCGCAGCAGAACTGAACGGACAGCACCTGTGGCTGACAGCCCGATGACCGACCTCACCCGTACGGACGCGGTACGGCGGCACGACCCCGCCGTCCGCGGCTTCGCCAGCGACAACTACGCCGGCGTGCACCCGGAGGTCCTCGCCGCGATAGCCCTCGCCAACGGCGGCCACCAGATCGCCTACGGCGAGGACGACTACACGGCCCACCTCCAGGACGTCTTCCGCCGCCACTTCGGCGACAAGGCCGAGGCCTACCCCGTCTTCAACGGCACCGGCGCCAACGTGGTCGCCCTCCAGGCCCTGCTCCCGCGCTGGGGCGCGGTGGTCTGCGCCGAGTCCGCCCACATCCACGTGGACGAGGGCGGCGCCCCGGAGAAGATGGGCGGCATCAAGCTGCTCACCGTCCCCACCCCGGACGGCAAGCTCACCCCCGAGCTGCTCGACCAGCAGGCCTGGGGCTTCGGCGACGAGCACCGCGCGCAGCCGCTCGCGGTCTCCATCACCCAGAGCACCGAGCTCGGCACCCTCTACACCGCCGACGAGATCCGCGCGATCACCGAGCACGCCCACCAGCTGGGCATGCTCGTCCACGTGGACGGCTCCCGCCTGGCCAACGCCGCCGCCTCGCTCGGCCAGCCGCTGCGCGCCTTCACCACCGACGTGGGCGTCGACGTGCTCTCCTTCGGCGGGACGAAGAACGGCCTGCTGTTCGGCGAGGTCGTGGTGGTGCTCAACCCGGAGCGGGTTCGCAACATCACGTACCTGCGCAAGACCTCGATGCAGCTCGCCTCGAAGATGCGCTTCGTCTCGGTCCAGTTCGAGGCCCTGCTCTCCGGCGACCTCTACCTGCGCAACGCCGGCCACGCCAACGCGATGGCCAGCCGCCTGGAGGCCGCGGTCCGGAAGATCGACGGCGTCGAGGTGGTCCGCCCGGCCCAGGCGAACGCGGTGTTCGCGATCCTCCCGCGCGAGGTGAGCGAGCGGCTCCAGAAGCGCTACCGCTTCTACTTCTGGAACGAGCACACCGGCGAGGTCCGCTGGATGTGCGCCTTCGACACCACGGAGGCCGACATCGACGCCTTCGCGGCGGCCATCGCCGAGGAGATGGGCCGCGCCTGACGGTGCTCGAACGACGGATCGTCCCGTCCCGCGACAGCGGGGCGGGACGATTTGCATGTGACGTGCCGGTGCCCGTACAGTTCCGGAGTCGCCGCGGGAGACCGGGGCGGCAAAGCGGAAAGCGAATCCGATGAATGAAACTCCGGAAAACGGAGCGGAAAGCGTCTGATAAGCTGGAAACACGAAAGAACGAAGCCCGGAGGGTCCGCTGGAAGGCGGTCCGAAGGAAGCGTCCGTTCCTTGAGAACTCAACAGCG